>CAZTWL010000001.1:0-82507 GCA_964617825.1 uncultured Verrucomicrobiota bacterium
CATGATATATTTCAGAAACACGGCCACCAGCAGCAGGATTCCCAGGCTGGCAATCGAGGACTTGAATTCCTGGGCATCCCCGGTGAATTTGCCGACCACGCCGGGCGGCAGGATCTTGGCGGCCAAGGCTTCCATCTGCGCGGTGGCGTAACCCAGCGGAATGCCCGGGGCCAGGCTGAAGGACAGCGTGGCGGACTCCTGCTGCTGGGCATGCGGAATGTTTTGAGGGCCGGCCTCTTCCTTCCAATCCACCACCGATTTCAAGGGCACCAGGCGGCCGGTTACGGCTGAGCGCAAATAGAGCATGTTCAGGTCGTTGGGCATACTCTGGTGTTCTTTTTCGATTTCAGGGATGACCTGATATTGGTCAAGCTCGGTCGTGAACTGGGTTATATAGCCGCCGGCATATCCGAGCGCCAGCGATTGTTCGATGGTTTGCGCCGTGATTCCCAGCGCCGAGGCGCGGTCCCGGTCGATGGTCATATTCAAGCGCGGCATGGTGAGCTTGATGTTGTTCTGGACACTGAAGAAACCCGGAACCTGAGGCATGGCCAGCTCGAGTTGATGGGCGGCGGCGTAGACCTTTTCACGGTCAAGTCCCATGAGCAGATAGGCATAGTCGCTGCCGATCGCGGTGGATTCGGCCCCCGAACTGATTTTCAGCACCGGCATGGCCTGCAAATAGCAGAAGCCGGAGGGCAGGACCATCAATTTACCCATGAGCTTGTTGACATAATGATCGATCGGAAATTTTCGCTCGTCGGGCTGGCGCAGTCGGATGAAAATGAACCCCATGCTCTGGTCGGCGCCGGTCTGATAGCCGGTGACGCTTCCGGCCTGCAATACGTCGGGTTCCTCTTTGATAATCTCCATGACCTGTTTTTGAAAGGCTTTCATCTGGACGGTGGATGCTCCCTGCGGCATCAGCATTGCGCCATGAATGAAGCTGCTGTCGCCCTTGGGCAGGAAGCTCTGGGGCAGGATCATGAACAGCCAAACAGTTCCCGCGATACATATTGCCCAGGCGATCAACGACACATATTTGTTGTGGAGCGTCCAGGTCAAAGCTTTGCCGTAGCCTCGAATCATGGAACCGATGGTGTCGGTAATAAAAAGCTGGAGGCGATTGGGTTGCTTGTGCTGTTTGATGATGCGCGCGCACATCATCGGCGAAAGGGTCAGGGCCACGACAGTCGAGACGATCACCGCGTAGATCACGGTCAGGGCGAACTCGCGCAGGTTGTGGCCGACGGCGCCGCTCATGAATACCAGCGGGGTAAAGACAATGATCAGAGCCACGCTGGTGGAGATCACGGTAAAGGTGATTTCCTTCATGCTCCGGATCGCCGCCGGGATGGGTTTCATGCCCGTTTCCATGTGGCGCACCGTGTTTTCCAGAACCACGATGGCGTCATCCACGAGGAATCCGACGGCCAGCACGATGCCCATCAGGGACAGCGTGTCGATGCTGAAATTCGAAACGAACATGAGGATCATGGTGCCCAGCAGGGAAATCGGCAGGACGATGCCGGGAATGATGGTTTCGCGGATGCGGCCGAGGAAGGCGAACATCACCAGCACCACCAGGACCAGGGCGATGATCACCGTCTCCTGAACGTCCTGGATGGACTCCCGGATCGGCTGCGCGCCGTTATGCATCGCTTCGAAATTGATGGAGCGCGGCAGTTCTTTCCGGGCGGCGGCCAGCGTTTTTTCGACCACGTCGGCCACCTTGACGGTATTGGCGCCGCTGATGCGCGAAATGGCCATGACCACGCACATGCTTTTTTCGGGTATAGTCGTCTTCCAGTAGCGGATGTCGACCAGGTCGTCGGTGATGCTGTCGATGCAGTTGGCCACGTCTTTCAAACGCACCGGCATGTTGTTGCGATAGGCAATGATCAGTTCGCCGTATTCCCTGCCGGTGCGCAGCTGGCCTTGCGGCTCGAGCGAAAAGGTCCGCGAGAGTCCGTTGAGACTGCCGCCGGGGATGTTGACGGTGCCGGCCTTGAGGGCCGCCGCCAGTTCGTCGACCCCGATTTGGTAAGATGCCAGTTGTTCGGGGATAAACTGGACCCGCACCGCCCGTTGGGCGCCCCAGGTCTGCACTTGGGAGACACCCGCGATCATGCTGAGCTTTTTCGCAATGATATGGCTGGCATAATCGTAAAGATCCCCGTGCGATAACGTGTCCGAATACACCATGAGATAATAAATCGGCATGTCGGAAGGATTGTATTTCTGGTAGGTGGGGGGATTGGGCAGGTCCTTGGGCAAATTGTTCTGGGCGCGGGTAATCGCCGCCTGCACGTCCGGCGCCACCAGGTCAACGCTGCGATCAAGGTTGAACGTCAGGTTGATGGTCGTGAAACCTTCCTTGTTGTCCGAGATCATGGATTCCAGGCCGTTGATCTGGGTGAACTGGTTTTCCAGGGGGGTGGCCACGGCCGAGGCCATTGTCGCCGGGCTGGCCCCGGGATAGGCCACGGATACCTGGATGACGGGGTAATCCACCGTCGGCAAACTGTTGACCGGCAGCATTAAGTAGGCCCATACACCGAACACGGCCATGACGACCATGACCAGCGTCGTCATAATTGGCCGGCGAATGAAAATTTCCGAGAAAGTCATGATCTGTTGTCTTCTTTCACTGGCGTTCCACAGGGACGCCTCGGACTGTAGACTGTAGACCGAAGGCTGTAGGTCGGAATCGAATAAATCCAAGTTGGAAAAACCGGAACTGAGGATTTTGAAGGGCTTTTCATAATCATCTCTTTTCTTGCTTTTTCCTACGGTCTACGGCCTACAGCCCTCAGCCAGAGCATCCTGTGGGATGCTAATGATCTTCTTTCAAAACATACGGCGGCTGAACGCCGTGACGGCAAGCGCCAAATAGCATGCTTTTGTATGTAGCCGCGCCCCTAAGGGCCTGGATTTTCAAGCATGGACCATGGCGTTATCGCCGCGGCGACCTTATTCATTTTTTTCCCGACGCATTGGCCGAAGCCTTGCCGGCCGGCGCAGACGTTGCTGCCGGCGCAGCGGCTTCCATAACCGCGGCGCCGGGGTAAAGCATCAGCTGGCCCAGCACGACCACTTTTTCGCCGGACGCCACACCCTCGACGATCTGCAGCAAATTATCGTAGCGCACCCCGGTTTTAACCAGCCGGAGGTCGGCTTTGTTTTCCTTGGTCACGACAAATGCATAAGGACCGTCCTTGCCGAATTGCACCGCGCTTTCCGGAACCATGACAGCGTTGAGGGCGACGCCGGCCAGGATGCGTATCTCGATAAACTGTTGGGCCCAGATTTTCCGGTCGGGATTGGGCACCAGCCCGCGCAACAGGATCATGCCCGTCTCCTGGTTGACGGCATTGTCCAGGAAAACCAGTTCGCCCGCATAGTTGTTCGTGTCGCCGTGCGGCGTGACTTCGATCCGCACGGGCTTTGCCGCCATTTCCCGGCGCAGGACGCTCAGATATCGTTCCGAAACGGAGAAGTCGACGAAAAGCGGGTCGTAGCTGCGGACGTTGGTCAGCTTGGTCTGGTTGGCAATGGCCAGGTTGCCGTTATCCAGGAAACGCTTGGAACAAACTCCGTTGATCGAGGAGGTGACCATGCAGCGCGAAAGATCCAGGCGGGACTGGTCGAGGGCCGCCTCGTCGATCTGGAGTTGCGCCGTGGCGGCATCGAACTTCGTTTTCAGCGTGTCGAACGTTTCCGCGGAGATCATGTTCTTGGCCAGCAGCGGGCGGTTGCGCTCCAGCGTGAGGCGGCTCAATTCCAGGTTGGCCCGGTCGGCGGTCACCAGGCCATCGGATTGGCGGACGCGGATGGCGTAGTCGCTGGGATCGATCAGGAATAACGGCTGGCCGTTGGTGACGATGGCTCCATCCGGAATAAAAGTTCGAACGAGTTTTCCGGAAACCTGGGGGATGACGTCAACGCTCGCCTGGTCTTTCGTGTTGCCGAAAGCGGTGATTACCACGGGCGTGTCCATTGTCAGGGCCAGGGTGGTTTGGACCGCAACGGGCGGCATTTGCATCGCTTCGTGCGCTCGCCGGGTGCATGCAGTTAAGATCAAAAACAAGCTGCCGCAAAGCGCAAGACGGATGGCGGGACGTAAAAATAAGTTCATGGCTGCTGATCCTTTATAACGCTATTCGAAAAAAAGTCCCGGCTGCGGCCGGCGCCGTCTTTTTCCAGGCGGCCGGTCGCGTAGGCGAGGTTGGCCAGGGCGGTGAACGCATTTTGCCGGGCGGCGACATATTGGGTTCGCGACTGCGCCAGCGTGCTTTCGGCATTCAACAAATCGATGATATTGCTCAGTCCGTTTTTGTAGCTATCCAGGGCCAGGTTGTAGGAGGCCGTAGCGCTGGCCAGCGACGCGATACTGACCGTATGCTGTTCCAGGGCGGTTTCATAAGCATAGTACTTGGCCCAGACATCGGCAGCGGCCGCCAGTTCCGCCTGCTGGAGTTGCGCCAGGGCGGAATCCGCCTGCGCCGCGGCGGCGCGCTTGGCGCTCAGGGTCTGGAAGCCGTCGAACAGGGTCCATTGAAGCGTAGCGCCTGCGCCGTAGGACCAGTCATGGTCCTGGAAGCTATCGCCGGTAATGCTGTCATAATAATTGCGATTGACATTGCCGTTGACGAAAAGCGAGGGCCAGAGCGTCGACCCCGCCACGCGGATGGCGGCCTTCTTGGCGGCCAAGGTTGCGCGCAGCGCGGCAATATCCGGCCGCCGGTCGAGCGCCGCATCGATCAGTTGCCGCATATCCTGGGGTGTAATTGCTTCGGGCACCGCATTGGTCGGCGCCACTACCTGGACAGTTATATCGGCCGGAATGCCCATGGCCTGGGCCAGCGTGCCCCGTGCGATTTTGAACTGGCCTTTGGCGTTGACCAGGCCATAGCGCGCCTGGTCGTAACTGGCCTGGGCCTGGAGCACTTCCAGGTCGGTGCCCACGCCGGCGGCTTTGCGCGCCTGCGCCGTCTCGAGCGCCGTGCGGTTGTCTTTGACGTTGGCCTCGGCCGCTTCGATGCCGGCCCCGGCGCTGACCAGGCCGTAATAGGCGGTCTCCACGGCCAGGAGAATATCCTGGATGGAGCGGTTAAAAAGATAATTGGCGGCATACACGGTCTGGAGCGCCTGTTCCACGGCGGCGCTGCGGCCGCCGCCGAAATTGATCACCAGGTAATTGAGCTGAAGTCCGGGGCCATATTTTGCATAGTCCAAGTCGAAGCTGTCCGGCTCCGCCGTGGTGCGCTGGCGGCTGGCTGCGGCCGTGCCGGCAATGGTTGGCAGGAAATTGCCCTTGGCCTGATCGACCTGCGCGGATGCGGCCCGGGCATCGTTCCAGGTTTTGCGGCTGGCCGGATTGTTCTGCAGTGCGATGTCCAGGGCTTCGGCCAGTGACTGGTCATTGGTAAAGTCCGCCTGGCGGGTGCGGATATCCTTCCAGACGCTGTCCTGGTTCTGAGCGCGGTCCGGAGGCGCCCAGGGGGTGGTTGCGTCGCTCGGCGCCGGTGCCGATACGCAACCGGCCAGAAATGCGGCCAGCGCGCCGCCAACGACCGTAATCAAGCAAGTATAAAATCGGTGGTTCATTTAAATCGATGTGGCCTATTTTAGCGAACGGTCCGACATTGGCGGCATCGCTGGCAACCGGTTGCGATTTTGCAAAGGCCTATTGAATAGGGGGTAGAGTGCCGTGCCTGACGAACGGATTCAAGAAAAATCGTCATGCGACGCGATGACACGAACTCCCCCATCGGAGGGCTTGTTGCGCGCAGCGCGGACCCGGTCCGCAATGCGCATGGCGTTGCCGTCTGCTTTGCGCTTGTTCCGCTTTTGTCCGCGTCGTATCCTTGCCATGGAACGGATGAAATTTCGCCCTTTCGAGTCGAACGATGAGAATTTGGACCATAAATCCGCAATATCTGGACCGGCAGGGCCTGCTGGGCCTCTGGCGGGAAGGGCTGCTGGCTCAGGCCGTCCTGAGCGGCAGGACCAGGGGATATTTGCATCATTCGCAACTTGCGCGTTTTCGGCAACATCCGGATCCCGTTGCCGCAATCGCGACTTATCTTGCCGCCGTTCATACCGAGGCCGTGCGGCGGGGCTATGCATTCGACGCTTGTAAAATCGGAAAACGCCGGACGGCGGTCCGCATTGTGGAGACAAGCGGCCAACTGCTCTACGAGTGGCGGCATCTCAAGGCAAAGTTGACCCGGCGCGCTCCCGCTTTGTTGACGGAATACGTCGAGGTCAAACGTCCGGATCAACATCCGTTCTTCAGGATTGTTCCCGGGCCGGTGCGGAAGTGGGAGAAACGCAAGGGGTCGAATCGACAAAGGGCCGCCGCGGCTGCCGCCCTCAGTGCGCAGCGCCCCAGGCGCCATCCGGCAGGTTCCAGCCGCCGCCCAAGGCCTTGTAAAGCTGGATGACGGCCGTCAGGCGGCTGAGCTGGGTCTGGGCCAGCTTGTTTTCCGCCGGGAACAGCTGCTGCTGGGCTTCGAGCACTTCGTAATAGCTGGCCTTGCCGGCGACATAACGGTCGCGCGATACGGAGACGGCATCCACATAACAACGCACGCAGCGCGCCTGCTGGGTGAAAATGCCTTCCAGTTTGGTGCGCGTGACCAGCGCGTTGGCCACGTCCTGGAATGCCGTGCGCACGGTCTGCTCGTAAGTCAGCGACTGTTCTTCGGTTTGCGCGCGCGCCTGGCGGATTTGGGCCCGCAGAGCGCCGCCCTGGAAAATCGGGCCGGTCAGGTTGGCGCCGATGCTCCAGGACATGGCATCTTTATTGAACGAGTTCAGGTCCGAGCTGACGCGTCCGAATAGCGTGGTCAGGCCGACCTTTGGGAAACATTGGGCGATGGCGACGCCGATCTGGGCGTTAGCCGCGCGCAAATTCTGTTCGGCGGCCAGGATATCCGGCCGGCGCCGGAGCAGGTCGGAAGGCAGTCCCGCGGGCACATCCGGCGGCGCTTCCTGGTCAAGCAGGGTTGCCCCGCGCGCGATCGTTCCGGGATTGCGGCCGAGCAGGAGATTAATCTGGTTTTCCTTGATGGCAATCTGCCGCTCGATATCCGGAATCATTGCGGCAGTCTGGGCAACCGCGGCTTCGGCCCGAGAGGTTTCCAGGCGCGAGGCGGCGCCGCCGGCCAGTTTCTGGCTGAAAATATCCAGACTTTCCTCGAATGATCGCGTTGTGCGCGTTGCGATTTCGAGTTCAAGGTCCAGCTCCAGCAATTCGAAATAGGCCTGGGCCACATTGCAGACGAGTGTCAGCATGACACCCCTCCGGTTGGCGGTGGTGGCCAGCAGCTGGGCTTGAGCGGCTTCGTCCATTTTGCGGATGCGGCCCCAAAGATCGAGTTCCCACGCGGCCGAGGCGGTGAGCATCAGGGGGTTATCCGTTATGCCGCCGGAAGGCGAGGCATTGTTGCGATACGCGTTGCGGCTGCGTTCCACGTCGCCCTGGTACCCGATTTGCGGGAAGAACTGGGCGCGCGCCTGTGCCGCCATCGCCTGGTACTCGTCGATGCGCTTGATGGCGATGCGCAAATCGTAATTATTGGTGAGCGCGGTCTGAATCAGGCCGTGGAGCGTGTCGTCGGCAAACATGTCCCACCACGGCAGATCGGCCATGGTCACCTGCTGGCTGGCCACTCCCTGGCCGAGGAATCCGCCGGGCATATCCATCTCGGGAGCATGGAACTTGGGTCCCAGGGCGCATCCGCCGGTCAGCAAAAGCGCCATGATCGTCAGGCTGGCGAAGCTGCATTTGAATAAGGTTGACATAATGGCGTTGGGTATATGAATTTCAATCCGGGCGGCTGCGCCCGTGATGACAACAACTCTAGGGCGTATGGCTTTCCTTTTCGGGCTCCTTGGGTGATTCCGGGCGCGTCGGCGTCTTGCCGTGGATCAAATGCTGGACAAAGGAAAAAGACACGGGAATGATGAAAATGGCGATGCAAGTCGCCGCCACCATTCCGCCGATCACGGCCGTGCCCAGCACCTGGCGCGAAACCGAGCCGGAGCCCGTGGCGACCCACAATGGCACGCAGCCCAGAATGAACGCGAAGGCGGTCATCAGGATCGGGCGCAGTCTGATCTGCGCGCCATGCAGGGCGGCATCCACCGCGGACATGCCGCCTTCATAGCTGGTTTTGGCGAATTCGACGATCAGGATGGCATTTTTTGCCGCCAGCCCGATCAGCATGATCATGCCGATCTGAACGTAAACGCTGACTTCCATGTGGCGCAAATAAATCGCCAGAAATGCGCCAAACACGGCGATAGGGGTGCCAAGGAGCACGCTGAACGGCAACCCCCAGCTTTCATATTGAGCCGCCAGGATCAGGAATACGAATAACAGCGACAGGCCATAAATGACCCAGACCGGCACGCCCTCCTGAGCTTCTTTTTCCTGGAAGGACATGCCGAGATAGTCGTAGCCCATTTCAATCGGCATGGTTTCGGCAAACACTTCTTCCAAAGCCTTCATTGTCTGGGCCGAACTATAGCCCGGCGCCGCGTTGACATTGAACTGGGCGCAGCGATATAGATTAAACCGCATGGTGAATTCCGGCCCAACGCGCGATTCGATTTTGGTCAACGTGGAAAGCGGGACCATGTTGCCCTGGTCGTTACGCACGTAAAACTGGCCCAGGTTTTCGGCGCGCGTGCGGTAATCGCCCTCGGCCTGGACATACACCTGCCATTGCCGCCCGAACCGGTTGAAATAATTGATAAACGCGCCGCCCATGAAGGCCTGCAGGGTTTTATACACCTGGCTGATGTCGATCCCCTGCTTCAAAACCTTGTCGCGGTCCACATTAATATACATTTGCGGCACGTTCGGCAGGAAGGTGGTGTTGATGGACGCCACTTCCGGACGTTTGCGGACGGCTTCCGCAAAGGTTTTTACGTTTTCGGCCAGGAAAGAGAGGTCTTTGCCGGCGCGATCCTCGAGCAGGAACGTCACGCCGCCGGCCGTGCCGATGCCCGGAATGGCCGGCGGCGAGAAGGCAAAGGCGATGGCCTGTGGAAGTTTCGACAGCGCGTAGTTGAGGCGCTTGACGATGGCGTCATATTGTTCTTCGGGTTTCTTGCGCTCTTCCCAGGGTTTGAGCGACACGAAGAAGAAGGCGCTGTAGGTGTCCTGAACCCAGCTCAACATGCTGAAGCCGCAGACCGTGGTGACATATTGCACGCCCGGAGTTTTGGCCAGGATTTCCTCGACTTGCCGGCAAACCGCGTCCGTGCGCTGGATGGAAGCTGCATCCGGCAATTGAACATTCACATATAAGTATCCCTGATCCTCTTCCGGAATGAAGGCGCCCGGCAATATCTTGCCGAACAAGCCCACGCCGACGGAGACCACGATCAGAAAGAGCAGGCTGAATCCGGTTTTGCGGATACAGGCGCCGCAAATGGAGACGTATCCATGGGTGGCGCGGTCGAACAGCCGGTTGAAGCCGTCGAAAAACGCACCGATCGGGCCGCGTGTTTTTGCGCGGGGCCGCAGGAGCAGTGCGGCGAGCGCCGGACTGAGCGACAAGGCATTGAAGGCCGAAATAATCACGGAAACCGCGATGGTCACGGCGAACTGCTGGTAAAGCCGGCCGGTGATCCCGGGAATGAACACCGTTGGGATAAACACCGCCGCCAGAATGAGCGCAATGGCTATGACCGGGCCGGAGACTTCCTCCATGGCCTTGAGCGCCGCATCCTTTGGTGTCATGCCTTCCTCGATGTGCCGTTCCACGGCCTCCACCACGACGATGGCGTCATCCACCACCAGCCCGATGGCCAGAACCAGGCCAAAAAGCGACAAGGTGTTGATCGAGAAGCCGAAAAGCGGGAAGAGCATGAAGGTTCCAATGAGCGAGACCGGCACGGCCAGCAACGGGATCAGGGTGGCGCGCCAGCTTTGCAGGAAAATAAAAACAACCAGGATCACCAGGAGCAGCGCTTCGAACAGCGTCTTGGTGATTTCCTGCATGCCGGCCCGGACCGCCTCGGTGGTGTCGAGGCCGATGACGTAATCCAGGTCTTCCGGAAAACGCTTTTTCAGCTCGGCCATGAGTTTTTTGGCGCCGTCCGCCGCCTTGATGGCGTTCGAACCGGGCAGTTGATAGAGGGCGATTACCGCCGAAGGCTTGCCGTTGAGCCGTCCAATAAGATTATACGTTTGCGAGCCTAATTCCACGCGGGCGACATCCCCGAGGCGAATGACGGAGCCATCCGATTCGGCCCGGATCACGATCTGCTTGAATTCGTCTTCCGTGACCAGGCGGCTCTGGGCGCGCACGGCGTAGGTGAATTCCTGCCCGTTCGGCACCGGCTCGCTGCCGATCTGGCCGGCGGGATTGACGGTGTTCTGGCTGTTGATCGCGCTGATGATGTCAGGGATCGTAATGCCCATTTTGGCCAGTTTGTCCGGCCTGACCCAGAAACGCATGGCATACTGGCCGGAGCCAAACACCTGGATGCTGGCGATACCCGGCACACGGGTTAATTGATCGTTCAGGTTGATGAAGGCGTAGTTGGCCAGAAAGATCCCGTCATAAGTGCCCTTGGGCGAATACAGGTTGAAGATCATCAGCGGAGCGGATGTGGATTTCTGGACGGTGACCCCGTAATTACGGACATCGGACGGAAGCTGCGATTCGGCCTGGGACTCGCGCATCTGCGCCAGAATTTGGTCGGTGTTCGGGTCCGTCGATACGTCGAAGTCGACGCGCATCGACATGGCGCCGTTGTTGGCGTTGATGGAATACATGAATTTCATGTTGTCAACGCCGCTCATCTGCTGCTCGATGGGCGTTGCGACCGACTGCTCCACGGTTTGCGCATCTGCGCCAACGTACATCGTCTGGATCTGGACTTCGGGCGGAACGATATTGGGAAATTGGGCCGTGGGCAAAGACAGCATGATAACCAGACCGATAATCACCATGATGATAGAAATCACCATGGCCACGATCGGCCGGTTAATGAAGAATTTTGTCATGGATTAAGGGCGCCTTATGGAGTCGGTGCATTCGTTTCGGCGGCCGGGACCGGATCGGATTTCGGCGGGGTGTAAAGCTTGGGATTTACCAACGCGCCGTCACGGGCCTTTTGTGTGCCCTCCACCACCACCCTGTCCCCGGGATTAAGTCCGTTGGTAATAACCCATAATGCTCCGCTGCGATCGCCCGTCTGGACGGTTCTGATCGAAACCTTATTGTTTTTGTCCACGACGGCCACATGATAATTGCCCTGCGTTTCCGTGACAGCGCGCTGGGGCACCAAAATGGCGCCGGACAGCATTTTGATGGCCATCCGGACATGCGCATACTGGCCGGGCCGCAGGATCCAATGCGGATTCGGGAATATGCCGGCGATGCGGATTGTGCCCGTTTTAACGTTCACCTGGCGGTCGGCGGTGACAATGGCGCCCTTGTGCGCGTAGGTTTTGCCGTTGGCCAGGATAAGTTCCAGGTTGTTGGTTGCCTGGCCTTTAACCATGTCGCCTCTGCCTTGAGCGAGCCGACTTTCCATGGCGAGCATGTATTCCTGCTCGCTGATCGGGAAATAAACTTTGATGGGGTTCACCGTGGATATGGCCGTCAATTCCGAGCTGCCGGGCCCCACCAGGTCGCCAACCTGGGCTTCGGCAATGCCGGCAATGCCTTCGATGGGCGACGTGACCTTGGTGAACTCCAAATCCAGCTCGGCTTGATGAACGGCTGCCCGGGCGGATTCCAGTGCGGCCTGGGCGCCCTTGTTGGACTGGATGGCATTATCCAATTCCTGCTGGCTGATGGCGTTGTTCTTTGCCAGGGGGGTGTAGCGCTTAACGTCGATGGCGGTCATGTCCAGATTGGCCTGGGCTTCGGCCATCTGGCCCTTGGCCTTGTCCAGGGCCGCCTGGAAGGGGCGGGGGTCAATTTGAAAGAGCAGGTCGCCTTTGTTGACCAGATCGCCTTCTTTGTAGCACTGGGCCATCAGATATCCGCTGACCTGGGCGTGAATCTGGGCGTTGACCATTCCGTCGAGCGTGCCGATCCAGTCCGCATATATTGGGACATCCTTCTGAATTACTTCCGCTACGATCACATCCGGCGGTCCCATTTTGGGCGCGTGCGCGGCGCGTTTGCAGCCAGTGACGGCCAATGCCAGGATGGCGGCGGCCGGCAGCGCCCAGGCGGCAACGATTTTGTATTTTCTCATCATGGTGGGCCTCGTTCGCGGTTCGATGAATGCCGCAGTCAAACATAGCCTCCCGCCGGCTATTGTTTGAAATAAGTTTTGCGAAAGCATAGCGTATCGCCAATTGACGAATCAAGCTTAATATAGTATACACAACCGCCTCACTTATATATAAGGATTTTCTGCCAGTAGTTGACTCCTCCATACCGACGGACAGTCCTGCCGGGCCAACTCCTGCCCGCTCCTTTGACGGTCTGATTCGAATGGTGACGCACAGTTTTATGAATTCTTTCTTCCATCGCATTCTTGAAAACTGGCGCCGTTCCGGCGGCTATCGCGAGGTATTCAAGATCAGTCTGCCGCTGATTATCAGCATGAGCTCGCATACGATCATGCTGTTTACCGACCGGATGTTTTTGGGGCGCTATTCGCTGGATACCCTGGCGGCTTCCGTCCCGGCGGGAATGATGGCCTTCATGTGCATGTGTTTTTTCATGGGGGTGGTCGAGTTTACCAATACTTTTGTGGCGCAATATGTTGGCGCGCATATGCCCCGCCAGGTCGGCAGCGCCATCTGGCAGGGCGTCTATTTGGCGATTTTTGCCGGCATCCTGCTGGCGGGGCTGTCGTTTTTCGGGGAAGCTTTGTTCCGCCTTGCCGGGCATGCGCCGCAGATCCAGGAGCTGGAAACGGTCTATTTCGGGATTCTCATGCTGGGTTCCGGTTTTGCCCTCATGCAGAATGCGTTGAGCTGTTTTTATTCCGGACGCGGCCTGACCATGCCCATTATGATCGTCAACCTGATCGGCGTGACGCTCAATGTCCCGTTGAACTACATGCTCATCAACGGATATGCTGGTTTTCCCGAACTGGGTATGGTTGGCTCCGCTTTGGCGACGGTGACCAGCTCGGTGGTGATGTGCCTGCTTTATATCTTCATGGTCTTCCGCGAGCCGAACGACCGAATCTACTGCGTGCGCCGGATGTGGGCATTTAACCGGGTTTTATTCGGGCGCCTGCTGAAATTCGGGTCTCCGGCCGGAATCCAAACCTTTGTGGATATTTTCAGTTTTGCCATGTTTATGCTGATGGTGGGGCGGCTGGGCCGCGACGCGATGGCGGCGACCAATATTGCCTGCTCGATCAACCTGCTGGCCTTCATGCCGATGATCGGTTTTTCGATTGCCGTCAGCACCCTTGTCGGCCAGGCCATCGGACGGGGTTGCCCGGATGATGGCGTGATCGCCACCCGCAGCGCGCTGCATTTGACCAGTGTTTATATGTGGCTGCTGGCGGCGCTCTTTCTTCTGGCGCCGGGCTGGCTGATCGATATTTTCCAGTCGTCGGGCGACGATCACGGGGAATTTATGGCGGTCCGGAGCATGACGGTGGTCGTCCTGCGCTTTATCGCTTTTTACAGCGTTTTCGACTCGCTCAATGTCATCTACTCGGGAGCCCTGCGTGGCGCGGGCGATACCAAGTTCATTGGGTGGACGATAGCCTGCCTGTCGTTGGGGCTGATGGTTTTGCCGGTCACGGTGGGGGTGGTTTATTTCCATGCGGGGCTGTATACCGCCTGGATTTTCTTGTCGGTCTATGTCTGCGCGCTGGCGGTGGTGTTCCGCTGGCGGTATCGCCAGGGACAATGGAAGAAGATGCGGGTTATCGAGCCCGTGCCCTCGCCGCTGGCGCTGGTTGCGCCCACCATTCCCGGGGCGGATTGAGCATGTTTTTTCTATTGCAATTTCAAGGATGGATAAGTAAATTCCCGTTCGCTGATCGGCAGATAAAAAACCATTTAGAAAGGCAGTTGTCATGAAGCACGGCGTCCTGATTTCCGCAGTCTGCGTTTCCTCCCTTTTGTTGTTCGGTTGCGCCGATAAGAAAAAAATCGCCGATCTGGAAGCATCCAACCAATCTTTGCAGGCGGAGATCCAGAATGCGAATGTCCAGCTTCAGGCGGCGGCTGCGGATAAGGCCAAGGTCCAGGAACTGGAACAGGCTAATCAGACGCTCCAGGCGGAAATCCAGAAATTGCATCTCCAGGCCGTGAGTGCGGTGCAAACATCCGCCGCCCCCGCCAAAGTTACCAGCACGAAGTCCACCAAGAAGAGCGGGTCCTCGAAAGCCAAGAGCAAGACCGGGTACAAGTCTTCCGCTTCCCGGACCAGTTCGACATCGAGATAAGCCGGCCGTTCGCTGTAATGTTTTTTGTAGCCGCGCTGGCTTGCCACGCCGTAGCCTCCGGTGAAGCGTGGTAACGGCGTGGACAAAGTCTCTCTGTTCACACGAAGCCACGAAGCTCACAAAGTTAATTCGATTTTTAGATCCGGAAGCTTCCCTTCGTGGCTTTGTGTCTTTGTGTGAGACATTTTTCGGTTTGTTGTTTTATCTTGTCTGAACAGAAGCTTAAGGTGGACCGTATGCTCTGCGCGGGGTTTTGGGTATTGCGTACCCTGGCCGCCCAATTCAAGGCTGATTCGCCGGCGCGGCCACGACCCGGAAGCCGATCATGGGATTGCGCCGTAAGGGATAGGCGTCGCTGCGGTTGGCGATCGCGATGATGTCCGGTTCGGTGTTGTTCCAGCCTGCCCCGCGCAGTGACCGCATGATCTGCTGGTCGTCGGACCAATTCTGGCACCATTCCCAGACGTTGCCGCCCACGCCGAATAAACCCCAGGAATTGCCGCCGCTTTGCTTCACCGGGCACGTGACGATTGCCCCGTCGTCGTGGTAGCCGATATAGGGTTCGTGCTGGAACATCCAGTAGAGCAGTCCGATGCCTTCCTCGCCCCGGTAGTTGAAGGTATCCGGCGGCGGCCAGGTATTGCCCCAGGGATACCGGCGGCGTTCGCCGCAGGAGGCAAAGGTCTGCCATTCCTTTTCCGTCGGCAGGCGGAAAATATAGCCGGGCGGCATCTGGCTGCCGAAGGTCTGGGTCAGCCAGGCACAGTAATTGTTGGCGTCTTCCCAGGAAACCCAGACCACGGGCTGATCGGCGGCGTTGAACAGGTGGCCATAATAAGGCTTGCTCTCATGGCCCAGATCGAACCGGCGATACTGGCCGTTGGTAACCTCGAACTTGCCGACCCACATCTTCATTGGCCCGATCCAGACGAAGGGCAACAATTCATCGTCGCCCAGATTGACCGCCAATGCCCAGCCGGGCTTTGGCGTCATGGCAGGCCCCGTCGTTTTTTCGGCACTCGCGCGCGGGAACATATTGGTCTGCGCCGGCAGAGAGACGGCGCCTGCCATCAATAAAAACGACACTGCTATCCGTAAAAATGTTTTCATTTTTTGCCTTGTACCTTCAGCAGCATATATGGTTTCGATCGTTTTTGATAGCAAAAACGTGGCGCCGGCAGGCGCCGGGCGCGCTTGCCGGATGCTTGGAATGCAACCGGGACTTGATTATGCCAAACCTTTGGGCGAATATGCGTTGGCTGCAAAATGGTCGGGCCGTATGGAGGAACGGATGGAAACCTTGGCGGAGAAAGTTGCCCGTGTAATCAAAGAGGACGTGGCCGTCGTGCCTTACGATCCATGCTGGCCGAAGATGTTTGCGCAGGAGCGCCGGCATTTGCAGGCTTGTCTCCCCGACGATCTGGTTAAGCGCATCGAGCATTTCGGCAGTACGGCGGTTCACGGCCTCGCGGCCAAACCGATTGTGGATATTCTGGTGGAGGTAACGAGTCTGGCCGAGACCCGTCAAAGAATTGCCCCAATTCTTGAAGCGCAAGGGTATGACTATTTTTGGCGGCCATCGCAGGGCAACGATACGCCGCCATTCTATGCCTGGTTTATCAAACGCGACCGGCACGGCAACCGTACCCACCATATCCATATGGTCGAGGCGGACTTCGCGCACTGGGACCGACTCCTCTTTCGGGACTACCTCGTTGAGCATCCGGACGTGGCCAGGGAATACGGTGAGCTCAAGACGCAACTCTCCGGCATTCATGCCCATGACCGCGTGGCCTATACGGAGGCCAAGACGCATTTCATCCGAGTTGTTACCGAACGCGCCCGGCAATACTACAAGCAGCATCGGACATTGCGCGGATCGAAATAAATGCGTCCTGCTTATAAAAGGCTGCCGACAAATTAGATTGCGGCGTTTTTGCGCAGCCGCATGAGGGCCGCCACCGTCTCGGCGGGAATCCGGCCGTGCGTGTCCGGCGGCACGTCCAGGAGGAGGTTCACGCCGCCGCCGCAACATGCCTGGTACTGTTTCAAGAGAATCTCGTCCGGACGCAACTTGTCGCCGGTCTCCCAAAACCATTCCTTGCCGATTGGATCGCAAACCTCGCCGGGTATATAGTATTTCCGGCCCTCGATTTCCCGCCATGGCCGGTAGCCGCCTGCCGGCGGGATGCCCCGCTCGATCGCGATCAAGTCCGACGGCCAGGCGTAGTCGATGTTGTAGTTGACGCCGTCGGGCGTGCCGCTGTTCATCATGATGACCGTTTGCGGTTGCAAGCCGGCGATGTGGTTGTAAAGAAACGTGCGATACCCGCGTCCCAGTTCGCCTGGAATGTCGATCCACGTCTCGGCAATCGGGCCGAATTCGGTCAATAGCTCGGTGACCTGGGCGGTCTGAAAGTTCTGATAGAGCGACGTGGTAAACGGCGGCAGGTTGTCATGGCCTGGCGAACTTCCCCTGATGTCGGATCGCGTTCGGCTGCCGAAGCGGTTGTGGTTGTCCCAGGAGCAATAATACAGACCGGGCCGAACGCCGCGCTGGGCGCATGCCTTGCAGAATTTTTCGACCACGTTGGTCTTGTTTCCGCTGTTGGCCACGGTGTAGTCGGTATGTTTGCTCGGCCACAGGCAATGGCCGGCAACGTGTTTGGCCGTCAGGACGGCGTATTGCATGCCGGCGTCGCGCGCCACGGCCACCCATTGGTCGACGTCCAGCCGGTCGGGAGCGTAAGTTGCGGCCGGGGTTTGGCCGTCGGGAATTTCTTTTTGCACAAACGTGCTCATGCCGAAGGATATGAACATTCCATAGCGCAGCGCTTCCCACTTCCGCAGCTGGTCCAGCGCCAGCCGCTGGCTGCCCGGTTCGTCCGCGCCGGCAGGGACTCGCTTGGCCGATGCCGGGGAATTCCGCTTATGGGAACTGACGGGATCGATTTTTTTCATGGTGCTCCTCCTTTACTATTGCGGCTGGGCCACAACTAAAAAATATTCTCTCGCAAAGGCGCAAAGAACGCTAATTCTGAAAACTTTGCGGCCTACCGGCTTGGCGAGAAAATCTTCTTGTTGTTTATCACGGTTTTTCATGTTTAATGATCTAATTGGATGCCGGGCGATCGGAACGGCTACAACTGAAGACTCATCCGTAAACCCACATATGCCGATTGATCGCCCACGACGGTAACCACCTTGTTGTCGTCCTTGTCGCGGATCATCATTTGCTGGTATACGTAGCAGCCGCCCTCCAGGGACACATCCAGCACGCGGAAAAAGCGACGGGTCAGTTCCAGGCCAACAGGAAAACGCTGGTCATAATATTTGCCGCCCGGCACCGGCGCGTTGTCATCCAGCCGGTACTGCCGGTATTCCCAACGGCTCATGATGGTCAGTTTGGTCGAGGGCGAAAGCGTGGTGACGAAGTTAAGTCCCGGCCCTTGCGTGGCCAGCCGGTAGCGCTCGCTGATTTTCCAGTCGAATCCCGGAAGCGGGATCACGAGCGGGGAACCCTCGAACCAGAATCCCGCGAACGATACAGACCATTTCAAGTCCGGGCTGGCAAGATAATTGATCCCTCCCAGTGCGGCGCCATTGATTGACTCCCATACGTCGGCCTGAGTCTCGCCGGCCATGGACAAGCTCCCTCCCGCCTGCCAGCCCCATTTGGCGTCGATGGGCGCAACGATCATCAGACCGAGCCGGAGCGTTACGGCATCCTGCATGAAACCGCTTTTGCCGAAGATCGTGTCGTCGCGCTGATTGAAAGAGTAGGAGGCATATTCGGCATCCAGGTCGCCCAGCAGCATCAGGCGGGGCCGAATGCTCCGGCGCATAATTGCGCCCAGCCGAAAGCGCTGAACCGTGACATCGCTGCCGTCATTGTAATGCGAGGAGGGATCCAGGCGGTAGCCGCTGCTCAGTTCGATGCCGCGCCCCATGGGCCGTTGACCCATGACCGGCAGGTTGGTCGTTGCCGCCAGGCCGAGTGTCGGTTGAGCATTGGCCGTCAAAGCCGGAACGGAGGTTGCAGCATTCGTTTCCGCGCCGCCGCACGGCAGCGACATAGCGGCCAGAATCAGGGCTGCCTCGATCGTCAAGGCATAACGCAGCAGGCCGGCGCCCCGGCTGCTATGGTAATTCATGGGATTTTCTTTTCAGATTGTTTGTCCGTTGCAAAGACCTGCTCGAGGTGTTCGACCGAATTCCGGAGGGAAAAGTTGTTTAGCATGCGTTGGCGTCCGGCAGTGCCCTGTGCACGAACGCGCTCGGGCGCCAGCGCCAGGTCCGCCATTGCCGCCGCCAACGAGACATCGTCCGCGACCGGTACAATCGTGCCGGTTTGTCCATTCTCGACGTATTCCGGGATCCCGCCCACATCAGAGCCGATCACCGGTAAACCCAAGGCCATGGCCTCAAGCGCCACGATACCTCCGCCTTCCCGGCGGGAAGGCAATACCAGGACCTGCGAGGCGGCTATCCAGGAATTCACATTTTCCTGGTAGCCGACAAAGTCGATCGAGTCCTCAATGCCCAAATCGCGAGCCATGGCGGCGTAGTCCGCATCTTCATGGCCGCCGACCATCAGCAGTCGGCTCCCCGGCGCGCGTAAAAGCACCTTGGGCCAGGCCCGCAGCAATACATCCACCCCCTTGACGGTCGAAAGTCGCCCGACGAAAACAAATCGGCATCGACAAGCCGGCAGCCCCGGTTGAGCCGTTATATTGCGACCGGCATTCATATCCACGCCGTGCGAGACCACATGAATGGGATGGCCTTGCATCCATTGAATGGCCGAAAACTCGCGCGCCAGAGCTGCCGAGGGAACCAAAATGTGCGGACGGCATAAAGTTACTGCCAGTCGGTGCCTGATCAGGTTTTGAATGTCGCCATTATTGCCCCGCCGGCAGAAAATCCGGATGCCCAGGCCCCGTCCGGCGATGGCTGTCAGGAACACTTCTTTCCATGTCTTCACGCAGACGACTTCGATCGCTTGCTGGCGCAAAATATTGCGCAAACGAAAAAACGAGAGCCAAGCCAAAGTATATCTTTCGACAAGGGGCCATACAGGAATTTCCCGATCCCGGGCCGCTTGCTGAAGCTGGGTGTCGGACTTGCAGGCCAAATGGACCGTATGGCCGCGGGCAGCCAGTTCGCCGGCCATCCGCAGCATCCAACATTCGACACCATACAGGTGTGCTCCCCGATACCGGTTCAGGAACAGGATGTTCATAGCGCAGCTCAATGCAGGCCTTTTGGATGTTGTTAAGTAGCCCCTGAATTAGTCGGTTCAATCGGCGGTCAACGCCCCGGCAATGAATAATGTTTGCTTATTACATTGCATATCCAATGCTCAAATGCAACGTAGAATTAGCCGGCAATTCTCAGTATGGCATTTTGTCGTCAGCGAACATGTCATCCCGAGCGGAAGTCGAGGGATCTCCATTTGCGCGTAACACGTGCGGCTGGAGATTCTTCGACTTCGCTCCGCTCCGCTCAGAATGACAGACCGATAGAACTCTGATGATAGGGCGCGGCCATAATGAGAATTGCCGAGAATTATCCGCCACCCAGAACCTTGTAGAGCGTTACCAGATTGGTCAGCCGGGCGAGGCGGATGGCGATCAATCCCTGGCGCGCGCCATAGAGCGAACGCTGCGAGTCCAAAACAGTCAGGTAACCGTCAATCCCATTGCGGTACCGTGCATCGGAGAGCCGATAGCTTGCGTCGCTGGCCTCCGTCAGCGACTCCTGCGCCTCCATCTGCTCCAACAGGCTTCCGCGTTGCGCCAGAGCATCGGCCACTTCCTTGAAGGCCGTCTGGATCGTCTTTTCATAATTGGCCAGGCGGATATCGCGCTCGGCCGTTGCCGCATCCAGGTTGGCCATGTTGCGGCCGGCGGTAAAGATCGGCAGTGTGATTTGCGGCGCAAAACTCCAGACTTTTGTCCCGGATTTAAAGAGCCCGGATAGCTGGTCGCTCATGGTGCCCAGGCTGCCGCTCATGGTGATCGAAGGAAAAAACGCGGCCCGCGCCGCGCCGATGTCGGCATTGGCGGCTTTGAGCTGGTTCTCGGCCTGCATAATATCCGGACGGTGTTGCAGCACCTCCGACGGCAATCCGGCGCTGATATCCTTGAGTGGCGTCAGTTCGCGGGGCAGGAGTTCTTCCGGCACCGTTGTTCCGGCCAGCAGGTTGAGTGCGTTTGCGCTCATGGCCGTCAGCCCGGTGTATTTGGCGATGTCCACCCGCGCCGCATCCAGGCGGGTCTGCGCCTGGCGCAGCTCCAGCTCGGAGGCGTCGCCCAACTCATAACGGCGTTGGATCAGCTCATAGGTTGTCTCCTGGCTTTCCAGGGTATCCTGGGCCAGGCGTAACAGGTCGCGGTTGGCGGCCAGGCTCAGGTAAGCGCCGGCAACCTCGGCCACCAGGGAGATCTGCATGCTGCGCCGGGCCTGCTCGGTGGCGAGGTACTGCTCCAGGGCGCTTGCCTTGAGACTGCGGATGCGCCCGAACAAGTCCAGCTCATAGGAGCTGAAGCCGATGTTGACGCTGTAATACTCGATCTGCACCGGTTCATCGAAGTTACCGACGGTGGCGAATACTTCCTGCTTGGTGCCGTAGCCCATGGCGCTTATCGTCGGCAGGAGGTCGGAGCGCCGAATGCGGTAGGCCGCCCGGGTCTTTTCGATGGTCAGCGCCGCCACCCGCAGGTCGCGATTGTTGGCCAGTGCCAGCTCAATCGTTTTTTGAAGCTGGGAATTGGCAAAAAAATCGCGCCAGGGTATTTCGGTGGCGTTCGGGCCGTTGGTGTTGGCCGGCGCGGCCTTGTAGGCGGGACCGCTCGGCCAGGCGGCGGGCGTCGGCGCCGTCGGCCGGTTATAATCGGGCGCCAGGGTAGTCGAGCATCCCGCCAGGCCGAGGATTGCTATGACCACGAGAAAATTCGATCGTATCATGTTAAGGTACCTCCGTGGAACTAATGACAGCAGGAATCTGTTCGCGCGGCTTTTTGCGCTGGAACAGACGGACGATGATGACAAAAAAGAGCGGGATATAGAAAATTGCGATGAACGTGGCCGCAAGCATACCGCCGATGACACTGGTGCCGATGGCGTTTTGCGCCCCCGCGCCGGCGCCCGTGGTGAGCGCCAGCGGCAGGACGCCGAACCCGAACGCCAGGGAGGTCATCACGATCGGGCGGAGCCTCAGCTTGGCTGCCTCGAGCGTAGCCTCGACCAGTCCCATGCCTTCCTCCATGTGCATCTTGGCGAACTGGACGATCAGGATGGCGTTCTTCGTCGTCAGACCGAGGACGGTGAGCAGGCCGATCTGGAAATAGACGTCGTTAGCCATGCCGCGGAGCGAGGAAGCCAGCAAGCCGCCGAATACGCCGAGCGGCAGGATCATGATGATCGAGATGGGAACGGTCCAGCTCTCGTAGAGCGCCGCGAGGACCAGGAAGATCACGAGAATCGAGAATGTGTAAAGGAGCCCGGTCTTGGACTCGGACGCGCGCTGCTGGTAGGAAATGCCGGTCCACTCCAGGCCGATCCCGGAGGGTAACTTGGCGATGAGTTCTTCCATTGCATTCATCGCTTCGCCGGTGCTATGGCCGGCCGACGCCTCTCCCTGGATGTTCATCGCCGGGAAGGCGTTGTAGCGCTCGAGCCGCGGCGAACCGTAAATCCAGTGACCGGAGGCGAGGGCCGAAAGCGGGGCAAGCTCGCCCTTCGCGTTGGGAATGTAAAGGCGGTCAAGGTCGCTCGGCAGCATGCGGTAGGGTGCGTCGGCCTGCGCGTAGACGCGCTTGACCCGTCCGCCTTGGATGAAGTTGCCGATATAGGCGCTGCCGAATGCCGCGGAGAGATAACTCTGGATCGAGCCGATCGAAACGCCCAGGGCGCCGGCTTTCTCCCAGTCGATATCCACCTTGTATTGCGCAATATCCGCCATGCCGTTCGGCCTTACCCGGGCAAGGCGCGGATCGCCCGCCGCCATTTCGAGAAGTTTGTCGCGCGCGGCGGAAAGTCCTTCGTGGCCGACGTCGCCGCGGTCCTGAAGCATCATGTCGAAACCGGTCGCCGCGCCGAGCTCGGGAATGGCGGGCGGCGGAAAGGCGTAGATGACGGCGCCGCGAATGCCCGACAGCGCTTTCATCGCTTTCCCGGCTACATCCTTGGCCCGGAGTCCGGGCTTGTTGCGCAGATCCCAGTCCTTCAACTTGGCAAAGACTATTCCCTGGTTCTGGCCCCGGCCGGCGAATCCCATGCCGGCGCCGGCCATGCATGACTCGACGGCGTCTTTCTGGTCGACCATGAAGTGGTGCTCCACTTTCTTCAGGACCGCGGAGGTCTGTTCCAGGGTCGAGCCGACCGGCAGTTGGACCGTTGCCATGATGATGCCCTGGTCCTCGTCGGGGAGGTACCCGGTTGGCATCCGCATGTAGAGGAATATCATTCCGCCGATAATGAGGAGGAAAATAGCGACATAACGCACTTTCTTTCCAAGGATGTGCGCCACATAGGCTTGGTACCAGTTGCGCGCTTTGTAGAAGCCGCGGTCGAACCAGAGGAAGAACGGCCGCAGGATTCGGAAACCGGACTCGGCGGCCTCGTGACCTTTCGGCACGGGCTTGAGCAGTTCCGTGCAGAGGACGGGGGTGAGGACCAGGGCCACCACGACCGAGAGGAGCATGGAAGATATGACCGTCACCGAGAATTGCCGGTAGATAACGCCGGTGGAACCGGGGAAGAAGATCATCGGGGCAAAGACCGCCGAGAGAACCAGCCCGATGCCAATCAGGGCGCTCGTGATTTCTTGCATCGATTTTTTGGTGGCCTCCAGCGCCGAAACCCCTTCCTCGCTCATGACGCGCTCGACGTTTTCAACCACCACGATGGCGTCATCCACGAGCAGTCCGATGGCCAGAACCATCGCGAACATCGTCAGCATGTTGATGGAGTAGCCGAGAAAGCTGAGCACGCCGAAGGTGCCCAGGATCACGACGGGCACCGCGATGGTCGGAATCAGGGTGGCCCGCATGTTGCCCATGAAAAGGTACATGACGAGGAAAACGAGGACAACGGCCTCGATGAGCGTCTTGACGACTTCGTGGATGGCCACTTTTACAAACGGTGTCGTGTCATAAGGATAAACGACTTTCATGCCGGCCGGGAAGTACTGCGACAATTCCTTCATCTTGGCCTTGATGCGGTCGGCGGTTTCGAGCGCATTGGCGCCGGCTTCCTGCCGAATGGCGATGCCGCTGGCCGGGCGCCCGTTATAGTTGAACATGATGTCGGGTGATTCGCTTCCGAGCTCGGTCCGTCCAATATCCTTCACGCGCACGACGGAACCGTCGGAATTCATGCGCAGGGGAACGTTGGCGAACTCCTCGGGCGTTTTGAGGAGGGACTGCACGAGGATCGAGGCGTTGAGCCGCTGGCCCGGCACGGAGGGCGCGCCGCCGAGCTGACCGGCGGAAACCTCGACGTTGTAGGCCCTTAGCGCCGCGATAACGTTGTCCGATGTCATCCCAAACTGGGTGAGTTTGTCCGGGTCGAACCAGATTCGCATGGAATACCCGGTGCCGAAAATTTCGACCTCGCCGACGCCCTCCACGCGCGCAAGCACCGATTCGATCTTCGAGACCGCGTAGTCGTTGAGGTCGGACATGTCCATGCTGCCGTCATCGGTGGTCAGGCCGACGATGATCAGGTAGTTGTGGGTCGACTTGTTGACGGTGACGCCCCGGGTTTGCACTACGTCGGGCAGCGACGGCAGGGCGAGTTGGAGCTTGTTCTGCACCTTGGACCAGGCAAGGTCGGGGTCCGTGCCGGGCGCGAACGTTAGTGAAATCGCGGCGCCGCCCGCCGAGTCGGCCGTGGATTGCATGTAGATCATCCGCTCCAGGCCGGTCATCTTTTGCTCGATCATCTGGACGACGCTGTCTTCGACAGTCTCGGCCGACGCCCCGGGATAGGCGGCCCGGATGGCGATCGTCGGCGGGGCGATGGGCGGATATTGGGCAATGGGCAGATTGTAAATTGCCAGAGCCCCGGCCAGCATCATTGCAATGGCAATGACCCAGGCGAAGACGGGGCGGTCGATGAAAAATTTTGACATGACAAAAGCTCCTTTACTTTGCGGCGCCTGCGGTCGCGGGGGCGTTGATTGACGGCGCGGCGGCCGATTTTTCCGCGAAGGGCACAACCTTGACGGTGGAACCGGGTTTAATTTTTTGCAGTCCTTCCAGGATCACGCGGTCGCCCGGATTAAGGCCTTCCTCGACCAGCCATTTGTTGCCGATGGCGCGGTTCACCTTGATCGGCCGCAGTTCGACCTTGTCGTCTTTGCCCACCACCATTGCGGTCGCATTGCCCTTTTTGTCGCGGGCAACGCCCTCTTGGGAAATCATAATGGCCTGCTCGTTCATGCCTTCTTCGATAATGGCGCGCACATACATGCCCGGCAAGAGGGTATGGTCCGGATTGGGGAAGACGGTCCGCAGGATAAACGATCCGGTGTCGGGATCGACGGTGACATCGGGAAACTTCAGGATGCCTTCCAGGGGGTAGGGTGTGCCGTCTTCCAGAATCAGCCGCACCCTGGTCAGATACTCGCCTTCGCGCGTGAGATTGCCGCTGGCCATGTTCCGCTTCAACCGCAGCAGGTTGGCGCTGGACTGGGGCACGTCCACATAAACCTGATCGAGCTGCTGGATGGTCGTGAAGGGAACTGCCTGGTGCGCCGTGGCCAGCGCCCCGATGGTCACCGAGGATCGGCCGATGCGGCCGGAAATCGGCGCGGTGATACCGGTATAGGCCAGGTTGATTTTTGCCGTTTCCATGGCGGCCTTGGCAATTCCGAGCTCTGCTTCGGCCTGTTTAAGCGCCGCGTTCGCGTCGTCGTAATTCTGCTGGCTGACGGCCTTGATGTTCACCAGCTCCTTGTATCGCTCGGCCCGCGACCGGACGGAAGGCAGGTTGGCTTCGACTCTGGCCAGGGAGGCCTTGGCGCTAGCGTAAGCCGCTTCGTAGAAGGCCGGGTCGATCTGGTAAAGCAGGTCGCCGGCCTTGACATCCGCGCCTTCGTCGAACATGCGTTTTTGAATGATACCGCTTACCTGGGGCCGCACTTCGGCAACCAGGAAGGCGGAAACCCGGCCGGCCAATTCGGCGGAAAGGGATACATGTTCGGCTTGCACGGTAACGACCGCCACTTCCGGCGCGGGGCGCTGCGGGGGGCCGCCCGCTTTTTTACACCCGGTTAACATTAATCCGGCGAGTGAAACTCCCAGGGCGGCCAGAAGATAGCGACTGCATAGGCGTGTGTTCATTTTTATCCTTTCGATTGCTTGACTCCCAATTCCTTCCAAAGTATCTGCAATTGGCGCGTATATTGATAATGGATGTTCTTAACATCTCTGAATTTAACCGCAATCATTGTGCCGACCATGATTGTCATCAGGGATACCAAGGCGTTGCCTATATTGACGTTCCCGGGAAGTTCGCCGTTTCCCCGCGCTCCCTCCACGCATTTCAGGAAAAATTCTTCCATAAGATAGGTATCGATGCGCTCTATCCCGGCGAAATCCGGGAACATTAAGCGTTTCTCGATGTCCGGAATGACGAGCGCCTTCGGTTTTTCATGCTGGACGATAAAGATCGAAATCAATTCGTATTTAATGTTGATCCGGATAAACTCATCCGCGATTTCGTTGAAAAACGCGTTGATCAACGCTATGTATTGGCCCTGGGGAGTTTTTTTCTGCGCCTTCCAGACGATCCCGATGTTCATAAGGGTGACATAGTAGATAATGACGTCGGTTTTGCCCGGGAAGTAATTGAAAAATGTGCCTTCCGAGATTTCAGCGCTTTTGCAGACGTCTTTGATGGAAATGTCGTCGAATCGGGAATGCCGCAGGCGTTCGATGAAAGCCTGCATCAAGGCGAGCTTGGTGCGGGCATGCTTGAGTTCGCGCAATGTATATTCGCTTGTGTTCATCGCAATGGCTCCTTATTTGTAGCCAACGTTTAAAATGTAGTGAACTATAATAATAATGTCAACATAAATAATTGCGATTTTTTTGGGCGGTTTTTCTGTGATGGCCAATCCCGCTAATTTTACCGCGGCGATGGTGCTTGACCGCCGGCGAGAAGGCCGCCCGGGATGCGGCCAAGGCTCTTGGTTCGGTCCTGACCAATAATTGCCCTCCCTTGGGATCGGCGGGCGAATGCGAATTATTGCAAAAACCCTTGAGTTACGTTGAACATCATGCTACACAAAAAAAGTAATTAATCGGCGGCCGCAAGCCAGGAGGAACAATTCATGCGCCCACGGAATGTCGTTTGTTCGCAATCCATGTTTTTAATGGCGGCCATTATGGTTGTGTCGGGCGCATGGGCTTACGAGCGGGCGGCGCTGGCGCCGGCGGAGTCCGACATCCGCTTGCGCATCTCGGATGTCGCGGGGTGCACCAGTGCGGTGCCGCAGTCCTCGGTTGGGCGTTTCTGGCAGGATGATGGGGTGCAAGCTTTCCTTGGCCGGCCGGACGGCGCCTTGCTTGTGCGCGGATTGGTAACCGGAACCAACGGCATGAGCGCCCAGAAGGCGCATTTGCTGGCGGAACAGTTGCGCCTGTTAAAGGGCGAAGTCATCGTGGCGATCGACACGCTGCGTTGCCCAACCGGCCTGGGGACGAAGGCCCAGCCGGATCCGGTCAAGGACGAGTCCGCCTTTTATCTGGTCGCCCAGATGCCCTTGCCGGATTATAAGAAATCGCTGGAGCTCGATCGGCAAATCGCCGACCTGGACAAGCAGAAGACGACACTGTCGCATGTCGAATTTCAAGGGCAGGATTTGGCGATGATTGTCGAGCGCGGGCAAGATGGCCGGGAGCGGCGCTCCTGGCAAACGTGCCTGAACGATACCTTCCTTGGCTCCAATCGCAAGGAATGGATCGAACAGACCGTGGCGCGGATCAAGCGGGAAGGCCCGCCGTCCGCCGGCCGGCCAGAGACGCCGTCCGTGGACCTGCTGTTGTCCGGCGCCATGATTACAGACGCGCTGAAGACGATGATTGCCGCCATGCCGGCCCTGACGCCCGGCGGCGCTGCCGCCCAGGGTGGCAACGATCCCGTTGGCCCGGTCAACAAACAGCCGAAAATCGATGCGGCCGCGGTACTGAAGGCCCTCGGGCTCGATACTTTGAAGAGTTTGCGGTTCAACGCGCAATTCGAGCAAACCCAGGCCCGTCTCAAGATCGTCATTGACCGTGGTTCGGCCCGCCGCGGCTTGTGGGCGTTGGTCGTTGATCAGGCGGTGCCCGAGGATTTGAAAATTTCCTATGTGCCCGCTAATGTCGATGCCTTTACGGTGACGCGGGTTAATCTCCTCGCGCTGTGGCAGGAAATTCCGGGAATATTGCAGGCCATCGATCCCGGACTGCCCGCCATGTTCGCGATGTTGACCGGCATGCTCCAGCAGAGTGTTGGAATCAATCTTGACACGGAAGTGATGGCGAATCTCGATACGCTGGTGATATCGAGCAGTTGCCTGCAGGACAACGAGGCCCAGATTCTAGTGGCCTGGCAGCTGAAGGACGCCAAGGCCATGGACGCGGTTTTGAAGCGTTTGATTGCCAAGAATCCCGCTGCCGGCGAAGAATTCCGGGGAGTGTCGCTGCTTAACCTGCCGTGTGCGACTAATTTTGCCGGCGCGGCGGCGGTGGTGGGCAATCAGTTGTATTTCGGCAATGTCGAGCAGGTACGCGGCGCGATTCGCGCCCAAACGGCGGAAAAACCGGCGGCAGCCGCTTTCCTCCAAGCGGCCATCTATCGAGATATGCTTAAAAATAAGCCGGCCGGCAGCCAGGATTATTCGCTGACGGATATGTCGGCGAGTGTCCTATCCTGGTTTAGCGCAGCCAACGTGGCCAAAATGAAACTGGCCCTTGCCCAGCAGGCCGGTTCGAAAACGGTTAATCCGGCGATGGGCGCTTTTCTTAAGGGCATCGATTTTTCGAAGATGCCGCCGGCGGAAAAAATGGCGTCGTTTTTCGGCCCGTTATTCGAATATAATACGGTCAAGGGCGATTTGATTGAGCATCAATGTTTGTTCAAATACCAGAAACAGCCATAATCGGTGGCCGGGGATATGGCTCACTTTGGACAGTTATGTGGAAACGCCAGTATAGGCTGGGATTTGGAATAACGGTTGCGATTTGTTTTTCGGCCGCTGTGTCGATCGTGCCGGTGTGCCTGGCCGAACAAGTCGTCCTGCGGGGCGGCAGCAGCCTTAAGGGTCCGCTGCTGAAGCGCGACAGCGAAATGGTTGTTGTGGATCTTGGCTACCAGGCGCTGTCCGTGCCGGCCGCGCAAATTCTCGAGATCCTGCCGGATCAACCCCAGGAGAAGCCTGCCGCCGCCATGGGAGGCAAGCACTTGTATGAAATGGCCGATCTGACCCTGACCAGCACGGCGGATGCCGCCGCCCGTTTCGGTCCGTCCGTTGTGGTGGTTCGGTCGGCGGGCGGACTCGGGTCCGGTTTTTTTGTCAGCCGCAACGGCTATCTGCTCACCAATTATCATGTGATCCTGAAGGAAAAACACTTGACCGTGACCCGTTTCGTCAAAGAGGAACAGGTGTTGCGCCGGATCATCTACCGGGATGTTAAAATTATTGCGGTTGATCCGTTTCATGACCTGGCGGTGTTGCAGGTGAATGCGAAACCGGAAGACGGCGCCATCGAGCCGGTGGTTTTTTCCCCTGACGAGCAGATCAAGCCGGGCGATAGGGTCTTTGTTATCGGCAATCCCCTGGGGTTGGAGCGGACCGTGACGCAGGGGATCATCAGCCAGAAGGCGCGCGAACTCGAAGGCAAACTGTATATCCAGATCGACGCGGCGGTGAATCCCGGTAATTCCGGGGGGCCGTTGTTTTCCCAACGCGGCCAGGTGATCGGGGTCTGCAATATGGGGGCGGTCTATTTGCAGGGCTTGAATTTTGCGATTCCCAGCCGGCACGCTCTCTACCTGCTCGATCATCTGGACGACTTTGCCTATGACGAATCGAATTCGGAATCGGGCTTCAATTATCCGGAAGCGCCGCCGCGGCCGGGCAAAGCGTTACGCGAGACCGGCGACGCCACAAATGCTCCGGCTGCGGATCAGGCAAAAATACAATGACAACACCCGCCGCCAACCTCCACTGGAAGGATAACAGCATGTCCCGGTTTCAGCCGATGGCAACTGCCAAGAGAGCCTTGGGATGCCTGGCCGTCGGCGCGCTCGGGTGCGCGTTGCCGGCAACTATATTTGCCGGCATGGCTACGAACGATGCGCGCGATTTCGGCTTTGGCCCTCTGGAGATTTATAAATTCGATAATGGGACGACGCGCCTTACGGTATGCGATGTCAACGGCGACAAGCGCGATGATATCGTCTTTGCCAACAACACGGCCTCGCGCCTGGAAGTGCTCCTGCGCAAGCCGGCGCCGGCTGTGAGGCAGGCCCAGTGTCCGGCGCTCGATGAACAATTCGACAACAAAGGCTTTGTGGTTGACCAGAAAATTATCGCCTATGAATTGACGGATCTGAATGACGATAAAAAACCGGATTTGCTTGTCCTGGGCCGGGAACAAGGTCTGGAACTGCGTCTGCAATCGAAGGACGGTGGTTTTACGGCCCCCGTCAGGATTTATCTGGCGCAACTCGACAAAGTCGTGTCCCTGCGCACCGGAGATTTGAATGAAGACGGCCGGACGGATGCGATTGTTTGCCGGCGCGACAATGCGGAGATATTATGGAATGCCGGCGATGGGGTCTTCGGTTCGCGCACGGAATTGACGTTTGGCTGTTCCCAGGGTGGCGGCTTGGATGTCGCCGATTTCAATGGAGACGGGCATCTGGATGTCATGTTTTATTTTTCGGAAGGCGAGTTGCCGTTGCGTTTCCGGCCAGGTAACGGCAAGGGTGGATTCGGACTCGAGTCCTTAATGCCGCTGGCCGCGGTCCGGGACGTTCACAAGCTGGATTTGGCCGGGCAGACAACTTCCGCGCTCGGCTCCATTCCCCAATCCGGACGGGTGTTTCGGATGCACGCGATTGTCGCCAAGCCGCTGGCTGATTTCCTTGGCCAGGATGAAACGACGCCGCAGCGCCTGCCCTTGAAAGGATTGGGCCAGAAAAATGCGCCGGCCTGGTTGGTGGCTGATTTTAACCAGGACGGCTACGAGGATTTCTGCGTGGCGGCGCCGGAATTAAGCCAGATTCATCTCTATGCCGGTACGGCGCAGGGCTTGAATCCGGAACCGCAGGTCATCGATTCGCTGTCCGGCGTCACGGCAATGAGTTTGGCCGGCGAGCGCGGGGTGTTGGTGTTCAGCCCATCCGAAAAAAACGCGGCGTTGCATGAAAATCTGGCTTCCGGCAAATTCCCGCGGCTGTTGCCGGTTCCGGAAAAGTTGGTCATGGCCGCGGCGCTGCCATGGGATAATTGCTATGTCTGCCTGGCCCGGAATGACACTGCCGGCCAGATGAATCTCAGTATTAGCAGCCTGGCGGACAACACCAACCAGCCCCTCCGTTCGTTGACCATTGCCATGCCGAACGATCCGGAATGCGTGCGCCTATTCAAAATGGGCACGCCGGATACCTGGGGGCTGCTGTGCATTATTCCTTATCAGCCTCCGGAATTGTTTGTTTTCAAGGGTGCCCAGCCGACCAAGCTGTCGCCGGCCGCATTTAGCGCCCTGTCCCAGCCGGCATTGGCATCCGCCTTCACGATTCCCAATGCGCCGGATGGTCAGAGCCTGATTGTGGCTCAGAATCAGGTGGTCCGCGCCTATCGATGGCAGGCGGCGGCGTATGAAGCTGTCCAGCAATTTAACCCGGGCAACGAAAATGCCAGAATAACGGCCTGTGCCAAATTCAAGGTCGGAAAAAACGACGGGATGCTCATGTATGACCAGAACAGCGGCAATCTGTTCTGGCAGTCCATGACCGGGCAAACGGACCGGCGCAAAACGCACCTGGCCTGTCCGTTGCCGGACTTGGCCGGCATGGTTCAACTGCAATCCAAGGATAAGGATCGCGCCACGCTGCTGCTGATCGGGCGCGCGGAGTTGTTTGTGCTCCGCAACGGCGCCCAGACTTATGCCATTGAGGATTCAAAGGAATATGCCTCGCCGGCGGAAAATCCGTCGCTGGCCCACTTTAATCCGGTCCGGGTGGGCAAGGTCCGCCGCCCCATGGTGGCGATTCTGGATACGCGCAATCGCTCGGTCGAGCTGGTCAGCCTTAAGGAACAGGGCTGGCAGAAGGAACTGATCTTTGAGGTGTTCCTGGATGCCGGATTTACTGCATCCGGCAAATCGGCGGCCGATAACGAACCCCATGACGTGGCCTCCGGGGATATTGACGGCGATGGCTGCCAGGATCTGGTGGTTCTGGTGCACGACAAGCTGATCGTCTATCCGGGTGAATAGGCGTCGAAAAATCGGCGGCATTTTCTTTTCGCCCGGCGCGGGGCGATCTGGTATTTTCGGTCCATTACCTATCGGGCGAGTGGTGAAATTGGCAGACACGCAAGACTTAGGATCTTGTGCCGCAAGGCTTGTGGGTTCAAATCCCACCTCGCCCACCATTGTTTTGTATGCAGACGTGATACCAGGGAGCGGTAAGTATTCCTTCGTGCTTTTGTGAGACATCTTTAGTCCATCACCACCAGAAACTGCTATAAAAACAAGAATTTTACCACGGATGGCACTGATATAAAATGAGTTAACGTGGCGAGACTTGATCCTAATATCCGTGTAATCCGTGGTTGATTTCTTTAGATTGTAGGCAGCGCCCGCGTTCGGTATTTTGTTTTATCTTTTCCGAACAGAAGTTCAAGGTGGTCAGTGCGCTTTGCTCCGCGGTTGCCGTTGAGCCGAGCGAATGGCTTGAATCGATTGCGGAGTATTGCTGCAATAAGGAGAAATGGGCGTGGCCGATAAAAACAAGGATGAAAATATCGTCGAACGCGAAGCTCACATTCATGGCAAGCTGTGGGGGACATGCTACCGGGGTTATTTTGCGGACAAAGACATTGCCAGGGATTATGTGGCCGCAATTCTGCATGCGGCGCGCGCGTTCCAGCCATCCGCGATTGCAGACCTGGGCGGCGGTACGGGATTTATCCTTGAACAATTGGTTGAAGCCGGGATTCCAGAAAATATCCGGCTGGTGAATATCGATGCCTCGGATGCCCAATTGGCCATGTGCAAGCATCCGCGCCTTACGCCGCTGAAGGGCACAATCCAATCACTCCAACGTGCCGAGATCGTGGCCGAAACCGAAAGCCTGATGTTGATCTGCCGGTCGGTGTTGCAGTACGGCGGGATTGCCAGGCAAAAGCCGTGGCTCGCTCATTTGCGTTCCCAGCTGGAACCGGGCGAATGGTTTGTTCATCAATCCGGTTGTTCGGACGATGTTGAGGCGGCGCTGGCGCTGGATGTCTTGTTCGAAATGATGGGCGTGGATAAATGGGCGCCGCCCAGGGAAGCGTTTTTGAAGCTTTTGGCCGGGGCCAGATTCCAGGTCGCCGCCGATTTTCCCGTGTCGCCGCTCGTGATGCCGTCGGACGATCTGTCTTTGCGTTATGGCGTGGCGCCGGATTCCCTGGCAGCCATCAAAGCTGACCTTATGCGGACCTGTGCCCGTCGCCCCGACCTCTTCAAGCTCACCCCGTCCGGATTTACCTTTGACTTCCCGTACCGTGTTTTTGTCTGCAAAGCGGTCGCGTAAGATTGGTGGCAGTTAATGCTCGAATGTCTTAGAGCATAGGGAGAGCATCTGGGGCAACTCTTGAGAAGCCGTTGGAAAAGTTGTTGCCAGCCGAGATTGTCATCCCGAGCGTAGTCGAGGGATCTCAAATGCGACCAAATATTAAACCGGAGATTCTTTCCGTGTATGGTAAAAGGTGGGATAGCGGCCAAGCTTCTGGTGACGCAGGCCGGCATGACGCGACGCGAGTGCTGGAGATTGAGTCATTTTCAATTTTCCTTGCGGCCCCAGGGGTTTTTCCGGCGCGCCAGGCGCGCGGCCAGGCTGATGGCGGCGACCATGCTGCCGGGGTTTGCCGCTCCTTTCCCGGCAATGTCAAAAGCGGTGCCGTGATCGGGCGACGTGCGCACGATCGGCAGGCCGAGCGTCAAGTTGATGCCTTCTTCGAAGCCGATCATCTTGAGCGGACCAAGCCCCTGATCATGGTACATGGCCACGACGGCGCCGTACTGACCTTGGATGGCTTGGTGGAAAATGACGTCGCCCGGCACGGGCCCGGCCACGTCCAGGCCCCGGCGCCGCAAGGCGCGCAAGGTCGGGATGATGGTTAAAAGTTCTTCGCGCCCGAGAATGCCGTTGTCGCCGGCATGCGGGTTGAGCGCGCAGACGCCCACCCTAGTTTGCTTTACGCCGAGCCAGGCAACCGCCTGTGCCGCCAACTGCACCGCCTCCTGAATCGATGCGCGCGTGACGGCGCCGGGCACCTTGGCCAGCGGCAGGTGCCGCGTGACCAGCACGACGCGCAAGGGTCCGCCCAGGAGCATCATGGCAAACCGGCGCGTGCCGGTGAGCGCCGCCAGGAATTCCGTGTGGCCGGGATACGGCAGGCCCGCCAGATGCAGGCTTTGCTTGCAGATGGGACCGGTAACCATGGCGTCGAAGGTATGCGCCAGGCAACCGTTGACCGCCGCCGCGATCCAGCGCACCGCCGCCTGACCTTGTGTTTTGCCGACGATGCCGGGCTGCCAGGTCAGGGGCTTGGGCTTTTGCCGGAGATCTTGTTCGGGTTCCCAATTGACAATCCGACCCGAAAAATTTTCCTTATCCGCGAGTTGCCAGGCAGGCGGCAGCGGCAAGCGGAGCTGCGCCGCCTGACGCCGAAGAATTGTGCGGCTGCCGATCAGCACAAAACGCAGGGTGTCCGGCCAGCGTGCTTGATGCAGAGCTTTCAAGGCAACTTCCGGACCGATTCCGCCGGGATCGCCAAGGGTGATGGCTATGGTTTTCATGAGGTTATTTTCGTGGCTATGTCTACGTGTATGCAAGCGGAACGCATTTTGTTTTAATTAGAAGCGCCATTTCACCCCACCTGAGATCTTCCCGGGCTTGCGCATACATGAGTATGGCGCTATGCCCGGCGCGCCCTCATTCGGGGTAAACTTACTCTTCCAATTAAAACCCCGGCCGGAGCCGGGGACGCAAAATGCGCTCCGCGGTCGCATCGCGTTGATCTGCCGGAGGCAGACAACGCGAGAAAAGATGATAGGAAACTTGGGTTATCAGTTTTTGCCTACAGTCCTCAGCCTACAGCCCACAGCCTGCTTCTAGTATTTCTTGATAAAAGCCTTCTGCTTCAATCTGCTAATCCAGGCATCATACAGCCGTTTGGATTCCTGTTTTTCCAGTTCGGTGCGAAGCGTGTCCTGGACTTTTTCGAAGGGAATTACGCTGGCGTCGCGGAGTCCTTCGATTTTCAGGATATACAGGTCGCCGCCGGCCGGGATCACCTCGCTGATTTCGTCCGGCTGAAGCGCGCGGATGGCCGCGGCCAGTTCCGGTCGCCGGCTCGCCGGGTCAATCCAGCCACAATCGCCGCCGTCCTTGGCGTAGGCGCCCTGCGACACTTGCCGGGCCAGGTTGTCGAACGATTCGCCATCCACCAGGCGATCGCGCACGTCTTCGGCCTGCTGGCGCTTGACGGCCCTTTCCTCGTCGGTCTTGCCGCCGTCGATCGTAATCATCCGCAAGTGAACCTGGGCGGGGGTGCGGAACGTGTCGCCGGCTCTTTCGTAAGCTGCGCGGACATCCTGCGGGGAAACGGACACCTTGCTTTCCACTTCGCGCTCGCGGAGGAAGTTCACAATCATGGTTTTTTTCAGGTTGGCCTGCCACTCGTCCAGCGTCAGCCCTTCCTCGTCCAGCGCCTTGCGGAACGCGGCGCGGTTATTGCCGAACTTGGTGCGCACGATTTCTTCCGTGCGGCTTTCGACGATCTTGTCCGGCAGGTTCATTTCTTTCTGCTGGCTGAAGGCGTCGAGGATCAGTTCCCGCTCGATCAGGGCCTGGAGGGATTTTTCGTAGGCCTCTTCCAGCTTGCGATCGAGCTCCGCGCCCTGGCAGGTCTGGCGCAATTGCCGTTCGACCGGCTGCATGGCGGTGATTACCTCCATCACGGTCACCATCCGGTCGTTGACCTGGGCCGCGCAGCCTTCCACCGGAATCGATTTGCCCAAACTCGCGCGGGGCAGCAGGAGCGTGAGCGCCAAAACCAGTGTCGGCCACAAAACTGTATTTTTGCTAAGCAACATGATTAGGTCGGTACCTTTCGGGGAACACTATGGCACAGCTTGGTTGTCGGCGCAAGCCAAAGCCGTGCCCAATCGCCTTTTGGCGTATTTGCCTTCCCTTTGGGATAAGAGCGCATTCGCGACTTGCGCATGCGGCCGCGAAATTCCTGGCGGCATCCTGGTCGACCTTGGCAATGCGGCAATATAAAGCGGCTAACAAAAGCGGGCAACTTCAAGCTGGACATTGTTTCAAGCAGGTGTTAGTGAATTTTTAAAGTTCGTACGGAAACGTCGTCCGTCAGCTGACGGACCTAATTTGATTTTTCGACAGGATTAACAGGATTATAAGATGGAAGATGCGATGGGGAACTTAGGCTTAATAAGCCTGTCCGAGCGTCAATCAGGGATGCAGAAACTTAAGTGTCTTGCTTGATCCCAATCCTCTAAATCCTGTCAAAATTGCTTGCCTCAAATTCGCTTTATCAAGCAAAAGAGTTGATTTTCTTCAATAAATAATCACACGCTAAACTCGAAAGAACCAAAAACATAAGGAGCTTGAAAATGGAATACAAGAAGGCAAACACGGATTGGATGGCTGAATCTAAGTTTGGCATCAGTACCCACTGGACGACGCAAAGCATGCCGGTCAAAGGCGAAAAGCGTCCCTTTGTCGAGGCCGTCAATAATTTCGACGTGCCGAGGTTTGCCGGCCAAATTGAGGAAAGCGGGGCGGATTATCTGATCTTTACCACGAATCACGCGGAATATTACTTTCCCGGTCCGGTACAGGCGGTGGCAAAAATGCTTCCTTCCCGTGCGATGCAGAGGGATTTAATTGGGGAAATTGCCCGGGCCATGAAGAAGCAGGGCAAGCGGTTTATGATTTATTACAATTTATTATGCGATAAAGAATGGGAAGCCGCCATGGGATATTATAATCCTTCAAGTTTTGAGCCTTTTATCGAAAATCTGTGCCGGGTTGTCGGCGGCATATCAGAGCATTATTCCGGGCTGGTTGACGGATGGTGGTTTGATTGCGGCTATGCCGTGGATACCAGCGTGTATCGGGAAAAAGGGGCCAGGGCGCCCTATTTGAAGGACAAAAAATATGAATTTCCCTGGGAGCGGCTGTCGGTTGCGGCGAAAAAGGGCGGGGACAATATGCTGGTGTCTTATTCCACCGGCCGGCAGGATGTCGACGATTTTATATACACCGATCACCAGGATTACTGGCACGGGGAACGCGGGTATAGCCCCCGGACAATTATACCAATCACAAAAATTTGCCGAATCCCAACTGGCCGGATCCATTCCAACGGCCTGCAGTGGCACCAGTGGACCTGCCTGGATAACCGGGAATGGGTGCATAAGCTCAAGGACACCGAGGCCCCCGCTCCACTTTACACCGAGGACGAAGTCTATGAGTTTGTCAAAATCTGCAATCAGAAAAAAGCCGCGATAACTTTCAATGCCGAGATCTTTCAGGAAGGCTTGATTTCGGACAAAGCAATTGATTTTCTGAGCAGGATCAACAGGCGCCTATAGTTCGTCCATGTCGGACTTAAACATTCGACTTTGCCGGCAACTGCGCCAAATATCGTTGCGTTGATGCATCGCTGGCCATTCGAGTGTGCAGCCACTGGCGTTGTTGTCCCGCGGCGGCGTTTCGCAACCTGCCGCCGTGGGAGCAGGATGGCGCCGCCCGGCTGGGTAATGTCCTGAATACACGGGCCTGGGGCTTGATCGCGAAATTGGATCGTTTAATGAATCCGCGGGAGAAACCGGTCACGCGCCAGGCCGTGATTCGACGCTTCCTGAAATATAACGCCACGCACCCCGTGGGATTGAGCGATCTGGCGCGGACCCTCGCGCTTTCCAGCTCCAGGACAAGCCATCTGGTCAAAAATTTATTTGGATTGTCATTTCAGACGCTGCTGACCCGCGAACGTCTGGACCGTGCCAAGCTCCTCCTCGTTTATACGGATTATTCCGTCAAGGAAATCGCGCAGCGTGTCGGCATGCCCAACAAATATTATTTTAATCGAACCTTCCGTAAAATCATCGGCACGCCGCCGGGCAAATTTCGCCACAACCGGGCCAATCGCAGGAACCTCAAAATCGGCAGCTATTTTATGGAAATATGCTGATGCGAATTCAGGACGGACCATGCTCCTGCGGACTTTGATTCCTGGCCAGGCAGGGAAACTTGCCGCAGATTCCAACGTGGCGGATTCACCGAGGGTTGTTTGCTTTTGCGGGGAAGCCCTGGCCGAATCCCTGGTCATCCACGCGGTGGAGCCAATGCTGGATTTCGTCAAGCTGCGCGTCCGTGTCTGGGGCATGCAGGCGCGGGAAGCGGCCTTTGATTTGCAGCAGCTCGTTTTGCCGGTGAAAGATCAGCTTGCCTTCCTGCACCTCGATCATCGTCAGCTTTTTCTCCGCCGCCAGGAGGCGCAGTCCGGCGATCTTGAGCAGGCGCGCCAGCGGCGGAGGCAGGGCCCCGAACCGGTCCTTGAACTCCTCGCGCAGTCCGGCGATTTCCTCGAAAGTCATGGCGGAGGCGATCCGGCGATAAACGCCGATCCGCAGGCGCTCGTCCTCCACATAGTTCACGGGCAGAAACGCCGAGCGCGCCGGGTCCGCGGCCTGGGCCGAAAGATCGATAAAGTCCAGTTTGACTTCGACATGCACAATCCGCGTGGGCATCGGCGGCGCGCCCGGTGGCGGCTTGCCGGCGCCGGCCGCGGCTTTCGACATTTGCGCAATCGTGTAGCGCAAAAGCTGACAGTACAAGTCGAAGCCGATGGCGGCAATGTGCCCGCTTTGCTCCGGGCCCAGCAGGTTGCCGGCGCCGCGGATTTCCAGGTCGCGCATGGCCAGGCGGAATCCGGCCCCCAACTCCGTATGTTCGAGGATGGCCTGGATGCGCTGGCGCGAAATATCCAAAAGATGTCCGTGCACCGGCAGCAGCATGTAGGCGTAGGCCTTGCGGCTCGACCGGCCCACCCGCCCGCGCAGCTGGTAGAGATCCGCCATGCCGAACCGGTCGGCCCGGTCGATGAGGATCGTATTGACGTTGGGAATGTCCAGTCCGCTTTCAATGATCGTCGTGCACAGCAGGAGGTCATAATCGCCGCGCGCAAAATCCCGCATGATCCTGGCCAGCTCCGCGGTCGGCATTTGGCCGTGGCCGACGGCCAGGCGCGCCTCGGGAACGAGGGCGGCCAGCCGCGCGCGGACGCGCTCGATGGAGTGCACGCGGTTGTGCAGGTAATAAATCTGTCCGCCCCGGTTCAACTCGCGCAGGATGGCGTCGCGGATGACGCGGTCATCGTTTTTGGCCACGATGGTCTCGATGGCCTGGCGCGCTTTGGGCGAGGTTTGGATCACGCTGATTTCCTTGGCGCCGGTGAGGCTCATGTAGAGCGTGCGCGGGATGGGCGTGGCCGTCAGGGTCAGCACGTCCACAAGCTGCTGGAGATGCTTGAAGCGTTCCTTGTGGCCGACGCCGAACCGTTGCTCCTCGTCGATGATCACCAGGCCGAGGTCCTTGAAGCGCACGTCCGGCTGGATCAGCCGGTGGGTGCCGATGACGATATCCACTCCGCCGGTTGCCAGGGCACGCACCACGCCGGCTTGTTCCTGGAGGGTGCGGAAGCGGCAGAGCAGTTCCACGCGCACGGGGTAGGCCGCCATGCGTTCGGCAAACACCTCGTAATGCTGCTGGGCCAGGACGGTGGTGGGCGCCAGCACGGCCACCTGCTTGCCGTTCATCACGCACTTGAAGGCGGCGCGCATGGCTACCTCGGTTTTGCCGTAGCCGACATCGCCGCAGACCAGCCGGTCCATGGGGCGGCTGTTTTCCATGTCGCGTTTGACGTCGTGGATGGCGCGTTCCTGGTCATCGGTTTCCTGGTAAGGAAACGAGGCTTCGAATTCGTTCTGCCACGGGGTGTCGGGCGGGAAGGCGGTTCCGGCCATGGATTCGCGCGCCGCCTGGATTTCCAGCAGCCCGGCGGCCAGGTCGCGCACGGAGCGTTCGGCGGCGTCCTTTTCGCGCGACCAGCGCGCGCTGCCCAGCCGGTGGACGTTCGGCGCGTGCTTGCCCACGCCGATGTAGCGGCTGAGCAGGTGCGACTGCGAAACGGGCACGTAGAGTTTGGCCTTTTCGGCATATTCGATGGCCAGCGCTTCCTGGCGTTTGCCGTCGAAGGCGATTTCCTGCAAACCGAGATAACGGCCGATGCCGTGGTCCACGTGCACGACGAGATCGCCCGGCTCAAGATTGGTCCAGTCGGTGATCGTTTCCCCGGCCGGGGCCCCGGCCTTCCGGGAGGCTGCCCGCGCGCCGGTCCGCGCGGCACGGTCGGGAAGCAGCTTGGGACGTCCCAGTAAATTGGACTCGGAGAGCACGGCCAGCTGGAGCTCCGCTTGCATGAAGCCGTCCGAGAGCATGCCGACATGCAAATGGAAAAGAGGCTCGGGATTCATCTCGCGGAAGCGGTCCAAGGCGCCCTGGGTATAGAAGAAAAGATGCACGCGCAGGCCGTGCCGGGCGCGTTCGGCGAAGCTTGCCAGCCATTGGCGGCGGTGCTCGGCAAAGATGTCCGGCGCCAGCAGGTCGCGGCGCGGCGCGGCCTGTTCCGTCATGGTCCGGAACCCCAGGTCCAGCCTGTCGGCGGGCGGTGGCCAATCGACCGGGTGATCGGTCGCATTCGTCGTATCGGTGCGATCCACGCTATCCATGTTTATTGCGGTGTCGAAAACCGGGTCGGGCATGCATTGCCAGGCCCGCGGATTTTTCATGATAATTTCGTTAACGCGGTTGAAGGAAATGGTCTGGCCGGTGATCCGGGCCTCATCCAGCGCTTCCTGGTAGATGGCGGCATGATGGCGGATGCCGGTGGGCCGGTGTGCGGCGGACGGCAAGTCGCCGGTCACGGGCTCCGACCAGAGATAGAGCAACTCGCGGGGCAGGTAATCCATAAAAAAGCAGCGCGCTTCGGATTCGGCGGCGGCGTGCATTGCCGATGGGCGCCCGGTGTGGGCACCGGGCCTACAAGGCATACCATTTGCTGTAGGCCGTGTGCCCTCGCGCGGCGTTGTTCGCATCAAGCTCCATTCGTCGACTGGCGGAAGCGCGACTTCCTTCAGATGCGCGACCGAACGCTGGCTGGCGGCATCGAACGAACGGATCGTTTCCACCGTGGAGCCGACAAATTCGATCCGGAAAGGGGCGGCCGCGTTAAGCGCCCAGACATCGAGGAGTCCGCCGCGCCAGGCGGCCTGGCCCTTGGCCTGGACTTCCGGCTCGAAGGCATACCCGGTTTGCTCGAGGCGCTCGGCCAGCGTTTGCGGGTCATGCTCCTCGCCGATGGCGATGCGGAAGGTGTTGGCCTTGAGCGCGGCGGGCGCGAGCGTCATCTGCATCAGGGCCTGGACGCAGGTGGCGATGACCGCCGGCGCTGGGAGCGCGTCCAGGCGGTTAAGGGTCTGCAGGCGTTCGCCAACCACCTCCGCCTGGCTGGCGGCTTTTTTGCCCGGCAGCGCTTCCCAGGCGGGATAGTAGAGGATACGATCCGGGTGTGGCCCGGCGAGGGCCAGCAGGTTCCGGCGCATTTCGTCCAGCGAATGCATGCTGTCGGAAACGACCACCACCGTGCGCTTGAACTCGGCGAGCATTTCCAGCGCCAGGAAGGCCGTGGCGGAAAAGGACATCGCCGCCAGCCGGCACCGGCCTTTTGCAGCCAACGCGGCTTCCAACTTGTGGCGTATCTCCGGCGTGATGTGAAGGGCAAGCATGACGATGCCAAACCAGGTTTCGGCAGTTAATAACAGCTCAGTAGTCAAACGACAGAATTTCGAATTCTGATTCTTAGGCGCTTATCATAGCGCAATGATGCGCGGGTGTAGAGCGGATTTTGGCCGTGGCATGAATTTGATTAGAGGGCCAGGATCTTTCTGGCCTTGCGCCGGGGAAACTTAAAATTGCGTTGGTGCTGGACGGCCGCGGCCTGCGGAGTTATAAGAAACGAAAGTTTTGCGCGAATATTAATGCCTGTGAATCACTGGCGTCCCATAGGGACGCCGAGACTGTGGGCATTTGGGCCGTAGGCTGTAGGTCGGAAATAATAATACACATTGGCAAAAAACCGGAACTCAAGTTTATGGGAACATGAGAAACGTTTTCGCTTTTTCCGCGATTTTACCTATGGTCTACAGTCTTCAGCCTACAGCCTGAGCATCCTATGGGATGCTCAGGCCTGTGAATATAAAAGATTGCCGCAGCGATCCGCCAAAAAACACTAACAAGCACATGGAATTTTCGGCGATGCAAATCGTGCGCCTTTTGGCGGTTAATCATTCTGACGAAGTTGCTGCGCCACCGTCCAACTCAATGCGAAAGCAGGAACAACCATGAATCCAAACCAAACCCGATCTTCAGCCCGTCGCGTATTTGTCGCGCAGTCGCCCTTCTTCGATCCCAAGCTGACGTATTGGACCGGGAAGGGGAAATGGTCCGCCTCGTGGATTGATCACCCGGAACGTCCGTGCCGGGCGCCTTCGGTGGCGCTCTTCCGCCGCTGCTGGTCGCTGGCGGCGCCGGCCAAGGTGCGCATCCACGTCTCGGCGGACAATCGCTACCGGCTTTTCCTGGATGGGCGCCCGGTGGGGCGGGGGCCGGAGCGCGGCTCGCCGGAACGCTGGCGCTACGAGAGTTATGAACTGGAACTTTCGGCCGGCGCGCATGTGCTCCTGGCCCAAACGTGGTGGCTGGGCGACGACGTGGCGCCATATGCGCAAATGAGCGTTCGTCCCGGGTTTCTCCTGGCTGCGGAAGGCGAATGGAAAGACAAGCTGAGCACGGGGGTGTCGCCCTGGGAGACGTGTTTGAGCCCGGGCCTGGAGTTTCCCGAGATTCCCAAGACCATTTTGGCCTGGTCGGCGGTGGGGAATCGCCTGCGGGTCGATGGTTGCGCCTTCCCCTGGGGCTTCGAAACGGGCGCCGTTGGAACATGGGTTCCCGCACACGTTGTTACCCAGGCGATCTCCGGGGACCAGCGCGACAATCGCCAGTGGTGGGTACTGTCGCCGGCGACCTTGCCGCCCATGTTCGAGCGCGAGCGTGCGGCGGGGAGTCTGCGGCATTTGAGCGCCCGCAGCGAGGATGCTCCCGTTTTTGCGGCCGAAAATATAGCGGAGGATTCGGCGGCCTGGCGGACGTGGTTGGAGGGCAAGGGGACGGTGACGATCCCGCCCCGCACGGTGCGCCGCGCGATCGTCGATATCGGCGACTACTGCTGCGCGTATCCGATGCTGACGGTATCCGGCGGACGCGGCGCCAGGATCAGGATCGATTGGGCGGAAGCGTTATATGCACAAGCCGATCAGCCGACAGATCGAATTACGGGCGCAAGCCAGCGCGTGAAAGGCAACCGCGACGAGGTCGAGGGGCGCTGGTTCATCGGCATCGGCGACGAGTTCTTGCCGGATGGCGGCGCGCGCCGTGAGTTTACGACCCTCTGGTGGGAAGCCGGGCGTTATCTTCAGATCGCAATCGAAACGGGCGGCGAAGCGCTCACGCTCGACTCTTTTCGCCTGCTCGAGACGCGCTATCCCCTGGAGATGGAAGGATGCTGGGCGTCTTCCGAACCGCGGCTGGGCGCCGTCATTCCGCTTGGTGTCCGCGCCCTGCAAATGTGTTCGCACGAGACCTTCATGGATTGTCCATATTACGAGCAGCTCATGTATGTGGGCGATACGCGGCTGGAGGCTTTGGCGACCTACGTCCTGACGCGCGATGACCGGCTCCCGCGCAAGGCGGTGCAGGCGTTTGCCGACTCGCGCCGCATATCCGGCTTCACCCGGTCGATGTTTCCCGCGCACACGTTGCAAATCATCCCGCCTTTTTCGCTGTGGTGGGTGTGCCTGGCGCACGATTATTGGATGTGGCGCGATACGGAAGGATGGACGCGCGGCATCCTGCCGGCCGCGCGGGCGGTTATGGATGCCTTCCGCAATCTGGTGCGCCCGGACGGTTTGCTGACCGCGCCGCCGGAGTGGAACTTCGTGGATTGGGTGCCTTCGTGGCCGGGCGGCATTCCGCCTGGAGCCGATTTTAACCCGAGCGGCGTGATTCAAATGCAGTGCATCTTGTCGTTCCTGGCCAAGGCCGAAATGGAAGCGGGATTCGGTGAGCCGGAACTGGCGGCGCGCGATCGCGCGGCGGCCGCGTTTTTGATGGCGGCGGCGCGGCGAAGTTTTTGGAATCCGTCCCGCCGGCTGTTTGCGGATAATCCGGAGCAAACATTCTTCAGCGAGCATGTCCAGTGCCTGGCGATCCTGACCGGACTGTTGTCCGCCGATGAGGAGCGGTGTCTTGGAGCGGCATTGACCGGGCCCAACGATCTGGCCAAAACGACGATCTACTTCACACACTACCTCTTCGAGGCTTTGCGCCGGATCGGCAGGGGCGATCTCATTCCCGAGCGCATGTCCTTATGGTATGGCCTGGTGGAACGCGGCTTGCGCACGACGGTGGAAATGCCTGAACCGACGCGGTCGGACTGCCATGCGTGGGGCGCGCACCCGCTGTTCCACTATTACGCTTCGCTGCTGGGCATTCGCCCTTCGGCTCCGGGTTTCCGGCGGGTGCGGATCGCGCCGCAGCCGGGCGGATTGGAATCTGTGGAAGGCGATATGCCTCATCCCGCCGGCTTGATCCGGGTGAAATTGAGGCGGAAAGAGGCAACGCTGGTTGCCGAAATCGAACTGCCCGGCGAGCTGTCCGGCGAATTCGTCTGGGCCGGGCGCGCGGCGCCGCTCAATCCCGACCGGACCACGCTGACGATGTGAACGAAGGTGTCCCGCCACGGCATCGATTATCTTAGGCGGCCAAGGAGCGCCGCCTCAGCTGCAAGAAGTCGCTTGCCTGTCTGCCAACCTTAATCCATTAATGTTGCTTGCATCCGGCGGATTTTCTGCTAATACGTGTCCGCCCTTGGGGGCACTATGCACACAGACACGATCAGAAATATTGCGATTATCGCGCACGTAGACCACGGTAAAACGACGCTGGTGGATCAACTCCTCCGGCAGAGCGGCTCGTTCCGCGACAACGAGGTGATTGCCGAACGGCTGATGGATAGCGGAGATCTCGAACGCGAGCGGGGCATCACGATCCGGTCGAAAAACGGTTCGTTCCGTTACAAGGACCATACCGTTAACATTATCGACACGCCCGGCCATGCCGATTTCGGCGGCGAAGTCGAGCGGGTCCTGCAAATGGCCGATGGCGCGCTCCTGCTGGTGGATGCCCAGGAAGGGCCCATGCCACAGACCTATTTCGTGCTCAAGAAAGCCCTGGCGCTCCATCTGCCGGTTGTCCTGGTCGTCAATAAGATCGATAAGCCGGCGGCGCGCCCCCACTGGGTCGTGGACCAGGTGTTCGATCTCTTCGTCACCCTGGGGGCTTCCGATCACATTCTCGATTTTCATGTCGTTTACGCCTCGGCCCGCGACGGCCATGCCAGCCTGGACCCGGCCCATTTCGGCAAGGACATGAGTCCCCTGTTCGATGCCATCCTGAAATATATCCCGGCGCCCAAAGGATCGCCCGATGCGCCGCTCCAACTGCAGGTGGCCAGCATCGATCATTCCTCGTTTCTCGGGCGCCTGGGCATCGGCAAGATCACTGCCGGCCGGGTAATTCCCAACATGCCCGTCTTGCTGGCCACGACCGACGGCAAACATGAAGCCGCCCGCATTACCAAGATTTATCGCTATGAACGCGATCGCAAGGTCGAAACCGACGCCGCCGAGACGGGCGATATCGTGGCCGTTGCCGGCCTCGAGAGCGTGATGGTCGGCGACACCTATACCGATCCCGAGAATCCCTGTCCCCTGCCGCCGCTGCCGGTGGATCCGCCCACGGTAAGCATGAATTTCCTGCCCAATAATTCGCCGTTTGCCGGCCAGGAAGGCACGTTTTCGACCAGCATCCACCTGGCGGAACGCCTGCAGCGCGAGGCGCTCTGCGATGTGGCCCTGCATGTGGAGGAATTGCCGGAGGGCAATGGCTTCAAGGTTTCCGGCCGCGGCGAGTTGCATATCTCCATCAAGGTGGAAACGATGCGGCGCGAGGGATTCGAATTCCAGGTTTCCAGTCCGCACGTGATCACGAAGGAAGAAAACGGCCAGCTGCTGGAGCCTTATGAAGAGGTGACGATCGACGTGCCCGAAGAATACCAGGGAACGGTGATCGAAAAACTGGGCGGGCGCAAGGGCCAGATGCTGTCAATGGACCGCAACGCGGACATGGTCCGCCTGATTTACAAGATTCCGACCCGCGGCCTGTTCGGGTTCAAGGGCGAATTCATGTCCGATACCAAGGGCATGGGCGTGCTGAACTATATATTTGCCGGTTACGGGCCGCATGTCGGTGAGATGCGTAACCGGCGCAACGGCGTGCTGGTCAGCATGCAGGATTGCACCACAGTGGCGTTTGCGTTGTTCAACCTGCAGGATCGCGGCCGGCTCTTCATGGGCCCCGGCGAACGCATCTACCGCGGCCAGATTATCGGCGAGCATTGCCGCGACAACGACCTGGTGGTCAATCCGGCCAAGGGCAAGAAGCTCACGAATATGCGCGCCGCCGGGTCCGATGAAAACATCATCCTCACGCCGCCGACCCTGATGAGCCTGGATGCCTGCATTGCCTATATCAATGACGACGAGCTGGTGGAAGTCACGCCCAAGAACGTCCGCCTGCGCAAGCGCGATTTCAGGCCCTGACGGAGGTTTTTTTTAATGCTACGGCCGGCTGTTTCCGTAAGCCAATTTGATGTTTATCTCCGGGCATTTTTCTGTAGGTAGTTGATCGGATGCTGCAAAAACATGACCTAACCTTATGGCGATATAACCATGGCCGGTGAATATATATTCACATTACAGCGGGTAACGAAACAGTATAACCGCGTCAACGTCCTGGATGACATCACGCTGGCGTTCTTCTTCGGCGCCAAGATTGGCGTCATCGGCGCCAACGGCTCGGGCAAATCGTCCCTGCTCAAAATCATTGGCGGCCTGGACACGGAGGTGATGGGCGATGTTTACGTGGCCAAGGGCGTCAAGATGGGATACCTGCCCCAGGAGCCGCAGCTGGATCCCTCCAAGACGGTCGCCGAGATTGTCGAGGAGGGCATTGCCGGCGAGCGCGCGATTATCAAGCAGTATGACGAAATCTGCGACCGCCTGGGCGCCAAGCTGTCGGCAGCGGAATCCGAAAAACTCAACAACGAACTAGGCCGGCTCCAGGACCTGATCGACCAGCACGATCTCTGGGAACTCGACCATAACGTGGAACTGGCCATGGATGCTTTGCGCCTGCCGCCGGGCGAAGCTTCGGTGGCCAAGCTCTCCGGCGGCGAGAAGCGCCGCGTGGCCCTGTGCCGCCTGCTGATTTCCAACCCGGATGCGCTCTTGCTCGATGAACCCACCAACCACCTGGATGCCGAATCGGTTGCCTGGCTCGAGGCCTACCTGCAGAAATTCAAGGGCACGGTGGTGGTGGTGACCCACGACCGCTACTTTCTGAACAATGTCACCGGCTGGATCCTGGAGCTGGATGGCGGGCATACTTATCCCTACAAGGGCAATTACGAGAGCTGGCTGGAACAGAAACAAGCCCAGATGGAACGCGAAAGCAAGCAGGCCAGTTCGCGGCGCAAATTGCTGGAGCAGGAGTTGAGCTGGGTGCGCATGAACCCCTCGGGCCGGCGGGCCAAAGGCAAAGCCCGGTTGAAACGCTACGAGGAGCTGGCCGGCCAGCAGGTGGATACGCGCGAGGACTCGTTGGAAATCCAAATCCCGCCGGGGCCCCGGCTGGGCGACCTGGTCGTGCGGGCCGAAGCGGTCAGCAAATCGTTCGGCGAGCGGATACTCATGGAGAACGTCAATTTCGATCTGCCCCGCGGCGGCATCGTTGGCGTGATCGGCGGGAACGGCGCCGGCAAAACTACTTTATTCCGCATGATTCTAGGCTTGGAGCCGGTGACCTCCGGGCGCATGACCTTGGGGACCTCGGTCGTGCCGGCGCACGTGGACCAGAGCCGCGAGACCCTGGATCCCAACCACACGATCTATGAGGAAATTACCGGCGGGCTGGAATTCCTGGATTTGGGTGGGCGGCAGATGAACGGGCGCGCCTATTGCGGCCGGTTCAATTTCAAGGGCAGTGACCAGCAGAAACGCGTCGGCCAACTCTCGGGCGGCGAGCGCAACCGGGTGCACCTGGCCAAGCTCCTGCGGGGCGGCGGCAATCTTCTGCTTTTGGATGAGCCGACCAACGATCTCGACGTCAATACCTTGCGCGCGCTCGAAGAAGCCATCACTAATTTCGGCGGCTGCGCGGTGGTGGTCAGCCACGACCGCTGGTTTCTGGACCGTGTGGCTACGCACATTCTGGCGTTCGAAGGCGATAGCAAGGTCACGTGGTTCGAGGGCAATTACGAAGCCTATCATGAACATCGCCGGACCCTGCTGGGCGATGCCGCCGATCGGCCCCATCGGGTCCAGTTCCGTCCCGTGTCGCACAAGTGAAGGTGTCCGATTATGCCAACGACCAGTCGGCGAACCAGTTGTTTTACCGAATCCGTCATCCGGCGGATGACGCGGGTGGCCAATGCCTGCGGGGCCATCAACCTTTCCCAAGGTTTCCCGGATTTCGATCCGCCGGCCGAATTGCAGGCGGCGCTGGCAAAGGTCAGCCGCGGCGGGCCGCACCAGTATGCGGTCACCTGGGGCGCGCCCAATTTCCGCCAGGCCCTGGCGCGCAAGCAGTGCCGGTGGATGGGCATTCCCGTGGATGCCGACGAGCATATCGTGGTAACCTGCGGCAGCACGGAAGCGATGATGGCCGCGATGATGGCGGCCTGCAATCCCGGCGACAAGGTCATCGTCTTCTCGCCCTTCTACGAGAACTACGGGGCCGATGCGATCCTGGCGGGCGCGGAGCCGATTTATGTGCCGCTGCGCCCGCCGGATTTCAGTTTTGACCCGTCCGAGCTCCGGCGCGCTTTCGAGCAGCGCCCCAAGGCGCTGATCCTGTGCAATCCCTCCAATCCGACCGGCAAGGTTTTTACGCGCGCGGAACTGGAAGTCATCGCGCGTCTGGCGGGGGAGTTCGATGCGTTCGTCATTACCGACGAAGTCTATGAGCACATCGTCTATGCGCCGCACAAGCACGTTTATTTTGCATCCCTCCCGGGGATGTTTGCGCGCACGATCTCCTGCAGTTCGCTTTCGAAGACCTATTCGATTACCGGCTGGCGGCTGGGCTACGTGATTGCGCCCGCCGCAATCATCGATGGCGTCCGCAAGGTGCATGACTTTCTGACCGTCGGCGCGGCGGCCCCGCTCCAGGAGGCGGCGGTGACCGCCCTGAATTTTCCCGATGCCTATTACGCGCAATTGCAGCTGGAATACACGGCCAAGCGCGACTTGTTCCTGGCCGGCCTGGACGCGGCCGGGCTGCGCTACACCCGTCCGGACGGCGCTTATTATGTCATGGTGGACATATCCGAGTTCGGGGTGCGCAGCGACATGGATTTCTGCGATTGGCTGGCGCGCACGGTGGGGGTGGCGGCCGTGCCCGGCTCGAGCTTCTTCCGCGAACCGGTTCAACACCTGATTCGTTTCCACTTTGCCAAGCGTGAAGCCACGCTGCGCGAGGCCACGCGGCGCCTGGCCGACCTGCGCCGGCGGCTGGCCAACCGGTAATTGCCGCGCGCATGCGCGCGGCGGCCTGAACTTGCGCGCTAAGCCGTAATTTTGCGAATGAAATCCACTTCGGCCTGGTCAAAAGGCGTCCCATCCCGCCGAAAGATATCGTGGAACCACAATGCCGGCTCGGGAATGGGATCGCCGGGCTTGAGCACGGCGCCCTGCGCTTTTAATTTTTCCATTTTCTCCACCGACTTCCAGTTCCAGTGGGTTTGAGTTTTCCCGACAACCAGGCCCCAGTTGTAGCAGCCGATGCGATGTTTTTTAAAGATCGGCAGGCTGTGCTGGAAGGTGGTTCCGAGTTCGCGCGCCATGTATTCCGTACAGATAACCGGCCTTCCGCAATGCTCGGCCTGGTGCTCTAAAATCCGGTTTTCCAAGGATGCGCCGTCGTAGCCGTGATAAGTGATCACGTCCGATTGCCCGGCATTGAGCGCGGTATTCTTCGGGCCGCAGGCGCCATCAAGGCAGGCGGTTAAGGGCTGGGTCACGCGAACCTCCCGCGCCCATTGCCAGGTTGCGGCCAGTAATTCGCAGGTCTTTTCGTTATTGCCGCTCTGTCCCGGCTCGTTATAAATGTCCCACGCCAGGATGCGGGTGTCGTCCGCAAAGCTGGTCAGCACGCCATGGACATAGTCCCGCAGGCGGTCCCGCTCCTGGCCCGAAACCGTGCCGTCGTGAAATTGCAGAACGAGCTTCTGGCCCGGACTGTGTTTCCATCCGGAGTTATGCACCCCCGGAACAGGCAGCGGCTGGACACCGAACACGGGGTCCGGCCGGTGACAATCGTCAAACAAGACGAACATGACCTTTATGCCATGGAATTTGGCGATAGCCAGAAAATTATCCATGCGCGCGGCGAACCGCCTGGAGTCGTGGCTCCACACCAGGTCATGCAGAAAAACCCGGATGGTGTTGAAACCGATTTTTTCCGCCCAGCCCAGTTCCCTGTCGATGGTGGCGGGATCGTAGGTTTCGGCTTGCCACATTTCCAGTTGATTGATCGCCGTACTGGGAATGAAGTTGCAGCCCACGAGCCATGGCTGCGCCTTATACCATTCGTTCGCGGATTCGATGCTCCATTGTTTCATGCGATCGCTCCCTTTGTTTTCCAGGCTTTCTATGAAATTGACAATTTCTGCGAGTGCCGCTAATACTGGCATAAATTCCGAACATGAACATATTCGAAACAGGCAAAAGCATTTGTGCAACGGGCATCATTGGTCCGAATTGCCGCGAAACATTTATGCCGCTTCTCGAAGGGGGTCCACTCTCGAGGCTGGGTGTCAGGATGGCAGGCGTTAGTGAGCTTCGCGGAAAATACCTGATGCACCGGCCCCGCTCGTTCATATCCGTTTTGGTCGGCACCCTGGCCGGCAAAGGACTTCTGCAAACCGGGCAAGGCCAGCAAATCCTTAAGCCCGGCGACCTGTTGGTGGCTCCCAAGGGTGTGCATCATCGGTATGCAACCATCCGCGGTCGACCATGGAAGATCGTATGGTTCAATCTGGTTTGCGAGATACCTTTCGACCGGGTGCGTGTCTGGAAAGCCGATTATCTTCCGTCAATGGCGAAGGACTTTTTGGATGTGAATATGGAAGCCACGGCGGGGCTGCCCCTGAGCGCCGAAGCCCGCATGGGCAAGGAAAACTATCTGGCAGTTCTCCTGCAGAGGATTCTTTGCTACGAAAAAAATAGGCAGCAAGTTCTGCATGAAGCGCGCCTGCAGGCGCTTTGGCGTTCCATGACCGCTGACCTTGCGCGTAAATGGCGCCTGTCGGATCTGGCGCGGATTGCGGGATATTCGCCGGAACATTTGAACCGCATCTGCAATCGGCAGTACGGAGTTTCGGCCATGAACTACCTGACGCGCTTGCGAATGCAACAGGCGGCCCATCTCCTCGGACAGGGAACCCACAAGATCCTGAGCGTCGCGGACCAGTGCGGATACGCGAACCCGTTTGCGTTTTCCGTCGCGTTCAAAAAATGTTTTGGCATTCCGCCTAAAATATTCCTTTCCCGGCAGGCGGGAAAATAAACCGCCCGGCGCTCCCGCCTGGGGCGCTTCGCTTTCTGCGCTGGACGCAAGGCGGGGGGGACTGTAAAATCGGCCCCATGAAAAATTCGCGGAACTTGCTCCAACAGATTCGGGAACGGGCGCTGGTGTTCGATGGCGCCATGGGGACGATGATTTACCAGCGCGGCGTTTTTTTGAATGCCTGCTATGACGAGCTGTGTCTGACCCAGCCCAAGCTGATTCTGGGCATTCACCAGGAATATGTCGAGGCCGGCGCCGACGTCATCGAAACCAACAGTTTTGGCGCCAACCGCCTGAAATTGGCGCCCTATGGACTTGCGGATCGCGTGGCCGATATCAACCGCGCCGCGGTGCGCCTGGCCCGGCAGGCGGCCGGCGAAAAAGCGTTCGTGGCGGCCTCGGTGGGCCCCTGTTTTGCGCCCGGCCAGCAGGCGGCGGGCGAACTCCTCACGCAGTTTGACGATGTGCTCAACGAACAGATTTCCATCCTGGCGGGCGAGGATATCGACCTGCTGGTCCTCGAGACGTTTCTGGATATCGACCAGCTCCAGCGCGCGGCGCGGATTGCCAGGAGCAAGAATGTCCCCGTGCTGGCGTCTTTCACGATTGTGCCCCAGCCGGCGGAACCGGTGGGATCGAAACCGGAAGAAACGTTTGCGCGGCGGCTGGAAGCGGACCCGAATGTTGACCTGATCGGCATGAATTGCGGACGCGGGCCCGCCGATCTTTTCTATGCCGTTAAAAACGTCATTGCCTGCACCACCAAGCCCGTCGTCATCATGCCCAACGCGGGCGGCCCCCGCGAAATCGGCGGACGGATGCTCTACCTGAACAGTCCGGAGTATTTTACGGAGTTCAGCCGGCGTTATATCGAATTGGGCGCGCGCGGCGTCGGCGGCTGTTGCGGAACGACCCCCGCCCATATTCGCATGGCCGCGCGCGCGGTGAAATCCATGAGTGGGGTTAAACAGTATCTTACGGTAGTTTCCTCGCCGGCCCCGGCGGCGAAAGATGGCCAAAGTCCGTTGCCGGCGGCGATCCCCTTCCCCGAAAAGTCGCCGTTTGCCGCCAAGCTGGCGTCCGGCAGGCGGGTCACTTCAATCGAGATGCTTCCGCCCTCGAGTGGCGGCGGGCTGAAGGCATTCATCGACAAGTGCCGGGTGTGCCAGCAGGCCGGTATCGATGCGATCAACCTGCCCGATGGCCCGCGCGCCAGCGCGCGCATGTCCGTCATGGCCACGGCGTTCTCGATGTTGAAGGAATTAAAGATCGAGCCTATTCCGCATTTCTGCTGCCGCGACCGGAACCTGATCGGGATGCAGTCGGACCTTTTGGGCGGTTACGCGCTGGGCCTGAAGACCTGGATGTTCATTACCGGCGATCCGCCCAAGCTGGGCAACTATCCCGACGCCACGGGGGTTTTTGACCTGGATGCCATCGGTCTGGCCCGGCTGGTCAACAACCTGAATCATGGATTCGATGCGGCCGGCCAGCCCATAGGCCAGCCGGCAGCGATGGTCATCGGGGTGGGCGCCAATCCGGCGGCCGTGGAGATTGAGCGGGAGATTGCCCGTTTCTTCCAGAAAATCGAGGCCGGCGCGGAGTTCGCCTTCACGCAGCCGGTTTTCGAGGCGGAGGCTCTCTTGCGGTTTGTGGACCGTGTCCGCAAACACCACCAGACTATTCCGATCCTGGCCGGCATCTATCCGCTGCTTTCGTTCAAGAATGCGGAATTTATGAGCCGCCATGTGCCCGGTGTCGTAGTGCCCGAAAGCATCCTCCAGCGCATGGACAAATGCCAGACCAAGGAGGACGGTTTCAAGATGGGCATCGAAATTGCCCGCGAAATCCGGGAACGCATCGCGGACGCGGTCGCCGGCTTCCAGGTATCCGCTCCCATGGGCCGGGTTGACAACGCCCTGGCGGTCCTGGCCTGAGAAAGAAATTGGGAAATTGCCCGCGCCATGAACAATCAGCAACGCGATTTCGACAAGGAGGCGGCGAATTGGGACGAGCAGCCAACCAGGGTAAAGCTGGCGGAAGACGTTGCCGGCGCAATCATACAACAAGTTGCGCTTAGCCCGGGCATGGATGTTCTCGATTTTGGCTGTGGCACGGGGCTGCTCGCCTTGAAATTGGCCCCCCTGGTGAAATCCATAACCGGCGCGGACACCTCGCAAGGGATGCTCGACGTGTTTAAGGCCAAGGCAGCCCAACAGGGGCGCGCAAACGTGCTTGCCCGGCATCTTCGGCCCGACCGCGGCCCGGACGGTTTGTACGATGCGATTGTCAGCAGCATGACGTTCCATCATGTCGAACACATCGACGCGTTGTTGGCGCAATTGGTCCGAACCCTCAAGACGCCCGGATCCCTTTGCGTCGCCGACCTAGACCTCGATCAGGGCGAGTTCCACGACAACAATGCGGGCGTGTTTCACTGCGGATTTGAAAGAACCGCGCTGTGTGAAGCCTTTGTCAAAGCCGGCTTGTCCCAAGTGCAAGCGGTAACGGCAGCCGAAGTAACGAAACCGGCGCGCAACGGGAATCTCCGCAAGTTCAGTGTTTTTCTGATCACCGGCCAGAAACTGTCGAAATAAGCCAAGTGCTCCAGACTTTTGGCGCTCGTTGATCGGCTCCACGGCAGGCGCGTAAGGCTGGGGAAGAGATGAAGAAAAAAGCATTATTAAGTTGGAGCAGCGGCAAGGACAGCGCCTGGGCGCTCCATCGCCTGCGCGCAGATCCGGGCATTGAAGTTGTTGGCTTGTTGACCGTTGTGAATCGGAAATACCTCCGCGTATCCATGCATGCCACGCGCTTGGAAATGCTTCAATGTCAGGCCAGGGCTTTGAATTTACCGCTCCGGACGATCGACCTGCCGGATCCGTGCGAAAACGCGCAGTATGAGGCGGTCATGCGCAATTTCCTTGCAGAGTCTGCGGCCAAGGGGGTTCAATGCATGGCCTTCGGCGATCTGTTTCTGGCTGACATTCGCAAGTATCGCGAGGACCACCTTAAAGGGACCGGTATCGAGCCGCTCTTTCCGCTATGGGGGATTCCCTCCCGGCAACTGGCCGACGAGATGCTGGCGGAAGGTCTGGAGGCTTATGTCAGTAGCGTTGACCTCAAGCGACTGCCGGCGTGTTTTGCGGGGAGGCAATGGTCGCGGGATATGCTGCAGGAATTTCCCGAGGGGATCGATCCATGCGGTGAAAACGGGGAAATTCATACCATCGTTGCGGATGGTCCCATGTTTCGCGAGCCAATCGCCGTCAGAGCGGGCGAGATTGTCGAACGCCAAGGGTTTGCCTACGCCGACATTATTCCCGTGCAGCGGCCATCGGCATAAAGATGCCGGGAACGCGCCTTTTGTTCGGTGTTTGTCTTCGAGACGGCTGCCGCCAGGCAGCGTTTAGGTTTGTGCCCGCGTGTTTGCTTATCCGTTTGCCGGCGGTTGGCGGCTTGACATTAGCGCCGAAGGTGGTATCCCTGCACAGGTCTTTACCTTTTAGTGGCGATTGAATTGTCGAGGTGTGTGCCATGAGTCTGCTATTAGTGATTGGCGGGGTTGCGGTCATTCTTCTTGTTGCCTACTGGCTGTACGGCGGGCTTCTAGCGCGGTTTTTCCAATTGGATCCCAAGGCGAAGACGCCGGCCGTAGCCATGCGGGACGACGTCGATTACGTGCCGATTCCGCCGCATTTTCTGTTCGGCCAGCATTTTTCGGCGATTGCCGCGGCAGGGCCTATTGTGGGTCCGATCATGGCTGGAATTGTCTTCGGGTGGGGCCCGGCCCTGGCCTGGATTCTCGTCGGCGCGATATTCATCGGCGGCGTGCATGATTTCAGCGCGCTGGTGGCATCGATCCGTCATCAGGCCTGTTCGATCACCGAAGTCGTGCGGATGCACATGACCAAGCGCGCGTACCTGCTCTTCCTCGGGTTCATCTGGATTGCCCTGGTCTATATCATTGTGGCTTTTACGGATGTCACCGCCCAGTCGTTCGTGGGCAAAATCACGCTTGAGGACGGCAGTGTGGTCAGCGGGGCGGGCATTGCGACGTCGTCGCTGCTCTACCTGGCGCTGCCGGTTTTCATGGGCCTGCTTATGCGCTATGCAAAGTTGTCCGTCGGATGGGCGACGCTCATCTTTCTGCCGCTGGTCGGCGTGGCGATCTGGGCGGGGCAGAAGATCCCGTTTAACGTGGAAACATTGTTTAATGTCAATCAAGCAACGGCGCTCAAGATATGGGACGTGGCCTTGCTGGCGTACTGCTTTATTGCCGGAATCGTTCCGATGTGGATGCTCCTGCAGCCGCGCGGACATCTTGGCGGCTGTTTCCTGTATGCGGCGATCTTCGGCGCCGCTGCCGGATTGGTGGTCGGCGGGAAGACGGTGCAGTATCCGGCCTTCAACGCCTGGACGGCGCCGAACGGCGACACCCTGTTTCCCTTCCTGTTCATCATCATTGCCTGCGGCGCGTGCTCCGGATTCCACGCGATCGTCTCCGCCGGAACGAGCAGCAAGCAATTGCGCTGCGAGCCGGAGGCGCGGATTATCGGGTATGGAACGATGTTGCTCGAGGCGCTTGTCGCCGCCGTGTCGCTGGCCTGCGTGATGATGCTGGCCACAAACGACCCGATGGTCAAAAAGGCGCCGAATTTTATTTATGCCAACGGCATTGGCGAGTTCCTCGGCGTCTTCGGCGTGGCCAAGGCGTTTGGGATCTCCTTCGGCCTGCTCGCCTTTGCAACGTTCGTTTACGACACGCTGGATATCTGCACCCGGCTGGGCCGTTACATCATCCAGGAGCTTACCGGCTGGAAGAACCGGATCGGGCGCTGTGCCGCCACCGCCATCATGGCCATTGTGCCGCTCCTGTTCATTATGCGGACGGCAACCGACGCCAAGGGCAACGTGATTCCGGTATGGAAGGCTTTCTGGACCCTGTTCGGCGCGAGCAACCAGTTGCTCGCCGCGTTGACCCTGCTGGGGATCACCGTATGGCTGGTTCACCGGTACCACGCAAAATGGATCTGGTTCGTAACGGGCGTGCCGACCGTTTTCATGTACGTGATGAGCGTTTGGGCGCTGGTCATGATCATGTACGCCAAAATGTCCCTGCCCGGCTGGTGGAGCGACCCGGTTCCCTGGGTTGCGGCCATTCTAATAATTCTGGCGGCGCTGATGCTGGTGGAGGCCGTCATCGTTCTCATTCGTCCCTGGACCATTCATCTGGCGCAAAAGCGCAACGCCGGCCCGTTGCCTTGAAAATGAACGGATTGAACGCACAGACGCTATATTGGGATAAAGTTGCCGCGTCGAAAACGTTTACGCATCCCATCCCAATGGAGGAATTCCGCGCCCTGGTTCCGATTGGCGCAAAAGTGCTGGACTACGGCTGTGGATACGGCCGCGCTTGTGCCGAGTTGGCAACCAGCGGCTATCGCGATGTTGTTGGGGTCGACATATCGGCGGGCATGATTGCGCGCGGCCGCGCTCTATACCCGAACCTTGATCTGCGGCGGTGCGATGGTTGCTCTTTGCCGTTTGCGGATGACACCTTCGATGCCTGTGTCCTGCTGGCAGTCCTGACTTGCATTCCGACGGATGCCGGCCAGCGACTTGTCCTGGCCGAGATCCGGAGGATTTTGCGGCCCGGTGGAATTCTCTATGTAAGCGATTATCCGCTTCAGCCGGATTCAAGGAACCAGGCGCGCTACCGGGAATTTCAAAAGGCGTTCGATGTTTTTGGGGTGTTTCGTCTTCCCGATGGCGGCGTTGTTCGTCATCATGACCGGCGCTGGATCCATGAACTGCTGGCCCCGTTCGAGGTTATCGGGGAGAATCGGGCAGAAGTCACGACAATGAATGGCAATGCAGCCCGGATTTTCCAGATTCTGGCGCGCAAGCGATAGTCCATCGATCCTCTGGGACGCCAATATAATGCGGAAATCGATGCGGGAGTTTAAGGCCGACTCAGGCCCGGTTGCATGTTGCGGTCATTGTTGCGGGGCATGTTTGACAGAAAGCTGCCACAACATTGGAAAAACCGAAGAGAGAAAACCCTTAATCAGTAGAGCGCAGGAAGGAAAGGCAGATGAATAATTGGCTCTATGACGAGTTCAAGCATTGCGGCGTCGATTACTCCAAGACCAGGCAGGCCGAAAGCTACGACGAGCAGCACCAGAAATTCCGCGATTATGCCAGGGAGTTCAAGGAAATGATGGCGTTCCTCGAAATCCGTAATCCGGAAAACAAGACCATGGTCGATCTGGGATGCGGCACGGGCGCCACATCGATTTGCGCGGCAGACTTGTTCAGGATGGTTTACGCCGTCGACGTCTCGCAGGCGATGATTGAGAGAGGCCGGCGGAAAGTGCAGGACGGCAAAACCAACCTGAAGTTCGTGAATGCCGGTTTTCTGAGTTATGTCCACGCGGGCAATCCGGTTGACTTGGTTGTTACCAAGATGGCCTTTCACCATTTGCCCGATTTCTGGAAGCAGATTGCGCTTTTGCGCATCAACCGGATGCTGAAGATGACGGGGTTGCTTTATATCCACGATGTCGTGTTTCAATTCGATCCTCCGGAATACGCCGGCAGGATTAATTCCTGGATAGCAAGGTTCGAAAAAGCGGCCGGAGCGGAATTCAGGTTGGAGGTTGAGACTCATATCCGGGATGAGCACAGCACGTTTGGATGGATCATGAAGGGCATGCTGGAAAAGGCGGGATTCGCCGTGGAAAAATTCAAGTCGGACGATGGCTTTTTGAGCGAATATGCCTGTCGAAAAGTCAGGGAACAAAGTTTGCCCTGAAAACAGGCAACGGAAAGCAACCATGACCTTGCGCGCATTTATTCCCGCGGTACGCAAATTCCTGTCCGGCAAAAAATGACTTTGACTTTCACATCTCCGTTCGAATGTCAGCCCGGCGTCATTGCCCGGCTGCTCTCGCAGAGTTATGCGGCGCTCGTCGATTTGGAGCCGGAGATTTGGGCGCCGGAGTCGCTCAACTGGGAAGAGACGGATCGCAATGTTTTCGAGAATCCGCGCACGATTGGCGCCTGCACATTTCTGAGCTGGGCCGACACCGAGCTTGTCGGTTTTTTCTGTTACGATCCGCGCCCCAAGCCGGCTTACGGTGTGATCGGGCATAATTGCATCCTGCCGCAATTCCGCGGGCGGGGGTTTGGAAAGCAGCAGATACGTGAAATCATCCGGCGGTTGCGGGAAATCGGAATCCGGCAGGCCAGAGTGTCCACCAACGATCATCCGTTCTTTGTCCCTGCCCAGCGGATGTATGCCGCCTGCGGTTTTCGAGAGGTCGCGCGTGCTCCCTGGGATCGCGATGCTCGGCAGAATATGATTTACTATGCAAGGAATATTCGATAATTGAATCGGGAGCGCCTTGCCGCTGGTGATCTGCGCCGGTCACCCGGCCATTGGGGGATTAATGCAAAAGCGATATGGAAATGCATTGGCCGGCTTCGTTCGGGCATGTCATGAAGCCGCCAACCATGGGTTGGTGCGGGCCAGCAGCGGCAACCTTTCCATGCGATTAGATCGCGATCGCCTGCTGGTCACATCGTCGCGAAGTTGGTTAGGGACTCTGCGGCGCGAAAACATCGCGCTCTGTCGCCTTGCCGATGGCGCCCTGCTGGAAGGCGGGAAACCTTCGGTGGAGACCGGATTCCATGCGGGCATTATGCGTCTGCGTCCCGAAGTGAATGTCGTTCTGCATTTCCAGACGCCTTGCGCCACGGCCTTGGCTTGCCGGAAACCGGGTAAAATCGACTATTTCGTAATTCCCGAGATTCCCTTCTATATCGGCCACGTGGCGGCGGTGCCCTATTTGCCGCCCGGTTCGAAGGAACTGGCCCGGGCGGTCATCGGGGCCATGCGCAATCACGATATGGTCATGATGGCCAATCACGGACAGGTAACGGTGGCAAGGGATATTGAGCATGCCATTCAGAATGCCGAGTTTTTTGAGCTGGCTTGTGAAATCATCCTGCATGGGGGCGATCGGATCAGGCCGCTCCCGACGAAGGCGGTCAAAACGCTACTCGCCTTGCGAGGAACCAAACGTTCCGGCGCATAGTTGAAAAGGAAAGGGAATGCCAATGATGCCTTGTTCCACGGCCGATGTGCAAAACGACAGTTTTGTCCATGCCACCTACGTTGTCGGTTCGAGGCTCAAGGACTGCGCCCAGTTGGATGCGATCCGGTTCGATCAGTTCGATTTCATGTATGTCATGGCCGGTCCGGACTGGAAAGCGGCGGATTTCGACCTGCCCGCAGCCGATGTCATGCGCAAACTGGCGGAGGGCCATTCATATCCGCAGGGGCGCGAAGGCCTGGCCCTCGTTCCGGAACTGATTGCGCGGGCCCATCGCAGCAAGGTCAAGGTCCTCGTATCCCTTCCGGGCACCGACAAGTTCGATCCCGTCGCCAGCGACAGCGGAAAGCGAGCTCTCTTTGCAAGAACAATGGCGGCCTTTGTCAAAAAGCACGACTATGACGGGATTGAAATCGACTGGGAGGGCGCCATTGACCGAGCGCGGCACGCCTTGCTCCTGGCCGATTTGCGCCAGGCCTTGAACGCGGTCGCCAAGGCCAATGGCCCGCCGGAACGGCAGTACTTCCTGACGACAGCGCTGCATTGGTATCATGACTACCCAGCGGATCAGGCTCAGCAACTCTGCGCATCCATTGACTGGGTTAATATTATGACCTATGACATGGGCGGCGGAATCTGGGGCAACATTCCGAGCCACAATACGCCGTTGAACCGGATGAAAGAAGACTTGAAGCATTGGTCCGTCTTTCCGCGCAACAAGCTGTGCATTGGCCTGGCAAGCTACGGTTTCCGCTACAAGGGCATATTGCCCGGACAGAAGAGCGAGACATCTTTGAAAGCCAAGGGAAGGTACTGTTCGTATACCGAGTTGCCCCCGTTGCTTGAAAACGGATGGACGGAATCCTATGATTCCGTCGCCGAGGCGCCCTATTACTTCAGCCCGGACAAGACCGAATGGATCACGATCGACAGCACGAGGAGCCTGAGCCAGAAGATCGGATGGGTATTGGAAGCCCAGTACCGCGGCGTGTTCTGGTGGGAATTCCAATCCGATTATTTGCCGCCCGCGGCAGGCCGGACATACGCGCGCCACCCATTGATCGATCATGTCACGGATGCGATCAAGGCGTTTGAGCAAAACGCGCAGGGGAATGCTCGAAAGCCGCGCCACTGAGCCTTTCCTTGCCGACGGTTTCTGAAAAAGCGGATATGAATGCGAAAGGAGAGGCGCAGTGCAATGAAAAACCTTAAATTAAACCTGGCCATGCTTCGGCTCGCGGCGGGATTTGTTTTTGCCTTAGTTGCGGGATTCAATGCCCGTGCCGCCGATTTTCCCCAGGGACTCGTGCTGCATTTCTCCTTCGACCAAATGGAAGGCGGCATAGTGGTCGACAAAACCGGCCACAGCAATGGCCGACTCTCCGGCGCCAGGTGGGCGGCCTTGGGCAAACAAGGGGCTGCCTGTGAATTCGCTTCGACGAATAGCTGCATTATCGTGAACAATGCCCCCTCCTTAAACCCGACCCAGGCGACTTTTGCGGTCTGGTTCAATACCACGGGGTCGAATTCTCAGGAACGGTTTATTCTGGACAAGCGGATGGACAGCGGCTTTGCCCTGAGCGTTGCCGGCGAATCGAAGGACGATAGCGGGCCAACCGGCGGCAAGCTCTGCTTCACGGTCAGCAACACATTCTGCCGGAGCGATGCCGCCGTCGCGGACGGCTTGTGGCATCACGGGGCGGCGACATATGACGGCGAAACCCTGAAGCTCTATGTGGACGGCAAACTTCAAAAACAGGTTGTGCCCTGGCGCGGCGCGATCCCGGCGAATACCAATGACCTGACCATCGGATTAAACAGATCCAACCCTGGATTGCAGCAGAAGGGCCAGGCGTTCAATGGCATGCTTGACGATTTGATGATTTTCAATCATGCGCTTTCCGAGGCTGAAATCCAGGTCGTGATCGAGTCCGCAAAACCCAAATTTACCAGGGAACAGGTTGCCCGGCGGTTGGCGGAACTCAAGGAACTCTACGATCGCGGTCTGCTCGTCAAGGATTTCTACGAGCGGAAGGTCAAGGAATGCGAAGTTGCCCCGTGATGAGGAGGCCCTGCAGCCCTGAGCCGAGACTGGTTGGAATGCCTGTGAAAAAGCAACAACGAAAAGGAGCATAAAAATGAATTTTACTCTTGGCGCCATGTACTGGATCAACCCAAAATATGCTCTGGATGATTTCCGGGAAGATATGCGCAGAGTATGCGATAACCGCATGGATATGCTGCGCGTTTTCATCCAATGGGAGTATGTGGAGGTCGAAAAGAATAAATTCGATTTTACCGTGTATGACACCTTCTTTCGGGCGGCGGCGGAATCGGGCGTCAAACTGATGCCCACGCTGTTGTTTTATCTTCCATTTCACCGCCTCATGGAGCAAATAAATGCGGGAATCAATGAGCGCCGACGCTATCCGTGCCTTGACCGTCCGGAAACCCGCGAAGGATTGGAACAGTTTGTCCGTGAGACCGTGACCCGTTATAAGGATTCACCGTCGCTGCAAATCTGGAACCTGTGGAACGAGCCGACGGATGTGCCATGCCTGTGTCCCCATTCGCTGGCAAAATATGCCGCATGGCTGAAAAAGAAATACCCGACCATTGAAAAATTGAAAGAGTCGTGGTCGGATGAATACTACATCTTCAAGCCAGTCCTGCCGCATTCGCTGAAGGCGATTGACGCTGAATGGCTGCAGACCGTGCTGCTGCATGCGTCGCGGGGCCGGGCCACCGCAATCCATCTGGATTGGAGTGAATTTCAAACCGAAAACGCAACGGAACACTTGGCCTATCTGGCATCCCTGGTTCGCAGGATCGATCCTGTCCACGAGACCCATTCCAATCCCAACATGACGACCTTCAATCCGCTTTACGCCGGGACGTTTCCCTGGAAACTGGCGAAGGCGCAGGATAGCACCGGCGGCTCCATTCATCCGCACGACATGTTCCCGGGTCTGGAACGTGATCCCCGCAATTATCCGCGCCCGATGATGACGGTCATCAGTCTGGTTCGGTCCTGGGCGGATGGCAAGGATGCCTGGATCGGGGAATATCAGGCGGGGTCCACTTACAATAAACCGAATGCCTACACTCCGCGCGGAGCGGATATTTCGGCGACGCTTTATCACGCTCTCGCCGGCGGTCTCTGCGGCGTGCTGTTCTGGCAGTGGCAATCCTGGCGTCAGAGCTTCTTCGAACCGGCGGAATTCAGTCTGCGCAATCCTTCGGACGGCGGGCCCACAGAACGTTCCCAAGCTGCGGCCGAGTTCGGAGGGTTTATCCGCGACAACCGCGCGCTGATCTCCAAGTTGAAGAAAACGCAGCCCCGTGCCGCAATCCTGCACTCGCTGGATGAGTTTATCATGGACCTTCATCTGCAGGGCAATGATTCTCCGGGTCAATCCAATCGGCACTTCAATGCCGCTTTTGCCTGCCATCAGGCGCTGATGAAAGCCGGGATTGCCTGCGATTTCATCACCGAAAGCCAACTTGCGGAGAATGTGCTGGCACGCTATCGGGTTCTGTTCCTTCCCCATGTTCGGACCATCGCCGCGGAGACCGCAAAGGCGATTGCGGAATTTGTTGCCGCGGGCGGAGCCGTATGGGCGGACGGGCGCTGCGGATTTATTGACAAACATATGTTCCTTCGCGCTGCGATTCCGGTTCACGGGCTGGATAAAGTCTTCGGCTGCCGGGAAGCGGATGAAGTCGCGCCGTTTGCAGGCGATCTTTTGGTGCTGCAAGACGGCTCGACCCTGGCCCCGTTTCGGGAAATCCAGCGTCTGGCTCCGGCGGATCAGGCGGAAGTCCTTGCGCAATGCAACGGTTATCCGGCGGCGGTCCGGAATCATTACGGCAAAGGGACCGCAGAGCTGTGGGGGACTTATCTGACAGCCAATCCGGACGTCAATATCGCCGCTATGCTGGCTGCTTTTGCCGAGAAACATGGAGCAAGTCCGGAGATCCGGATCGTTTCCGGCAAGGAGGTGCTGCCCTCTTACTGTCACGGCGACGGAGTCGCTTTGGCCGTGTTCACAAGTCTTGCCCAAAAGCCGCAGACGATCCGGGTGGAACTGCCGGTTAAGATCGGCAAGATCGTCAGTAAAGCCGACTGTCATTTGCGCGACGGCTGCCTCGAAATGCAGCTGGCCCCGTATGAAACTGGAGCGGTGTTGATCAATAAGGCAGACGTATGAGATTATCCAAGAATGGGGGAAGTAAATGAATTGCAGCCGGATGAACTACTGGAAGCCCAATGGCAATGTTTTTGTCGGAGACTGCATGCCGTTTTATAGAAACGGGGTCTTTCACCTGTATTATCTATGGGATATCGGGCACCACAACCATCCGCTTGTGGGACTTCTCGGTGGGCACCAGTTTGCCCATGCCACAAGCGCCGATCTGCTCCACTGGCAACTCGAGCCGATGGCGCTGAAGGTGGATTTCGAAAACGGGGAATGCAGCAACTGCACCGGTTCGATGTTGGAATACCAAGGACAAATCTTTGCCTTCTACGCCTTGCGCTCCCGTCTGTTTGGCGGCGAACAATTTCGCATTGCGGTAAGCGACGACGAGGGGCGGACTTTCCGGAAATGGAAGACGCCGGAACTGGAGGCTCCTCCCGAAAGCGGCGGACAATTCCGCGATCCGAAGGCATTCATCGGCGAAGACGGACTCGTTCACATTCTGATTTCTTCCGGAGCCTCCGAAAAGAGCGGAGAAATTTCGGTGCGGACCGGGGAAGTTGCCCATTACACCTCTCCCGATCTGATCCATTACAAGCGTGAGGCTCCCTGGCTCCGCTCATGGTTTATTCCTGAATGCTGCGACTATTTCAAGTGGGGTGACCTGTATTATTACACCTACAATATCTGTTGGGAAACCCATGTCCGGTATTCGAAGCAGCCTTTCGGACCATGGGCCATCCCGCCGTGTGACGTGCCCGCCTCCAAGTTCTGCTGTGTCATGAAGACGGCGCCCTGGAAAGACGGGCGGCGCATCGGTGTGGGCTGGGTTCCCTCGTGGGTAAACAACAGTCCCCAATTCGGGGGCAAGACCGTTTTCAGGGAGCTGGTCCGGGAAAAAGACGGCGCTCTGGGGACGGCATTTGTTCCGGAAATGATCCCATCCGCTAATGAGAAACACTTGGCGGCTTTCGAACTGGAAGGAAATACGGGGTTAGCCGTGCGGCATATCGGTGTGTTTCCCGATGAGTTCCGTCTTGACGGGACCATATCCTTCCGGCCGGACACAGCAGAATTCGGAATTGCCGTGAAAAATCGCGCCCAGGATACTTATAATTATGCCGCATTCGAACCGGGAACAGAGACTGTTAGTGTGAACTCTGCCCGGATCAATAAAGTGAATATGGATAGCGGCACAGTCTCCTTCCGTCTGATACGGACACATGATATCACCGATCTTGAGATCGATGGCAAAAGAACCATCGTAGCTCCGAGCCATGATTTTGCGGAAAGCTTTACGACCCTTTATTTAAAGGAGGGAAAAGCCGCATTCCGGGATCTGAAAGTCTATACCTGGTGATCTTATGCTGTTAAGAAAGCATTTGAGGTCGGTTAAAACCAGCCATTTCGACCCCGGCAATAGTAAGTCATGCTGGGCAACCACGCTCGGTCATACGGTTGCGCTTTACAACGGAACACGGCTTCGCCACGACAAGTGCTGTGACAGCAAGACATTATGAGCGAAATGGTAGGGCGGGCAAGTCTTAGCGGCTATTTTGGAGGCCATTTTTCGAGTGTAAGAGGCGGGGGCCTTTAGATTCTTCGTGAGACGCCACCCGCTTACAGATGATTTTTGAGGCCGAAAAGCGGCTGTAAGGCCTGAAATCTGGTTGTCAGTTGCAGTCAAGTTGTTGGGGGGGCAGTCGGTTGCTATACTCCGACCCCAATGAAGACGTTATGCGGGTTGTGCCCTGTTATATGCCTTTGGTACCATAGCACCATGAAAAAACTTTCTACCGCAATGGTTATCCTGTTTTTGCTTCCCGCCTTCAGTCTAAAATCTTGGGCGGGTTCATTCGAGCTCGTCGGGCGTGAAGGGGCGGCAACGGTGGTGCTTGCGGAAAATCCCGAGGCGAGTTCAGTTCTGGCCGCTACGGAGCTCACGAACTACGTGGCGAAAATCACCGGGCGCGTTCTGCCGGTCGTCCGCGGCACGTGCGATGCGAAAACGCAGGTGAAGATTGGAACGCTCGCCGCCCTGAATGACGTTCCCGCCGAAGCGAAGAAGCGGATTGAGGGGTCGGATTCCCATGAAGCGGCGTGGAGCGGCGTCAAAGACGGCACCCTTTGGATCGTCGGCAAGGAAGATACGGCGGAACTTTACGCGACGTACCATTTTCTGGAATCGAAGCTCGGCGTCCGCTGGTTCCAGGCTGCGATCCCCGAGGATCCAGGCGACTATTATCCGGAGCAGGAGCAAATCGTCCTCGACGATTTCGCCGATTTCACCGAACCGGATTTCAAGCGGCGCTTTCTTTGTATGAACGGCGCCTATTGGAATGTCATCGCCAAGCCGGGCATTTCCTGCGCGATCCGCAACGGCTACCAGTTCTCTAGCCCGATGATCTGGCTGGACGAGGGCCCGATGAACGCGACCAAGCGCGAATTCAAGGAGTTCTTCGAGCCGCGCGTCTCCAAGCGGTTCTTCAGCGCCGGCGGCGGCCACACGCTTTGCACGGCCGTGTTTCCGCCTGACAAGTATTTCGAAACCCATCCCGAATATTTCGCGCTCCGCGACGGCGAGCGGCGGAAGGGGTGGCAGTACTGCCTCTCGAATCCGGACCTGCTCGAGGGAATCGCGAGCAATGCGATCGCCCGGCTCAAGAGAAACGGGGGATGGGGCACCTACTGCTTCGGACAGGCGGATCTTTCGAAGGGCTGGTGCGAATGCGAAAACTGCCGCAAACTCGATGGTCCGGGCGAAGACGCGTACGGCGCAAACGTCAACATCGCGAGCCGCGTCTGGCACATCGCCAACGTGCTCACGCCGCGCATCCGCGCGGAATGCCCAAACGCGACGCTGAAAGCATTCCCCTATGCCGTCTATCGCGAGATCCCGACAAAAGGCAAGTACGACAAGAGCCTGGAATGCCAGTTTTGCGACCACGGGCGCTGTTACGGGCACGTCATAGACGACCCCACATGCATCCGAAACGTCAAGATGCTCAAGGAGATGAAGGCGTGGCTGAAGGAACTGCCGGACATGTACACGTTCGAGTATTTCACCGACACCCCGCCGATGTATGTCTGCCACGAACGCGGCGAGCAGCGCGACCTCCGATGCTACAAGTCACTCGGCATGATCGGCTGGTTCAACGAGGGGTTCATGACCGGATCGAAGTGGGTGCCGTCGAGCGACAAGGGAATCGGCGACGTCTTCCCGTCGAATTGGCAATGGGCGTACGCGACGGGCCACCTCCTCTGGAACGTGGACCTCGACCTCGACGCCCTCCTCGCCGACGCCGAAACCAAGTACTACGGGCCGGCCGCCGCGCCGATGAGAGCCTACCACGAGCTGCGCCGCAATCTTTGGAACAGCCGCCGCGAGTGCATGGGGTATCCGAACGGTGACGCGCGGCGTCCGCTCCTCCTCAACGCCAACGGCGCGAAGGAGAAACTGCTCGCGCTCCTCGACGAGGCGGACAAGCTCGCCGCGGGCGACAAGATCCGGCAGTTCCGGCTCAGCCGCGACCGCCAGTGGCTCACGGAGTACTGGATCAAGCCGAACGACAAGGCGCGGACCATGGCGGCAAACTCGCTCCGCGTCCCGAAGGCGACCTCGCCGATCAAGATCGACGGCGACAAGTCCGACGCCGCCTGGCTCGGCGCCCTCTATCCGAACGACCGGTTCGTCATCTCGCACGAACAGGCCGCCGTGCGCAAGCCGGTGCCGGCGGAATTCGCGACCTCGGCGGGCATCACGACGGACGGCGAATCGCTCTGTTTCCTCCTCGAGGCGAAGGAGCCCGATCTTGCCCAGCTCAAGCTCAACGCGAAAAAGCACGACGACGCGGCGTGGGGCGATGACGGCTTCGAAATCATGATCTTCCCGCCGAGCGTCGAGAACTGCTACTACCACGTCGCCGTGAACGCGAACGGCGTCGTCTACGACGCGCGGTGCCCCGGAAACGACAAGGCGTACGACCTCGGCGTGGAGGCGAAGGGCGGGCGTACGGCGGAAGGCTGGTTCGTCGAAGTAAAGGTGCCGACAAAGGACATCTACCCGCTCGCGGACGGCGACAAGTGGCGGCTCCAAATCGTCCGCAACCGCTACGCTGGCAAAGCAATCTCCGTCTCCTTCGGCGGGTACCTCCCCCACGACACGGCTGAATATCTGACGTTCGAGTTCGGTTCCTCGTGCGTTGCGAACGGGGCGTTTGACGATGTGGACGCAAAAGGGAAGCCCGTGGGCTGGACGGTCTACTCGGGAGAGGTTCGCAAGGAGGGAGGAAACAACGTCCTCTTCACGCGGAGCTTCACGTCTTACGGATTCCGCCACGGACCGCTCGGGAAGTCGTCCGAACCGCGCAAGCTCGCGTATTCGTTTCGCGCCAAGGGGAAGGGCAAACTCGCCGTATCGTTCGTCCGTTACGACGACGACAAGAAGAAGTCCGGTGAATGGATGCCTAAGCCGTGGGGCGCAGGCGGCACGTACGAGCTGACGGACGGATGGAAGAGCTATTCCGGAACCTACACGCTCAATCCCGGCGAGTGGGTCGCGATCGCCTTCTCGCCGTCGCCGGAAGGGTGTCTCATCGATGACGTGAACGTGGTCAAGGAAGATTGATTCGCAAGCTGTTTATTCGATCGGGGTCGGACCACGGTAAGACGTAGAAGGTGAACTAGATGACCTTTGTGGGGTGGCCGCAAAAGAGGCTTAGCGGCTATTTTGGAGGCCATTTTTGGTGTGAACGCCGGTTTGAAATGACTTTTCTTCCGGCGGTCAGAAATATCCTTTTTCTTTTCTGATTCCCTGATCCGAACGGATCATCTGCTTCCTTCTTCCCGCCAAGATGCGCGCCGAGCGCGTGGGTATTTGCCCTGCCTTATTTCCTGGTTGTTTTTTTCAAATTATGGGCAAACCCTTGTCATCCAGTTCGATTGTGCGGTGAAGTTTTCCACTGAGTTCCATCGCCTCTGCTAATCCCTGAACTCTGGCAGCCACATGTAAATTCGCTTCAGGATACACGTTATCCCGGACCATACGCACAAAATCATACATGATATTTTCCGTATGGTTATGTGGGGCATGTGCCTCCTGCGGGAAGTTTCTGATCTGCGGCTTACAATAAGATTCATAATTCTCAAAGAAATTTTCCTTCCGCTCCGGATGCACTCCGATCCGCGAAGTTATGAAACGCGGACGCGGATTGATCTCCAGCTGATTCTGGTTCGTATTCATCTTGATGCTGTAATTCTCAAAATGGAAACGGTAGGACATGGCTCCATAATAGACCATGCTCGAATAGTGGAAACGACCGTTGCCGCCTCCGGTAAATTCCATCTGCGCAACCAGATCGTCCGGACTCGGATAAGAAAGGTCCACAACTTTCACCACCTGGGAGGTGACACGTTTGACCGGACCGCCTGCCATCAGCAGGACATCCAGCATGTGGACGCAATGGAAAGGGATCTGTGATACCTGTAGACGGAAATTATCCGGCAGAAAGCGCTTGTAGTAAAGCGTGGCGACCTCGATGTGGTGGAACCAGTCACAGTCCACAGCAAAAAGTCTTCCACTTTCATTCCGGCGGATATAGTCAAAGATTTCGATCGTCTCCGGCAGATAACGACGCATGAATCCGACCTGAACCGGAACATGATACTTATCTGCCAGCTCGGCAAGTTCATCCGCTTCTCTGCCCGTTAATGCCACCGGCTTTTCCACGAAGACCGGTTTGCCTGCCGGAATGACCTGTCGCAGAGCTTCTGCATGAGCACAGGGGTGAAGGCTGATCAGAAACGCATCGACTCCCGGGAAGCTGATTAATTCTTCTGCGGTTTTGCAAACATTCCCTCCAAATTGTGTTGTTAGAGCCGATGCAGAATCCTGATTAAGGTCATAGGCAGCATGTACTTTGTAAAACTTATCCTGAATCAGCGACTCCAGCAGAGCTTTGGTCCGGTTTCCGCATCCGTAAAGAGCCAGGTTAAACATCGTATGTCCTCTTTCTGTTTTAGATCTCTCAGAATTGACTGAGACATCCGTTTTTTATTTGGTCAGGACTCCGCCGCAGGAATTTTTGCTGAAGTTAACGATATATCCCTGATCTGTATTAGCATAGACAGGTTTTGTATATTTTGTCCAGACATACATTTCTTGCAGAAAATAGAAGACACGGGCATTTCCGCCGACAACCAGCATGTTGGCTCCGTCGTTTCCGTTTTCCATGCCAACCATATCAGGCTGGAAGACGATTTCTTGACCGCTCTGGCGAACGAAGCTCTTGGAGTTGAATAGCTTGCTATGGCGAAGCCACGTTCAGCAGCACCTCTACAAAGGCGGGATTATTCTCCTTGATAAGGTCGAAAATCGACGGACGAACAGACCGGGGCACGGTAACGCCGGATATTTTCTTTATATACTCCTGAAGTTTCACCGCCGTCCTGTATTCCGGCGCCGTGAGGCGCGGGTTGAATACGATCGCCGCATCCGTCTTGCCGTCCTTCGCCAATTGATAGTCACGGCCAAAACCACTGGCCGCTAGCATCGCCAGCGCCAACAATGCAAGGCCGTTCAATTTCACTTTTCCACCTTGTGCCTTCGGATTGATTTATTTTACGGAACCCTTATGTCGTATATCTTATTCGGACCAGCGGCAAACTCTCCCTGCCGCAACGCCACTTTCTTCCCCGCCTGCCTGACAATTAAAGGAAAGCGATATGACAAACGGCACGGATTTCCGCACAGGGACTTAAGCCTGGCCCGGCGCAAGACGCCATTGCTCCATTCCAGATCTATTTCGAATCCGCCCCTGGCGCGCAAGCCCGTCACCCGTCCATTGCGCCATTCGCGCGGCAGGGCCGGCAACAGGCGGATTTCGCCGGCGTGGCTCTGCAACAGCATTTCCGCAATTCCGGCCACAGCGCCCAGGTTGCCGTCAATCTGGAACACTTTGCCGTTGAGATCGAAAAGGTTCTTGGTGGTGTGCCAGCTCAAAAGAGACCGTAATGTGTCCAAGGCGCGGTTGCCTTCCTGGAACCTTGCCCAGTGATTGATCAACCATCCCGCAAACCAGCTTTGGGCAGCCGAGTAAGCCCGACAGTGGGCCGCATGGTCCTGAATAACCCGGCGCATGGCCTTTACCAACTTGGACGAACTATTCACTAAATTAATCTGCTCACCGGGATAAAACGCATAGGAATGCCGCATATGGAAGGCGCCGTCCGATTCAACATCGTCAGTCCATTCCCGCAGCCGGCCGTCTTTCCCGATCTGCGGCGGCGCCAGTCGTTCCCTGGCCTGAATCAGCCTTTGCCGGAAATCGCCATCAACTCCCAAAATCTCGCCGGCCCGGGCACAATAGCCAAAAATGTCCCAGACAATTTGCTGGCCCATGGCGGTCCCCAGACACGCATAGAAGACCTTCCCCTTCCATTTAAAGCCGTGCTCCGGGGTGACCGTGGGACCGAATACCAGCCAACCTTTATCGGGATCCTCCACCAGGAAATCCAGACAGAATTCGGCCGCACCCTTTATGACCGGATACATCCGCTTGAGATACTGTTTGTCACCCCCGAACTCGTAATGTTCCCACAAGTGACGGCAGAGCCACGCGCCCCCTTCGGGAAAGAGTCCCCACTTGATATTTCCGCCCGGCGAAGTGTATCCCCATACATTGGATGCCAGATTCGCGCACCAACCTTTGGCCTGAAAACGTTTTCGGGCCGTCTTTTCGCCTGGAGCGCTCAAGGAAGCAATGTAGTTCAATAACGGCAGATGGCATTCGGAAAGGTTCGTTGTTTCCGTCGGCCAGTAATTCATCTGCAGGTTGAGATTAAGATGATAGTCGCAGTTCCAGGGCGGGTGATAATAGTCGCTCCACAGCCCCTGAAGGTTTGACGGCAGGCATCCGCTGCGCGAACTTGAAATCATGAGATAACGGCCATACTGAAAATACATCGCCATGAACTGCGGGTCTTTTTCTCCGCGGCGCAGGGCCTCGAGACGCTGGTCGGCGGGAACCTGGTCCGCGCCAGCAGCGGCCGGCCCAAGCTCCAAGGTCACACGGCGGAAGAGTTTTTGGTAATCCGCAATATGCCGCTTTTTCAGGTCGTCATAGGAGCGCTTCAAGGCATTGTTCAACTGTGCCTCACTCAAACGGCCAGGATCTTTTCCCTCGAAATCCGTATTGGCCGCCAGGATGATCAGAACTTCGTCCGCTCCTTGAACCCGCAATCCGTTGTCTTCCGCCTTAATGCTGCCGCCTTTGGACAGCACGACGGCGCGGCAATCAAATCTCATCCTCCGGCCGCCAGACAAACGCCCTTGCATAACGATTTTATTTGAGCCGGACAGCCGCGTTCCGGCCTCCAGTTCCCGGCGCAGCCTGATCGCAACATCAATGCTTCCCCTCCGATTGCCCCGGATTCTGGCGACTAGAACCTGGTCAGGGAAGCTGGCGAAGATTTCCCGCTCATAGCGCGCGTTAGCCGCGTTAGTTGTCGGATAGGGCGGCGAAGGCGCAACATAGTTGACGCGGCAAAGCGCCGTGTCCAAGTCCAGCTCCCGGCGATAGGCGGAAGGCTGCCACCAGCCTTTCCCGGAAAAACACAGGGAAAGCTCGCTCAATGGCTGGTATAAGCCGAACAAATTATGCGCATAATTGCGCCGGTAACACAGGTGCTTCACGGCCAGTTTGTGCGCGGCCGCATATTGTTTTGCCAGAAGAAGGCGGCGGATTTCCAACACATGCCGGCCGGCGGCCGGGTCATGAGCATCAGCATCCTGCGGACCGCCGCTCCAAAGACTGATTTCATTGAGCGCAAGGGTTTCTTTTTCGACGCCGCCATAAATCATGGCGCCGAGCCGACCGTTACCGATCGGCAGCGCTTCGAGCCAGTTTGCCGCCTGCCGGTCATACCAAAGCCCGTGAAATGTTTTTTGTATCCCGAATTTCATGACTTCAACCTGATTCCGCGACGGCTTTAGCCGTCACGCAATATTTTCCCGGATAATTTTGTTTTGGACCAGTTTCGCTCCGGATTTCACGAAAACACTACATTTTTATAAATCTCGAACGGTATTGCCATCAAATTTTATGCTGCAGAAAGCTTTACGACACTTTATGTAAGGGAGGGAAAAGCCGCATTCCGGGATCTGAAAGTTTATACCTGGTGATCGCGGGCTGATAGATGCGCGGGAGCCGGAAACGGAACGGGGATCGCGCTCAGGGCTTGGCGACCGCCGGGGGAGCGTTTGTTTTTGCAGAAGCTGGTCTTGGCGGGGGCGGCGGCGGATTGAAGACGAAGGCATCCAGTTCCTTTGCGGGAACGAGATGCCGCCAGAGAAAAGCCTGCATCCGGTCTTCCGCCGGCACGGCCTCACGGACGATCTTGTTTCCATCGATGGTTGCATGGCCTTCCACGATCAGGCTGACAGGTTCCTTCGTTTCCGGCAAAGTTGTCTTTATGGTTACCTTGAATACGGTCTGGGTTCCTTTCAGGTCGCCGCCTTGCAGCTTGAATCCTGACGGCGCGTTTTTCAAATTGAGCTTGATCGCGCCGGTAAAACCGTCCTGCCGGATGACATGAACGCCGGCGGAAGCGGCGAAATTGCTGCGGATGTTGATGCTGGAGGGCACAATTCGCAGGGCGAAATCAGGCTGCGGCGCGCTGAGGCGCAGGCGGTAGGCATACTCCATGCCGCCGTGCTGCTGGGCGTCGCCCAGTTGAACAAAATAAACGCCGTTCGAGGGCAAGGTGGCGCGGATGGAGGAATCCGCGTGGTGGGTGTTTAATCCCGAGCCGATATCTTCGCGATCGTCGTTGATCGCCAGGCAGTTGCCGGCGGCATCGGTGAGCTTAAGGGTGGAGTCCAACGGAGAATCCAGCCGGCGGGCGTTGACTTCTGCGACAATTTCATTGCCAGCCTGGCCTTCGAAACTGAAAAAGTCGCATTGGCCCGGCGCCGCAATGCGCCCGTTGACGATGATCGGCGGCGTCAGTCGCTGTGCGGTGGCCGGCGTGTTATTGGTTTCGTTTTCCGGACAGTCCGGCAGGCTGTCCACGGCAAACGGTTTGGGGTTGGAAACGAGTCCGTCCTTCCCGCGCATGGTGATTAAGCGCACACCGGGCGTACAATTCGCAGGATCGAGCGTCAGATTCGTTTCCACGAGATTCCAACCGCGTATTTCGATTTTTGCCGGCGTGCCCGCGCGCGCGCCCAGCGGAAAAATATCCGTCACAAAAGGGATCTCGCCGATGGATATGCGGTAGATAAAATCCTCGCGTCCGCGGTAGATCGCGTCGTTGACCGTAAACAGGTATTCGCCGTCTTCAGGAATTTCGTAGAAAATAACCGGGTCAGGATTGAAGCGGTAATCGTCGTTGTAGGCCACTTCCTTGCCCTTTGCGTTGTAAAGCGCAAGCACGGGCTGGAACCAGCCGGGCACGGCGTCGGCCATGTATGGGATCAGTTCGCGCGCCTTGGCGCTGATGACTATGCGCTGGCCCTTGTGGGCCGCAAAACGAAATCGATCCACAGTGCCGGAATAGATCTGGCCGTTGACGGTGCAGGGCAAGGTGATCGGCATTTCCTTGTCATCCGTGACGCTCGGGGCGCCCGCGCCTTCCAGGACCATCATTTGCGCCATTTCCGTCCGTTGTTTTGGTTGGGCCCGCTCCAGGGCGCGCTTTTTCCTGCGGATGGCTTGTTCCTCCTTGCCGAGCACCTGCTGCGGGCTGGTCGGCAAGGGCGGCGCTGAGATTTCAGGAACCTGGCCGACATAGAAGACGAGAGGATTCGACAAGCCATACAGCGTTACCAGCCTTATTTCGCGCTCGCCGGGTTCGGCGTCGGGCGCGATGCTGACTTCCATGATGACGAGATTGGCAATGGCCCGGCTGGCGGGTCGGTCAACGTGGTCGCGCATGATGATTTCGAGCTTGGCGATCAGGTTCGTAAGGTTTGCATCGAGCTTTTGAGCCGGCAGTTTTTTCAGCTCCCGCAGTTGCTCGCCTAATAACGAGATTTCCTGATTGTTCAGCAACTTGTTGTATTCCACAAGCCGGCATCGAACGCCGCGGCCGGAGACAAATGCGCCATGGACGCCATCCAAGTCCTGACCGCCAAGCATGGCCTGGAAGGTGGTCCCTTGCTGTCCGCCGGCGGGATAAATATAACCGATATAGGCCTTTTTTTGGGCGGATGCTGCCGATGCCGCCAGGGCGACCAGGCCGGCAATCAAATATCGGAACAATATGCTCATAAACGATCCGTTAATGTTTGTCGATTGCGCTTAAAATTACATGATTTCTTTCAGGCGGCCGGCCGATTGTGCGCCGGCTTCCCCGGGCGCCAGCACGCGGGCTTCGAGCCCGAGCGGGTGGGGCAGGCGGGTATCGGTGTCTATGCCGGCCAATTCGTAAATACTGCCGAGGAGGTCGATCGGATATACCGGGCGTTCTTTGACCTCTTCGCCTTTTGCATCCGACGAGCCGACCACGTGTCCGCCCTTGAATCCGCCGCCGGCGACCAGGACCGAAAAAACGTTTCCGTAATGGCCCCGGCCTCCATTCCACGGCGGTTGCCAGTCGATTTTCGGGGTTCGGCCAAATTCGCCGCAGCACCAGACGACGGTGCTTTCCAGCAAGCCGTGGTCGGACAAATCCTGGAGCAGCATTGCCAGGCCCTGGTCCAGTTGCGGACATTGCCGGCGCATGGTCTGGACATGGTTGGCGTGCGTATCCCAGCCGCCCGGATAGTTGATGGTGATATAGGGGACGCCGGCTTCGACCAGCCGCCGCGCCACGAGGCAATCCTGGCCGAATGTGTGCCGCCCGTAGCGATTCCTCAATTCCGGCGTTTCCTTGGAAAGATCGAAGACATCCTTGCCCTTGCCCAGGATCAGGTCATACGCCTGTTTTTCGGCGTCGCCGGCCGCCGCCAGCTGTGGATTGCCGCGCTGAGCATTACCCAGCGTGTTCAATGCGTGGAGAAAATCGCGCCGGGCTTTCTGGCGTGAATCGCTGATTCCCTGGGCAACCACGCCCTCCACTTCGAATCGCGGCGCATTCGGGTCGCCGCCCGTGGCGAATGGGTTATACCGCGACCCCAGGAATCCCGATTCGGAAAAACGCCCCTGCGACTGTGTGATCACGACGTAGGGTGGAATCAGTCCGTTATATCCGGCGTTATAGCCCTTGAGCAGGGCGAATACGGCGCCGATGCAGGGATACGCCAACTGCTCGCCGGGCAGGTGTCCGGTCTGCATCAGGTAGGCGGCCGTCTCATGCCCGTTGTTGCGGTGCGTCATGCTGCGGATGATGGAATACTTGTCGGCTTGCTTTGCCAGTTCGGGGAACAATTCGCCGATCTGGATTCCGCTAACGTTGGTTGGGATCACGGCCTTAAGCTGCCCGGTGTAGTCGTAGCCTGCGTCCGGCTTCGGATCCCAGGTGTCGGTGTGCGACATGCCGCCCCATAAAAAGATCTGGATGACCGCCTTGGCTTTTTTCGGCGTCAGGGCGGCGGGTTGCGCGACGGACGCAAAAGCCGGGAAATTCAGACGGTCGGCGAGAAACAGGCCGGTTGCACAGATAAGGCCCCGGCGCAGTGCCTCGCGCCGGGAAATCGGCCGGCCGCTCGTGAGCGCCGCGTCGGAATCCGGCCGCATATTTTTTGGCCCGTTTGCGCTGTTCATGATGCAAGTCTCTTGGTTTGATGTTCCCGAAATATTACTTTTGTTGCCGCCGCCTTGCTCTGCCGCGGCCTTCATTAAAATTTTCCGTCAACTGACGGACCTGACCTAAAAATCACAATCCAAGCCGGTCCTTTCGAAGGTCAATGCCGGTAAAGAAATTCATCGCTGTTGAGCAAGGCCCAGGCCAGGTCAATCCAAGCCTCGCGTCCGGTTGCCACGCCCGACTTGGCATACGTTTCCGCGATCCGGACTTCATCCTCGGTCGGAAAACGAGAAAGGATCGCCAGGTAAATATTGTCAACGATCTCTTTTGGCGTGTGTTTGGGATTGATGATTTTTTTAATATGGGGGCCTTGTTCGATTTTGCGCTGAATGTGGCTGGAATTAAGCATGTGCATCCGCTGGGTGGGCGAGGCGCGGTTGACGCGCTCGTTTTCCATGCCGGTGGCGCGCGCGGGGTGGCCGAACAATTCGAGGAAGGGACTGGTGATGCTGCCGTCGGGCAGGGCAATTGCCGGCATATTTTCCGGGATATAGGTGAAGGGCTCCGGAATGGCGCTGGTGTAAAGGTCCGATGTTCCGGCAACCTGGTTAATGGCGTCAATCAATACCTCGGCATCCAGCCGGCGCAGGGGATAGAACGCAAAATTGACTTCGGCCTTCGAGACATCCGTCTTGGGCGGGAAAGAGGAAAACTGGTAAGTCCTGGAATTAAGGATCAGCCGGTAAATGTGCTTCATGTCGTAGCCGTGCTCCACAAACTCCTTCTGCAGGTATGCCAGCAACTCGGGGTTGCTTGGCCGGTTATCCGGGCGGATATCGTCCGGTTCATGAATAATGCCGCGTCCCAGCAGCCAGGCCCAGATGCGATTCACAATATTGGCCGTGAACCAGGGGTTTTGCGGGGTGATCAACCAATCGGCGAAAACTTCGCGCGGGTCCTTGTCCGGCGGCAATTGCTTGAGTTTGGTCCCATCGGGGAATATGGCCGTTTGCGGCGCTTTGCGGACAGGTTTTGCGTCCGCTTGCGTGACGGCATTTGACGCCGGCTGATTTGTGCCGTTGTCCGTTTGCGGCGCGGCGTCCTTGTTGAGATCCCAAAAAACGATTTCCTCCTTCCATTCCCGGGTGGGCTTATATCCAACCTGCGAGAAGAAAACTGCCATGCCCGGCAGGTATTTTTTCGGCCACGCTTCCACCCGTGATCCCATGAAGGACAGCGCCACGGTGGATGCGATGCCTTCCGGGGTTTTGTTTTGCATGGCACGGTAGAAGTTTACCTGGCCGACGCGGAAATTGCTGCCGGAGGCCGTGAGCAGTTCGCGGGCGAACTGGTCATAAGGCATGTTGTCACGGAGGGCCGTCCGAATCCAATGATGATAAATCTGCGCCGCATTGGGCCAGAGGTTGATGGGGAATTCGGCTTTGATTCGCAGGATATCGCTCCATTTCATTGCCCAGTAGTCGGCAAATTCATCCCGCGCCAGCAGGCGGTCGATCAGGAGGCGGCGTTTGTCCGGGTCATGGTTGTTGATGAATTTTCGCGCCTCGCTTGCGGTGGGCAACGTGCCGATCACGTCGAGAAAGGCGCGCCGGACGAAGACGGCATCGGAGCAGATGGCAGGCTGTACGCGGAGCTTTGCCAATTTGCGGGCGACGATCCTGTCGAGCGGGCTTTCCGGAGTTGTGCAGACAGGACTTTCGAATATATTCGTGTCCGATCCTGATGCCGCAATGGCGCCCATGATCGCCATGCCGCATATCGCCGAAATCAACGCAGTCTTCATACCTGATTGCCGACGAAAAATTGTTTGCACGCAATAAGCTAAGTGCCGGACGCAATGCTATAAATTTTTTGTAAAAGTTTAACCTGCGCATGATTGCAAGGCAAGGTTATTGTGGTCGCTTGAAGGATCGATGGACCGGGCGCGCCGCAAATATCCGCGGCCATGCCGCGGGTTCACCTTCCGCTTTCGTCTTACCGCCGGTTTTCTTCCGGGTCGCGATAGGCCGGCATGGTCAGCTTGGCCTTGTCTTTGACGAGGGGCACGACGCCGGCCATTTCGCCGATCACGTTGACAAGCTCGGCGCCGGCAGGCACTACGATCTTGGCATTATGTTCCAGGGCGGTTTCCATGGCCTGCAGCTTGCGGAGCAGCTGGGCGTTGCCGACAAAGTATTTCTCCGCAGCCTCGTTAACCAGCCGGATGGCCTCGGCGTCGCCTTCCGCCGACAGGATCTTGGATTGGCGCTGGCCTTCGGCCTTCTTGATCTGGGCGCGGCGCTCGCCGTCGGCGACCGTTTCGGTGGCGGTGGCGAAATCGATGGCGGCAATTTTCTCGTTCTCGGCCTTGACCACCTTGTTCATGGTTTCCTGAACGTCGCGCGGAGGATCAATCTCCTTCAGCTCGGTCCGCACGATCTCGATGCCCCAATGCGCGGTTTCGGACTTAAGCGTCATATGCAAAGCGTCGTTAATTTTACCCCGTTCGCTGTTGGCCGAACGGAGAGTCAGCGTGCCGATGATGTTGCGGAGCGTGGTGCGCGCCAGATTGACGATCTGGTAGGAATAATTGAACACCTTATACTGGGAAGCCTTGACGCTTTCCTCATCCTCCCGGACCTTGAAATAGACCTGCGCATCCACCTTGGCGTTCAGGTTGTCGTTGGTGATTATTTCCTGCGGTTCGGCGTCGATCATTTGCTCGGTGATATCCACCTGGAAAAGGCGGTCAATGACGGGAATAATCCAGTGGAATCCCGGATTTGCAAAGCGCTGGTAACGCCCCAGGCGCTCAATGAGCCCGCGATGCGTCGGCCGCACGATGCGGATTCCCATCAGGAAGAGGACCGCCGCCACGATGATCAAAAATGGAATCAACATGATATTCCTCCTTGCCCTGCTTGCCGGATTGGTTTTTATCGGGTCTGCGTTTCGGCAGCATGCCGTCGAATCAGCCCGCCGCGATTTAAGCTGAATGATAGCCGATAGCGAATTTGATTGTCCATGGCAAAATGAACAGGTTGTTGTGCGGATAAAATATAGATGATATTCTGCCCGCAGTCATTTGTTTTCAACAAGGAGGCATTTTCGATGGGCACCGGCAGCGATAAAAAATTGACCGTCAAGCTGATCAACGAATTGGGCCAAAAAGCGGCGGCCACCCCGCGCCGGCGCATTAACCATAATTTTCACGAAAACCTGGAAGACCCCGTCCAGCGGCTGATCGTAGTGATGAAGAAGGGCACCTATATCCGGCCGCATCGGCACGCGGCCGAAAACAAGTGGGAATTTGCCGTCGCGCTTCAGGGCCGCATGCAGGTCATCCTGATGAATGCCGATGGTTCGCTGCGGGAACGGGTCGAACTGGCGCCCGGCGGCCAGACCATTGGCCTGGAAATTCCGGCCGAGGCCTGGCATACCTGGCTGGCCTTGGACGAGGATGCCGCCTTTTTCGAATGTAAACGCGGCCCGTACAGCGCCGAAAAGACCAATGTGTTTGCGCCCTGGTCGCCGCCCGAGGGCGATGCGCGGGTTGCGGAGTATTGTCAATGGCTGGCGCGCGCCAAGATCGGCGAGCGATATCTGTAATTATGATCTCAAAAAGGAAGTTTACCATGCAGCACGTAATATCCACAGGCAAAGTCACTACGAACGCGTCGGACAATCTCGAGGTGGGAATTGCCTGCCGGTTGAGGCCGGCAATCATTGGATTGGCGCTTTGGACGGCGTCCATCCTGCCGGCGACGGCCACGGACTACAGCGCCACAATGCGGGATCTGGGGCCCTATGTCACCAATCAGCTCCAGGCGACCGGCGCCGCAAGCCTGGCGTTGGTCCTGATGGACGGCAACCAGGTGGTTTGGGCCACGGGGTTTGGCCTGGCCGATCCGGTTGCCGGCCGGCCGGCCGATGCTGACACCATATACGGCATCGGCAGCGTCTCGAAAACGTTCGCGGCGTTGGCCGCCATGCGGCTGCTGGATCGGGACGCTTTGAATTTGGATGCGCCGGTGACCGACTACGTGCCGGCGTTTGCCTTCCATTCCCGCTTTCCCGGCGATCCGGCCATCACCGCGCGTTTGCTGATGAACCATCAGAGCGGATTGCCGGGCGATTATATCCCCTACGCCCAGACGACCGTTCCCGATCTGCGCTATGGCGCGATAATGCTGGAAAGCCTGGCGGACGAGTATCCCGTTGTTTCCCCGAATTTTCTCGACAGCTATAACAACAACGGTTTTACGCTTCTGGAGAGCGTCGTGGCGGCGCTCAGCGGAACAACGTTTGTGGCGCAAGTGGCCGCCGATGTTTTTCAGCCGCTGAGTATGGCCGTGACGGGATTCCAATTAAGTCCAAATCGCTACACCGGCACTCTGGCCCGTTCGATGATCGGCACCAATGCGTATCCCGACGAGATCGTCAATGTTCATGCCAGCGGCGGGATGTTTTCATCGGCCAACGATATGGGACGGGTGCTCGAGATGCTTTTGGGCGGCGGCGAGTTCCGCGGTCAGCAATTTCTGAGCGCCAATACCTTGGCAACCATGTTGACTTTCCAGGGTACGAATTTAGCCGTGGCATCGTCGGATCGCGATTCCCGGTTCGGCCTGGGTTGGGACAACGTGGCCGATCCGAAACTGGCGTACGCCGGCCGGGCTTGTTTCAAGGGCGGGGATACCTCCTGCTTTCACAGTCATCTTGAGATTATGCCGGAGCATGGGCTGGGCGTTGCTACCATGTGCAACGGCGGCCGGGCGGCCCAGAACGTTGGCCAGCAGGCCTTGATGCTGGCGCTTCGCGATAAATTCGGAATACCGTTGCCGACCAACGCCGCGCCGTTTCCCGACAGTCCCTTGACGAATGCCCCGCCTTTACCTTGGGAACAATTGGCGGGTTATTATACGCGCGAAAACGGGTTGATCCACATCTCGGCCAGCAATGGTTGCCTGTCCGTATCCATGGATGCCTACGACCCTGCGTCTATTGTCTACACCAACCTGGCCCCGCATGCGAACGGATGGTTTTGGGAAACGGGTAACACCAGCGCCCAGATTGGCTTCAGTAACGTCCAGGATCATTTGCTGCTGATGTCCAAAAACAACAAAGGTCAATATTGGAATACGGCGATGATTGGCGAGCGGATTACGCCGTTGCCCGTGTCGGCGGCCTGGCGGGAGCGCGCGTTGTCGGCCTGGATTTACGCGGACCTTTCCCCATTCGATTTGAACTGGGCGACGGACAGTGTAAAGCCCGTGACGCTATATTGTTCCAACGGCTTTTTGTTTTTCCAAAACTTTTCGTTTGCGCCGACGAACGACAGCCTGGTGTTTCCATACATCTGTGCGCGCAACGATGCCGGGGCGCTCAAAGTGGTCAGCGCTGGCGGCGAAGAATGGCTGCGGCTAAGGGGCTGTCACTTTCGCGCGGTTGACCGACTGCCCCTCCTGGCGTCGCCGGGCGTTGTCGAGGCCGCTCTGGTTGGCGACACGATCGGCTGGTATCGCATTCCGCGGTCCGGCAGCGGCCGGCTGGAACTCAATCTGGCGGGCGCGCCCAGGCCGCAGCTGCGCGTTCTGGATGCCGCCTTCAATTTAATGCCGACCATCCGGCCGACCGCCGGGCGTGCCCTGGTGGCCCCGACCGGCGACGTGTTTGTGGCGGTGACCCGCGGAACGGATGGCGGCAACGCCTACACGTTGCAGGCGCTTTGGCGGAGGGTGGCGGGAGATTACGACGGCGACGGCAAGGCGGACCCGGCTTTATACGGTTCGGCGGAAGCCGTCTGGGATGTTGCTTACTCTGCGACCGGTTATGCTCAAAAGGGCCTGATTGTCCTGGGCAATCCCGGAGCAATGACCGCTGCGGAAGATTACGACGGTGACGGCAAGACGGATCCGGCGGTATATC
>CAZTWL010000001.1:82607-147132 GCA_964617825.1 uncultured Verrucomicrobiota bacterium
GCGCGGCGGATGGTCTGTGGACAATCAGCCTGTCGGGCAACGGCTATGCGGTGGAGACCATTGCCGGATTCGGGGCGGCGAACGCGGTTCCGGTAGCGGCGGATTATGATGGCGACGGCAAGGCCGATCCCGCCTGTTATCGTGCGGCGAACGGCCTCTGGGTCTTCAAATGCTCGGACGATGGGTATGCGCCTGTTGTTGTCCAAGATTTGGGCGGACCGGATTGGGCGCCGGCGCCGGCGGATTACGACGGTGACGGCAAGACGGATCCGGCGGTATATCGCGCGGCGGATGGTCTGTGGACAATCAGCCTGTCGGGCAACGGCTATGCGGTGGAAACCATTGGCGGATTCGGGGCGGCGAACGCGGTCCCGGTAGCGGCGGATTATGACGGCGACGGCAAGGCCGATCCCGCCTGTTATCGCGCGGCGGACGGCCTCTGGGTCTTCAAATGCTCGGCAAGCGGGTATGTGATCACTGCGGTGAATGATTTGGGCGGACCGGATTGGACGGCGACGCCGGCGGATTACGATGGTGACGGCAAGATCGATCCGACTTGCTATCGCCGGGCAGATGGCCAGTGGATGGGCATCCTTTCGGCCGGCAACTATACGCTGCAGACCTTGTTCTTTGGCGGACCAAGCTGCCAGCCGGCCCGGTAATTAATGTTTAGGAAATTCATGCCCGCGCCGCCGCCCCGCTCTGCCGGGGCGTTCGCTAAAGCCGCGAACTTTGGCCGCCGGACTTAGGCTGTGATCGGCGAATGAACGGAGAGAACGAATACCATGGCAACAGCCGCTTTGCCCGTCAAGGGCCTGCATATGAAATTTCCGGTGACTGACAACCGGAAGGCATACGAAAAATTCATTTCGGAGGTTTTGCCGCGGGAAGGGGTGAATACTTTATTTTTACAAATCGATTACAACTTTCCTTTCAAGTCGCACCCGGAGCTTAACGAAAACCAAATCTCCGTGCGGGATATCGATCGGTTTTTTGCAGCCGCTCATGCCGCGGGCCTGAAATGCATTCCGCTGTTTTCATGCTTCAGCCAGCAATCGCGGGATGAGCATACGTTCCCGCTGCTGCGGCTGCACCCCGAATTCGATGAGACCCCCTCGAAAAACAACAAGGATCTTTACCGGCGCTGCTGGTGCCCGCGATCGGCCGTCCATTCCGTGGTTTTCGATTTGATCGACGAAATCATCGCCGCTACCGGGACTTCCGACCTGCATGTCGGCCTGGACGAAGTTTTCGAGATCGGCGACGCTAATTGCCCGCGCTGCGCCGGCATTGCGCCCGCGCAACTCTTTGCCGACGAGGTCTGCCGCATTCATGACCACCTGGCAAAGCGAAAGTGCACAATGTGGATGTGGGGCGATCGTCTGCTCAATGCGGAGGCCTATCCGGGGATAGGCGCCTGGGAAGCCAGCGGCAACCATACCTATCCGGCCATCGATGCGATTCCCAAAGATATAGTCGTCTGCGATTGGCATTATGAAAAGGCTTTCGATACTCCGGCGTATTTTGCCGGCAAGGGTTTTAAAGTGGTTGCCTGTCCCTGGAAAGACGGCGCGCTGGCGCTCGCGCAGTTGAAGCAGATGCGACAGCTTGCTTCGGATCGCAATCCGGCTTTTGCCTCGAAAGCTTTGGGCATCATCCAAACGACCTGGCGATGCAATGCCGGCCACTCGACCGATATCGACGAATTCTTGAAATGTTGTTTTACCGGCGCATCTGCAAGTCCGAATGCCGTCAATGCCTGCGCTTGTTTCAAAACGTTATATGCCGAGATCCGCCGGCAGGCCTGAAAAGGCGAATGAACCTTTGCGGGATCGAAAAGATATAAAAATGAATAAATCCATGCACAATACGCCTTTTGCCGCTCAATTCGACGACCGCGAACGCCGGCGCGGACGGTTGTTCGCTTACGCCTCGACCTGGTTTGGCTGTTATTCCGAAGTGATGCTCGACTCGAGCGCGATCATCATTCTTTACATCACGATGCTCCAAGGCAGCGCCACTTTGACCATGCTTTCGACCGCGCTCACGGCGGCGGCGGCCATCGTTCTGACCATTCCGAGCGCCGGCATTGCCGACCGTATCGGCTTGCGCCGGGCCTATACGGCCTCCGCTTATATCGGGTGTGCGGGATATTTGCTGATGGCGGCGGCGCCTTTCCTCGGCGCGACCCTGGATAAATACGTGGTGCTCTTCGGGTGTCTGGTCTACTGCCTGTCGCGCCCGCTGTACGGGGTGATCTGGTATGCGCTGCTCGACAACGTGTTGCTGCCCGCCGAGCGCGGAGCCTTCTTCGGCACCATGCGGTTTTCGTATTTGACGCTGACGGCAGCGAGCTTCTTCCTGATAAGCCTGGTGTTGGGCAAAACTCCGCCGATCTGGGCGATGCAACTGCTGATAGCCATCGTCGGGTTGATGATAATCGGGAGAAAGTATTGTCTGGACCGACTGCCGATTAACGCGAAGGAGGGCGGCGGCTACGATCTCAAGAAATCGCTCATCGTTTCGATCCGGAACCGTCCCCTGACCGGGTGGGCCATCTATACCTGCTGCCTGACCCTGGCGTTCAGCGCGTTGCTGCCGCTGACTTTCATTTACCTGAAACGCGAGGTCAAGGCGGACGACGATATTGTCCAGTGGATTTCGGTTGCCTACATGGTCGGCATGATCTGCGGCTATCTGCTGACCGCCAAGCTGCTGCGGCGCTTCGGCGTGCGCGTTATTCAGCCCGTCGGGCATGTCTTTTACGCCGCCGGCGGGTTCGGGCTTTTTATCCTTAATCATGAAATGCCGGGTTTTTACTTTATTGTCGGCTTGATTCTATTCCTGCTGGGCTTCTGGGCGGCGAACTGCCTGTGCTGCTATTCGATCGAACTGATGGCCTTGGCCCGGCCGGGCAACAAGACGATGGCTTCGGCCTTTTTATCCACTTACAGCGCGATCGGCAGCGCAAGCGGCCGCCTTACCACGTCGATGATCATCGGCGCCGGAATGCTGGCGCCATACTGGACCAAGTGGGGCATGACTTTCTGCAGTTATCAGACGCTCTTCCTGTTCTTTGCCGCGCTGCAAACCTTTTTCCTGCTGATGCTCTTCCTCGTGCCGTCGATCGTACCCAAGAACAACGACTATTATATGCCCGAATAATCCCGCCTGGAAACATCGGTGATTTGCGGCGCCTTGATGAGCGCCGTGTCCGCGATTCCGCCGGCTGCGGGTCTTATGTTCAGGGCAACCGCGGGAGAAGTCGCGCAAGCGCCCGCCGGGCTTCGGTGCTCATCAGGTTAACTTTTCTTCTGCAGAACCAAGGCAGCGCGCGCGGGCAGATAGGCGGTGAGCAGCGGGCGGCCCGAGGCGTCGGGGCGCGACAGATACGTCTGGTTGGGCGCCAGGCGGCTGTGGCCGCCGAAAAAGGACGCGTCACTGTCCAGGATCAGCCGGTACTCGCCCGCCGCGGTCTCCACGGGATAATCGGTATAGGATTTTGTCGGATGAAAGTTGAACAGGAACAACAAGCCCGCGCGCTCGAACCCCAGCAACTTGTCGTCGCCATGCTCGAGGCGCAGGCGCACGTCATGGTCGTCCAGCAGGCGGGCCAGGCATGCGAGCTCGATCATGGCCCTGTCGAAATCGGCCAGGAAATGATAGACCAAATGCGGGTCATCCCGCAGGCGCCACTGGCGCCGGGCGTAATGATAGGACCAGTGGTTGCCTTCACGCGGAAAATCGATCCATTCCGGGTGGCCGAACTCATTGCCCATGAAAGTGAGGTATCCATAGTCGGCCGTGGCCAGCGTGGCCAGGCGGATCATTTTATGCAGGGCCAGCCCGCGGTCCACCCGCAGGGTCCGCCGGTCGATGGCCATGTGATCGTACATTTCCCGCTCGATCAGGCGAAAGATAAGCGTCTGGTCGCCCACGAGGGCCTGGTCGTGCGATTCGGCGTAACTGATCGTGCGTTCGTCGCGGCGGTGGTTGGTGAGCTCGTGCCAGAGGGTTGACATGGACCAGTCCTCGTCGCGGGTATCCTTGGTGAGTTTGATCCAGTAATCCGGAATGCCCATGGCCAGCCGGCAGTCGAACCCCATGCCGCCATGCGCAATGGGCGCGGCCAGGCCCGGCATGCCGCTCATGTCCTCCGCCACGGTCAAAGCGTCGGGGCGCACGGCGTGGATGACCTCATTGGCCAGGGTCAAATAAGCGATGGCCTGCTCGTCCACGCCGGGATTGAAATAATCGGCATAGGACGTGAAGGCCTTGCCGAGTCCATGGTGCCGGTAGAGCATGCTGGTGATGCCGTCGAACCGGAATCCGTCGAACCGGTATTCATCCAGCCAGAACCGGCAGTTGGATAGCAGAAAGTGAAGAACCTGGGGTTTGCCATAGTCGAAACAACGCGAGTCCCACAACTCGTGCAGTCCGCGCGGCCCGGCGTGGAAGAATTGGAAGAGCGTGCCGTCGAAACGGCTTAAGCCCTCGACCTCGTTGCGCGCCGAGTGGGAATGAATCAAATCCATAATGACGGTGAGCCCTGCGGCGTGGGCCGCATCCACAAGGTCTTTCAATTCTTCCGGCGTGCCGAAGCGGGAAGAAGCGGCGAAATAGTTGCTCACATGGTAGCCGAACGATCCGTAGTAGGGGTGCTCCTGAATGGCCATGAGCTGGATCGTATTGTAGCCCGCCGCCACGATGCGGGGCAGAATATTTTCCCTGAACTCGCGATAGGTTCCGACCTTTCCCTCTTCCTGGGCCATGCCGATGTGGGCCTCGTAAATCAGCGGCGCCGCGGATGGCCGCCGGAACGGATGGCGCCAGAGGTAGGGCTTTGCCGGCGCCCAGACCTGGGCGTTGAAAATCTTGGTGTGTTCGTCCTGGACCACGCGCCGGGCATAGGTCGGCAGGCGATCTCCGCCCCCGCCGTGCCATTGCAGGCGCAGGCGATAGAGGTCGCCGTGCGCCAGGGTCACCGTCTTTGTCGAGGCTTTTCCGGACGGGGCGGCGGGCAGGCGCAGTTCCCATACGCCTTCATCGTTCAGGCGGCGCAAGGCCAGGGACGGATCCTCGCGCCACTGCGAGAACGAACCGATCAGCGTGATGGCCGTGGCGTTGGGCGCCCACTCGCGCAGGACCCAGCCGTCATCCTGCCGGTGCAGGCCGAAATATTCATGGCCGGCGGCGAAATCGGCCAACTTCATCTGGTCGCCTGTCAGGCGCGTTCGGGTTGCTTCGGTCTGCCGGCTCCGCCGCGCGATCGATTCGGCATAGGGCGCCAGATAAGGGTCGTCCTGGATCAGACGCGGAGCGGACGACGGACTACAGACATCAGACAACGGAAGTCCGGCGGCGGGCGACGGATGCCGGATGCCGGATGCCAGAGGGGAAGCGGCATTTCGACGTTTGGATTTTGCTGTCCTGGCGGCTCTTATAATTTTCTTCCGCATGCTTCGTTTCTTTTCCGGTCCGTCATCTGGCGTTTGTCATCTGTCGTCTAGCTTTAGTCCTTATCTCTTGACCATCGGGTGGGCCAACATGGTTTCGTAAAGCCGGAGATAGGCCTTGGCCGTGACGGCGTGCGTGAAGCGTTCGGCGCCATCGCGCATAATCCGGCCGATTTGCCGTGCGCGCACGTCCTCCGGGCGCTGGAAAAACACCATGGCCTGATCCATGCCCCATCTTAAGGCCCGGCTGTCGTAATCCTTGAACAGGAAACCGTTGCCCGTGTTGCACTCGATCTGCAGCGGCGTAATCGTATCGTGAATCCCGCCCGTGTCGTGGGCCACCGGCAGGCTCCCGTATTTGCAGCTGATCATCTGCGGCAGACCGCAGGGCTCGAAGAGGGACGGCATGAGCACGAAATCGGAGGCCGCATAGGCCAGGCGCGACAGGCTTTCGCTGAAGTTGCAAACCGCCACGCGCGTCTGCAATCCGTGAAGGCGCACGATATCATGAAAATGCGTCTGAAAAGAGCCGTTGGCCACGAAAACGATCTGCAGGCCGTCGCGCCAATAGCGGTCCACCACGGCATAAAGCGTTTCGGACAGCAATTGGCAGCCTTTCTGGACCGGGTCCAAACGCGATGGCCAGAAGAAAACCGGCGCGCCGTCGGCGCGCACCAGGCCCAACTGCTTTTGGAGCGCACGCTTGGCTTCGAGTTTGCCGCGCATACAGTCGTCCGCGCCGTATTGGCATGGCAAATCCGGATCGGTTGCCGGGTCATAAGAGGGATTGGGCGCGTTGAGGATGCCGGTGGCGCAGCCGGCGGCGCGCTTATTGGCCAGCTCCTGGCGCAGGGCGCCATCCACGAAATTGAAGCAACCCTCGGTCAGTTCGTTCAGGAAGGTGGGGCTGACCGTGTTAATGAAATGCGAGGCGAAAATGCCACTGACCAGGAAGTCCACCGGATTACGGTCCCGGCTTTCCTCGTAAGAGTGCGGCATCCACTGGTAATAGAGTGAGCGCCAGAACTCGGCGGCGTCGATTCCGCTGTCCTCGATATTGGCCAGGGTTGTTTTCAGAGAGTGGATGTTGTGCACGGTGAAGAGACAGGGAATTTTCAGGCGCCGGGCCAGAGCCGGGATAAGTCCCGTCATCCAGTCGTTACAGTGGATCAGATCCGGCTGGACCCGCGGGATGATATTGTTGATCACCTCCCGCTGGAAGGCCAGGGCCAGCCTGGGGTTTTCCTCCTCGTGCTGGTTGTAGACATTGGAGCGATAATAGAAAATGCGGTCTTCGGCCAGGTGAATGCGCTCATCCGGGAGTTTGGCCTTATAGGCGCGCAGTTCGGCGCTGATCAGGCTGCCGATGTTGAAATTGAACATTTGCCGGTAGTGGGGCAGGGCCACGTGGACGTCGGCCCCGGCCTCGAACAGCGCGCTGACCAGCGCCGCGGAGACGTCGGCCAGGCCGCCGGCCTTGGCCACCAGGTAGTTGGCCATGTTGCCCATGCCGTGCGGCAGATACGTTATTTCCGGCGTAACAATCAGGATCCGCGGTTTGTGCGTGCTGGCCACGGTTGCGCTCCTCTTCTGTTATTCTGTCCGGCACATGGCCTTCGTCGCTAAGGCGGGCATAGCTCCCAACCTAAAGGAATCAACCACTGATTTTACTGATGGAAAGGCCCGTGTCCCTGGTTCCCGCCTCGGCGGGTCTGCTTTCAGGCGGGAGGTCATTCCATGTCAGTGCCATCCGTGGTAAAATTTTCGTTTTTTGTAATGGTTTCCAACGTTCAAGGACCTAACGCGGAAATCAACGTTTTCTGCTTATTCTGTCGTCTGACGTCCGGTTTTATCCTCCGCTCACTCGGCCCAAGTCAGGAATCCCGGCATGGTTTGCGTCCAGGCGTCGCCGCGCGGCATAATTCGCGCGGTAAAGCCATAGCGTCCGGTTGTCAGGCATTCGAGCCGGCACTCGAAGATGTGTTGGCCGTCATCCATTTTCCTAATTGCCGTCATCGGCTGGCGGTGGCCGGCGGTGATGGCGCCCTTCATGTTCAAAAGGCCGTAGTAAAGTTCCACGGCCACTTCGTCGGGGTTGAGCTCGCCCAGGCGCACGGGAACGGTGACGGTGAACGTATCGCCCACCCGCAGGCGCCCAAGTTCGGATTGCGCCGCCGGACGCCCGGCGCGAACCTGCGGCCAGAGCCGAGTCAGGCGCGCGCGCTGCTTGACCAAGGCATGCGCCTCAGCCGCATTGTCGGCCAAGAGTGCGCGCCCGCGCTGGAGGGCCGGGATGTAAAAGCGTTCCTCGTATTCCCTTACCATGCGGTGCGAACTAAAACTGACAAACGCCATCTTGATGGCCGCCTTCATCATCTTGATCCATGGCGCGGGCAGGTTGTCGTTGGGCCGCGTATAAAAGCAGGGGATCACATCGCTTTCGAGCAAATTATAGAGCGCCTGGCTTTCCACGGCGTCCTGATAGCCGGCATCCTGGTATTCCTCACGGCGCCCGATGCACCAGCCGCGTTCAGGGGTGTAGGCTTCGTCCCACCAGCCGTCCAGAATGCTGACATTCAGCGCGCCATTGACGGCGGCCTTCATGCCGGAGGTCCCGCTGGCTTCCAGCGGACGCCGCGGCGTATTGAGCCAGACATCCACGCCCTGGACCAGGAAGCGCGCCACGTCGATATCGTAATCCTCGATGAAAATGATCCGGTGGTGAACATGAGCGCGGCGCGAAAAATGCACGATCTGGCGTATGATCTCCTTGCCTTCGTTGTCGCGCGGATGGGCCTTGCCCGCGAAGATCACCTGGATCGGCGTTTCGCCGGTCAAGAGCGCCTCAAGCCGAGCCGCATCGTGCAGGAACAGCCCGGCGCGCTTGTAGGTGGCAAATCGCCGGGCGAAACCGATAGTCAGGATGGCGGGATCGAGCACGGACTTGGCCGCCTCCATTTCGACCTTGCCGGCGTTACGGCGCAGGATCTGGCGCATCGTCCATTCCCGGCATTCGCGGATCAGGCGCGAGCGGCTGAGTTCATGGGCGCGCCAGAGTTCCTCATCCGGAATCTGGTCGATGCGTTCGAGCATCGCGGCGTCGCCGGGCTTGGTGTGCCATTGGGAGCCGAGATAGCGGTCGAACAGCAGGATGTTTTCCGGCGAGAGCCAGGAGGGCGTATGCACGCCGTTGGTAATCGAGGCGATCGGAATTTCGTCCTCCGGCCGGCCGGGCCACAGGTGCGTCCACATGCGGCGCGCCACGGCGCCGTGCAGGCGGCTGACGCCATTGCAGTATTGCGACAGGCGCAGGGCCAGTACGGTCATCGACAAGGGTGCGCTTTCGCTGGAGTGGGCCGCGCGGCCGAGGCTCAGCAGCTCATCCACGGATGTGTGCAGGGATTCGTGCAGGGCCTCGAAAAACGGGCGGAGCATATCCACGTGAAATTCGTCATGGCCGGCGGCGACGGGAGTATGCGTCGTAAACACGTTGGTGCGCACGATGATTTCCATGGCCGTCTTTTTGTCCAGGCCGCGGTGGCTCATGAGCCACGCCAGGCGCTCCAGGCTGATGAACGCAGAGTGGCCTTCGTTCATGTGGCAAACCTGCGGATCGAGCCCCATTTCGTATAGCGCGCGCAGGCCGCCGATGCCGAGCAGGATTTCCTGCAGAAGACGCGTGCGATGGTCGCCGCCATAAAGCTGGCAGGTGATGTCGCGCCATTCAGGCGGATTATCCGGGATATTGGAATCGAGCAGGACAATCGGGATGCGGCCAACCCGGACTTTCCAGACGGCGGCGTGGAGTGTGTGGCCCGGCGCGGGGATGCGGACGGTCAACGGATTGCCGTCGGGCTTGAGTACCCGTTCCAGGGGGAGGTTGTGAATCTCATTTTCCGGATAGGTTTCCTGCTGCCAGCCATCGTTGTTCAAGTATTGCCGGAAATAGCCCTGACGGTAAAGGAGACCTACGGCTACCAGGGGCAAGCCCATGTTGGACGCGGCCTTCAGGTGGTCGCCGGCCAGCGCGCCCAGGCCGCCGGCAAAGAGCGGGAGGCTTTCGTGGACGCCGAACTCGGCGCAAAAATAGGCAATACAGTCGCCCGGGGCATAGACCGGGCTGCGCGTATCGGCCGGCTGCTGGGTTTCCTTATCGAAGGCCTGGTGGACGCGCCCCAAGTGAACCATAAAGCTCTCATCGGCGGCCAGCGGCGCCCACTGTTCCTGGGGCACGCGGCTCAGGAACAGAACCGGGTTGAACTTGGTCTCCTTCCAGAGCTTGCGGTTGATCCGGCGGAACAATTCGATGGCGTCGGCATTCCAAGACCACCAAAGGTTGCGGGCGAGGGTTTCCAGAAAACGGAGTTTTTCGGGAACCGCCGGGGCGATTGTGAAGAATTGCAGTGTTTGCATGCGGCGATAAGACGCACTTCCGACCAGGGATTCAAGCAAAAAACACGAGAATATAAGATAATATTCTCAGGCCGCCTGCCCCGCGTTGCGCAGGGCAGGCTCGCCATGGATCGCTATTCGACCTTGAGCACGCTGTTCAGCGTGCCGAGGTTGTTGCGGACCCAGTTGCGGCATTCGGGATCGACAACCCAGTTGCCGTTGATGACAAACTTGTATTCATGCTCTCCCTTCGGGAGCATCAGGGTGATGGTGTAAACACCGGTGCCACGAATGTCTTTCATCGGATGCCGATGGATATCCCACTGGTTGAAGGTGCCCGCGAGCGAGACGGTGCTTTTCGGACTGGCCGTGACCTGAAATGTCACGCGTTTGGCGGCGAGGGCGGTTTTCATTGCTTTTTTCATGGCGGTCCTCCTTTTAAAATTGAGCAATGTATTTTCATGCGGACGGACTTCCCGGCGGCAGCGCCTTGCGGGCCAAGTCACATATCGGAAACTTTGGATTAATAGCGTTTATTATAATGCCAACGGGCGTTCCTGCAAGCTTTTTCTAGCTGGCATTTTCCCGGCGCGCCCCTTTTCCATTGACAGCCGGGCCGGATGTGCTTGAATTAAAGGGCGGTATTCAACACGTACAAAGATTGCATGGTATAATCAATGCCTCCCATGAAAACAAAACGCAAAATCAGCGCCGGATTGCGCACGGAAATGGAATTTATGAAGGCGGTTGCGCGCCGTTGTCCGCAGGATGTGGACGTGCTTAAAGTGCTGGGCGACCTGTACACGCGCGCCGGCAGCTATGAGGACGGATTGCAAACCGACTTGGAATTAACCAAGCTCTGTCCCCGCGAACCGCTGGTTTGGTATAACCTGGCCTGCAGTTATGCCTTGCTCAACCGGACTGACGAGGCCTTGGCGGCCCTGGAGCGTTCCATTGTCCTGGGCTATCGGGATGTACGTTGGATCCGCGAAGACCGGGATCTGAACTCGCTCAAAAACGACCGGCGTTTTGACGCGCTGCTACAGCGCCTGATGCCCTGAGCGCTTCACTTTTCCGTGGCGTCAGCCTCCGGCTTTGCCGGTGTTGCCGGCTTGGCGGGTTCATCTTTGGCCTTTGGCGCGTCGGCTGCCGACTCGGCGACGATGCGGAACCCGATGCTCTTCGAGGTGTTGTAATCCGCCGTATAGCTGCTGCGCCGCGCCGTTTTCAGGAACATCTCCGCGCTATCCGCCCAGGAAGCGCCCTTGAGCACGCGAGTTTTGCCTTCCTCGTCATCGGTGTCCTGGCACCATTCCCACACGTTGCCGCCGACACCGTAGAGACCCCAGTCATTCGCGCCGCTTTTCTTTACCGGACAGGACACGCGGAAGCCGTCGTAATGGCCCTTCATCTTGGCGATATCCGGGTTTTCCCGGCCGAAATAATTCCATTTGCGGGGCATGGGGCCATCGCCCCAGGGGTATTCCGTCATCCTGCCGCAGGTGGCCGCCGTCATCCATTCCTGCTCGGTAGGCAGACGAAAACGCCACTGGCTGCCGCCGAAGGTTTTCGTCATCCATGTGCAGAAGCTATTCGCGTCGTTCCAGCTCAGCGCGACGGCCGGCTGCTCATCATCGTTGAGCGTCAGTTCCTGGTGTTTGCCGCTGTCGTGCTTTGGCTTGAAACAGCGGAATTCTTTATTGCTGACTTCATATTTGCCGACGTAGCATTTCAAGGCCGGGATATAGACCAGCTGAATCTTGGTTTTCGGGCCGATCGTCAGGACCAGATCCTTCACATTGCTGATCGGCTTGCTGCAACCGGAAAATCCGGTAATTAAGGCTGCCGCCAGACAACATCCACCGATATGCAACCAGACGCGCTTGTTCATGATCGCCTCCATTGAGTGTTAATGATTTGCCTGTTATTTCCACACCGGGATGCGCAGGGCGTCATTATGCCAGATATCGTCCTGCAAAAGTTCGCTGAGCAGTTCGAATATCGGCCCCGGGGTCCCTCCGCCGACCGGCCGGCCGTCCACGGATGTTGCCGCCGTGACATTCGAACTGGTGCTGCAAACCAGGATTTCCGCGGCATCGAAAAATGCCTTCCGCGAAATAGGCGCCCGTTCCGCGGCCGCGAGTTTGCCGCTTTGCACGAGGGCCGCGCTCAGGGCGAGCACGCGGTGCATGGTGGTGCCTTCCAGAATATTGCCCGGTTGCGGAAACAGGAGGCGCCGGTCGCGGGTGACGATGCCGATGTTTTCGGTGGCGCCCTCTGCCAGACAGTCGTTTTCGTCAAAACCGGCGGCGATCATAGCCCCGGCTTCCATGGCCTCCTGTTTCATCATCGCATTGGACAGGTAGTTGCAGCTTTTGATCGTGGCAAAAAAGGCTGGCTTGAGAGGGAAGACGCAGGTTTTGACCTTAATGCCGCCGGGATGGCGTTCCATGAGCGTCGGATGGCGGCGCGTCACGCAGGCGTAAACTTGCGGCTCGGGACAATCCCGGGGACTGACCGCAAAGCTGCCCGGACCACGCGAAAGGAAGACGCGCACTTCGCAATCCTGCGCGCCGCCGGCCCGGACGGTTTCGCACAACAGCGCGATCAGCTGCTCGTGGGACATGGGGCTCTGTAAATTGATCTCGGCGGCAGACGCGTCCAGGCGCGCCAAATGCGCTTCCAGATTGTAAAAGGCGCCCGCGATGCAGTTGCAGGCTTCGAAAACTGCATCGCCGCGATGAACCATGTGATCATCCGCCGGCACCAGCATCAGCAGGGGGTTCGTTACGATGCCGCCGAACCAGCTGGAATACATCGCGAGATAATCGGCATGAAAGTCCCGGCGGCCAGTCGTCAGCCAGCCGAGAAAAGCGGCGTCATCGATGTGTCTTGTTGTCATGCGCCATAATCCTTATGCATACAGCTCCAGGCCGGGCTTCCGGAAGTGCCCAGGGCGATTAGGCGTGGACTTGCGGGCGGCGATGCGGGAGCTGGGGTCGGGCAAGGTCATGTACTTTGAATCTGAATGCGGACCGTCGCGTTTTTCAACGCTTCGTCGCTCACGCTCAAGTCGGCCGGTTTGATTCCCGCCGGAACGCCTCCGCACAACTTGAGCAGAGCGGCCTGGAACGATTCTGGATTGCTGCGTGTGACCTTGAAGGCCTCAACCTTGTCCGGCAACATCAACTGGGATTTAAGATGATCGCCCTGCGAAAGAATGACGAACGGTTTGGTGCAGTTTGGGCAACGGCCGCGCTTGGAAACGTCCGTATCCCGCAGCCAAAGCTTCTGGCCGCACGAAGGGCAACTGATCTTGAAGTCCGCCTCGCCCTTGTCGCGCAACATGAAAATGGCCACGGGGATATCGAGCGGGTCCGGCAGTGAACGATAAATGTTCTTGATCTTTTCAAGGGAGAGCACGTCCAGGAAGCGTACGACGATGGCAATGGCGTCCGTCTTGGCCAGGTGTTCGGCAAATGTCGGTTCCTGGCCCGGATCGCCCGCCACGATCTCGAAATTCACCAGCGAATCACCGATGGTCAACTCGGACTTCGGTGCGGTTGTGAAAGAACTCAGGAATTCCTCGGCCAGTTCGCGATAAATTGAAAGAATCAATATATTGGTCTTTTTCCCAGCTTTCATAAAAGTGTTCCCCTTGTGTAGCTAGCCCGCATCAAGGCGCTCCGAGATAGTCCCGTTTTCTTTAATAGTAGATTCTTTTTTTGTTTTCAATTCAAGTTAAAAAACCAAGTTAAAAACCGCGAGCGACTATCTACTTTCCTCGGCCAGCTTTTCTTGGAGCCAGGCCAGCGCCTCATCCCGGTTTGCCACCAGGCCTTCCAGCTGGGCATCGTAAACCTTTTGTTTCCAGCGCCCGATCTCACGTCCGGCGGGAACGCCCAGAGGCAGGATGTCATCGCCCGTGACCCACGGTTTGGGCAGGACCGGCTCGGTCCGGCGCGCGGCCTGGAATGCCACCAGAAACGCATGGTTCGCCATGTCCCCGTGGCTGGCGGCGCAATCTAGGCGATGCAGTTCCAGCTCGGTGGCAAAAGTCGGCGCCCCCACCAGGCGGCAGAGGGTCGCCTTGCGCATGCGCTGAACATCCATGAACCGCATGTGGTTGGCAATGCAGAAGGCGATGGCCTTGATATCGTCGTTCGGCAGGCGCAAGCGCTTCAGGATGTCCTCTGCCATGGTTGCGCCTACACCGGCATGACAGTCGAACCGGATGCGGTTTTCCACGAATTTGGCCGTTCCGGGCTTGCCCACATCGTGGAGCAGGACGGCGTACGCCAGCCGCAGATCCGGCTTGCGCATGGCGTTCAACATCATGACCGTATGCGTCCAGACATCCCCCTCGGGATGAAACTGAGGGGGTTGTTCCTGGCCCCTGAGCGCCGAGACCTCCGGGAGGAAGACCGGGAGCAAGTCGACAGCCTGGAGGAGTTCGAGCGCCGCGCCCGGCTGCGCCGCCTCCAGAAGGGTGCGCGTCAGCTCCTGCTGAATCCGTTCGGAGCTGACTTTGGCGATCTGCGCGGCGTGCCGGCGGATGGCGTCGACCGTGGCGGGGTCCAGCTTGAAGTCCAGCGTGGCGGCAAACCGCACGGCGCGCAGCATGCGCAAGTGGTCTTCCGCAAAACGATCGTCCGCGCAGCCCACGGCCCGGATCAGGCGCGCTGCCAGGTCCGCCTGGCCGCCGACATAGTCGTGTATTGCGCCGGTGAGGGGATCGAGAAACAAGGCGTTGACCGTAAAGTCGCGGCGCAGGGCGTCCGTCTGCTCGTCGGTGAACTCCACACCTTCGGGATGGCGTCCATCGCCATAAGCCTGGTCTTTGCGGAAGGTGGCCACCTCGTATTCGTGAGCTTGGACGCGCACCCGCACTACGCCGAACGATTTACCCACTGTCATCGCCCCGGGAAACAGGCGTTCCACCTGGTCCGGCAAGGCCGAAGTGGCAATGTCAAAATCCTTCGGCTCGCGACCCATGATCAGGTCGCGCACGCAGCCGCCCGCCCAAAGGGCCGTAAAGCCTTTATCGATCAAGCGCCGGACCACGGCCCAGGCGCCGTCACTCAGGGGTGTTGGAATAATATGAACCATGCCGGCATCATAACCGTTTCCGCGGCGGCGACAAAGGAAAATGAAATCATGCCGGCAAATCGGCGCGTTTGTTACAGTTGCGGCTTTTGGCCGCGCAACGCAAAGGCATTGGGAAGCAGGTCTTTCAAGCGATAGGTCTGGAACACTGCCGGCTGCGTGGCGGAGGCGACTATGACGGTAAAATCCGGCTTGCAGAATTCCGTCAGGACTTGCAGACAGGCGCCGCAAGGCACGGGTGCGGTTTGGCCGCCGGCGACGACGGCAATGGCGGTGAAATGACGCTTGCCGGCCGCCACGGCGGCGCCAATTGCCGTGCGCTCTGCGCATATCGTCAGACCATACGACGCGTTTTCAACGTTGGCGCCTTGGAAGATCCGCCCATCCCGGGTCAGCAGGGCTGCGCCGACGCAGAAGCGGGAGTAGGGCGCATAAGCCCGCCGCATTGCTGCGACCGCCTTTTGAACCAATTTTTGTTTTTTGATGTTTGGCATATCATTGATCAGCTTTTAATACTGCGCTTGCCGCGCGCTTGGCGCTTGGCGTGGTTTTCCGTTGCCGCCGGCTGTCCGCCTTCTGCCGCCCTGGTTTTGGCCAGTTCCTGCCACAGTTCCTGCAAAAGCCGGCTCATTAGCGGCGCAGCGTTATAGGCCGTGGCGGTAATTTCTTCGTGCGCCAGCGGACGATTGCCGAGGCCCGCCGCACGGTTGGCGATGAAGGAAAGCGCGCCCACGCGCAGGCCGGCGGCATGGGCCAGCATGGCTTCCGGGACGGTGGACATGCCGACGACATCCGCGCCCCAGGCGCAGAACGCGCGAATTTCCGCCGGCGTTTCGTAGGTTGGACCAGAGGTCGCCAGGTATACCCCGTGGGCCAGCGGTTGCCCAATGCGTGCGGCGGCGCGCGCCATCTTTTGGCGCAGATCGGCATCATACATCCGTGTCAGGTCCGGGAACCGTGTGCCCCAGCAAGGATTGTGCGGTCCGATCAATGGATTTACGCCCATGGCATTGATATGGTCGTCAACGACCATCAATGTCCCCGGATACAGGTCGACCCGGATGCCGCCGGCGGCGTTGGTCAGCACCACAAACGAAGCGCCAAAAGTCTTGAGCAGGAAAGTTGGCAAAGCTACTGGTTCCCAGCCGGCGCCTTCGTACCAGTGCCTGCGCCCCAGGAACACAAATGTTTCCAGGCCGGAGCATTTTCCCCAGATCAGGGCGCCGTCGTGTCCGGCCACGGTTGTGTGGCCCAGCCCGGGAATCGCGCGATATTCCAGGCGGCCTAGGATTTCGAAGTTCGCGGCGGCCGCGCGCCAGCCGGAGCCCAGCACAAGTCCTCCTGCGGGTTTGGCCTTTGGAAAGGCTTTCCGGACAGCTTGCGCGCCTTCGGTCAGTATTGCCAGATTCATATGATGGCCTCCTGGATTTCGGATGTAATCAACGGGGGCGGCAAGGTTTTCGCGGCGGCTATCCGGAAAGCGTCCGCGGATAGTTCGCGCGCTTCCTCAAGGCGGTCCCGGCGGTTGGTGTGCAGGACGGCCATTGGCTCGCCGTCTTCCACCCGGTCGCCGATTTTTTTCAACGCGGCTATGCCGGCGGCCGGATCGACCTTGTCGGACACCTGGGCGCGCCCGGCGCCCAGGAGCAGGGCAGCGCGGCCGATACGGTCGGCATTAACGCTTTGAATGAAGCCGGCGCGCGGGGCGGTAATAATTTCGCGGATCGTGGCGGAAGGCAAGCGCGCCGGGTCGTCCAGCGCGCGCGGGTCGCCGCCATGCAGGCGCACCATGGTTTTAAAACGTTCGAATGCCTCGCCGGACTGGAGTTTGGCGCGCAGCCGCTCCAGCGCCCGGTTGCGGTCGGCGGCCGCGCCGCCCATCATGAGCATGCGTGCGCCAAGTTCAAGCGTGAGCGCCGTGACATCTGCCGGCCCGTTGCCACGCAGGATGTCGATGCTTTCGGCCACTTCCAGGGCGTTGCCGACGGTCCCGCCCAGGGGCTGATTCATATCCGTGAGAAGCGCGGCCATGCGCAGGCCGAGATGCCGGCCGGTTTCGACCAGTGCGTTTGCCAGCGCTTTGGCATCGGCGAGCGTCGGCATAAATGCGCCATGCCCCCATTTCACGTCCAGCACCAAGCCATCCGGCTGGGCCGCCAGTTTTTTGCTTAAAATGCTGGAGACGATCAGAGGGATCGAGGGAACCGTGCCAGTGACATCGCGGAGCGCATAAAGTTTTTTGTCGGCGGGGACGAGGGTATCCATGGCGCGGATGATCGAACAGCCGCAGGTATCCAGGACGTGCAGGAAGGCGGCCTCGTCGAGATCGGTGCGATAGCCCGGGATGGATTCCAGCTTGTCAATGGTTCCGCCGGTAAGTCCCAGTCCGCGTCCGGCGATCATGGGTACGGCGATGCCGCAGCAGGCCGCCAGCGGCGCCAGGACCAGCGATACCTTGTCGCCGATGCCGCCTGTGGAATGTTTGTCAATCTTGGGAGAGCGCAGCATGGAGGTGCCCAATGTGGTGCCGGAGGCCAGCATGCTGCGGGTCAGGGCCACGGTTTCGCCGGGGGACAGGCCTTTGAGCGTAATGGCCATGGCCAGGGCGGCCATCTGGTAATCGGGAATGGCGCCGCCGGCATAGCCCCGGATAAAGAACCCGATTTCGTCGTCCGACAGGGGATGGCCGTCGCGCTTTTTTTCAATAATCCATTGCGGCATCATTGTTTATTCAGTATAGTGCGAAACATAAGTATGTCAATGACGGGGAGGATCTGGGGTTGGAGCAGGCACTCGAAGACGATGACAGCATGCATTTATTCGAAAGGCTGGAGTCATGAAATGGATGCAATGGTGGCGCAATGTTCGGCAGTTGGTGCCAAGCGGGATGTTGTGCGCGGTCCTCGCCCTGGTGGGCTGCGAGAGTAGCGACGACAGTCATTTGGGTGACGGCCATGATTTTGGCCCGAATAATCCGAACCTTTATGTGGCTTTTGGCGACAGCATCACCGCCGGGAGCGGTCTGGCCAATGCCAGCGACTGTTACAGCGTCAAGTTGGCCGGCATGCTGAACAAGAGCGTGGTCAACAAAGGCTTCCCCGGTTATTCCTCCGGCGAAGGCTTGGATGTGATCTATTCGATCCTGGACGATTACCAGCCGGGTTTCATGCTGATTCTGTTCGGAGTCAACGATATTATCATGGGCTATGGGGAAGAAAGGGCGGCGGTCAATCTGCGAATCATGATTCAGGCCTGCATCGATAACAAGACCATCCCCGTGGTTGCCACTCTGACACCGGTCTTCGGGGAACATGGCGCCTTTAGCAGCGGCGTCAATCGGCTGAATGGCTTGATCCATCAAATGTGCTCCGACCTCAATGTTGCCCTGGTTGACCTTAATGAAGCGTTTGCCGACAATCAGATCTACATCCAGCCTGATGGGCTCCATCCCAATGAAACCGGGCATGCCCTGATGGCCCTGACGTTTTACGATGTGGTTAAATGACTTTTCGCATAGTTTCGATGGCAGCGGGCAGCTTTTGATGACGCCCGTTAAACCCGTAGCTGGCGGTAATTTTCCATACATGGGGTTTCCTCAACAGTGTCATGCCTCAAACTCATAACAGCCAGGATGCATTCCCGGAAACTGCGGACATCGAAACTTCATCGGATGATTATGCCGGGCGGTTTGCCGGCGCCAGCGGCGCCTGGATGCTGAAGATTCAGGAAGCGGCCGTTCTCGATCTGCTCAAGGATCATCCCGGCGTTACGGTCCTCGATGTCGGCGGCGGCCATGGCCAACTGGCCATTCCGCTCTGCCGGGAACAATATCCGGTAACGGTCGTCGGCAGCGCCGAAGTCTGTCGCCGGCGGCTTGCCGCCCTTGTGGATGCCGGCCGCTGCCGGTTCCAGGTGGCGAACGTATTGAAACTCCCTTTTGCCGACCGTTCTTTCGACACCGTCCTGTGTTTCCGGCTGGTGACCCACTGTGCGCATTGGGAGGAACTCATTGGCGAGCTCTGCCGGGTGGCGGCGCGCACCGTGATCGTTGATTATCCCACGCAACAGAGCCTGAACTGCGCGGCCCCTTGCCTGTTCGGCGCCAAGAAAAAGTTGGAGGGCAATACGCGCGCATTTCGCCTGTTTCGGCATGCGGAAATCGCCGGGGCATTTGCCTGCCACAATTTCATTCCCGTCCGGCGGAGCGGCCAGTTCTTTCTGCCCATGGTCCTGCATCGCCGTCTGCGTTGCCGCCCCCTTTCCGCCGCGGTGGAAGGCCTTTTTCGCCATACCGGAATGGTCCGCCGCTGGGGTTCCCCGGTAATCCTGGAGTTGCGGCGCAAGACTGCGACTTTTGAACTAAGCCAGCCGCCGTGCGACATTCCCGGCGGCACGCGGGTTCTGGTTACCGGGGCGACCGGGTTTACCGGCTCCATTCTGACCCGTAAACTGGTGCGGGCCGGGCTGGAGGTGCATGCGATTGCGCGGCCCTCCTCGAACCTCAGCGAGCTTAGCGATCTGCCCATCCATTGGCATCGGGGCAACGTGTTCGACGAAGCCGTGGTGAACGAGGCTGCGCAGGGGGTGAGCTATATTTTCCACGTGGCTGCGGCTTACCGGGAAGCCAAACATGCCGATACCATGTATCGCCGGGTGCATGTGGTCAGCACGCAGCTTCTGGCCCGCGCCGCCCTGAAAAATCCCGGATTCAAGCGCTTCGTGCACGTCTCCACGGTGGGGGTTCACGGCCATATCGCCAACCCGCCGGCCGACGAACTCTATTCCATGAGTCCGGGAGATATCTACCAGCAGACCAAGGCAGACGCCGAGGTATGGCTGCGGGACTTTGCCCAGAAGCAACCGCTGCCCTATACCGTGATCCGGCCGGCGGCCATTTACGGGCCGGGCGACACGCGTCTGCTGAAGTTTTTCCGGATGGCCTCGCGCCGGACTTTGTTCCTGCTCGGGCACGGCCAGTGCCTTTATCATCTGATTCATGTGGATGATCTCACCAACATCATGATTCTGGCGGCGACGCATCCGGCCTCTCTGAACGAAATTTTCATTTGTGGCAACCAGGACTGTGTGACGCTCGACCAGATGGCGCGAATCGTGGCCGGCGAACTGGGCAACCGTTTTCGCGTTGTGCGCCTGCCGGCGTTCCCGTTCTTCCTGGCTGCCGACGTGTGCGAATGGCTCTGCCGCAAAGCGGGGATCGAGCCGCCCATCCACCGGCGGCGCCTGGCGTTTTTCACCAAGGACCGTTCGTTCAATACGAGCAAGTTGCGGGAAAAACTGGGCTACCAGGCGCGTTATTCCAACGAAGCGGGCCTGATTCAAACCACGCGCTGGTATTGCGAGCGGGGCTGGCTGAAACGGCGGTCGAAAGGGCAACCCCCGGCGCAGTAGCCAGGATTCCGGAAATGGCTCCTGGGCGTCGGCGTTCCTCAGGCGGAATTCGGATTGCCGACCGCCGACTTCGGGGGCGCGACAGCGCCTTTATCGAACATATAGACCAAGCCGCCGACGGCCGTCATCAGGGTGGTCAGCACGGAAACGACAATGGAAACCGCGAAACCCTGCGCCTCCGGCACGCCCGCCTGCGCAAAAAAAGTTACAAAACTGACTTCGCGAATGCCGATGCCGTTAATGGACGGCAGCATGATGAGCAGCATGATGAGCGGCACGAAGATGAAGTAATATGTCACCGACACGTGGACCCCGAAGCCCACGGCAACCGCGTAGAAAACCAGGATGCGCAGCATCTGCACGAACAGGGTGAGCAGGAACGAGATAACGAGGGTTTGCGGATATTGCCGGTATTGCAGGCATGCGGCAACCCAGCGGCGCACCAGATGGATGACTTTTCTTTCTCCCAGCCGCTGGACAAATCGCCGATCCACCCAGTGAACGAACCTGTTATGAAACAGGAGCGCAATTGCCAGGGCGCAGCCCCCGCCCACGCCGGCGGCAATCAAGCGCGCGTGCGCCATGCCGAAGGTGTCGCCGACCATCCAGGCGCTGACGCATCCCAGTAAAACCAGGGTCAACGCACCCATGAGCCGGTCAATCACCATGGAGGTAACCGCCAGCGAAACGTTGGCGGTGCTCTTGGAAAGATAATAACCGCGCACGATGTCGGCGCTGACGCTGGAGGGCAGGACCAGGCCCCAGAATCCGCCGACATAGTTGATCACCAGCAGGCGCCAAAACGTGATGGAGGAGCCCTTGGCCCGCAGGAGCAGAATCCATTTGCTGACGCTCAGGATGCGCTCGGCCAGCAGGAGGCCCACGGCCACGCCCATCATTCCCAGGTTGGCGCGGCCGATCATTTCCAGGCTGCCCCGCCAGTCGATCAGCCGCAAGGTGAAAAACAGCAACAGAAAGCTGACGCCGAATTTAAGTAATTGTTTGATGCCCGCTTTGGTCATGGCGGCGATGGTAGCCGGACGGCATGTACGGCACAAGCCATAATTACTGGCCCATTGCGGCAGCATTTATGACTTTAACACTGCCAGTTGCCTTGTTACAGTAGATTCATGGTTCCGATGCGAATATTTGCGGCGGGGTTTGTTTGCCTGCTGTTGGGGTGGCCGGGAGTGCTCGGCTGCCGGCGGCAGCCGGCCCCTTTTAAGCCGGCAGTCGATCCCGGCGAGGCGATTTACTTCGTGCCCGTGCGCGAAAAAGTCATTGCCCTGACCTTCGATGACGGGCCCAATGAGCCGGCCACGAGCCAGATTCTGGATACGCTCAAGCGCCAGCAGGTCCAAGCCACATTTTTCCTGATCGGCGCCAATGTCGAGCGCTACCCGGAAACTGCCCGGCGCATCAAGGCCGATGGCCATCTGATCGGCAATCACACGGCCCGCCATTCCCGGTTCGACCAAAGCGACGCATCCGTGATTGCCCTGGATATTGTCGATGGGCAACGGGCGATCGAGGCCGTGACCGGCGTCAAGCCCGCATGGTTCCGTCCGCCCTTTGGCATCAACGGCGCGGGCATGGAGGAAGTGTGCCGGGCGCAGGGCTTGGCCATTGCGGGCTGGTCGGCCGATGCCAATGACTGGAATCCGCATCCGGTGGAGGAACTCGCGGACCGCATCGTGTCGCAGGCGACGCCGGGCGATATCCTTCTCCTGCACGATGGATGGGAAACCCGGCACGGCGCCGACCGGCGCAGCACCGTGGAAGCCCTGCCGCTGATCCTGGAAAAACTGAAAGCGCATGGGTTTCGGTTTGTAACTGTGCCAAACCTCCTGCGCGCCGCCGGCCGGCCGCTGGCGGAATTTAAAAACGGCATTCGCCTGCTGGGTCTGCAGATTCCCAACAAGCCCATGCCTCCGGGAGAAGGATTCTGGATCCGTTATTTCTGGGACGTGCCGCCGGGTTTGGGCAACCTGGCATCCGAAGCGTTTGTGCATTATACGACTTTGGATGGAACCGTGCGGTTTCAGGACGACCATGCTATTCCACGGCGCGGGGATATCCGTGACCGGGTTGTAAAACGCCTGGTTATTGTGCCGCGCAAGGCGCCGCTCGGTCCGTACCAGGTGCGGATCGGACAGTTCGATCCGCAGAGCACGGACTTGCATCACCGTGTTCCGCTCCGTTCCGCGTTGAAACAAAAACAAAACGCCGCGATTATCCCGGGCCTGTTGAACGTCAACCAGACGGACCAGCCGTGAAGCCGGCGATTCTGCCGGCAGCGATGGCGCTCTGATAATATGATGCCAAGCAGAAAATTAAAACCGTTCGCCGGCAGCGGAGCGCCGGGGCGGCAGGAAATACGTTCCCGGGCGGCCACCCCGGCTTTCCTGAGCTTCGTCGACCGGTTCTGTGGCGGCGTTCGCTAAAAATGCGGCGTTAGCCGCCTTATTGATAATATGCCCAACCAACCGGAAAATCAGGATGTCCGCGTCAGCATCGCGGTGATTAACTTCAACGGCGCTGCCACGCTCCGGCCGACCCTCCAATCGGTTCTGGATCTTCAACACGTCAGTCTGGCCGAAATATTTCTGGTCGACAATCATTCCGGGGATGAATCCCTGGCGCTTGTGCGTCGGGATTTTCCCGGTGTCCAGGTAATAAGTCTGCCCGAAAACCGCGGGCCGAATCCGGCGCGCAACGAGGGTCTGCGGCGTTCCACGGCCGATTTGGTTCTGATCATGGATAATGACATTGTCCTGGCGGACGATTACGTGGCGCGGTTGGCAGAAGTGTTCCGGACGCATCCCGAGGCCGGCGCCGTCAGCGGCCAGATTCGCCTGCATGACCAGCCGGAACAAGTCCAATATAACGGGGTTGCCCTGCACTACGCCGGAGAAATTGCCGCCCGGCCCCTTGATGCGCACGGAACGGTCAAAGTGCCCTGCGTATCGGCCGGCGCCGCGCTCTTCGACCGCCGCCGCGCGCTGGCGGCGGGCGGGTTCGATGAAGATTTTATATTCGGCTGGGAAGACGGGGATCTGACCTTCCGCCTGTCGTTGGCCGGTTTTCCCTGCTACCTGGCGTCCGAGGCCAAAGCCTATCACCTGCGGCGCGCGCGCGGCATGAAATGGGTTCGATATCAAACGCGCAACCGCTGGTGGTTCATGCGGAAAAATTATGACCGGCGCACCTTCTGGCTGGTTTTGCCGGCCGTCTGCAGTCTGCAGATCTGCGCCGGGTTGTTTTGCCTGGTCAAAGGCCAGGGGCGCGCCTTTCTCCAGGGAACTTGGGATGCTTTACGCAGCGGCCCGGCCTTGCGCGCCAAGCGCTGCGAGGTGCAGCGCCTCCGCAAAACGGCCGATGTCGAACTGCTCCAGGGCGACCGATTGGACTTGCCCGGCGGGTTGACCGCGTCGCGCCTCGGACGGCTGCTGAATGCCGTCGTCAACGCCGGTTTTCGGCTTTACTGGCGCATAATCCGGCCCTGCCTGCGGAGCAGGGCGCAATAAGGCGTTCAGTGTTCAGGCATGCGGCTAAGCAGCGCCCAAGGGATCAGGCTCTTTGGATCGCCGCCGGCCTGGGACGAACCTGTCTTCCGCATTGATTTTCCGAATCCTGAACACCGAATGCCGGCCGTGGATTCCCAATCAGCCGTTCACTGGCGGCGGATTGGGGCGCAGATCGGGCGGCGTGATTGTCCGCGGCGTGGAATCGGACGGCTTTGCCTGCGTCGCTGGCGCGTTGCCGGTCTTGGCCAAGTGCTGCGGATGCATAAGCATGATCAGGTTATGGCCAAACAATCGGGGTCCCGATTCCGGCGCGCCGATATCGGCACAGTCTTTGATCAGGCGCGTAAACAGACTGTAACCCAATTCGCGGTGTTCGTTTTCGCGGCCGCGGAAAAGCAAGGATATTTTAACACGGCAGCCTTTTTCGAGGAAGCCGCGAATGTGCTGCATCTTGGTGCAGTAGTCGTGATCCTCAACATTCGCGTGGAATTTCATTTCCTTCAGGTCGACCTGTACCTGATGCTTGCGGGCCATTTTTTCCCGGCGGCTTTCCTCGTACCGGAACTTGCCGAAGTTCATGATGCGGCAGACCGGCGGATTCGCATTGGGTGAAATCTCCACCAAGTCCAGGTTTTTGGCCAGGGCCATTTTAAGGGCCTCGCCGGTGGCGATAATGCCGATTTGTTCGCCCGTATCCGAGATACAGCGGACTTGGGGAACACGAATGCGATTGTTCACTCTGGTCGTCGTGCGAATAATAACCTCCTGGCTTGTGGTTACAGTCCCGGATCGGGACCCTTTATGGTTCCGACAGAGGCACGGCCTCGGTCTTGACTTGCTGAATGAACGCGGCCACGCTCAAGGCGCCCTGGTCGCCGCCGGCGCGGCTGCGCACGGAGACGGTCCCGGCCTCCGCTTCCTTCGGGCCGAGGATGAGCATGTAGGGAATTTTTTCCAATTGCGCATTGCGGATCTTGGCGCCTAATTTTCCGGCGCCGGTATCCACCGTTACGCGCAAGTCGGCCGCGCGGATAGTCTCGGCAATTTGCCGGGCGGCCTCGAGCTGCTTTTCGGTGAGCGGCAGGATGCGGACCTGTTCCGGCGCGAGCCAGAGCGGGAATGCGCCGCCATAGTGTTCGATCAAGATGCCGAAAAACCGTTCCAAGCTTCCGAGCAGAGCGCGGTGGACCATGTAAGGCCGGTGTGCCTGGCCGTCTTCGCCGACGTAGGTAATATCGAAGCGCTCGGACATGTTGAAGTCGAACTGGACGGTGCTGAGCTGCCATTCGCGTCCGATGACGTCCTTGACTTTCAAATCTACCTTGGGGCCATAGAAGGCGCCGCCGCCCTCGTCCACCGTGTAGGCCAGGCCTTCGGTTTTGAGCGCTTTCTCGAGCGAGGCGGTTGCCTGGGCCCAGCGTTCCTCGCTGCCGATCGCTTTGGCCGGACGCGTTGAAAGATAGGCCGAGATATTGGCGAAGCCGAAAGCCTTGAAAAAGAAAAGCGCAAAGCGGATCGTGCGCTGGACTTCCGCCTCGATTTGCTCGGTCGTGCAGAAAATGTGCGCATCGTCCTGGGTAAACCCGCGCACGCGCAGCAGGCCGTGCAGGACGCCCGCCTTTTCGTAGCGGTAGACCGTGCCCAGTTCCGCCCAGCGCAGGGGCAGGTCGCGATAGGAGCGTAACTGCGACTTGTAGACCTGGATATGAAAAGGGCAGTTCATGGGCTTGATGAAATATTGGAGTTCGTCGATCACCATGGGGGCATACATGCTTTCGCGGTAAAACCCCAAGTGGCCCGAAGTCTCCCAGAGCAGCGAGCGGCCGATGTGCGGGGTATAAAGCAGCTCGTAGCCGCCGCGGAAATGTTCGCGCCGCCAGAAATCCTCGATCAGCGAACGAATGCGTGCGCCCTTGGGGTGCCAGTGGATCAGGCCGGGGCCGACTTCCTCGTGCATGCTGAAGAGATCGAGCTCGCGGCCTAGCTTGCGATGGTCGCGCTTGCGGGCTTCTTCCAGCAGATCGAGCTGGGCCTGCAGGGCCTTGGCGGATTCGGCCACAATGCCATAAATCCGCTGGAGCATGGGATTGGTTTCGATTCCCCGGTAATAGGATCCGGCAATGGAGAGCAGCTTGAAGGCCGGAATTTCCCCGGTATGCGCCAGATGCGGGCCGCGGCAGAGATCGCTGAAATCGCCGCAGCGGTAGAAACTGATCGGCTCGCCCTCGGGAATATCGGCCAGGCGCTCAAGCTTGTAACGCTGGCCTTTAAGCGCCAGCTCGGCTTCGGCGCGGGTCATTTCCACGCGCTCGAACGGCAGATTGGCTGCGATCAGGCGGGACATTTCCGCTTCGATGCGGGCGAAATCTTCCGGGGTGAACCGGTAAGGCAGGTCGAAATCATAGTAGAAGCCGTCCGCTGTGGCCGGACCGATATCGAGCTGGACATTCTCAAATAGCCGCATAATGGCAGCGGCCATGACATGCGCCGCGCTGTGGCGCACACGTTCTAAATCCAAAGTATAATTCTCCTTACGTAAAACGCGGATTCATCCGCGGACGATCCCGCGCCATGCGCGCCTAAGCGGGCATGGCCGGAACCGGTTCCCAAGAACAGTAAATAAACTACCACGGGGCCAAAATCATGTCAATGACGCAAACGACAGGGTGCAAACGCGCAAAGGGGTGTCGATAATCCTTGACCATGGTTGGGTCCAAAGCTACCTTCCCTGCATTGCCAAAATCGTTTTCCACATGTTTTCACGTTATGCCAACTTTGCTGAAATTCAAAGACATTGCTGTGACCCGGTCGGCAAACCGGCTGATTATTGCCAATGCCTGCATTGCGCGTGAGCTCGACCTGGACCCGGGGGAAGCCCGGCAGGTTTTGCTGCGCGACGGCGCCGGACGGGAATTGAAACCGACACTCGCCCCCGGGATGGTCCGCACCGTCTCTTTGCGCGACGGCGCCGGGCGCGAATTTGCCGATTCTGGGAAAAAGGAGTCGGACTTTGCGTTCATCGGATTGAACCGCTCGGGTGTTCCGGGCATTCCATTCGTCCTCGTTGCGCTGACCGCGGAAGTGGTCGCGGGATCGATTTTTGATTCGGAACATGTGAAGGTGAGCCTGGAACTGCTGGATGAAGTCAGCACGACGCGATATTTCCGCGAATATTTCATCTATCCGGAGCTTGCGGCGATAGCGGTCCAAACGGCGCTCGTGACGCCGATCATTCCCGATACCTACTGGTCAAATCGCAATGTCGGCCAGACGGCCTTGACCAATAACTACGTTTTTAAAAACGAAAGTTGTGCGGACGGGATTTTGCCGGTCGCCGGGATGGTTCCCGAGCGCGCAGTCGAATTCTACGGGCGCACGGATGCCACCGATACCCAAGTTCGCGTGCATCCGGCGGATCAGGCCGCATTGAATGGCAACCTGCTTTTCGGCAGCGATGCGTCGGGCGCCGGCTTCTTTTTCCTGCAGGAAGCGCCACCCAGCGGCGAACGCCGCGACCGGGAACGTTACGATTTCCGGTTGACCGAAAGCGGGTCGGTTTTTTCATGCTGCTGGGGCATCCATCCTGCGGAAGTCCGGCCGGGAATCCGGTTCCAGGGATACCGTCATGTGCTGGCGGTTTATCACGATGCAGCCGAACGCGATTGGCTGCTCAAGACTTATCTGAAACGCCGTTTTCCGTTCGATGTGCAGGCCCATAGTTCGATCATGGTCAACCCGTGGGGCAACTGCGGAAAATACCGGGAGGCATTCGGCCTGCCGTTCTTGAAGGAGGAAATCAAGGCGGCTGCCGGGCTGGGGGCCACGCACTATCAGTTGGACGATGCCTGGCAGGCCGGGCGCAACCTGGGCGAAATGCTCACCAAGCTCCGCCACATTACGCCGGAGTTTTGGAAGGTTGACGCCTCCCTTAATGGCACGTTCCAGCCCTTGACCGTTGTTGCCGCTGAAGCCGGCATCGAACTTGGACTCTGGATTGCGCCTTCCAGCAACTGCGAATACCGCGACTGGGAAGCGTTGGCCAAAATCATCCTGGATTTTTACCGGAACGATGGAATCCGGATCTTCAAAATCGATGCGATCGCGATTCGTTCCTATGAAGCCGAAGACAATTTGCGCAAGCTGCTCCGGCGGGTCCGCGAACAATCCGACGGCAAGGTGTATTTTAACCTGGACACCACCGCCGGCCAGCGTCCGGGATATTTTCATTTCCTTGAGTACGGCAACATTTTCCTGGAAAATCGCTACGGGTTTGCCGGCCTGGGTTACCACCCGGAAAAAACCTTGCGCAGTCTCTGGAAGTTGAGCGGGTACATGCGCGCCCAGATGCTCCAGATCGAAGTGCTTTGTCCGGATGATCTGGACGCCGGATTCTATCGCGCGCGCGGGATGAGCAATCCGAAGGCGTATCCTCTTGAATACTGGGCGGCGATTGCGATGTTCGCCAACCCGCTGCTGTGGATGACGCCTTCCACCGTCAAGGCTGCCGACCGGGCCATCATCGGCAGGATGATGGCGGTGCATCGCGCCCATCGCGGCAAAATATTTGCCGGCGAGATTTTTCCGATTGGAAGCGAGCCGGATGGCGCGAGCTTGTGCGGATTGCAATCGCACGATGCCTGCGATGGTTCCGGTTATGTCATTGTTTTTCGGGAAGCCGCCGAATCCGCGGGCAGCGCCGCAATCGGCGTCAATTACCTGCCGGAGAGGGCTGTTTGGCGGCGCATCTGCGGCCAGGGAGAGGTTGCCGGCGGGGCCGGCCGTCTGCGCGTCGCCATTCCAGAAGCTCCGGGCTATGCGCTGTATGCTTACGGTAAGGCTTGATTCAAGGGAACGATTTTCTGGCGTCTTCGGTCGGTGTCGTAAAAACGTGATGGAAAGGAATCGATCGCTATGAAAGCAAAGATGAAAGTGCTTGTCGTCGGTGGAACGGGGCATATCGGCAGTTATCTGACGCCGCGGCTTGTTCGCAATGGATTCGATGTCAGTGTCACCTCGCGCACGGACAAACCCAAGCATGTGTTGCCGGAATTCGGGTGGGACAAAGTCAACTGGATCCTGTGCGACAAACGCAAAGAGGAAAGCACCGGCGCTTGGGCGGAACGGCTGGCGAAAATCGAGGTGGATGCCGTTGTCGATCTGATTTCATATACTCCCCAGCAGAACAACATGATTGTGGCGGCCTTCAAGGGAAGGATCAGTCATTTCATCCATTGCGGCTCGATCTGGGCCTACGGGCCCTCGCTGCGGGTTCCGCACCTGGAACATTATCCGCGCCAGCCCCTGTCGGAATATGGCAGGAATAAAACCGCGATGGAAAACGACCTGATGACCCTGCACATTCGTGAGAATTTTCCCGCCACCGTCATCCATCCCGGGCACATCAGCGGCAAACGCTGGCTGCCGATCGATCCCTGCGGGGCGCTGAACGGCACGGAAATATACCGGCAACTGGCGACGGGCGAACAAGTCATGCTCCCGGAAAGAGGGTCGGTTCCCATGCATCATGTCCATGGCGACGATGTTGCCCAGGTGTTCGAACTGGCGCTGCTCAGGCCGGCGGATTCCATTGGCCAGGTTTTCAGCGCGGTTGGTCCGTACGCATTGACCATGAAAGCCTGCTGTTGGGCCGTTGCGGGACTTTTCGGCCGGGAACCCAATCTGGCCTATTGCACGCTGGATGATCTTCGCAGTCATCCTTCATTCTCGATCATCAAAAGCCACGTCGACGAGTCCGTGGTGGCTTCCTGTGAAAAAGCGGAAAGGTTGCTGGGCTACCGCCCGCGCTACACCACCGAAGATATCTACGCCGAATGCATTGAATACATGCTCGAATCCGGCCAGCTCAAAATCGGCAAATCCGTTTGAGGGTAGGACGCCAAAAGTCGATTAACGGACGGTGATTGCGAGTGATCCGAATCCGTTCTTTGCTGGCGCAAAGCATTTTTCTTTTCCTTGTAGATGCGAGGGTGATCGTGTAAATTGTGCGGCTATTTACGAGGCGGGGAATGTTTGAGCCCGTGAAGAAAAGGTTCGCTTGCCTTGTCCTCCCGTAATCCGCTCGAAGCTTTCATTGTCCTTGGGAAGAATGTCCAATGAATGCTGTGTGGTATACAATTGTGCTGCTGGCGTATGTCCTGCTCATGTTGGGCATTGGTTGGTGGTATATGCGGCGCAATCGGTCGGTGGGCGATTTTTTCCTTGGCGGGCGGGCGATCGGCCCGTGGATGAGCGCGTTTGCCTACGGCACGACCTATTTTTCGGCGGTGCTCCTGATCGGATATGCGGGCAAACTGGGCTGGTCGTTCGGCATTCACACGATGTGGATCGTGGTGGGCAACACTCTCTTCGGTACGCTGCTTGCCTGGAAGGTGTTGGCCGGGCGCACGCGCGAGATGACGGCTAATCTGCAGGCCATTACGATGCCGGAATTTCTCGGCACGCGCTTCGAGAGCAAACCGCTACAGCTTTTGGCGGCCCTGGTGGTTTTTGTCTTTCTGGTGCCGTATTCCGCTTCGGTGCTCATGGGCCTGAGTTATCTTTTCGAAATGACCTTGCATATTCCGTATACCTATGCGCTCTATCTGTTGACCGCGCTGACCGCGGTTTACCTGGTGATGGGAGGGTATCTGGCCGTGGCCTTCAGCGATTTCGTCCGCGGCTTGGTGGAATTCGGCGGGGTCCTGGTGATGGTCGCGATGCTGGCCGGCAAGGTGGGCGGATTCCGGCATGCCACGGCGGTTTTGTGGGCCGATCCCGCCGCCGCGCCAGCCCTGGCGGCCAATCCCGCCCATCTGGGGTGGGGCTGGTTGCAGGTGACTGCGCCCGGCTGGTTGACGCTGGCCTGTCTTGTGCTGATCACCAGTTTTGGGCCGTGGTCGCTGCCGCAAATGGTGCAAAAATTTTATGCGATTCGCAGTCGGGCCGATGTTACGCGCGCCTTGATCATTGCCGGTATCTTCTCTTTGTTCATGGCCTTCGGCGCTTATTACAGCGGAGCGCTGGCCCATCTGTTTTACGCCAACCATTTGCCGGCCGAGTTGATGAGCGCCAATGGTCCCATCTGGGACAAGATTATGCCGCATTTCATTGTCAATGCCGGGCTGCCTCCCATCCTTGTGCTGGTGGTCGTGCTGATGGTCTTTTCGGCCTCGATGTCCAGTATTTCGTCGTTAGTGTTGGTTTCCAGTTCGGCGATTGCCGTGGATTTTTACGGCGCTTTGGCGGACCGCCATGCCAATCCGCGCCGGACCATGGTTTTGATGCGCGTGTTCTGCGCCCTTTTTGTGGGGCTTTCCCTGTTTTTGGCGCTGCACCCGCCAACTTTCATTGTGAATATGATGATCATGTCCTGGGGCACATTGTCCGGCGCGTTTTTGGCGCCGTATGTATACGGGCTGTTTTGGAAAGGGACGACCAAAGCGGGTGTTTGTGCCGGGATGTTGACCGGGTTGGGGCTGGCCGTGTTGCTCTTTCCGCAGCGCTGGGGCTGGGGGCAGGCCGGCGTTCCGCTGGCTGGCGCCGTATGTATGATCGTGCCCCTTTTCGTGGTGCCTTTGGTCAGCCTCGTGACCCGCAAGCCGAATGCCGCCCTGATCGAAAAGGCTTTTGACACTCAATGGGAACGCCGCAATCCCTGACGGGGATGAGCACGGCGGGATGCGGGAAAATTATAGGAGAAGGATAGCGCCATGTTCTGGCAAAAATCTCTGGAAACCATCAGTCGCCGCCGGCTTGAGCAACTCCAACTGGAGCGCTTGCAACAGACCGTGCAGCGCGTCTACCGGAAGATTCCGTTTTATCGCCGGCAATTCGACGCGCGCGGTCTGAAACCCTCGCACATCCGGTCGTTATCGGACCTGGTGCGGCTGCCTTTTACCACCAACGCCGACTTGCGCGCGAACTATCCTGACGGCTTTTTGGCCGTGCCGCGCCGCGGTACCGCCATTCGATTGCACACTTCCAGCGGGACGACGGGCAAACCCAAGGCCCTGTTCTTTTCGGCTGCCGATATAAGTCAAGCCAGCGAGCTGATTGCGCGTTGTCTGGTAATGACCGGGTTCACTTCCCGGGACGTACTGCAGAACATGATGACCTACGGCTTGTTTACCGGCGCCCTGATGATGCATTATGGGGCCGAAAAAGTGGGCGGGATGGTGATCCCGGCGGGGCCGGGCAATTCCGATCGGCAGTTGCTGCTGATGCAGGATTTTGGCACGACGACCATCCACACCACGCCCAGTTATGCGCTTTACCTGGTCGATTTCCTGCGGCAAAAAGGAATCGATCCGCGGTCGCTCAAACTGCGGCGGGCGTATATCGGTTCGGAACCCTATACCGAGGAGACCAGGCGCAAGATCGAGGAAGCCTTTGGGCTGCGCGTCTATAATTCCTACGGGCTTTCGGAAATGAACGGCCCGGGAGTTGCCTTCGAATGCGAATGCCAAAGCGGAATGCACCTCTGGGAAGATAATTATATCATGGAAATTGTGGACCCGGCCACCGGCCAGCCGGTTCCCGAAGGGCAGCCGGGCGAACTGATTCTGACCACCCTCTGCCGCGAGGCCATGCCCATCCTGCGTTACCGCACCCGTGACATCACCTCCATTGTGCCGGGGAAGTGCGCCTGCGGTCGGACTCATCGGCGCCTGCACCGGATCACCGGCCGCAGCGACGATATGCTCATTGTCCGCGGCGTGAACATTTATCCCCAGCAAATCGAGCGGGTCCTGATGCGCCAGAAGGTGGTTGGCGGCAATTACCAGATTATCCTGAATGGCTTGGATGAAATTACGGTCAAAGTCGAACTGGCTCCCGGTCGTTTCGATGGGGAGGTGCAGCACGTGGTCGATCTGCAGCGCCTGATCGTGGAACAATTGCGCGCTGAAATTCAGGTTCGGCCGAAGGTGGAAGTGTGTCCGGCGGGTAGCCTGCCGGTCAGCGAAGGCAAGGCCAAGCGGGTGCTTGATAAGCGGGCGCTGTAAAAGAGCGTGGGTTCCAAGGAGGGAAAAGAGATGAATAAGGTTAAGTTGGTGGCCGTGTTTGCCGACAACACCTTGGGTCAGATGGCGCGGATCACGGGGATCATCGGCAAAGTCGGCGTCAATCTCCGCTGGATGACGATTGCCACGACCGAATCGTACGGGGTCATGAAATTTCTGCTCGATCGTCCGGCCCCGGCGGTGCGAGCGCTTAAAAAAGCCGGCTATTCCATCTCGTTGGTCGATGTCCTGGCAATCGTGATTCAGGATCAAGCTGGCGGGCTGCATGCCGTGGCCGAGTGCCTGGCGCAGAATGGCATCAATGTGGATAACTCGTCCGGTTTTGTCGTCGAAAGCCGCCGCTGCGCGGTGGTCCTGATCGAAGTCAAGGAAATGGCCCGGGCGATCCGGGTGTTGCGCCGCAACAAGATCAAGACTCTCAGCGAACGCGAGCTGCAGCGCCTGTAAGGATGCGCCCCGCCGGGCGCAGGCAACCCTGGGAATTTTTGGTCCTTGGCTCTGCTCGACTGCGCCGTGAACCGGATTTGGCCTTCGGCGCCTTTAACCTCAACCGGCTTTTCGTTCAGGAAAAGTCAGCTGGCCATATTTCAGCAAAGCGCGCGCGAATCTTCGCCCGAACCGGCGCATCAGGTCGGCGCTTAACGTCGTTTCGCCCGCGTTGGCGAAAGGGATTTCGATGGAAGTGGCATGTGTCACGAAATCGAGCCCTGCCGACCAGTCGCGGAGGGTTTTCCCGGATTTGTAATTTGCAGCGGTATTCCACGAAGATCCGAACAAAAGGACGTCACCGGAAAATACGGCAAGGCCGGCGGCTTCCTCCGTAAGGATTCGGGCAAGGCGGAGAGTTTCCACTTCGAAGCGCTTGGATTTCGGACCGACGAAATAGATGTTTTCGTTGTTTGTCCCGTAAAGCCAGGGACAGTGAATATCCAGGATGAGGTCGAATCTTTCAGCTTTCACGAGCTTCATGATTGCTTTTGTTTCCGGATAGATGGCGCTTTTGCCGTAATCGCGGGCATGGTCATGTGGCCGGCGGTTCTTTCCCTGATCGCCGTCGACCACGCCGTCTTTGTCCACAAACGGTACGGCGAATATCGCAAACATGGCGCGGAAGGCCACATTTTCGAGAGCTTCGGCGAGAATTCCCTCCAGCACGTAATTAGCCATCATCTCGCCGCAGTGATGCCGGCTTGTAAGTAGGAGCTTCCGTTTGCTTTTCAGCGTTGGATCCGCGATTTTGATAAGTTCGACTGTGCGCCGCTTGCGTGATTGGCAGAGCGCCGTTTTGACGATCAAGGGGGATGCGGCGTGCTGGGTGAGGAAAACGTCAAGGTTTGCCGACTGATATTGCATTCCGCCGCAAAATATTATTGTGCTGCTTTTCGTTCCGTCATATTCATAGACGAAAGAATGGTTGGCATAGTTGACGCGGTCCCTCCCGAGCCATTCCCAGGTTAATCCGGCATCACAACTCAGCGCCGGCCCGCGGGTGCCGATGCATCCGGTGTCAAATCTAAATGTGTATTTCCCTTTTTTCTCGAAGATGGCGCGGAATTCCCAGTAAAACCAGTCGCCTTCGGTATCGCGAATGTCTCTTCGAAGGTGGGCCTCGAATTCGCCAATGCTTTTCACGATTATGTTGCCGCCGGGAATTGCACAGTCAATTTGCAAACTCATTCTTGTTGTCTCCAGGTCGAAGAAGTCTGACAAGTGTCACGTCTCGATAAGCGGCAATTGGTTCAGGCATCTGATTGTTTTGGCCTGCATTACGGCATCGTTTTAAGTCCAAGCCCAAACCGTTCCGTTGCCTTTCCAATTGTTTTGTAATCCAATCTGCCGGCTAACTTCCCAATCTTCTTTGGTACGTCTTTCTCCGCGAACGTGGAAAGACGGATTAGGGACACAGCCCTGAGACGTGATCGTTCTAGGGTGCGCAGTGAAGTGGGCCACCTTCGGGCACCTCTGGTCGCCGTTCCTGCTTCATCAGGTTCAGCATCCGCCCAATGGTGCGGCGCAGGCGCGCTGTAAAGCGTCACCTGTCTTCGCTGGTTCGGCTCGATTCCCTGTTTGCCAGAGAGCTGCTCATCCACTGTGCATACGCTGCAGAACCTCTGCAAGGACAACGGCTTGGTTGTGCTCTGTGTCTTTCGCCCCGTAGAGAAGCACCAGAGTCGTCTCGTTGGCGATGTGCTTCAATCTCTCCAGTTCTTTCCGCTGGACTGTCAACTCGGCTCGGTATCTGGTGCGGAACTCGTCCCACCGCGCGGGATCGTGCTTGAACCACTTGCGCAGTTCCGTGCTGGGGGCCAAATCCCGAAGCCACTCATCGACGCGGGCTCGTTCTTTTGTGATGCCGCGTGGCCACACGCGGTCAACCAGGACCCGGTGCCCCCGTTGATGTGTCTCGGCCTCGTAGATGCGTTGGATGACTATGCTCATATCTGCTTTCACCTTTGCCAAACGTCAGCCTTGAGGTTCGGCGAGCTTGCGAGCCGCAACCTCCGAGGCTTGGTGTGCGCCCAGCATGGGCGCGTTATAAATGGGGTCCAAGCCCCCTGTAGGAGGACCGCACGTGAATACATGAAACAACTACTACTCAAAACCTACTATATAATAATAACCGATCAGGAGGAGGAAGGCTAGAGGAAATCGGCGGCCGATGTATGCGCCTTCGCCAAGGGCAGGACAAAGCAAGGTTGGCGGCGAGATGTGAGCGGGGGGCGAGAGAGCTGCCCCCGCTGCTTATGCCTTACTCTAATGGCCCTACGCTCCCGGCGCGCAACATGTGGCGTTTGCGTCATTACGGACACTCCGACGGCGGTTTTTGTCTCGATTTCACCAGGGGGTCGTAGACAAATCCCTTGGTTCCCTTCCTGAACTCATCCCGTGCCCTGGCAAGCAGCGCGGCGTCGGCACAGAGGTCGAATGCCGTTGCGCCCAGAATCTCGGCTGCGCGCAGCATCCCCCGGTGAGCGAACGGCCATTTTACCTGCGCCGCATAATCACGATGATGCAAGGCGACTCCCTTGCTGACGCAAGCAATAGAAAATCGCGTAAAGGGGGCCAGCCATGACACATTCTCTTCATCGCTCGATCCCCTTGACTGGTTTTCGGATCCGGGCGACAATTTCACCGCGAACTCGGGTTTTATTCCGGTCCGTCGAACACGCTTACGGTCTTCCGCTGTCACGGTCAACGGCCCGAACAGCCTGAGATTGGATTCAACCAAACCGCCCAAAGTCTCGTTGGGGAGACGATGGTAACAGCCGGTCAGCCGCTTGACCCGAACCTTGGTTTCCGTGGCCAGAGCCGCGCCGCGGGCGCACTTGATCAGGCGTTGGCGCAAGCCGTCAACCTGTTGCCGATCCTTGCCGCGGACGTAGTACCATGCTTTGGCATAGGCAGGCACGACGTTCGGCGCGTCCCCACCCTGACGGATGCACATGTGGATGCGCGCGTTTTCCGGAATATGTTCTCGCAGGTAGTTGGCAGCCACATCCAACAGGATGACGCCGTCAAGCGCGCTGCGCCCTTTGTGGGCGCTGGATCCATGCGCCGTTCGGCCGAAGAACTCGAACAGCAGCGAATCCACCGCTGAGTGCCCGCGTCTACCTACGGCATTGGCGTCGCCGGAATGCCAGCCAAGGACGGCATCGTTGCAGCGGAAGGCGCCATCCCGCGCCATATAGACCTTGCCGGCCACCAGTTCTTCCGCCGGGCAGCCCCAGAGCACAATCTGCCCATCGAGACCGGATTGCCGCAGCATGCCCGCGGCGGCGACGGCGCCCACCGCCGCGCCGACACCCAGCAGGTTGTGCCCGCAGCCATGCCCGTAATCATTCTCGCGAGGACCGCAGTTGGGTAACGCATCGTATTCCGCCAGGATGCCGATCGAAGGATGGCCGCTGCCCCAGGACGCCTTGAACGCAGTCGGCAACTGCTTCCATGGAAATTCCACATTAAAGCCGTGCCCGGCAAGGTATTGGCTTAACAGCCGGCTCGATTCATGCTCCTTAAACCCCGGTTCCGCGAGGTCGGCAATGGCGTCAGACAGCCTGACGGCTTCCATTCTCTCGGCGGCCACCAACCTTGCCATGCGCCCCCGCTTCACAGATTTGCTGCATACTGGTTTCATAAGTAATGACCTTCGCTAGCGGGCTGTCGGAGACAGCCCTTAAATATTAAATCCGTTTCCCATCCGTCACCCCTGACCTCATCCAACCCGTAGCCATGCTCACACAGCCCCATCCCTTTCGACCGTATCAGACTGCCTCATGTTTTACTTTAAATGTGAGCCTCGTTCCGCAACACGGCTTGCGACATGGCGTCCACGAACGGTATTAGGTACTCAAATTCCATGTCTCATCTCCTTCAGCCTAACATAATATTATGCGTCATGTATAGCGCGGAGCGTTTGAATTCTTACCATCAAGTATATCGACAATCTAGTTGACTACCAATGAGTTGTCAATGTATTTTGACGGATAGCAAGATAAAGAGGAGTTATGCTATGCAGCAAAATGTCCGGCGAGGGGTTGCGCCATTGAATGCCGATCCGAAGCGGCCAGAAGGTTATGTCGCCGCATTGAAGAAGGCTGGAGCGCAGGGAAAGACGATTCCTTTCCTAGTGACCTGGGGCGGCGTTTTTTATGCGGTTTCCCGGTAAGAGGCGGCGCGACTTGAACTGGGCGGAAATCGAGACTTTTCTGGGTGAGATGGCCCGGCGCACCGAAATATCGGACTGGGCAATCGCGCAGGCACGCGATGCGCCAGGCATGGGTGTCCGTAGTCCCTTGGACAGGAAGTGAGCGCTGAATGAAGACTTTGCGTCAACGATTGGACCAAATGCTGGTGGAACGCGGCTTGGCCGAAAGCCGTGCCAAGGCCCAGCGCCTGATCCTGGCCGGCGTCGTGAGCGCGGATGGCCGTCCGGCGCTTAAGCCCGGGCAGGAATTTGTGGCGGAAGTTGTCCTCGCCGTTGCGGCGCCGGATCGGTTTGTCGGACGCGGCGGCGAAAAACTGGAAAAGGCCTTCGAAGTTTTTACCCTGGATGTGCGGGATAAAATATGCCTGGATGTGGGCGCCTCCACCGGCGGATTCACGGATTGTCTGCTTCAGCATGGCGCCGCCAAAGTTTTTGCGGTGGATGTCGGCAAAGGGCAGCTGCATTGGAAACTGCGGCAGGATCCGCGGGTGGTTATGCTGGAACAGGTCAATGCCCGTTATCTGAAGCCAAGCGATCTGGGCGCCACGCCGGATTTTGCCGCCGTGGATGTCTCCTTCATCTCGTTGACAAAAGTCCTGCCGGCGGTTAATACTACTCTGAGCCTTGGTGCGGTGCTCGTCACGCTGATCAAGCCTCAATTCGAAGCTGGCCGCAACGAAGTTTGCCGCGGCGGCGTTGTGCGCGACGCCGCCGTGCATGAAAAGGTTGTGTCTCGAATCCGTGCCTTTGGCCAGGCGGAGGCTGGTTTGGTGTGGCGAGGCGTTTGCGAATCGCCCATCCGAGGGCCGGCCGGTAATATCGAGTTTTTGGCCTGTTGGACCAAAAAAGATCATATCACACAAAGAAACGAAGACACCAAGGTGTGACGGGGAACAAAACCGGCAAGATTGTTGTGGATTGCGCCGTTCGGCTTCAAATAGAATTGGGTGCCGGGCCATTATGAGGTGCTTCTGGCGCATGAACTTCAAGAGGCCAAGTTAAAGGTCGCTCGACAGGTTTCGTTTCCCATAGAGTTCACGGCATCCGATTTGACGAGAGGTTTCGTGCGAAATCATTATTGAAGAAAAAGTTCTTCTGGAATTGAAGTCGTTTGAAAATGTCAGCTTTGGCGAAGATTTGATGAAGGATGGAATAGTCCTTATCCTGAACGGTTCGGTCGAATAATTCTTTGTGCCTTCGTGGCTTTGTGTGATAGTAGCTGCGATTATATTTTTTGGATGCTGGGAAAAACCATGAAACCCATCGGAATATTTGCCAATAGCACCAAGCCCTCGGCGGGCGAAGTGCTTGGCCGGTTTGCGGAAACGGCCGGGCGTCTCGGCCTGCAGCTGGCGACCGAGCCGGAAGCTGCCCGGTTCCTGCCTGGCGTGCGCAGCTTGGCCCCGGAAAAACTGATCCGGTCCATTTCGGTTCTGATGGTCTTCGGCGGAGACGGCACGATGCTCAGGGCTATGCGCCTGCTTCAGGGGCGGCCGATTCCGGTTCTGGGCGTCAATCTGGGAAGCCTGGGGTTTCTGACAAGCGTGGCCCAGCAGGATGCCGGCCGGGCTTTGGAATGCTTGGCCGCAGGACGCTATACCGTGGAAAGCCGCGCATTGGCGGAATGCGTGGTCAAGCGCGCCGGCCGGACCGTTAACCGCTATCGCGCACTGAACGATATCGTCATTGACCGTGGGGCGAGTTATCGGATCGTGACCTTGGATATGCGGATTGACGGCGAAGCGGTGTCGTCCTTCGTATGCGATGGGCTCATCATTTCCACGCCGACGGGCAGTACGGGGCATTCGCTCGCTTCCGGCGGGCCAATCATGCACCCCGGCACGGCCGCATTCGTGGTCAGCATGATCTGTCCGCACACACTCAGTTCGCGTCCGCTGGTGATTCCGGATGAAAAGCGGATTACGGTCCGGGTGGCCAAGAGCGTGGGCGATCTTTTACTGGCCGTGGATGGTCAGATAGGCGAGAAACTCAAGCCGGGCGACGAGGTTACGATCGGACGCGACAAGAAATCGGCCCACTTCGTGCATCTGCCGGATTACAGCTACTTCACGGTTTTGCGCCAGAAATTGCATTGGCATGGCTCGACGCTGACCTGAGGCGCGGCCGCACAGATTTTTCGAGACTCAGGGCCGAGAGGTGGCGGTAATTTTCAGCGTTACTTTCGCGCGATGGGCGGGCAATGTTCCGGTTGCGGTTTTGTTTTTCAGAGGAGGAGAGCTATGGCTTCGGTCAGCGAATGGATTGTCAGGGAGTATTTCGAACAGCAAGGCTACCTGGTCATGCAGCCCTGCAAGTATTTCGTCACCGGCCGTCCCAAGCGGATTGACGAAGAAATCGACCTGATCGTCAGTCACCCGCTGATTGCCGAGCAACGCTTGCCGGATACCATGCTTTGGACTACGGAGAATCTGAAAGCCATTCCCCGGGCGGTTGTCGGCGTGTATGGCTGGCATACGGAACGGGTCTATCCCGCCATGCTTGAACACATCCCTGAAATCGTGCGTTTTGCCGGCGCGGATGCGCTGCAATCGGCAGCGCAGCGACTTGGCCAAGCGGAGTTTGCCAAGATTCTCTGCCTGCCCCAGCTGCCGGTCTCGGAAAAGTTGCGGAACGATACCCTCGACCTGTTGAAGCAGAAAGGCATTGACGGGGTTCTCTCGTTCCGCACCATGCTGTTGGAACTTTTGGAAGGCGTGGATACCAACAAAAACTACGAGAAGTCGGATTTGCTGCAGATTCTGCGCATTCTGAAAAACTACGATCTGTTGAAGGAGCCGCAACTGGAGTTGTTTGCCCTCCGCAAACGCCGTGCGCGCCGGTCCGCCGCCGCGCCGGCCAACTCGATCAACCCGTAATGGAAGTTTGCCCGTGGATGCCCGCACAGCCTATATTGCGCTCAATATGATGGAGGGCATCGGGCCGGTCAGCGTTCGGGCTCTGGTCGCCGTGCTCGGTTCGCCTCAGGCCATTTTTCAGGCCGGCAATGGCGATTTGCTCAAGGTCGAAGGCATCGGGCCCTCCCTGGTCGAAAAGATCTTGTCCCAGCGTAAAATTCTCAAGCCGGACGAGGAATTGACGCGCGCCAGCAAGAAGGGGTATGCGATCGTTACGCCCGCGGACGGGGACTATCCCAAGCCGTTGCTGACGATTCATGATCCGCCGCTGGCGCTCTATGTCTGGGGCACGCTGTTGCCGGATGACAAGCGCGCCATTGCCGTGGTGGGGTCCCGGCACACAACCTTGTATGGACGCGAGACCGCCGAGAAATTCGGGTTTCATCTGGCCAAGACCGGATTCGTTGTGGTCAGCGGGCTGGCGCGCGGCATCGATACTGCCGCGCACCGCGGCGCCCTGCAAGGCGGCGGGCGGACGTTGGCCGTGCTTGGCGGCGCACTGGATTGCCTGTATCCCGAGGAGAACGCCGAACTGGCCGCGGGCATTGCTTGTCAGGGCGCCGTGCTCAGTGAATTCCCGCTGGGCCGCCAGCCCGACAAGACCACCTTCCCCATGCGTAACCGCATAGTCAGCGGCCTTTGCATGGGTGTTCTCGTGGTCGAAGCCGGACCGACCAGCGGGGCGCTCATTACCGCCGGCCAGGCCCTGGATCAAGGCCGGAGTGTGTTTGCCGTTCCCGGCCGGATTGACTCGCCGGTCTCCAGGGGCAGCCACCAATTGATCAAACAAGGCGCGCGCCTGGTGGAGAGCGTGGACGATATCCTTGAGGAATACGAATTCCTGATTCCGCCGGCGGGTGCCGGCGCCTCAGCCAGCTTTCCGCCGCTTAACCCGGACGAGGAAAAAATCGTACGTGCCCTGGCCGAAGAGGAATTGGATATGGACAGCCTGACCCGGATAACCGGCGTGCCGGCCGCCGCCCTTAGCGTGTTGATCCTGGGGCTTGAAATGAAGCGCATTGTGCGCATGTTGCCGGGTCGGCGCGTAGCGTTGATCAGAAGGTGATAAATTAATTAGCATCCCACAGGATGCTCAGACCGTAGACTGTGGACCGTGGACTGTAGGAAAACGGGCGAAAAACGAGCAATAATCAGCCAGATGCAAAAACCATAGTTCCGGTTTTATGTATCTGCATTTTGCCTGTTCGAACCTACGGACTACAGCCTACAGTCTTCAGTTCTCGGCGGCCCTATGGGACGCCAGTGTGATAAATTCATATTTCAATGTTAAGGAGCAAGCTATAAACGCAAAGAATATTGCGGAAGATCCCTGTGTCGCTCATTATGTGCGTTATCTGGAGAGCGAGCGGAATGCTTCAGGGCACACGATCAGCAGTTATCTGGTTGATTTCGGGCAGTTCATCCGGACCCAGTGGGGCGAGGAAGCCAAGCCGCCCTATGCCTGGTCGGAAGTGGATAAATTTACCGCCCGCAAGTTCATTGTCCACTGCCAGAAAGAAGCGGAGAAGTCCACGACCGTTAACCGCAAACTCTCCAGCCTGCGGTCGTTTTTCAAATTTCTCAACCGTGAAGGCTACGCCATGCAGAATCCATTTGCCGGCATAGCCTCGCCCAAGCGCGGCAAACCCCTGCCCAAGGTGCTGACGCTTCAGGAAATAGCCCGCCTGCTGGATGCGCCCGGCCAGGTGGCAGCGGCGGCGTTGGCGGGCGAGCCGGATGCCGCCAAGCGCGTGTGGTTTGACTACGTTGCCCGCCGCGACGCGGCGATCCTGGAAATTCTATACAGCACCGGCATGCGGGTCAGCGAGTTGGCCGGCATGAATGAAAGCGACATCGATCTGCTCGCGGGCGTGGTTAAAGTTCGAGGAAAAGGCAAGAAAGAGCGCTTGTGCCTGCTGGGCAAGCCGGCAGTGAAAGCCATCCAGGCTGCATTGGAACAGCGTTCCACGCTGACCGGGATATCGAAGCCCGCCGGGTCGGCGCCGGTTTTTGTCGGCCATACGGGCGGCAGGCTGACCACGCGTTCGATCGAGCGGTCCATGAAGCGTTACCTGATCAAGGCCAACCTGGACCCCCACATGTCGCCGCATGCCTTGCGGCATTCGTTTGCCACGCACTTGCTGGATGCCGGCGCCGATTTGCGCAGTGTTCAGGAATTGCTCGGTCACGCCAGTCTTTCCACAACCCAGATTTACACCCACGTCACCGTGGAACGGCTGAAGCAGGTTTATAACGAAGCCCATCCAAGGGCCTGATCCGATGTGCCCGTTTTACCCAATCCGCGACTTTATGACTTGTAACCGGCACTCAAGCACCATGCCGCCGCGATGCAGAATGCAGAATATGAAAAAAATGATTGATCGCGCAACGTTTGACGGGCATTGTTCCCTATTTCGATCGGTTTGCGTTCTGCATTCTTAATTCTTCGTTGCGCCTTTTTGTTAATTATGATCTGGTTTTTTTATAATTGCTTGTTTCCGCTCGTTTTTTTGCTGCTCCTGCCGCGTTTTCTGATGCGGATGTGGAAACGCGGCGGCTATCGCCATGGATTTCTTCAGCGATTTGGCTGTTATGAAGCGGCTGTGCAGGCGCGCCTGAGAAGTCGACCGCGGGTCTGGGTTCATGCGGTCAGCGTGGGCGAAGTCCAGGTTGCTTTGCGGTTCATGCGCGCCCTGCGGGAGCTGCGGCCAGACATGGCATTTGTTTTGACGACCACCACGTCAACGGGGCATGCCGTTGCCTTGCAGCAGCTGCCTGCGGACGATGTCCTGCTGTATTTCCCCGTGGATCTGCCCTGGATTATGAAGCGGGTATTGGACCGTATCCATCCCCTGGCGCTTGTGCTTGTGGAAGGCGAACTCTGGCCCAATCTCCTGCGACAGGCCTGCTGGCGGCAAGTTCCGGTCATGCTGTTGAATGGCCGCGTATCGGCGCATTCGTGTCGCAACTACCGCAAAGTGCGGTTCCTTGTTAAAAAAGTGCTGGCCTGCTTCGACCTCTTCTGCATGCAGGGGGCGGAGGACGCCCAGCGACTGCAGGAATTGGGCGCAGATCCTGGAAAAATCCGGGTCATGGGCTCGGCCAAGTATGATGTGACCGAACCGGCGCATGTTGTTTTGGAACCTGTGCGGTCGCTTCTGCTCCAGGCCGGGTTTGCCGAAGACACGCATTGGATGGTGGGCGGATCAACCTGGCCGGGCGAGGAAACCATCCTGTTGGAGCTGTACAAAAAAATACGCGCTCACGATCCAAAGGCGCGGCTGGCGCTGATTCCCCGTCACGCCGAGCGGCGCGAGGAAGTCGTGGCCGGCATTCGCGCAGCCGGCCTGTTGCACACCGCCTGGAGCGAGCTGAAAGCCGCGCAGACGGCAACTACTTCCTGTAGCCGCGCCGACTTGTCCGGCGTAGCCTTGGCGAAGTCGGATGTCTTGCTGGTGGATACCACCGGCGAGCTGAAAAACTTTTATGCCATGGCAACGGTCATCTTTGTGGGGAAAAGTCTGACCGCGCACGGCGGCCAGAACGTGATCGAGGCGGCCGTCTTTGCCAAGCCGATCGTGGTAGGTCCCTATACCGAGAATTTTAACGCCGTCATTGCCGATTTTCGCGCCGCGAATGCGCTGATTCAGGTTCCGGATGCCGCCGGGCTTGAGCGGGCAATAGCCGACCTGTGGCGCGATCGCCAGGCGTGCCAGGCTTATGGGCAGCGGGCCGCGCAGGTGGTTCGCGCCCATGCCGGAGTTATTCGTGCCAGCGCTGAATGCTTGCTGGCCCTGCTTGTCGCCTGAGAGGAGTTTGAGGATGGCCATTGACCCAGCCGCCGTTGCCGAATATGACCGCGTGGTCGGGCGTGATTACCGGCGCAACATGCTGGCCATGGTAGGTTGGGAGCTAATGTGGGGGTTGGGCATACCGTTCGCCCTGTTTTCGGCATCCGTGCCCGCCTACCTCGGAGCTCTGAATGCCCCGAAGGCCCTGATAGGTTTTATTTTATCTCTCCCCATCATCTTTTCTTCGGGTCAGATCCTGATGAGTTATCTGATTCCCGCCAAAAAGCGTCTGTTGATTTATCGCGCGTGTGTGATTTGGTGCAGTGTGCCCTGGCTCGTATATTCCGGCGTGGCGTTTTTCTGGGGGGCTGCCTGGCCGTTATGGGTTCATTGTATTGCTTTCATGGGCGTTCAAATCCTGTTTATCGGCACGCTCAGTCTGGTCGGCTCGATCTATTGGGAAATTATGACGGACAACATTCCGCCACAGAAACGGGGGGTGGTATTCGGCTTGCGGATGCTTGCTTTAGGCCTGCCGGTCCTGCTCATGGGCTATGTGGCCGCCTGGGTCCTGGCGCACTGGCAAGCTCCGCGCAACTTTCAGGCGGCTTTTGTGATTGGGACATCCATTTACGTTTTGGGTAGTAATATCGTTCTGCGGTGTTTGCGCGATCATGTTAATCCGGAGCATGAGCGCGCGACTGAGGCGAATGCGGCCCCGTTTTGGAGTTATCTGCGTACTACCTTTCACGCTCTCTGGCAGGATCCCAACTACCGGATTTTCCTGTTCTTTATGGTCCTGCTCTATATGGCCGTCAACGGTGCGCCTTTCATGGTGGACGCCGCGCGCACCCAGTTGCATGCCTCGTCCCAGGCTCAGGGAGGTTTCAGCGTTGCTTATCTCATTGCCAATATGTGCTTTGGCTGGGGTATCGGGCTGCTGGCTGACCGTTTCGGCTACCGGGTTATTGGCGGCGTCCTGGGCGGCCTGATGGCCAGCGCCTTTCTGATCTGTCTGCTGACCAACCAGATCGAATGGTGGTATGTAGCTTACGGAGCCTATTCGATTACCCTCTGTTCCAGCCTGATGCTCCTATGCAACATGGGCGCGGAGCTCTGTCCGCAGGAACCGCCCAACCGGCTCATGGCTATCGGCAATATTCTTGTGGCGTGTTTTGTCCTGCTGGCAACGACACTCAGCGGCTGGGTAGTGGACCGGAGCGGCTCGTACCAGCCGGTTTTTATCGCCAACCTGATTTTGAGCCTCGTGGTGGTGTTTGGGTTCGGGTTCATTGTGCGCGAACCGCGCAGCGGCCGGCTTTACGCCTATACAATCACGCCCCGCAGTTAAGTTTGGGGAGGATGATGCGCCGGTTTTGCCTGTTAGCCAACCTTCAGTCTGCATAATAAACCTTGAGAATCGGGCATTGTCGGGCTACAGTGCATCACGCATTTGGTCTGGGCTTATTGGCTGGTTTATTCCGGAATAATAACGTCGAAAAACAGGAGCCGTTTCGAGGGCCAAGTCTGACTTGGCGACGATCATTTGCTGCGGAGTCCGAAAATAAGCGTGCGTGGGAATAGAAATGTCATTTTGATCAAGTCGGTTGTTTGTGCAATCTGAAGGGACAAATACTATGCCGATCAATACAGAACAAAATTCTGCTTCAACTCCCGTTGTTAACGCATCCGGTGCGAGTTGTACTCTGCCTGAAGATTTCCTGTCGCTACGCGATATTCTGGCAATGATTCTCCGGCATCGGCGTGCGATTGCCGTGTTTGTCCTGCTGGTGACGCTGGCTGCGGGTGTTTTCTTCATTACCCGCCCTCGACAGTACAAGGCGGAGGGCTATCTGCAAATCATTGCGCCGTTGTCCCAGGAAGGCCGCGTTGACAAGGAATTGTTCGAAACCATGATTGCCTCGCATTTGCAGAAAGTCTCCTCGGCCTATATTGCCAGGAACGTGGCGGTCCAGTTGAGTGACCAGGGTTTGAAAATCACGCCGTTGGAGTTGGAAAAGCAAATAAAAATTACGCGTCCGCCAAAGACGGACCTTATTCGCCTGGTAGCCGAGGCGTTATCGTCCGAAAAGGCGCTGTTGATTGTGCGGTTATGGGTTCGGGAATATTTGGCAAGCATTCAAAAAAACAACATTCATGCGGCATTATCCCAGGCGCGCATACTGTTGAAGCAGGCTCAATCCGATATGATGGAAACGCAAGCGAAAAGGGATGCCATGCAGGCGCAAGTTGCGCAATCCGCGCCCCTGATTACGCTTTCGCGGGCGGTGGATGATCGCCAGATATGGAAAGATCTGACTCAACAAGCGGCGCCGGATCCTGAAGCGTTGAAGAAATTGGCGGCCATTCACATTAACGGTCAGGAACAAAGCGAAGAATATATCAATCTGAAGAAGGCGATGCTTGTCACCGAACAGGATTTGTCGGCGGTCAAGGCCCGACGCGACCTATGCCAGGAAGTTGCCCGGATTCTCGAAGCGCGAATTGGGCAAAACGGCTCGTATCAACCGGATAAAGCGGTGTTGACCAATGCGGTCGTCTCGGAAGCCGAGCTTTACGTCAACACCGTGTTGAAAAGCACCGAAATCGTCCAGTTTGGCGAGCCGGGTCTGGTGGCATCTTCGCGTGGAGCGCTCAAAAAAACAGGCTTGGTTTTCATGGCGTCGCTGGTAATTGCCTGCATGTACGCTTTTGTCTGCGAATGGGGCAAGGGTATACTGTCGTCCCGCTAACGTTTTTATATTATAACCATTTTCGTTGTTTGCCTGTGGCGCTAACTCCGGTACTGCCATCGAAACCGTACGTAGCCAATGTGTGGTTAAAATCAACAAAGATTTTTAGCCGTGAATGAACGGGGAATGGGCGCGTGGAAAGACGTTCGTAGTTCCTCCGCGCCGCGCTGATCCTGACCGACTCAGGCGGCGTGCAGGAAGAAGCCCCGAGCTTGGGCAAACCGGTTTTGGTGATGCGAAATACAACCGAACGTTCTGAAGCCGTTGAGATGGGAGCGGTGAAACTTATCGGTACAGGCAAAGAAGCCATTGTTGAAAGCGTCGCCACGCTCCTGACCGATGCAAAAGCCTATGCCGATATGGCTAATGCGGTGAATCCCTATGGTGATGGCAAGGCGGCCGGCCGGATACTGACAGCCTGTGCATGTTTTTTGGATGGCAAGACGAAGAGCCCATGAGTCTCAAATTAATAGTCCCAGTCTTCGGCATGCATTTCTGGAACGGACTTTGGAGCGCGCTGTCCGCTTCTCGCCAAGGCGTGAAGGATGTTATCTTAAGCGCCATTCCGCAGATTGTCGGTGTAATTACGGGATTTTTCGGCTCTGTTCTTATTGCGCGCGGGCTTGGCCCCGCAGGTATGGGGCAGTATGCGCTCGTCATGAGTCTGGCGGGGATTGCAACATTCCTGTCGGACCTTGGTATTGGACAGACGAGTATTCGCTACGCCTCGCGAGCCGCGGCCATTGAAGATACACCGACGCAGATGGCGGTGTTGCGCTGGTCGTTGCGCTGGAGGCTTAGTCTTGTTTTCATTATAACAACTTTGTTCTTTCTGGCGGCGCCGTATATAGCCAGGATGTGGCATAGCGAGATGCTGATCCCGTATCTGCGGCTTGGTCTGTTGGGCGGAATCTTTGCTGCGCTTGCATCTGTTCCGACCGTTTATTTTCAGTCTATCAAGCGCTTTTCCACCAATGCATCCGTTACTTCTGCGCAAAAGATTATATCCTTTGCGGGCATTCTTGCCTTAAGCGTATTTGGCCTTTGGTCGCTACTGAACTTGGTGATTGTAAATCTTGTGGCTTCGGCAATTGGGGCTTTCTTTTTTCTTATATTGGTGCCGAAAGCGGCAATTTGGCCCCAAGACGCGATGCGCAAGCTGAAAGGGTTGAACCTTGGTCGCTTCTTTGCCAGTCCTATAATTCCGCAGGGCACAACCAGCAAATTGGACTCGTCATCCCCCACAGGATTTCTACGCTTCCAAATGTTGGCTTCCCTGATTGTTATGATAGCACTGCAAGCCGATGTTTGGTTAATGGGCTATTTCCTCGATGAAAGCAAAATTGGGGTCTATAGTGTGGCTACAAAATTTACTTTGCCTCTTGCGATTGCGCTTAGTGCGCTGAACACGGCGCTTTGGCCAAGAGCTTCCAGCATGACATGCCAACACCAGCTGATGCGACTCCTGAAGAAAACCTTTGGGATCAGCGTGCTTCTAGCCCTTGCCATGTCGGTCTATTCGGTATTTGTGCCGTTTCTGGCTCCCATGATCTTTGGTGCGGAATATGAGCAGAGTTGTCTACTTGGTCAAGTGCTGTGCCTGCGTTATTGTTTGGCAACATTGACTTGGCCGGTTAGTGTCATTGGCTATAGTTATGGTTTCGTGCGTATATACTGGCTAATCCATTTTGTTCAAACGGTGGTAGCCATCACAATCATGTGGTCCTTGTTGCCTATATACGGTTCAATGGGAGCAGCTATAGCTTTGGTGTCCATGGAAATAGTCGGTGCTATTTTGCTTTTTATGTTTCTATTAGCCACTTATAGAAAGCACATGCATAAACAGGGAGTAGTTACATAAATAAAGCTTAAAGGGCTTCTTCGGACGTGAGCTACGTTGGCTATTTTGATGCGCGAGAATACTATCCGGTTATCGGCTGGGGACCGAATGCCCTTCTGATAAGGATTATCAACGGCGTGTCGGTAAAGACGGACCGTTCCGAAGCAATGCTCCCGTTTGACACAAAAAAGAGTATTTCGGTGTTATGAAAAGAGTCTACATAATAATTTTCAACTGGAACGGCTGGAGGGATACCATCGAATGCCTGAAGAGTGTGTTTCGTCTTGGCTATCCTGAGTTTCGCGCGGTGGTATGTGATAATGATTCTCGGGACGGATCGCTTGAATATATACAGGTATGGACTAAAGGAATGATTCGGGCAGACGTGGCGGCAGATAACCCTCTACGGCGTCTTACTTTCCCTCCGGTCGCCAAGCCCATAACATATGCGAAATATGACCGCAGCCAGACGGAAACGGGGGCGCTGGCGGCAGTGCTTCGATGATCCTGATCCAGACCGGCGCTAACCTGGGTTTTGCCGGCGGCAACAATGTTGGTATGCGCTATGCCTTGGCACGCGGCGATTTTGCCTATGTCTGGCTGTTGAATAACGATACAATCATCGAGTCCGGTGCACTCTCACGCATGGTGCAGCGCATGGAAAAAAAGCCCGAGGCCGGAATGTGCGGATCGCTGATGCCGTTTTTACAATACGCCTGAGATTATCTGGACCGCAGGTGGAGGAATAATAAACAAATGGTCAGTAAAACCAATCAGCATTGATTATGGGAAGCCTGTTGCAGAAGTATCGCCGTGCGATGAGATTGAGGCTCGCATGGATCATCTGGCCGGAGCTTCCATGCTTGTCTTTGCAGATTTTCTTCGTTCTGTGGGATTGATGAACGAGGACTATTTTCTCTATTTTGAAGAACCAGACTGGTATATGAAAGGTAAGCGAAGCTTTTCACTAGCCTATGCCGATAAGGCAATTGTCTACCATAAGGTGGGCACCAGTACAAGCAAATTGGATGTCAACAACAATAAAACTACCGTCAAATTCCATCTTGCAAGCCAATTGCGTTTTGCGCTAGGATTTTTTTATCTTGCCATACCGTTGGTATTATTACGCATTGTCAATGCATAACCTAAAGTTAATATTAAGAAGATTTATAAAAAAGCATGCCACCACCCAACAAAGATACAAAATTAGGTCTGTCATAAGAAATCTTGCGCATAAATGTGGAATTATAAAGAAGGTAGAGTAAAATGAGCATGATAGTGCTACAGGAAAAAATACAAATAAATAAAGCTCGGCAAGCATTGATAGATAAAGGGGGGGCCGCCGTCGAGTCTCCTTTGCGCGCTATTTTTCGACGTTTAGGCTTTGTCCGCGAAGTGGCGGTGGGGGATTGGGTAAAGAGTTGGGACGTACTTGCCGCGGTGAATTTCATTGAGAACCACGTGAAAACAAATGAGCCGATACTCGATATTGGGTGCTATAAATCGGAGGTGATTGTTGCGCTGCACAAACTGGGCTATTCAAATTTAACTGGCGTGGACTTGAATCCCCATGTGCAAATCATGCCTTATCAAGATGCCATTCGCTATGAGATTGGTGATTTCATGCACACAAAGTTTGCCGACTCTTCATTCAAGGCAATTACATCCATATCGGTAATTGAACATGGTTTTGATGGGCCATCATTGTTAAAAGAAATGTCTCGTCTCTTGAAGCCAGGGGGCTACTTCATCGCATCGTTCGATTATTGGCCGGAAAAGATTGATACAACCATGGTAAAGTTTTTCGGAATGGATTGGATTATTTTTTCTAAACAAGATGTTGACTGTTTTGTGGGTGAGGCGGCTAAATATGAATTGTTTCCAGTTGGTAAAATGCAATCTTCAGTTAATGAAAAGATGATTAATTGGGGCGGGCGACAATATACTTTTGCATTTCTGGTGCTTGAGAAAAGAGTCTAATATAAAGGTGTTGCTTAAAACCGTACTCCTGCAACGGTTCATTTCCGGGCGCCTTACTTTAAAGGTGGGTTGAATGACCAAAATGAGATCCGCCTGTTTTACGTCTAGAAATGGTTTAGATCAGCGAGATCGTTATAGCGTGGTGTATCTGCCCGCGTTTAGATGCGGTGGTGGAGGAGGATGCGCGCGCACGGATCAGGTCACGGCAGACTTGATCACCATTTTCCCGTCAGTCAGGATCATGGGGATCTCTTATACAAAGGTCGACCATCTGATGTCGGTCTTTTTTCTGCCCGTTGTTCTGTACATACTGAGGAAGTACAGGCTAACCACTTTTGGCTGGTTAAGGGCCTGCTCAATTTACCGAATACTACGAAACTTGCTCGTGCATAGGAACGAGCACCTATTCCTCATTGAGGGATTCCTTGATGCCATGTTGCTTACAGGACTGCTGATCAAGGAGTCGCACGGACGCTACATAACGTTCCCTCAGAACGTTGAAAGCATGGTTCCTGGTTCAGTAAACGGGTCTTTCAGCTCTCTTGAGGATCGTTTCCGTGCCGAGGTTTCATTGTACAGAGGAGCCGTTCAAAATATTACGATCTCGGAGTTCGATGCTGCGATCATCCGTTCGTTTTCAGCTAGTTCTCGGGTCTACCCGTTCTATCCAGTTGCAGAGAAACTGAAGTGGCTGCGTCTGGTTAAAGCATCCAGATGTCACATCTCGAGCGGTGAAGTGCTTGTTATTGGGTCTGGCTTCAATCCGCCTGTTCGCATGGCAATGGAGTCTTTCATGCGCGAAGTGTCGGTCCGGGGTCTTGGGAGATTCAAGGTTAGTGTTGCGGGCTTTGGCACCGATGTGTTTGCCGGGTACAAATCTTCAACGATATCGATTTTGGGTGGCATTTCTGATGGGGAGCTCGGCCAGGTGTTGACACGTGTGCATTGTGCTCTTGTACCAGTTGTACAATCAACTGGCTTTCTGACTAGATTGGTCGATATGAATCTTGCGGGCGTGCCAATCGTTCTGTTTGGGCACTATCTCCAGGCAAGTGGTCTGGAGAAGTATGGCATCTACTCCGTGGCCAGCTTCGAGAATTTACCCGAAATTCTGGATAAGGTGGAATCACCAAGGAAGGAGTTTGACCGTCCTCGACTTAAGGATTTAATGGGAGACATCTGGAAAGTCGACAAGGATAGTTTGCTCCCGATGAAGATGCAGGAAGCGGCGCGAAAGACGGTGGGAGAGGACGGTTCGCGACGATGACAACACAAGGGGCACCAACTCGATTGCGTCTATCAATTCAGGCGGATCAACTGTCGTCTGTGACAGGTGGCGGCAGGTTTATAAAAGGATTTCTTAATACGATATTTACCGATACGACTATTCTGAACAGGTTTGGTCATATTTATATTGTGGCGACACAAAACGAATCGATTAGCAGTCTTCTGCCTCTTCCGTCGAATGTGTCGATTGTAAGACGGCGTTTCCCGAGTCGCTTGCGCAATACTCCTTTGGCGCGGCTTTTTAAATATACGGTTCCATCCGTGGATGTGGCGTACGGTCCATTCTTTCATGTGTTTCCTGCGCGGGCGAAATCGCGGGTCGTCACGGTGCATGATATGTCCTTTTGCGATCGTCGGTATCATCCGCAGCAAAAAGTATGCAAAACAGTTGTTCAGATGGCTTCGATGGCGCAAGAATGCGATGGTGTTGTGTGTGACAGTTATACAACCTTAGGCGAGTTCCAAAGCCGCTGGCCGCATCTTGCCCATAAAGCGATTGCGATTTACAGTGGCGTGTCCCTCGTGGGAATGAAACAAATGGCGCCCAACGCAGTTCGGGATCGTTCCATTCTTGCTGTTGGAACGATTGAACCTCGTAAAAACTATCCTACAATTCTGGATGCTTTTGAACAATTGGTTGCTGAACTGAGGGACGATGCGCCTGTGCTGACCGTGGCCGGGAACATTGGATGGATGAGCGAGAGTGTTGGGCGGCGGCTGATGGCGTTGCAAGCGTCCGGTAGGTGCCGATGGTTGCGTAATTTCTCTGATGAGCAGTTGGCGGATGCCTATGGCAAGGCTGGTGCGTTTACCTATATGTCTTTATGCGAGGGTTTCGGCTATCCGCCTTTTGAAGCTGCGCTGGCTCGTTGTCCAATGATACTTAGTAATGCCTCATCTGTTGGTGAAATCTGGTCTCGCCATGCCAGATGTGTCAGCCCGCTGGATGTGGCCGGGATTGTTGCTGGCTGGAAATGGGCGTTGGCGCTTCGCGGTGCGGAACGGGAGGCTGTCTTGGCGGCTCAGGAAAAACGAGCTTTGGAGTTTACGTGGAGTCGAGCATTAAATGAGTATCTGGCATTTTGGGAGGAGTTAGCCAGGCGGTGACGGAAAGCTGTAATGTGGGGCGTTAATTATGACCATGCAATCGATCAATACGGCGAACAGGGCAATGCGTGATCCGTTGCCGTTGCGGTGTTGTGGCTGGTTTCGGTCGCTCTGGTTTGTCCTGTCATTGAGTGGCATCGTGGCATTGGCAATTTTTACCGGTTTGTGTACCGGTGCGCCGGCGACCTACTTGTTCGGCCAGATCGTCCTGGGATTCAGCGTCTATATTGCCTTTTATTTTCTGGCGGATCGTCCATTGTTCAACCCTATTCAGGCCGTTGTGTTCGTGTTTTATTGGTGGATTGGGATCGGACCAGCGGTTGTGGCGACATGGAATTATATGCTTGGGATGCCGGGCGTCGCTTTGGATGTACAGGTGTCAGGCATGGAATCGTTATGGATCGTTGCGCCGGGATTGCTTCTATACGCAATTGTCGCTCGGTTGACGCTTAAGGCGTTTTCCAGAACGGGTTCCTATGCCCGTTTTATTTGTCCTGTCGGCGACAACTATCGTCAAAAGGTGTTACTCATTTATTTTTTTATGATGGGATTCTCAGCTGCGGCGCTTTCGGCTTTGCAGTTGCTTGGAATTCAAGGGATGGAGGAAACTTCGTATTTTGGCGGGACCAAGACGACGATTTGGTGGGTGGGTGTGATTGCGGCGGTGGGGTCAATATCTCCGTTTCTAACTTCCTCTCTTATGACTGCCTTGGCGGCGCCTTGGAGAAATATTTCGTTTGTAGTATGGATGCTGATTGTGGTCGTGGTGATAAACACGACTGTTTTTGCGCTGCTGGGCGGATGGAAATCGCCGGTAGCAATTTTAGGTGCATATTTTGCGATTGCTTATATTTCTCGTTACCAGCGTCCGCCATGGTTGATCATGATAATTGGGGTGCTTGTTTTTCTGATAGTCATAATGCCATTTGTTACTTACGGCAGAAATATGGCCGTTGCCTCTGGAGCCGAAGATTCAGTCGGGCGCAAAGAAGTGTTTATGGAAATTATCAAAGACCCGGCGGCTTTTATGCCGACCGGGAAGGAGGGGGTGGATGTCTCGGTATTCTTTCGTGGCATTTATCCGCTTGCCGGCGAGTTGACACGGAGGAATAGTCCGTTCGAAGGGGAATGGATGGGAGATACCATATTGTGGGGCTTTGAGATACTTGTTCCACGAGTCTTGCTCCCCGATAAACGTGACGCAAATATCGGGAATTTCTTCGCTAGGACTGTTGGTGCGGATATCGGAGTGAGTCGTCGAGACGACACTTTGAACAACATAGCTATAAGCATCCCTTTCGAATTTATCGGCAACTATGGTTGGTTTGCGGGGATACTGTCTTTCGGCTTGATTGGCGTTTTATGGACATTGCTGTGTGGTTGGCTGCTGTCGCCTGCGCACTTGTCCAGTCATCCATTGGCGCCATTCCTGGTGCTTTTGACAATGAGTATGGAAGCAGCGTGGGGACATTTTCTTGGTAGTTTGCGCGAACTGATCATCCCCTTGTTCCTTTGCTATGTCGTATATAGATTATTGCGAGGAAGGATCTAGCTCCTTCCGGGGAAGATAAACACAGTAATCAAGCGAATAACGTGTTCCAAGCGCGGAAACACATAAGTATCGATGGAGATAAAAGTCCTGTGTTGTCGGGTGAAGTAGTCGAAAATCAAATCAATGGTCGGGACTTACAATACGCGCAAGAATAGTTTGGGTATTATGCATAAAAGTCGCGTTGTGCTGGAGGGGCCGAATAACATGCGTGTTACATTTTATCAGCGACGGCCACAAGGGGCGAATTTTAGTGTTGAGAGGCTTTTTGCCACTGTGCGCCGGGCGCTTCCCGATGACATTCGCGCTGTTGTGGCCGTATCGCGTTTCCCAAGCAGGGGTTTTTGGGGGCGATTATATAACATGATTGAAGCGATTTTTCGCCAAGGTGACGTTAATCATATAACGGGCGACGTTCATTTTCTAGCGTGCTTCCTTCATGGCAAGAAGACGTTGTTGACGATTCTGGATTTTGTCTCTATGAATCGACTTAAAGGCTGGCGCAGAGCGATATTGTTTTTTATTTGGTATTGGTTGCCGATTAAGCGGGTGTCTATGGTATCGGTGATTTCGGAATATACTAAAAACGAACTTTTAAGGCACATCAAAGTTGATCCTCGTAAAGTTTGTGTTGTTTATAACCCCGTTTCGCCTGACTTTCAGCCCGTAGTTTGCGTTTTTAACTCCGAGAAGCCGGTTGTTTTGCAGGTTGGCACAGGTGCGAATAAGAATGTCGAGCGTGTGGCGCAGGCCCTTCGTGGGATTCCTTGCCATCTTCGATTGATTGGAAAATTGAACGAGGAGCAGTTGGCTGTATTGCGGCGGAGCGGTGTCGAGTACTCGTCCGTATTCGATATTTCAGATGACCAAATTGTAGATGAATATCGCAAGTGCGACATGCTGGTGTTTGTCTCGACTTATGAAGGTTTTGGCATGCCCATTATTGAAGCGCAAGCAACCGGGCGTCCGGTTATTACCAGCAATGTGTGTTCCATGCCGGAGGTTGCAGGTGACGCGGCATGCCTTGTGGATCCCTTTGATATACAAAGCATACGACATGGAATTATGCGGGTTATCAAGGAAGACGATTATCGGGCGAGTTTAGTTAAGAAGGGCTATGCCAATGTCAAGCGGTTTGGCCCTGAAATAATAGCGCGGCAATACGTTGGCCTATATCGAGAAATCCTGAAAAATTAGGTTTTTTATGCCGCAAAAGTCCCTCACTGTCATTCATACAATTGCCAGTATGCAGGCCAATGCCGGCGGTCCGTCCCGCTCTGTTCGGCAGCTGCTCGATAATCTGGTGCAGGAAGATGTAAAAGTATGCTTATTGACAACCAAGTCGCGTGTTGAAGAAGATGATTGGGTTGCACAGATCAAGCGGAACGTGGAAGTCCAGGTTGTGCCGTCATATTATTGGCAGCGCGGACGGATACTGTTTGCTCCTGAATTTCGGCGGAGATTGGCGACAATGTGCCGTGCCGCGCATTCGCCGGTTATTTTGCATGATCATGGAGTCTGGTTGCACACTCATCACGATTGCGCGTGTGTTGCAAAATCTTTGGGAATTTCCCGTGTTGTGAGCCCGCGTGGCTCACTTATGCAGTGGCCGCTCAACTATAAGGCATTGAAAAAAAAGTTGGCTTGGGCGGCATATCAGCGGCGCGATGTAATTGCCGCAAAAGTTATTCACGCTACGTCGCCGGAAGAAGCTGATGATATGCGATCAATTGGAATTAAACGACCTATTGCAGTGATCCCAAACGGTGTTGTGCTGCCAACGCTTTCGCCGATCGCAAAAACGCATCCGCCCACCGTGCTATTTCTGTCGCGTCTTACTCCCAAAAAGGGACTGCTCAATCTAGTGGCTGCTTGGGCGCAGGTTCGACCTATAGGTTGGCGTTGTGTAATTGCAGGTCCAGATGAGGCGAATTATCGGGCAACGGTTGAGCAAGCCGTGCTGCGTGCGGGCTTGCAAAGCGAGTTTTGTTTTTGTGGCCCTGTTGCAGACGATCAAAAATGGCCTCTTTATGCCTCTGCTCGCATATTCGTGTTGCCGACTTTTAATGAAAATTTTGGCATTGTCGTTGCGGAAGCGTTGGCTTGTGGAGTTCCGGTGATAACCACGAAAGGGGCGCCTTGGAGTGATTTGGAAGCTTATCGTTGCGGATGGTGGATCGACATAGGCGTAGATTCCCTGGCAAATGCCTTGCGGAAGGCTATGGCAATTTCAGAACGGGAATGTGCCGAAATGGGCGATCGCGGCCATAGGCTGGTAAAGGAAAAATACGCATGGCAGCCCATAGCCCATCAGATGATCGAGGTCTATCAATGGATTATTGCCGGAGGCCGGCCTCCGGCCTGTGTGTCCTTGACCTGATTGTTTTGTGTGAAAAGATCTATCATATAATATGAACGCTTTAAGCATTAATCCTATAATAGCTGGTCGCCCGTCTTGATTTCGGAATGCTTGGTTCCAAATGTTTTTTTGGACAACAGAACTGCTGGTCCTTCTCGTTGCGATTGTCAGCGGTGCCGACCTTGTCTATCTTGTGGGCCAGGGATTGCTTGCGGTTAGTGATATTGGCCATTGCGGCTGTTGTCGAACAACCCCTTAATTAACGCTGCAAGCGGCGGTCATTCTTTTTTATTGGTGGTTTGGCATGGTTCCTTTTGTAATTGATGCGTTCAGCTTGCTTGCGGGCGACGGGGATCTTGCTCGAGCCGCTCAAGAATCAGGCATGGAATCCTTGTGGATTGTGACATGCGGTTTGCCTCTCTATGCTTTCGGAGCGAGATGGGCAGTGCATCTATTAAAAACAAGAAAGTGCTGAGGGACTCTCTTAGGAAGTGGCGCAGTCAACGGGGGTAGGTTACCTTGCGCACTATTCAGCTTTTTTGCATTATATATGGCAGAGATGGATATCGAAATGAAAAAGCCTGTAGTTTTAACTCTCGTTGCCCATTATCTCCCGGGATATAAATCCGGTGGCCCGATCCGTACCATTGCCAATTTGGCGGACAGGCTGGGTGACGAGGTAGATTTTAAAATCATTGCACAGGATCGTGATGTGTACGGGAGTCAGCCCTATAAAGACATTGTTGCAAATCAATGGAATAAAGTCGGCAAAGCGGAAGTGTTTTACTGCGCGCCATCCCGGATGTCTTTGCTGTCCTTACGGCGGATTTTGTCTGCAACGGCATACGACGTGCTGTATCTTAACAGTTTCTTCGATCGGGTGTTTACGATAAAACCGTTGTTGTTACGACGCCTGAATATGATTCCAGCTTGTCCGGTTGTGATCGCGCCCCGCGGCGAGTTTTCGAGGGGTGCAGTCGAAATAAAGGCGTGGAAAAAAAAGCCGTATTTTAGCTGCGTAAAAGCCATGGGTCTTTATCGTGACCTGGTGTGGCAGGCTTCATCCGTCTATGAAGCGGCTGATATAAAAGCGATGATGGGCGCCGTGGCCGAGCGCATTGTTGTTGCCATTGATCTGGCGCCGATGCCGGGAAAATTGCCTGAACCTTGCTGGAAGGCTAAATCCAGTGAATGTTTACGAATCGTTTTTTTGTCGCGTATATCTCCCATGAAAAATCTGGATTACGCTTTAAATGTGCTTAAAAATGTGAATGCCCGTGTCTGTTGCGATATTTACGGAACAATGGAGGACCGGTTCTTCTGGGAAGCTTGTCAAAACATTATCGATACGATGCCAGGCAATGTTGCGGTGGAATATAAAGGCGATGTGCCCCATGAAGATGTCCGCGATATATTGCCGCAGTATGATCTGTTTTTTTTGCCGACGCGGGGCGAAAACTATGGTCATGTCATTCACGAAGCTCTGCTTTCCGGTTTGCCTGTATTAATAAGCGATCAGACCCCATGGCGCGACTTGCCGGAGAAAAAAGCGGGCTGGGATTTGCCGCTTGACGATCCAATGGCATTTGCGCGCTGGATTGAGGAAGTGGCCGCCATGGATGCAGAAAAACACCGGCAAATGCGGGTGTGTGCGCGGCAATATGGACAGCAAAGTCAAAATGATGAGGCCGCTTTGCTTGCAAATAGGCGCTTGTTTATGGACCTGAAAGATCATCTATAATATCCTTTACACTTATATTAATATTCGTGCTGTGCTTGGTTGGCAATCTGCGCAGATAATCGTTTTTGAAAAACTACTCCTTTTGCGGTCTTACGTTTCGATATTTTGGTTTTCGTGTTGAAATTGTGCGCTGAATGGTGATGATACGAACCAAATACAGGTTCGATCTTAATAGGGGTTGTATATGTTTAAAGACAAAATATTGCTTATTACTGGCGGTACCGGCTCCTTCGGAACTGCCGTGCTAGACCGTTTTCTGGCCACGGATGTCAGGGAGATCCGCATCTTCAGCCGCGACGAAAAGAAACAGGACGACATGCGGCACAAGTATGGCAGTATCCGGTTAAAATTCTACATCGGTGATGTTCGCAATCGAGATAGCGTCAGCGATGCCGTCCAGGGTGTGGATTTCATCTTTCATGCGGCTGCCTTGAAACAAGTGCCATCTTGCGAGTTTTATCCGCTGGAGGCGCTGATGACCAATGCCTTGGGAGCGGAAAACGTTTTGGCGGCCGCCATGAAGAATGGCGTCAAGAAGGTGGTGGTGTTGAGCACCGACAAGGCGGTCTATCCGATCAATGCGATGGGAATAACGAAAGCCCTTATGGAGAAACTTATGGTGGCAAAGTCCCGTGTTGCCGGTGCCAGGGGCACAATCATGTGTGGAACCCGGTATGGGAATGTCATGGCTTCGCGGGGATCGGTGATCCCTTTGTTCATCAAACTGATTAAGGAAGGCAAGCCGTTGACAGTGACGGACGCAAACATGACGCGATTCATGATGTCCATTGACGATGCCGTTGATCTGGTGATTTACGCGTTTCAGCATGGGCGGCCTGGTGATGTTTTTGTCCAGAAAGCCCCGGCTGCGACGATCGGGGATTTGGCTCAAGCCTTGAAGAATATTTTCAAAGCGAGTAATCCGGTCAAGGTCATCGGAACCCGCCATGGCGAAAAACTGTATGAGACGCTGCTGACGCGGGAAGAAATGGCCAAAGCGGAAGATTGCGGCAATTATTACCGGGTCAAAGCGGACAACCGCGATTTAAACTACAGCAGCTTCTTTACGGAAGGTGAAGTAAAAATGTCGCATTTGGAAGATTATCATTCCCATAATACGCGGCGCTTAACGCTTAAAGAGCTGGAAGATTTGCTCCGCCATTTGCCGTACGTGAAAGCCGAGTTGGAGGGGCAGCCTTCATGAGGAAAGTGCTCATTACTGGGGCCAAGGGGTTCATAGGAAAAAATTTGGTCAGCACCCTGCTGACCAAGTCTGCCAATTACACTTTGATGTCGATAGATATTGACAGCTCGTCGGGTGATCTGGATGCTGCCCTGTCGACGGCCGACTTTATCTTTCACTTGGCCGGAATCAATCGTCCTGAAAATGAACGCGAATTTCAGGTGGGCAATGCTGATTTTACGGCCAATATATGCGATCAGTTGCTGAAGTCGAAACGCGTCATACCTCTGCTAATGTCTTCCTCGGCCCAAGCGGTATTGGATAATCCTTATGGTGTCAGCAAGCGCAAGGCAGAGGAAGCGGTATTGGCCTATGCCCTGCATAGTGGCGCGCATGCGACAATCTATCGCCTGAAAAACGTTTTCGGGAAATGGTGCCGTCCGAATTACAATTCTGTGGTCGCTACGTTTTGTCACAATATCGCCCACGATCTGCCGGTTACGGTTTCGGATCCGTGCCGGGAAATGGAGCTGATTTACATTGATGACATTGTGCAGGATTTTTTGCAGCAGCTTGAAATAGGCGAGTCGACAGGCGTAGCTTATCGGGAAATCGAGCCGGTATACAAGGTTACCCTTGGCGGATTAGCGGAACTCATTCAATCTTTCCGACAAATGCGGAAATCCCTGTATCTGCCCGATTTCAGTGGCGACTTTGCGCGCAAGCTGTATGGCACTTATCTTTCCTACCTGGATGCCGGAGATTTTGCCTATGACTTGGAGCAGAAGTGCGATGCGCGGGGGTGTCTGGCTGAGTTTGTAAAATCGAAGCCGTTTGGCCAGATTTTTGTTTCGCGGACTCATCCCGGTATTACGCGAGGTAATCATTATCATCATACCAAAACGGAAAAATTTCTGGTTGTCGAAGGCGAGGCCATAATCCGGTTCCGGCCGGTACAGGGTGGGGCTATCCTTGAATATCGTGTCAGCGGCCGGGATTTGCGAGTGGTGGATATTCCGACGGGTTACACGCATTCCATAGAAAACGTTGGTGATAGCGAATTGGTTACCATATTTTGGTCGCCGGAGGTGTTCAATCCTGCTCATATCGATACTAATGCCATGCCGGTCATTCCCTAAAAATCGTCGCCAGAATAGGGAGCAAGATCATATATGAAAGTAGCAACAATTATCGGGACGCGGCCCGAGATTATCCGCCTTTCGAGGGTGCTGGTCGCTTTGGATAATTATACCGATCACGTCATTATCCATACCGGTCAGAATTATGACTATGCGTTGAACCAGGTTTTTTTTGATGACTTGGCGCTCCGCATGCCGGATTATTTTCTTGAGGCGGCCGGTAAAACTGCGGCGGAGACAATCGGACTGATTATTGCCAAATCTGATGCTGTGCTCAGAGATGTTAAGCCGGATGCCGTCTTGATTTTGGGCGATACCAATAGCTGCCTGGCCGCTATTTCCGCAAAACGTTTAAAGATCCCTGTCTTTCATATGGAAGCGGGCAACCGCTGTTTTGATCAACGTGTTCCGGAAGAAATTAACCGCCGGATGGTTGACCACATTAGCGATATTAATCTGTGCTATTCATCCATTGCGTGCGAATACCTGCTGCGGGAAGGATTGTCCCCGGACAGGGTGATTAAGACAGGCAGCCCGATGTATGAGGTGTTGCATTGTTACCTTCCTAAAATCAACGCCTCGGATGCTTTGAAACGCTTACATTTGGAGGCTGGCGGGTATTTTGTAGTCAGTGCCCATCGCGAAGAAAACATTGATTCCCCCGAACAATTTGCCCTGCTTATTAAACTCTTGGCCTCTTTGACGGAAACGACTGGCTTGCGCATAATTATGTCCACCCATCCGCGCACCCGCAAAAAAATCGAGAGTGAAAAAGTAAAATTGCCTGCGGGCGTAGAGTTGATGACGCCCTTTGGTTTTTGCGATTATGTTAATCTGCAGATGCATGCAAAAACGGTTCTCTCGGATAGCGGTACGATCACGGAGGAATCCTCGATCCTGAACTTTCCTGCATTGAATATAAGGGAGGCTCATGAACGGCCGGAAGGAATGGAGGAGGGGGCGGTCATGATGGTAGGCCTGAAATGGTCGCGCATCCAGGAGGGGCTCAAAATTCTGGAAAGCCAGAAACGGGGTGAAGATCGAACTCTGCGCATGGTGAACGATTATTCTGTGCCGAATGTGTCGGAAAAAGTTGCGCGTATTATTATAAGCTATACAGATTATGTGAATCGGGTTGTGTGGCGGCAATAACATGCACATTCTGATTGTCACCCAATATTTTTACCCGGAAAATTTTCGGATCAATGACCTTGCGCTTGGGATGAAAGACCGGGGACATCGGGTTACCGTGCTTACCGGCAAACCAAATTATCCTGGTGGCGCATTCTTTCGCGGGTATAGTTTCTTCTCGCGTGCTTGCGAAGATTACAATGGGATTGCAATCAAACGTGTCCCGCTCGTATCACGTGGAAATGGCAAAGGGCTGCGGCTGGCGCTCAATTACGTGTCTTTTGCATTCCTGGCCACTGTTCTGGCACCATGGTTATGCCGGGAGAAATATGATGCTATTTTTGTATACCAAACCTCGCCGATTACCGCTGCCCTGCCGGCGTTGTTTCTCCGACGCCTAAAAAAAGTGCCCGTTGTGTTGTGGGTTTTGGACCTTTGGCCGGAAAGTCTGTCAGCAACCGGCGCAATTCATTCGCAACTGATCATAAAGTGGGTTGATCAGTTGGTCCGCTATATCTACAAACGCTGTGATCGGATATTAATGCAATCACGTGCCTTCGCAAGTTCGATCCAGTCCAAGGGCGTTCCTGCCGATAAACTGTTCTATTTTCCCAATAGTGCCGAATCTTATTACCAACCAATGATTATGCCTTTGGATGCACTTGAACGGAGTAAGCTGCCAAGCGGGTTCCGTGTCATGTTCGCCGGTAATATCGGTGCGGCCCAGGATTTTGAAACGATCTTGGCGGCGGCGGACAAACTGAAGAATTATTCCAACATTCATTGGATTGTTTTAGGCGATGGTCGCAGGCGGAACTGGGTTGACGACCAGGTTAAACACCGGGGATTGAACAAACAAGTTCACTTATTGGGATGGCTTCCCCCTGAAGCCATGCCGCGTTTTTTTGCGTTAGCGGATGTGTTGCTGGTCACACTGCGTAAGGAACCGATATTTGCATTAACCATTCCGGGAAAAATCCAGTCGTATCTGGCGTGTGCAAAACCAATTGTGGCGGCTTTGGATGGTGAAGGCGGGCGAGTGATCGAAGAAGCCGGCGCTGGCATTGCAGTTCCGGCGGGCGATATTACTGCCTTGGCTGATGCCGTCCTGCGCATGGCTAATTGGCCAGAGGATGTGCTTCGAAATGCTGGTCATTGTGGCCGAGTTTATTATGAGCAGCATTTTGACCGGGAGCGCCAATTGGACCAATTGCTCCAATGGATTGCAATTTGATCTGTAGTCACTTTCATCCCCTTAGTGCGGAGCGGTCAAGAAGGAAAGCTACGGTCTTATTTGAAAAACTTCAATCCGGTCTTTTGCCCAGAGCAACTTAAAGCGGTTGGTATGGCTTTCGACAAACTTAATCGCCTCGGGCGAATAATAACGGCTGGTCAGGAAAGCATTGCCTGACCAGTGCCAGGAAATTCGGCCGGTTTCGCTCGGGACACCATCCCTTCGGTTAATGACTACAATGCCGTTTGTCAGGAGTTCGGGCCGTTGCTTGGTAATCTCGCAGAATTTTGTATCCGGCTCTTTCGAATCCATCCACTGTAATCCTCGTGCTGGATGCTCGGGATATAAATACGAAAATATCAGGCAGGTATTCGGATCGGTGATCAGAATCGGCTTTTGAAGGTTGCCGACAAAGTCAGTCAAATCCTTCCACCGTCCCGCATCGTTTCTGCAATGGCCGGTCAGTGTATACAAGCGACTGAAAGGCGCATCAATCCAGCGATTCTGAATGGGAAAGATCAGCCCGACCAGTCCGATGACAATAACACAGGCTTTGATCAGGTCGGTGTTGGATCGCTTCCCGGTGAACTCCGCATCCTGGCGTCTAAACCATGGTCTTAACGATTCGACGGCGCTTCCCATGGCGATGGCCGCCACAAAGGGTAGCGGTAGCATATAATTAAATCGGTAAATCGTTATGGCCGCGATGCCCGGCACTTGCAGGTTCATTAAGCGGATAAATAGATCGATGGTGATTGGATTGAAAACAGTTAGCAATGGCATGAACATCCCTGCCAGTAAATAGTTCGACTTGGCCATTTGCCGGAAGCTGAGCAAGAAGGCGATATAGACAAAGAATCCCCAGCAACCGATGGTTTGATAGAACATGTAAAATTGATAG
>CAZTWL010000001.1:147142-252818 GCA_964617825.1 uncultured Verrucomicrobiota bacterium
GGTGATGGTCAAGGACTTGAAAATCAGGGGGACAGAAATAGCCGGGATGGGCATATCCGGCATAATTGTATTTGTATCCGGCCAGATAATAGGGTTCTTGAATCGTAACCAGCCAAAAACCCCCAACCAGACGATGATGGCAATGCCGGCAACGAGCCGGGACTTGATCGACAAGGGGGAGGGCGTCGATTCTTCAATTGAACTTTTGGGCGCAAGCATTCGACGCGCGATATTTGCCAGAGCCAATCCCATAATCATAAAGCAGGTGAATAACACCTCCTGGGAATGGACGACGGTCATGGTCAAGATAAGCGCCGGAATGAGCCATATGGCATTGGTCAGCCATTTAGGCGCGTTTAACCAGTCCAGAGCCAGAAGCGTGGCGCTTAAGAAAAGGAGATAATTCAACATGGTGGGCGCAAAAGCGTAATAACGGACATAAGCGAAAACGCTGGTGCCCATGGTGACGACGCAAAACAATGTGGCTCCGGCGGCCAGCCAGCCTTTTTTCCGGACTGAAAAGCGAAAAGGCCGGAATATGGCCAAGGCGCAGAAAAATATTCCTGCGCAAAAAGTCGATACGGTCAGCACAGTTAATGGCATCAAAACGTGGGGAACGGATATCCCGGACCAGCGCATAAGATATGCGACAATCAGATTCCAATCGTTTCCCTGATATGCGGATGCGCCGTATGCAGCCGAGGCCATTGTGCCAAAGCGTTCGGCGTTTACCTGTGTTTGGGCCTCACGAATCCGGATTACATGGTTCCAGGCGTCCGACGGTATTTCCAGATATGGGCCGGCCCACCATAGATAGATCCAAACAAGGCCCATGATGGCGGCAAACGGAATCAATATATCGGGCCGATATCCGAGTCTGAACTTTAGCGAGCATGTCGGCAGAGAGCAGCTTTGTTGCTGGTTAAAATAGTGACTCCGGATATAACGGGCCAATGCGAGTGCGCCAAAAACAAGTGTCCCGGCAAGAAGCGCAGGGCCAAAGCCGGCTGTGTGCAGTCTGGCAGCCTGCAAAACGACCAGGATTCCAACGAGCAATGCGTATGAAAGCGAAAATGAAAGCAAAAAACGGTGCCGTCGGATGTTCAGGGCCTTTGCCGCAAACCAGCCGGGCGCAAAAAAGCATCCGATAAATAAACAGCCAAACATGAATTGATGGATCATTGTCATTGGCATGGAAGGATGCTCAGGCTGAAGGCTGCCCTCCTGTAATCCGAAGGAATCAACCGTGTATGGACAGGCCAGCGCTTCACCTGTTCTTTTTGTGCATTATCCGGTGTCGATTCAATGTCCGGAACGCGCCTTCAGCATCTCAGCCATGCCGAAAGGCTACCATGCCACAAATGATTGATCAAGGTCCCAAATCCGCGCTGTGCTTGCCATCCGACTTCGCAGGATAAACTGTTGATGCCGGCAACGCCAGGTGTTTCACTTTGCAGACGACCCATCCGATGGCGGTCACTTCCGGGCCCTGCGCCACTTTGGCGGCGGCCTGCTTCGCTTGCATGCCAGCCATGCTGATTTCCCTTGCCATCGTACAGTCAAAGTGGACAATTGCGCCGGTTGAAAGCGGAAGAGGCGGTCTGTCAGTCGATGGGCCCTTTGGGTTGAACAGAATTATGCGCCATAGGCGGGTGTTGTTCGGCGAAATCCGGATGGGAGAACACGATGAAAGAAAACATAGACGAAAAAACCAAGGAATTGATTGCCATCGGCGCGTCGATCGGCGCGCATTGTCAGCCCTGCCTGACATATCATGTCGCCAAGGCCAGGGAACTGGGCATTCATGCCGATTTGATTAGTGCGGCCATTAACGAGGGATATTTGGTCCAACAAGGGGCTGCCGCCGCTATGCGCGAGTTTGCCAAAAGGGCTGTGGAGGTCGCAAGCGATGCGCCTTGCTGCGCCGATCATACGAAGAATTAAAGGCGTTGCGGTGGACGAAAGTCGAAAAGAGGTTTCGGTCTTGGCATGGCGAAGCTTCGGTTTCAAGCGAGCAGTGGAACAAGGGGCCTTCGATAAACACAGATAATTGTTAATCCTTGGCATAAAAAGAGCGAAAGGAATTGCGACCCCCAATAAGCATGTGATATTATTCAATTAAGGAGGCTGTTATGCGGTCATACATGCTGGCATTCTTGATTATGGGCGCCATCTGGACCGGAACGGTGCTTGGAAAGGAGAATAATATGCCGGACTTAAAGGATAAAAAAGTGTTGATGGTGGTCGCAGCCAAGGATTTCAGGGATGAGGAATATTTCGAGCCCTATAACCGCCTGCGTCAATGCGGGGCCGCAGTGACTGTGGCCAGTTCGGTAAAGGGCGATGCTGTGAGCGTCTACGGCAAAATTGTAACTGCCGACCGGCAAATTGACGGATGCAAGGCCGGGGATTACGATGCGATCGTATTTGTCGGCGGACCGGGGGCTGTTGAGTTTTTTACGAATGTAACGGCCCATGCCCTGGCGCGCGCGGCTGCGGAACAGGGGAAAGTGCTGGCAGCCATCTGCATCGCGCCGGTTACGCTCGCTAATGCCGGTGTGTTGAAGGGCAAGCAAGCCACCGTCTTTCCATCGTTCGCGGGCCAGTTGGCCTCCCGGGGCGCGCTGTTGGTTGACCGGGATATCGTCCAGGATGGCAAGCTGCTCACTGCCAATGGCCCCAAGGCTGCCCGTGAATTTGCCTTGGCGTTGGCGAAGATGCTGGAGTGATGCCGGAAGACGGTTAGCGCCATAAACATCAGGAACCGCCAAGAAAAACAAGAAAATAAACCGGAACATTGCCCGCGAACCACGCGAAATAACGCGAAAAAGAAACATTCCTTTCTTAATTTAGCGTTCCTTTCGCGTGTTTAGCGGGCAAATTCTTGAGTTGGGGGCATGGCCACATTAGTACCTTGAACGTTGGGAACAGCTACAAAAACAAGAATTTTACCACGGATGACACGGATGGCACTGATATGGAATGCGTTAACGCGGTCATGCTTATTTCCTATATCCGTGAAATCAGTGTAATCAGTGGTTGATTTTTTGGGTTGCGGGCGAAAGCTCACATTAGACAAGGCCGCCATAATGCAACTTGAATTCCAAGGGATGCCTCTCGGCTGCACAAGCCGGTGTTTGGCCCGCTATGCGGGCGGCGTCAGGCAGCGACTGCTGGTTGTGCTGGGCTTAACCCTCCTGTGGGCCTTGCCGCTCCAGGCCCAAACCATGCATCCGCGTTATTACAACCTGGGCACGCCGGTGCTCACGGATATCTGGGTGGACCCTCTTAACGGCAATGACGGCAATTCCGGCGGGAGCCGTGTAAGATACGCGCCTTCAGGGCACGTGTTGTTTGCAGATTTTACGGAAATGATAACCGTAAATAGCCAAAGTAATGGCCTCGGGGATGAGTCTGGGATGCCGGAACTGGGTCCACAGCAGCAGATGCCAGTAATGAAAACGTTCCTGGCCCAAGATGCCAAGACGATAGAACGACCTGATCAGCGCCAGCAGGTGCGCACCCCGCAAAGGCATGCTGGTTTTTGGCGGCTTGAATTCCCGCAGAAAGGTCCGGATGCGTTGATAGTACTGCTTTGGGGCATAAATGTTTTGGAGAATGTTCCTGTAGCCTTCCCGCAGAGCTTCCAGTTTCATGGTCGGAATAATATTCGTCGTGCCGTCCACGTTGTCGCCCGATAATTCCCCGGTCAACCGGCCTTCCTTCTTCATGCGGTCATACAAGCGTGTGCCCGGAGGGGCCTGCAAGATGCCAACCATGGCGGTCACAATTCCGCTCTTTTGAATGAAATCTATCTGGCGCTGGAAAATCGAGGGTAAGTCGCTGTCGAAGCCGACAATGAACCCGCCCTGCACCTGGAGCCCGGCGCGCTGGATGCATTTTACGTCGTCGACCAGGTTACGGTTTTTATTCTGGTGTTTGCCGCATTCGACCAGGGATGCTTCATCGGGGGTCTCGATGCCGATAAACACCTTGTTGAATCCGGCTTGGACCATCATTTCCATTAAAACTGCATCCTGTGCCAGGTTGACGGAGGATTCGGTGTTGAACACGATGCCGCGCTTGCCTTTGCGCCATGCGATCAAGGCCGGCAACAGGTCGGTCTTGAGGAACTGCTTGTTGCCAATGAAGTTGTCATCCACGAAGAAAATTTCATTGTGCCAGCCCGAGGCATACAGGCTATCCAGTTCGGCGATAATCTGGCGCGAGGATTTGATACGCACCCGGCGGCCGAGCAAAGCGGTCACATTGCAGAAATCGCAGGCAAACGGACAGCCGCGGGAGAACTGGATGCTCATGCAGGCATAGCGTTTCTGGTCCAATAGTTCCCAGCGGGGCACGGGCGTTTGCTGCAGGTCCGCAAACTCGGCGGATGCATACATCCTTTGCGGCCGGCCTTGCGCCAGGTCGTTCAAGAAAAGCGGCAAGGTCAATTCCGCCTCGTTCAGAATAAAATGGTCCACTCCCTCGAATTGCGCGTGCTCGTTGGTAAACAGCGGGCCTCCGGCCACAATGCGCAAGCCTGCTTCCTTGCAACGGGCAACCAGCCGGTGCGCCGACGAACGTTGGATTACCATGGCGCTGATGAAGGCGCAGTCGGCCCAAGCCAGGTCCTTTTTGGTGAGGTCGCGCACGTTGGTGTCAACGAGCCGCGTGGACCATTCCTTGGGCAGCATGGCGGCGACGGTCAGCAGGCCCAACGGCGGCAGGGAGGCGCGCTTGTGCACGAATTCCAGCGCGTGCTTAAAGCTCCAGAAAGTGTCCGGAAATTCAGGATATATTAAGAGAATATTCATAAGTTATTTTTGAGTGCGTCTCATCAACTCCCACCGCAACTTACTTATACCTTGGCGTAATCGGAAAGTCAAGATCGAATAAACCAGTTCTGATCCTTGCCTAAGGCTATTTAACCAGGCACATGGTGCTTAGGCGAGGATTCGGGGAACTTCATTGAATGGAAAAAGCTTTGTGATTGAAATATGGACGCTCTGTCTAGACATCCGATGGACGTGTTTCCAGGGATTCCAGGCTATTTACTGCGGCCATAACGTCGGCTACCCGGCGCATCCCTTGCAGGGTCCTCCGTATCTCGGCGCTTTTCTTGAATCCTCTGATATAACCCACCAGATGTGCCCGAAAATGAAGAACGGCGCTCAGCTCGGCACTGTTTTGCGGGTGGCGCCTCGATTTGCCGGTATGTTCCTTGTGTTCGATAAGCAGGCGCAGGTGCTTTTCGATGATTGACCGGCGTTCCTCGATGGACGGCGGTTGGATGGGTTCACCCTGCAGGGCGGACCAAGCTTCCTGGAAGATCCACGGGTTCCCGACCGCGGCTTTGCCGATCATGACCCCGTCCACGCCGGTTTCGGCAATCATCCGGACCACGTCGGCGGCCGACGCCACACCGCCGTTCCCGATCACGGGGATCGAGCGTTCCGCCTTGATCCGCGCGAGCGCCGGCCAATCGGCCTGGCCGGTATGGCGCCCGGTGACAAACCGGGCATGAATGGCGATCGCGCTTCCCCCGCTTTCTTCCACGGCTTGCGCAATTTCCGAAATATTCATGCGCTCGGGCGTCACGCCCAGTCGTGTTTTTACGGTGACCGGCAGGGACACGGCCTGCTTGATGGCCTTGACAATTTGCGCGATTTTCTCGGGATGTTTAATCAATGCCGCCCCGGCCCCCTTGGCCACGACCTTGGCGACGGGGCAGCCACAGTTCAGGTCGATCGTTTGAAAGCGTCCCATGCGTTCGATGAATACCGCCGCCTGGGCGAGGATCTCGGGGTTCGCTCCATAAATATGCGCGGCGATGGGCTGTTCTCCGGGCGCGGTTTCGAGCATCTGCAGCGTCTGTTTCGATCCGCGCACCAGCCCTTCCGCGCTGGTGACTTCGGTATAGGTCATGCCGCAACGATACTGCCTGGCGAGGCTGCGCATGATCACGTCGGTATATCCGGCCATGGGGGACAGCATGACCGGAAAATCCACGGTCAGGCTGCCGATCTTGAGGGGCTTAAGGGTTCCATCTGAATTCATAATTGTTGCCGAAGACCATATTTATTTGAAGTCCGGTGCCGGCCTGGATTGTGCTGGCAGCCTTTAATCGCAGACCTCCACTATAACGAAGTGCTCGATTTGATCGTCAACCAGGGAAATCATCAAATCAGGTTGCTCGATCGTGTCAACAACCACCCGCCGAACGAGAGCCGCTTTTGGCTCCTTTCGGATGACCTGGATGTGATAGTATGTGTCTCTGTAGCGGTAGTGAATCTTATATTCCAACCATCCCGCGGGAAAGAGCGGCGTAAAGCTCAGTCGATTCACCTTAAGATTCAACCCGAGGAGCTTTTCCACGAGAAATTGATACATCCATCCAGCCGACCCGGTATACCAAGTCCAGCCACCTCGTCCTTCGTGGCCCTTGACCGTATACAGGTCAGCGGCTATCACGTAAGGTTCCACCTTGTAAACCGACGCCTGCTCAGGGGTCGCGGCATGGCGGATCGGATTGAGCAGGGCAAAGCATTCCCAGGCTTCATCAGGGCGCTCAAGGATGGCCCAGGCCATGGCTGTCCAGATGGCGGCATGAGTATACTGTCCGCCGTTTTCCCGAACGCCGGGAATATATCCTTTAATATATCCCGGATCCCAGGCTGCCGAATCGAAAGGCGGGTCGAGCAGTTTGAGTACGCCGAGATTCCGGTCCATGAGGGTCTGGGAAACCGATTCCATTGCCTGTATGCCTCTCTCGGGACTTGCGGCGCCGCTGAGAACAGCCCAGCTTTGCGGGATTAAATCAATCCGGCATTCGGGATTTGTCGCCGTCCCGAGGGGCGTTCCATCGTCAAAGAAGGCACGTTTATACCAGTGGCCATCCCACGCTTCAGCCTCAATGTGCTGCCGGAGCTTTGCCGCCTGATCGTTGCACAGCCGGGCCATGGCATCATCCCCACGATGGGAGGCCAGCGCGGCAAAGTTTGCAAGCACATCATACAGGAAGAAAGCCAGCCAGACACTTTCGCCCTTGCCGCCGCGGCCGACCCGGTTCATCCCGTCGTTCCAATCCCCGCCCTGCATGAGCGGCAGACCGTGGGCCCCGAAATTCAGCCCGTGCTTGATCGCCAGCACGCAATGATCGTAGAACGGAGCCCGATGGTCGCTGATTGTGGGCCGGTCAAAAAGGGAGTCTTCTGCCATGCCCAGAGGCCGAGCATCCAGGAAGGGAATGTCCTCATCCAGAATTCCGGTGTCCCCTGTGGCCGCAACATATCGGCAGGCCACATAGGGCAGCCACAGATAATCATCTGAAATGCGCGTTCGGATGCCGCGGCCGGAAGGGGGATGCCACCAGTGTTGAACGTCGCCTTTGCCAAACTGACGGCCGGCAGCGGTCAACAGATGCTGGCGGGTCAGTCCTGGGCTCCCGTATAAGAATGCCAGGGCATCCTGCAACTGGTCGCGGAATCCGTAGGCCCCGCTGGATTGGTAATACCCGCTACGACCCCAAAACCGCGACGTCAGCACCTGATACAAAAGCCAGTGGTTCGTCAGGAAGTTCACCGATAGATCCGGCGTCTCGACATATACGCTGCCGAGTTGGTGCTTCCAGAACTGCCAGACCTTTTCCAACTCTTGCCGGGCCCCATCGATCCCGCTGAAAGAACGCAGGAGTGACCGGGCCTCCGATTCGTTCCGGGCGGCGCCCATAAAGAAAACGATCTCGCGCTGTTGCCCCGGGGGAATTTCGAGATAAGCCTGGATAGCCGCACAGGGGTCTAAACCGGCGCCAATCCGGTTCGAAAGGCGTTTGCGTCTCAGGCCCTTTGGAAAGGCCGGGGAAGAGTTTCGCCCGATGAATTCGGTCCGGTTGCCGGTCAGACTGCGATCCGTCTCGCTGCAATGGAAGAAAGCCGTATGGCCGGGAAAGTCGATCGTGAACGCATTTCGGGCAAAGATGGCGCCAGTTTGCGGGTCGAGCCGGGTAACCACGTGCATGGCGCATCGATCCCGGCTTTCGCCCAACACCCATTCGCAGAAACCAGTGACACTGATCCGGCGGGTCCGATCAGAGAGATTGCGGGCTTTGATGGAAACGAATTTTACCGGCGCTTCCACGCCCACATAGGTCGTCAGCTCCGTGAATAGACGATCCTGCGTATACTCGAATACAGAGTAACCGAGTCCATGCCGGCACACGTAAGGATTGATACCCCGGGCCGGGCCGGGTGTTGGCGACCAGAATCGGCCCGTATCCTCATCGCGAATGTAGAAGGCCTCCCCACTCGAATCGGAGATCGGGTCGTTGTACCAAGGTGTTAAGCGAAACTCGTGAGCATTGGCAAACCAAGTGTAGGCGCCGCCCGATTCGCTGATGACCGTGCCGAACGTAGGGTTGGCCAATACGTTGGCCCAGGGCGCCGGGGTCGTCTGACCGGGATACAGGATCGTCACATATTCCCGGCCATCCCCGGTAAATCCGCCCAGTCCGTTAAAAAAGGTCAGGTCGCGTTTTGGAAGCTTCTTTTCTTCGGGAAGCGGCATGGATGGTTCCATGACTGGCAACAAGTCTTGATCGTGGTCCTCCGAGTGAATCCTTCGTTCGAGCTGGTCGGCCAGGTTTCCGAAACGGTCGTTGAAAATGACCCGGGCAACCGATTGGATGAGGAGTTGATCCTCATCCGGCACCTGGTCAATGTTGCGCACGAAAATTCCGCCGGATTGATCGCGAATCAGACCCTCGGGCCCGCCATGGAGCAACCCGATGATGGCATCCAAAAGGCTCTGCCGATAGCCGGAAAAGGCTTCCGCCCAGATGACCAAGTCCACGCGAAGGCCTTTGTGCCGCCAGTAAGCATAGGCGTGAATCAGTTGGCGGGCCAAATCCAGGTTCGTCAGATCGCTCATGCGCAACAGAACAATGGGCAAATCTCCGGAAATACCATGGCCCCACAGACTCGATTGGCTTTTGCGGTTCCGGGCAATCAGGCCCGGACTGGCTCGACAGCGGGAGTCGGCGTAGAGAATCGAACTGGCAATTCGCCCAAACAGCTGGGCGTTGGATTCACTGATCCGCAATTGATGCAAAAGAACTTGGTTGTGGATCCAGGCTACATCGAACAACCGATCTGCCAGGCGATGGTCGTGATATTTATCCACCAAGGAAACGGCGCCATCACGGCTTTTGTCAATTCCCAGGATGGCATCCACCACCATGCTTTCCCCTGGGCGCAGTCGAAACTGGCGCCGCACGGCGACGATCGGATCAAGAACGTTCCCGGCGCTGTTGGACAGAGGACCGGTTTTGGTTAACGCGGCCGGCGAAGCTGGTGTCCGTCCTCGGCCTATGAATTTGGCCCGGTCTGTTTCAAAAGAAGGCAATGACTCGGCGGACAGGCCGCGGATAATTACCGCATGAAAGAGCCAGGGGCAGGACTCTTCGGCGGATCGAGGCCGCCGAGCGCATAAAATGGCGGCCTTGCCGGGTAATAATTCGGTCTGCACGAAGAGGCCTTGATAGACCGGATGGGCGGCTTCTGCGCGTGGTTCCGCAAGCACCACCTCGGCGTAGCTGGTCAGTTCCAGGGTTCGACTCTTGCGGGAAAGATTGGTCACAATCATCCGTCGCAACTCGATGTCGTCTTCGGGCGAGACAGCAATTCGCGTGTGGACTTCGACCTGGTCCTTGACGGCGTGAAATTCCGCCATGCCTTGGGAATAGGTCCCTTCATAGCGGTCAAGGTCACGGCACAGGGGTTGCCAGGTTGTTGACCAGCTGTGGGCCGCACCCGCATCCTTGATATAAAAGAAGGTTCCCCAGTTATCGCGGGTCACATCTTCCCGCCAGCGTGTCAACGTCAGGTCCTGCCACCGGCTGTACCCTCCCCCGGCATTGGTCACCATGACGTGGTAGCGGCCATTGGAGAGCAGATGGATGTCGGGAATGGGCGTGTCGGCTGATTTAAAAGAGCGGGTAATGGATTCGGCCGCTTTATCTGCCAGAGTGCGCTCCGGAGTTTCGGCCACATTTTTACCGGCTTGCGGCCTGATGCCGCCCACGGGGATGCGTTCCTGCAATAACAGGATCGCCGACCGGAACGGCGGGTTTGATAGAAACCGGCGTTGCATCGGCTGTCCGTTCAAGACGGAGTCCAGAGCCAGAAGGCTCATTCCGCTATGGTGTGCCATGTATGTCTTGACCACAGCGAAGCGGTCGCCGCTTTGCAGTCTGCTGGGGGTGTAATCAACCGCCTCGTAAAATCCGAGCCGGCCTGTCAAGCCATGGCTGGGCAGTGTCTGTAGGTTCTCGCAGGCCTCACGGGGCGCCACCATCAGGGCCATAACACTGGCATAGGGGGCCACCACCAGATCATCGGCCAATCCGCGTTTCAAGCCCAGCCCAGGCACGCCGAATGCCCGGTACTGATAGGTCATATGGACATCAACCTGGTTGTAGCAAGACTCGGAAAATCCCCAGGGGATATGATGTCGCCGACCATATCGAATCTGCCGCCGGACTGCCCGTCGGCAGGCCTGGTCCAGCAGGGTATTGGCAAAGCTCGGCATTACCAGCAAAGGCATGAGATACTCGAAAAGCGACCCGCTCCACGATACGAGCACCGGCGACCCGCCGCCAGGGGCAAGCTGACGGCCCAGATGGAACCAGTGATCGAGCGGTAATTGACCTTGCGCTACGGCCAGGAAACTGCACAAGCGTGCTTCCGATGCCAGGAGATCGTAGTACCCTGCATCGCACCGGTGTGTCTCAAGGTTGTATCCGAGGGACAGCAGGTGCCGCAGGGGATCATACAGAAAGTCCATGTCCATATCGCCTAATTCCTCGCACCGGGTCATCAGATCTTGGACGGCCTCGATGCGTTCGGTCGCATGCTCGCCGGCAACGGCCAGGAGTGTGCTCAGCCTTTCAATACGAGGCAAATCCGGACACGTCTGGCGGATTGTTTCCACCCGCGGTGCCAGGCTCTGGGGCAGGGCGGCTAAATCCTTAAATGTCATTCCGGGGGTAATCTCCGCCAGCAAGATATTCCAGAGAGCATCATCTTGTTGCTCCGCCAACACCCCGTTGCGTTGCATTCCGCCTGCCTCGCGGTGATATGATGCCGGAGGCGCTTCGTCAAGCCATGGCGCCAAATACCGGAGCTCGCCCAGCAAATCATCGCACTCCGCGGTTAAAGCCGTCAGCCAGAATGTCGCGTCTTCGTCGGAAGATATGCTCGGCGCCAATCCGGCCACCAAGGAACGGAAATTCGTCAGCGCCCGGTGCAGAGCCGGAAAGCCGACGGTAGACGGCAGGCGATGGATGGCGGATATCTGATTTCTGATTTCAGACCTTCGACTTAAACCGGTTCCTGATTCCGCTTGGCCGGCCGCCAGGCGGTCTATTTCCTCCAGCAGTATCAAGGTGGTGTCCTCAAGTCCGTCCTGCCAGTGCGGGGGCAAAATCGGTGCGTTCGGCAATTCCCGGAGCCCTTCACAAAAAGTTGCCAAGTGGCCGGACAGGTTGCCGCTATCTACGGTGGACACATAGAGCGGATGAAGCGGATTGAGCGTGTGAGTATCGTACCAGTTGTAGAAGTGCCCGCGGTAGCGCTCCAGTTTCTCCAGAGTGGCCAATGTCTGTTCCGTCCGCCCGATGAGGTGGCCGGCGGATAAGTAACCAAAATCATAGGCTGCCAGGGTGCTGATCAGTCCCATGCCCATATTGGTCGGGGAGGTGCGCGCCGCGGCGTGGGGTTGCGGCACTTCCTGAAAATTGTCAGGCGGCAGCCAATGGTGCTCCGGTCCGATAAAATGTTCGAAATAGGCCCACGTTCGCCGTGCCAAGTTGCGGAGAAAGAGGACTTGTTCGATTGTCAGCTGCGACGGGCGCGAACCAAATGGCCGGCCTGTAATCCAAGCGACGAACGGTGCGGCAAACCACAGCGCTAGAATCGGTCCGGCCAGGATCCAACCTGTTGTGCCGGCGACCACGAGGAGGCTTCCTGTTACGATCGCCACCCCCGGTGCAATCCACATGGTTCGCGCGGTTGCCAGGAGTCCTCCGAAAACAGTCCGCGCCGTTTCGGCCGCCGTTTGCCATTCCAGAACACGGCGACTGCTGATGCAAAGGCGCCAAAATACCCGCAAAATCGCGTCAAGGTACACACTGGTTTGAAATGGCAGGAACATGAGTTCCATGCCCTCAATTGCCCATACCCTCGACTCATTGATCAGGACACGTCCGAAGTGCGCCGACCAAGCGGCATGTTTGGCCTTGGTCAGAAAGGCATGCGCCGAACACGCCAGGGTTGGTAGCAAATAGATGGCGAGCAGTGTCGCCGTCCAGCGCAGCGCCGCGTCCGGAATCCCTGCCCAGCCGAGGATAAAGGCCGTCAGGAGCGTGGCCGGGACCAGACTGCGCCGCAAGTTGTCGAAAATCATCCATTTTGCCAATGTTCCGAGCGGATTGACCACCTGTTTGCCATCCGGACCAGGCACTGTGGGCAGCAGCCATCGGGCAATCTGCCAGTCTCCCCGGATCCACCGGTGATGGCGGAGGGAATCGGCCAGATAAGAAGACGGGGAATCCTCAATCAATTCCACATCGTTGACGAATCCACAGCGGGCATAACAGCCCTCAATCAAATCATGGCTGAGGATTCGATTAAGCGGAAACCGATTGCCCGTCGCCGCGGAAAAGGCCTGCACGTCGTAGATGCCTTTGCCGACAAATGAGCCCTCTCCGCAGAAATCATGGTAGAAATTGGATACGGCCCGGGTATAGGGATCCAGGCCGGTTTCTCCGGCGAACAGCCGGGCAAATGGGGAACGTTGGGATCCAATCAGGCTGGCTCCCAAGCGCGGCTGCAGCACTCCGTACCCCTGTTGCACAAAGCCCGTGGCCGGATTGATTCGCGGCTGATTGAGCGGATGCGCGATAGTGCCGGCCAATTTGGCCGCAGCTTGCGGCGGAAGCTGTGTATCCGCATCCAGCGTGATAATGTGCTTGATCGTGCGCAACACGGCCAAGTCCCCCTCGATGACGGTGAACGGGCCGCGAGATCCATCGCACACCAACCGGTTAAACGCCTCCAGTTTTCCTCGCTTGCGTTCATGACCCATCCATGCCTGCTCGCCCGAATTCCATTCTCGGGGCCGATACAAGAGGAAGAATAAGGATCCCCCCGCAGCAGCGTATTTCCCGTTCAACAGCCGAATGCCCTCGACAGCTGCATCGAGTATGGCGGCGTCTTGGGGGCGCTCCGCCTGCGCCGCATCCGGGAAATCCAGCAGAACACCAAAGAGCAGGTTGGGTTCGCGATTGGCCAGGTAGCAGATTTCAAGATGCTCAATGAGCTTGCGTGCGCCTGGCTCCGAATAGAGCAGCGTAGGAATGACCACGGCGGTGCGGTGATCCGCGACAATGCCTTTTGAAAAGTCCATCCGAGGCAAAGGCCGGGGCGGAACCAGAAGCATGATGATCCAGTTGATGAGCATGAGCGCCGAACGCAAGGCAATCAACGGAATAACAATCAAGGCAAACGCAATCCAAACCGGGTGAGCCGGCCACAACGGATAGGCTTGGAAAAGGAGCGGGCAGGCCATCAGTATCGTGAAACTGCCGATGGCCAGAAAATACACCGTGAGCAGCCGGCGGGAGAGCATTCGGCCGACTCGCCGGATAAGCCCAAGCCGGCATCCTGCCGCACGCTGGAGTTCGGGCAACCCTTGATCGATCAGGAAGTACCCGACATGCAACTCCCGCGGTTCTGCGGCGGTGGAATCCCGGCGGGCCATAGCCAGTTTTATTGCCGTTTCCGCCACGACCTCTTCCCGCAGGTTGCATTTCTTGGCCAAATCCTCCACGACATGCCGGTAGCGGTCTCGGGTCCGGAAGTCCATCCGGGGATAAATTCCGGCCGGGTCGCGGCGCAACACGGCTTCAGTCGCACTGAGGGCTTCAACGAACTTCTGCCAGTCGATGGCATTCAAGGTCCTGAGGCTGGTGATGGTGTTGCCAATCGATACCTGGTCGGCGGCCTGATCCTGGCTCTCCGCCTGTTGAATCAACTCGATCGTCTGCCCTTTCTGAGACAGCTCTTGTTCGATCCAATTGACGGCCAGCCCGATGGCCGAGTGAACTCCCTCGATGTTGGCATAAAGTTCGGAGATAAAAGGCGGCGACATGGGCGGGTTGGCTCGCACAAAATCAGCCAGCTCCGTCACGAATAACCTCGGATCTTTCTGAACGACGGCGACGAATCGGTGGGCCCATTCAAGCGCCATGGCGCGATGCTGACGCCGCCAAACAATGCGATAGGCCACCCGCCGCAAATTCTCCAGCAAGGTAAGCCGGAGCATGATTGGGATGGCCCACAGCTCACCCAGTTTCAGGGGCCGTACGCGCTGGTAAGCTTTCACGAAATTGGTCACATTATCGGCATCCACACAGCCGTCCGTGTGCAAGACCAATTCAAGGGCCAGATCGTAGATTCGAGGGAAACCTCGTAATAGACCGGTTCGCAGACGGGGCAATTCCCGGCTGTAGCCTTTGGGAAGATGCATCCGGGCTATATCAATCTGTTCGGCAATAAGGTAGTAGTTGTCTAGCAGCCATTCGGCGGCCGGCGCTATCTGCTGACCACTACGGACAGTCTCGGCGATAACGTCGTATGAATATCGAATGATGCGCGCATTTTCTGTAAGTCGCGGCAACAGGCATTCGGCGCCTGGCTTGAGATCGAGATCATGCGCGGCAGCCAGAGCCTTTCCATGGATGCCAAATTGCTCCAAACCGAAAAGCTCGGCGCGCCAGGGCGGGTCGCACACATCCAGGGAAATCGGCTGGCCAAACCAGCGCCGGAATCGGTCCGTCACCCGCCGGAGCGGCCCGAGGTTGTCAAAAGTGACCATTTCGATAAGTCTCCTTCAATCTTTCTCTGTCCCTCAAACGGCGGACTTGTTATCCTGGCATTGGCGTCTTAAAGCGGATGTGCCGCCTTATTGATGCGGAGGCTTGTGTTCGGCTATGACGAGTGATTTTGCCAGCATTCTCGCGATCGTATCCGAGGCGGGCTTTTCAGATTACCGGGATTACAGCGTCCAATATTTTGGGAAAGGTCGCTTAGGGACAGTATTTATCGGATGTCGCTAATCAAAACCACTTTTGTTTGAAATTACCATTTTCGGTCGTTTTTGCAAGTTTTTTCAAACAAAACGTGGGGCCGCGCATTGCGCGTCGATATATCCGGCCATGGGGGACAGCATGACCGGAAAATCCACGGTCAGGGCGCCGATCTTGAGGGGCTTAAGGATCATAACAGGCCCTCTTTTCTCAGCCACACGGCGACCATTTCTTCGGGAAGGCCCATGATGTTGGTGCGCGAGCCGGTATATTCCGCCATGAGCGCTTCGCCTTGTTCGTCAATATCGTAGGCTCCGGCCCGATCCATGGGATTGACTTCAAAAATGTAAGACCGGATTTCATCTTCGCTCAGCGGTCGAAACCGTACCGCGGACTCGGCCAGGATCACTTCCGGGGCGGACCGCGCCCTGGCCATCGCTACGGCCGTGAAGACCCGGTGGGTTGTGCCCGAGAACATCCGCAGGAAGGCCATGGCTTCTTCCTTAGTCCGGGCTTTGCCGATGCAATGACCCTCGAACTCGATGAGCGTATCCGCGGCCAGCGAAGGACGGTCAGGGTATCGCGCGCGGCACCAGGCGCTTTTGAGGACGGCGTTTTCCCTTGCCGTCCGCCGGGGGTCGTCGGCATAAACGACTTCCTCGACCTGCGGGACGATCACCTCGAATGCCACGCCCAGCGCGTCCAGAATTTTGCGGCGTCGCGCCGAGGCCGATGCCAGGATTAATTTTGGTTTCATGGAAATATACATCTGCGCAAGGCGCGCGTCCCGCCGGCAAACCATTGGCCCTTTTCCAGGGAATAGGCCAGTCCCACTCCGTAAATTAAACGGTGGATACCCGGCGGGCGTTGTCCCGCAGCAATGCGCCGTGTTGATAGCCAATCGCGTAGGGCGTTCCGCTCAGATGCAGCGTGCGCTGGCCGTTGCGTATCCGGAGCCGTCCCTTTCCGCAGATCTGCTCGCCATCAGCGCTTATTGTAAGCGGCTGAAACTGCAAAACGGCGATCCGCAAGGTGGCAGCTATGCTCAAGTCCAACTCGGCGCCGATTGTCAAAGTCTGTTTTTCGTTTTGCATTGCCATGTATCCCTGCATTCCTGGAGCATGCTGGCGGTTGCGTGGGTGTTACGCTACAAGATTTAGGCGCCGAAAGAAAATTAAATTTTCCGTTCATGCTTTAACGTTATTGTTTGGTAGACGAGCGGATTTCCCTTGCCATCGCGCAGTCAAAGTGGACAATTGCGTCCGCTCGGAATCGGACGCAATCCGCGCATCGGCTCCATGAACTTGAGAAGGATATCCGTGTTCACACCAAAGCCATTCAAAGTCCATATCAAAACCTATGGCTGTCAAATGAACGAACGGGACAGCGAGATGATCGCCGCCCTGCTGCAGCGCCATGGCTATGCCCTCACGGAGCGTGAAAGCCAGGCCGATGCCGTGATTGTGAACACCTGCAGTGTGCGCGCCAAGGCGGAAGACAAGGCCATCGGCAAGCTTAGGATGTTGATTGCCGCGCGGCAGGAAGAACGGTCTGGCCGGATCGTCGGCGTCGTTGGCTGCATGGTTCAGCGCATGCAGAAAGAACTGTTTCGTCTGGTCCCCGGCCTGGATTTTGCCGTGGGCACGCACGTCCTGACGCGGGTTCCGGCGATCCTCGATGCCCTGCGCGAGACACGCTGCCCGGTCATCGATGTTGCTTCGGAAGGCGATCCTTATGATGGCCATACGCATTTGCCCAGCGTTAATTCGGCCTTCGTTAATATCCTCTTCGGCTGTAACCGCCGTTGCGCATATTGCGTGGTTCCCGATGTGCGCGGCAACGAGTGGAGCCGCCCGGCCCGGGATGTTATCGACGAAGTGCGTCAGCTGGTCGCCCAGGGTGTCAAGGAGGTCACCTTGCTGGGCCAGAGCATTATGGCCTACGGCCGGCAGACCCCTGTCTGGGAAAAGGAGTCCCGCTCGCCGCGCGGTTTTGCTGAGCCCTTGCCGCGCCTCCTGGAAGCGTTGGATGATATTCCGGGATTGGGCCGTTTGAGGTTCACGTCGGGGCATCCCTGCGGTTGCACTGCGGAAGTGGCCCGCGCCTTTGCGGAGTTGCCTGCCGTGTGCGCGCATCTACATCTGCCCCTGCAGTCCGCCTCCGACCGGATTCTGAAACTGATGAACCGGGGCTATACGGCGGAAGATTACCGCGCGGCGGTGCGGCGTCTGCAGCAAGCCGAGCCGCGCATCGTGCTGACTACCGATGTCATCGTCGGGTTTCCCTCGGAAACGCCGGAGGAGTTCGATCTGACCCGCACTTTCCTGGAAGAAATAGGCTTTGATAATGTCTATATCTTCAAATACAATCCGCGCCCGGGCACCCCTGCCGCCCAGTGGCGTGACGATGTGAGCGCCAAGGAAAAACTGCGGCGCAACCATGCGCTCCTGGAGGACCAGGGCAAGCGCAGTCAAACTTTTCACCGGACTTTTGTCGGCCAGGCTTGCGAAGTGCTCGTGGAAGGTCCCAGTCTGCGGAACGAAGCGCGCTGGGCGGGGCGCACGCGCCAGAATATCCTGGCGATTTTCGATGCGTTTCCGGGCGTGAAGGCCGGCGATCTTGTTATGATGCGCGTCGCCGAGGCGACAGCGCAGGCGCTGTATGGAAAGATTGAAAAAGAGGCGGCCGGCGGAAGGCGGTAGGCTGTGGGATCAAAGACGCGATGAAAATCAAAAGGCCTGGATGGCTTGGCGCCTTGAATTCGCATTTTCCCGCAGGGCCTGGGCATTCGTTGGGATGCGAATGATTTTGCGGTAACATATAATGGGGGAAATGAATATGTCCGACCTGGCTTTTGTAACCTTGATCTGTGGAGCCCTGGTTTTTGTCTGGGGCGCCGCCATGGCGGTGTTTCCGCGGGGCATGGCGGCCGGGGTTGGCGCTTTTCCCCGGCATGTATGGGCCGGCCGGATTTTGGCCGCCGTCGATATCATCTGGTCGGCCTGGCTGCTTCTGCAGATGAATTTTGCGTGGGTGGATGCGCATCACATGCTGTTATATGCGGCCGTGCCGCTGGCCTATATCCTGGTCGTTGTGTTCGTAGACGATCTGCTGGCGGCCCGGGCGCTGGGCGGATTCCTGCTGCTGGTGCCGTTGCCGATTCTCGATAGCGCCTTCGTGCATCCTGCCGTAAGCCGTTTGATCATGACGAGTTTTGCCTATCTGCTTGTCATCCTCGGCATTGTGCTGGTCTGGAGCCCTTTTAAATTACGGCAATGGACCGAGCGTTGGATTAATCGTGTGCCGGTTGCCCGCGCTGTGGGCCTCGGCGGCATCGTCGTCGGCGCTGCCATGCTGTTTTTGGGATGGCGCGTGTATTAATGCCATAACCGTAAGGAGCCGCTAAGAAAAGCACAGAACCTTTGTCTGCGAACCACGCGAAACGAAGTGACACAAATCGTTTTATTTAACGTTACTTTCGCGGACAATTTCTTTGGCTGCAGGCATAGCCCGCGTTTCGATGACAGTTTTTAAAACAACGGACAATGTGCTCCGCATTCTGATCCTGCGCGGCGGCGCGCTGGGCGATTTTATTCTTACCTTGCCGGCCATCCGGGCTCTGCGCCGGCGTTGGCCTTCGGCCGTAATCGAACTGGTCGGGCATCCCGGGTTGGCCGAACTGGCTGTAATTGCCGGACTGATTAACCGTGTCCGTTCGCTGGATGCTGCCGGCATGGCCCAATGGTTTGTCCCGCACTGTGACTGGTCGGAGCGCGAGCGAGTGGACTTGGCCAATTTCGATATAATCCTCTCCTATCTCGGCGATCCCGATGGCGTCGTGCAGGCCAACTTGCGGGCGGCCGGCGCGCAGCGCGTGTTGTCATGTTCGCCCATCGTTGCCTCGGGTCATGCGGCCGATCATTTTCTGCGACCGGTCGCGGACTTGGGAATATCAACGCCGGTCGACGCCGACCCCTTGCTTCCATGGCCGGCGGCGTTGCGGGAGCAGGGCCGGCATTGGTTGCAGGAACTGGGATTGGCGGACAACACGGTAGCGTTGCATCCGGGGAGCGGCAGCGTCCGCAAAAATTGGCCGGCCGAAAAGTTCTTCATGCTGGCAGAGCTTGTGCGCAGGTCCATGGGCGCCCGGCCGTTGTTTGTCCTGGGAGAAGCGGATGCGGCAGCGGCGCGGGCGCTGGCGCGTTTGGCGCCGACAGTGCCCGTGCTGGCCAATCGCCCTCTGAAAGCGGTGACCTCGGTTCTGGCCGCTTGCCGGGGATATGTGGGCAACGATTCCGGTATAACCCATTTAGCTGCGGCGTTGGGTCTTCCCGTTGTTGCGCTCTTTGGTCCCACGGATGCGGCGGTGTGGGGTCCGCGCGGCGCAAAGGTGTCCATCCTCCAGGGGCCTGAGCAGACCGGCGAAGCCCTGGCTGCCATCGCGCCGGAAAGCGTTTTGGCAGCGTTGACTAAAGTCGTTATTTAGGTTTGTGCAGCCTTGCCGCGTTCCTTTCATTCGTATTTTGCAGTGCGGTTTGATAAGAAATGACAAGTAGTTTGATGATAAGCGGGTAAATATGGGGAAATGCAGGGCTATTGCGGGTGGGTTGAATAGTGGAGGGAATGGATTACGCTGCGCGGTGGCGTTGCCGGGCAGACCAGCCGTGAAGTTCATGGAGACGGGCGGCTTTATCATGGGCCGTATCACATGGAAGGCGAAATCGGGCGATTTTTTCTCGCCAAAACGGCACGGGCGTGCTATTAATCCACTAACGGAAACGCGTACCGGGGGGTAGGATTGCCGGGTAGCCGGCTACCGAACGATGCCGGCGGGCGTGTTCCGGACAGGGAGCATAAATTGCAAGCCATGAAAACTGCCTATGCCTTTACGATTCGCAACGCCGGGTTCGAAGATACCGGCGCGATTTACGCCTTGATCAAAGAACATCCCCGGGAAGTCATGCCGCGGGCCATTAGCGATATCGTACAGAATATCGACCGGTTCCTGGTATGTGAGGCGGGGGGGCGTGTTATTGGCACGGCCGCCTGGCAAATTCTGCCGGAAATCGGCAAGGCGCTCCAACCCTCTGTCGAAATCAAATCCGTTTCGATCAGCAGCCGGTGCCAGCGCAAGGGGATCGGTTCGGCATTGGTGAAGGCGGTGATCAAGCGCATCGAGCGGTTCCATCCGGCCCAGATCGTCGTGCTGACCTTTACCCCGGAATTTTTCCGCCAGTTCGGGTTCTACGAAGTCGCCAAGGAAACGCTGATGCACAAGCTCTATATGGGCTGCATTAACTGCACCAAATACGATTCGCCCTTCACCTGCCCGGAAGTCGCCATGGTCAGAAAATGCAAAATACGGACAGTCGCCTGATCTCTTCCGTAGCGCGGCGGCGCCGTCATTCGGTGCCGTCATAAATCTTCAGCATGTCGGCCACTTCCTTTTGATCCGCCGCGATGGCCCAGTGCAGGGGTGTTTGGCCCTGGACGTCGCGGGCATTGACGTCGGCGCCGGATTTCAACAGCAGCTCCACGGCATCGGACCGGCCTTTGGCGGAGGCAATATGCAGCGCTGTGACCCGGTTTTTACCGCGAGTGGCAAGGTTAACGTCGACGCCATAGTCCAGGAGTAATTCGATTATGCCGGTATAGCCGGATTCGGCCGCCAGATGAATCGGGGCCATTTTAATGACCCCGTATTTGGCGCCGAAAACGAGGGGGTCGGCGTCATAATCCAGGAGCATTTTGGCGATCGCGACATCGTTGAAGGCGGCGGCCTTGTGCAAGGGCGTCATGCCGTACAAATCGGCGGCATTGACCCGGGCGCCTTTGGCAAGCAGGAAGGCCACCATATTGGTCTGATGCTTGATGACCGTCCAATGCAGGGGTGTGAACCCGTTCTCCTTATCCGGCTTATCGATGAGTTTGGGATGTTTGGCGATGACTTCAGCCAGGCGGGAAAGCGATTGCGACTGGATCGCTTTTTCCGCGTCGGAGGTCAGTGCGCATTTATTTAGAATCGTGACGAGACCCACCACGGCGGCGCAGATTATCATCAGCATCGGCATTTGCTGGTACGATATGTCGGATGGCCTCATGGGAATCGTCGCGCCATCGTTTTTAGCCGCCTGTGGCCGCGGGCAGCGCCCCGCCCATTTGCTGCAGCCGTTTGGCGCCCGCCTGGCCCCAGGTTAATTTGGGGTATTGCTTGGCAAGCCGGTCGTAAGTTTCGCGGGCCTTGGCCTGATCGCCGACGAGTTCATAGGCCTGTCCTTTCAGCCAAAGCGCTTCCGAGACATAATCGTCGTAGGTTTCGTACAGCACGATCAACTTGGTCAGATTCTCGTCCGTTACCTTGAGCAAAGCCTGGTATTCCTGGCTGCGGCCGCTTTTCTTCAGCTGTGCCGAGCGGGCCAGCTGGCAGCGGGCCACGCCGAGCATTGCGCCGAGTTTGGCATCGCCTTTTTCGTCGTTCCAGACGGCTTCGAACATTTTTTCGGCCTCGTCAAACTGGCCTTGTTTCTCATAGATCATGGCCAGCCGGACCTTGCCTTGTTTGCCCGGCTCGTACCAGCCATAGTCCTTCAAGACTTTTTCGTAATATTGCTGGGCCTCGGGCTGTTCCTTGGTGAACTTGCCTTGCTGGAACTTGATTTCGGCCAGGCCGAACCAGGCCGGCGCCAGGGCCCGCTCATCGTTCGGGTAATCCTTGATGACCTTGTTGTAGATATTCTCGGCGGTTTCCATGTCCTTGGCGTCCTTCAAGGCCTCGGCATAATCCGTCAGCATTGCGGCGGACAGCACGACATCGGGGTTCGCGGTCAAGGCGTCCTTGAAGGCCGCCAGGGCTTTGTCCTTGCGCTCGTTCTTCAGGAGGTAGCGACCCATGCTGAACAGCAGACGCGCCTTTAAGTTGGCGTTATCCGGCTGGCGCGCGATGGCCTTGGTGTAGTAAGCGGCGGCCGTTTCTTCCGTCAGCATCTGGTAACGAACCAGCATACCGATGCTTTCGGCGATGCCCGGAATGGCCAACTGGGCCTGTTCCGCGTCGGGGTAATTCAAAAGGATTTCCTCGTAAGCATTGGCCGAATCCAACAGGGCTTGGCGATACACGCCTTTTTGGACTTCCGGCAGGATGGTGGGCGCGCCCATGGCCTTGGCCTTCTCAAGGTTGGCCTGGGCGATCTGGTTCAAGCATTCCGGTGCGCGCGGGTTATCGGGGACCGTTTCGATGCTGGCATAGAGATATTCGACGGCGTCATCATAGCGCGCTTCTTTGTTGGCGATATAACCCAGGAAGAAATAAGCGTCGACATCGATCGTGTTGTTGGGGTAGGCCTGCACCAGTTCGTCCAGGATCTTGGCCATCTGCGTCAGATTGGTCCGGGCGTAGTACATGGCGCCGATTTGATAAAGCGCGGCGGGCGCGATGCTGTTGGTGGGATATTCCTTATAGATGTCGTACAATGCGGTGCGCGCCTTGTCGAACTCGCCGGCGGCGTTCAGCGCTATGCCCAGATAATAGAAGCCGGCCGGACGCGCCGAGCTGGTTTTGCATTGCGTGGTGAAGGTTTCGAATTCCTTGATGGCGTCACGAATGGCGGCCTTCTTTTCCGCCATGATTTTTTCGCGATCGGCGGCGGACGCGGCCGCGTCGGGGTTAAGGCTCTCCGCTTTCTGCCACAAAATATAACCTTTCTGGTAGATCACTTCGTCCTGCGCCTGGAAAGTCTCGGTTTTTTTCGGGAACTTTTCGAGAAGTTCGTTCAGCGTCGCCAGGGACTTCTCCCATTCGTTCACAGCCGCCAGGCTCATGCCTTTGAGATAGAGCGCATTGGGCGCATAGCGACCCTTGGGGTATTTTTCCAAGTAGGTCTGGGCCGATACGACGGCGTTGGAGGCTTGGTTCAGCAGGTATTCCGCGGAGAATTTAAGATAAATGGCTTCCTCTGCGCCCTTGCTCTCGGGATATTGCTCCGCGCTCTGGGTAAATTGCTCCACGGCCTTGGCGACATCCCCCTGCATCATAAACAATTGGCCGATGGTCAATCCGGCCGATTCGGCGGTGGGGGTGGAACTCCCGTAAACCGCTTGGAAATCATCCAGCTCCTTGGCGGCCGCATAGGGGTTTCTTTCCTCGATATAAGTATTGATCACCAGGTAGGCGGCTTGCTCCTTTTCTTTCTTGGCGCTGTCGCGGGCCAGGTCGATCAGGTGGCGGCAGACAATGCGCGCTTCGTCATAGCGATGGAGTTTGTAATATGACACGGCAATTTGCAGGTACGCGGAAATCATCAGGTCGGAAGCGTCCGCCACGGCCCCGCGCTGCGCTTTCAGCTTTTCGATCTCCTTCTTCAAAGTTCCGGAGCCGCGGCCGCTGCCGATGTTGGCGGCCTGCTGCGACTGGAGCACGTCCAGGCGCGAATCCAAGTTGTTCAATACCTCCTGTTGAGGATACACTTCCCGGAAATAACGAATGGCGCCGCGGTACATTTCGGCGTTGAACCAAGTTTGCGCCAGCGAAAAAATACTGTTGTTGGCCATCGCCAGATTGCTATCGCTTTTGGCGAGCTCGTTGAAGATCAGGCGGGCTTTCTCCATGAAGGCCTTGGCTTCCTCCGGTTTGCCTGCTTTCATCATGTTCAGTCCCTGCTGGCTGTAAACATTGGCCAGCAGATACTGGGCGTCCTTGGCCGTCGCTTTTTCGGGGGCTTTCTTAATCACCGCTTTCAGGTCTTCCTCGGCCTTGTCGAAGCGGTTGTCGATGTAGTAGGTGTATCCCCGGCTATAGATGGCGCTGGCGGTGTTCTCGTTGGTCGGATATTTGGTTATGAATTCGGAGTGCAGGTCGATGGCTTTTTCAATATTCTTTTTACGGTCGGCGCTGTCGGGCGCTTCCGTGGCGGCCAGGCGCGCATAAGAATCCGCCAGGAGAAACATGGATTGCAGCTTGCTGGCCTCGTTCGGCGAGCGGGTGCCGGAAAGATCGATGAGTTTGGGAATGGCCTTGGCGTAGTCCTCGGTCAGATAATAGCACCAGGCGAGACTGAAATTAACGGCGATAATATTCTCGTAAGTTTCGGTGATTTTTTCGAACGACTTGACGGCTTCGGCATAGCGCCCGGCTTCCATGTGCTCCTCGCCGATTTTGGCCAATTCGTTGTTGTCCGCCCAGGCGATCGAGCATCCGACCAGGCACAGTAGCGTCGTTATTCCGCGCGCGCAAATCCGATTGTGTATTGACATAATTGTTTCTCCATAAGACGGGACAAGCCTTCAAATCCGAGAGTATTTTTCACCGCTTTCGGCGCATATACCTGCGGGCGGAATCGCAAAACATTCCAAGCCCATGGCAAATTTATAAGTCATTATTCTTAAAAATGCGAGGTTTAATTTTTTTATTTTTGCCGTTGACATTTCTGCGTGTTTGCAGGTATCTTTTACAAGTTAATTCAGCAAACGGCCGTGTGCAAATTGTCCGAATTGTTGTCCGACAATCATGAAAATCAAATTGCGCCATTATGCGATTTCAGGCGGCATGGCGATCCTCATGTTGAGCGGCATGCTGTCGGCGGCTTTGGCCGAAGACGAAGTTGCTACCCAGGCCAAGGTGTTTCGCGGACAAGTGCTTTCAGTCGATCCCAAGGGCATTCGGATCGCCCTGACGGCCGGCGGCGAAACCGTGATTCCACGCTCATTGGTGGTCGGCACGCCGAAAGTCACGCCGCCTCCGAGTGTCGTCCGCGGCATCGAGGCATACGAAAAAGGCAATCTTAAGGAAGCCCAGCGCAATCTGGCCAAAGTGGCCATGCAGTATCGCGGGCTGGATGTCGACTGGGCTGCCAAAAGTCTGCTTTATTATGCGCGTGCCTGTCTGGCTGCCGGTGAAGTCGACAAGGCCGGCGCGGCATTCGATGCTTTTTTGGAGGCCTACGACGATGACCCGCTGGCGATTGCCGCCAGGGTCGGCAAGGCCAAAATCGAGCTGTTCCAGAAGAAATACGATGAGGCTCTGGTTAAATTGCGCGAGTTGGCGGAAGTATATGACAAGCAGTTGAAACCGCCCACAGCGGAATTGGAATATGCCGCGGAAATCTATTGCGGCATTGGCCAGTGCCTGGAAAACCAGTCGAACGATGCCGAGGCTTTGGACGCCTATTTGAAAGTGACCGCGCTTTATCCGGCGAAAGCCTATTGTCCCGAGGCCCTCTATCGCGCCGCCAATTTGTATCGCAAGGCGGGGCAAATTCAAAAGGCTGCGGCGTTGTATTCGGAATTGATCGAGGATTATGCGGATAGCGCGCTGGCCGGCAAAGCCATTGAGGAAAAAGCCGCCTTGCCGCGTGTCGAGGGCGTCGGTGCCGGCGCAACTCCTTGAATTGGAACATGCAGCGAAGTCGGTAAAATACAGTCAAAGAGGTATTAAATGTTGAATCAAAAAAAAGCTGGATGGCGTTTTTGGGTTAAATTCGTGCCGGTTGCCGCGATCGCGATCTGGATGCTGAGCGCGGTAGGGTCATCGGCCTGGGCGCAGGAAGCGGAGAAAGCCAAGGGTCCGCCCCAAACCCTTATGGATTATTGGGAGTTGTCCGGTCCGACAAAATGGGCTCTGGTGGGGTCGGCCATCTGGTGTACGGCCCTCTTGATCGAAATTCTTCTGCGCGTGCGGGTTAAGTCGTTTTGTCCGCCGGAAGTGCTGCGGCAATTGACGCAGTCCATGATGGTTAAGGATTACACCAAGGCCTGGCAGTTCTGCATGGACAATCCTTCGCCTCTTTCCCGGATGATTGCGCCCGGGCTTGAGCGTATTCCCAAGGGAGAAGAAGCCGTCAAGGAGGCGATCGGGGATGCAGCCAATATCGAGTTCGAAAAGTATAAGGTCAAGAACTCCTATCTGAACTTGAATGCCACGGTTAACACGCTGCTGGGGTTGTTCGGTACGATTTCGGGCATGATCGGAGCGTTCAATAAAATGGCCTATGCCGGCGCCTCGGGCGATCCTGCCAAGCTGGCCGGCGATATTGGCGAAGCTCTGGTAGTGACCTGGACCGGTTTGGCCATCGCGATCATTGCCATGTACCTGTTTTATATCATGACCAACCGTCTGAAGGCCGTCACTTCCGGCGTTCAGCAACACATTAATGCCCTGATCGAATACATCAATTTCTCCGAAGTGGAGCCCGATATGGTTATCGTGCCGGCGGCCATGCGCGCGGCGTATGAATCCGGCGGAGCCGGCGGTGCCGGCGGCGCCGCCGCGGCCAAAGCGGCTTCCTCGGCGATCAAGACCAGCTCGGCGGCCAAGGCGCCTTCGGCTCCCGTGGCTGCGGCGGTTAAAGAAGAGCATGTGCCCTGTCCAAATTGTTCCAAGGAAGTAACCGTGGGCGCCAAGAAGTGTCCGCATTGTCATAGTGACATTGAATGGGAGTAAGTTGCCATGGCCGGTGGAGGTGGAAACGCAGATGGGGAAAAATGTGAGCTCGCCTTGGGCCCCATGATCGATTGCATGATGATCTTGCTGCTGTATTTCATCATGTGCAGCAAGTTGGAGCAGGCTCGTTTCAGTAAGGATGTGACGTTGCCGGTGCCCCGACTGGGGCAGGGCATCAAGGAAGAAAACGCTGCCGGGCGCTTTTTGGTGGATATCGAGTGGAACGAGGGCCTGGGCGAGGCTACGTTCAAGGCGAGCGGCTTGAAGCTGGCGAATCACCTGGAATTGGTGGACTTAATTAAAAAGGCTGCCAAGTTGAGTCCCAAGAACTTCCGGGTCGTGATCCGGGCCGACCAGAAGACGCCATACGAATATACCCAGCAGGCCATGGCGGCGGTTGCTGAAGCTAACGTTCCGAACATGATGATCTCCACGAAGGAGCGCGGCGGCCAGGATGCGGCGCCGGTCAAGTCGAACTGACGACGGGGTTACCATGCGCCTGAAACAGGAAAAAGATCTCGAAAATTCCATCCAATTGGGGCCGATGATCGATTGCATGATGATTTTGCTCATGTATTTCATCATTGCCGGCCGAATTGACATCGAGGAAAAATACCTGGGGTTGATGATTCCCGGCGGGGGGGCTGCGGCCGGGCCGCAGTCGAAGATTACGGAAATTACCGTGGCCATCACCGAGAACGGTCAGGTGTTGTGCAACAATCAGCCGCTGGGCACGCCCGATGATATTGAATTGGTGATGGTGAGAGCCAAATTGGATCAGGCCCTTAAATTGTTTGGGGATAAACAGCCGGTGGTTATTCATCCGGCACCCAAGGTGCGCCAGCAGCGAATTGCCGACGTGTTGAGCGCTTGTGCGGCGGCAGGCGTAAAGAACTTGTCCTTCTACTGCAATCAGCAATAATTTCAGGTTAGTCTCATGGCCGATAACATTTTTCGATTATTGCGGAACTTCGAACTGCTGGAGAGGGTGTCGTCGACCAAGGGCGTGGTGGTGCGCTTTGTGGTCGGTCTTCTGCAGTCCCGCTATTTTATTATCTCGGCTTCGATTTACCTGCTTCTGGCAATGATTTTGGCGCCGTTGGTTGTTACGCAACGCATGGCGGTGCTATCCAATTTTGCGGGCAATCAGCTGCTTGTTTTGCCGGAGGTCGGTCCTCCGCCGCCACCGATGCGGGAACAAACTGTTTCGGCAAAGTCGCAATCGGCAACTAAAAACGTGGACGTTGCCGTTAAAAGCACCATGTCCGATCAGACTATGAAGGCGGCCAAGAATACGGCCAAGTCGCGGCTGACCGTCAGCGCCCCTTCCGCCTATGTCCAGGCCTCCGTGCCGGTTGTTGCGCCCACCATCGGCGCCATTGACGTCAAGATCGATTCGGCCATGGGCGCTAAAATTGCCGATGCCGAAATCAAGCGCTTGATCGGCGTCCGCGAGTTTCAAAGAGGCTGGGTTCAAGGAGGCGGCTCGCGCAGCGCCGCGGCTTCCGCCTCGTACCGGCACGGCGGCGGCAGGGGTGTGCGCGCCAAGTTTACGGTTTTCCAGGCGAAATATCAGGATGGCGACTGGAACTGCAATCCGTCAGCCCTGCGGAACATGATGCTTCAAATACGGGCCTGGTCCAAGGATCGGATCGATGCCCAAGTCGTGCCTGAAGTGCTCGATATCGGCACGGACCAGCTCTTTACGCTCAAGCCGCCGTTCGTTTACCTTACCGGCCACAAAAATTTCCGTCTGCTGGATAACGAAGTCAAGAACCTGCGCGATTATCTGACTCTGGGCGGCGCCGTGTGGGGCGACAGCGCCCTGGCCGGGCGGCGGTCGCGCTTCGATATCGCTTTCCGGCGCGAAATGCATCGGGTCCTGCCGGATCGTGAATTCGAAATTGTTCCGGAAAATCACGAAATGTTCGATGTTTTCTTCGACAACATCGGCTTGCCGACGGGAATGAATAACTATCGCGAGCCCATCGAGATGATCAATATCGGCGGCAAACTTGCGGTGCTCTATACGTTGAACGGCTATGGGCATTTTTGGGAAGCCCGCCTGAATAAGGACGGCAAGATCGAATGGGGCCGCATCAACGTTGCCGAAAAAGGGAAGCCGCCGCAATGGCGACATGTCTATGGCCCGCATTTGTACAGCCCGCGCAGCGAAAGCAGCATCATTTACCGCGGCATCAACGATGAAACCGAACGGAATGCTTATAAGTTTGGCATTAACGTGGTGGTGCATCTGCTGACCCGCTATCAGAGAGATTTCATGTTGTTGCCGAAGGAATTGCCCCAGGCCCCGACCACGCGGAGCCGGATAACCAGGCCGACGGGTGGCGATGAGGCCGGCACTAATGCCGTCGTCAAGGAAGATGCGCCTAAAGGATCGGTCAAAATCGAGAGCGATAATGACGATAAGGACAAGGATAAGAATAGATACAAAGCCACGGGGTCAAGAGGCAAATCAACCAAGGTCGAGAAGGACAAATAAAGCGATCATGAGCATGGGTTTGCATAATCGAATAAGGCATGACTTCGGCAACCTGCTGGCAGTTGCGATTCTCGGTTTGGTTTTGCCGGGTTTGGCCATGGCCCAGGCCGCTGCGCCGGCTGCCACAAATGCCGCCGCCGCTGCTCCGGCAGCTCCTTCCGGCCCCCTGGGCAACCTGTTTACGGCCGCTTATAACGGGGAAACGACGACCAATCTGGGCAACTATTGGGATGGCGTGGACGCGGATAACGATTTGCACGTCAATGTGGCCAATGCAATTGTTTTGAACGATGCCGGCCAGATGGCCGATACGACCATGTCATCCTGTCCGAATTTCGAGGACATGAATGCGGATGGCCTGAAAGATCTGGTGGTCAGCGATACGCAAGGCTTCCTCTGGATTTATATTAACTCCGGCGAAAAGGGCAAACCCAAATTTACCACCGGGACGTTTGTGCCCACATTCCTGGGGTGGGGCGCCAAGATTAATGTATGCGACTGGGATGCCGACGGCGACAACGATGTGGTGTTCGGCACGTTTTTTGGCGATATTGGGATCCTGCAAAACATGGGCACAGTGCGGCAGTATCAGTTCACGCGCCGCATGGGCGCCCCGCGCTATGTCGATCCCCAGTTTGGCATCGACGATCCCAAGGACCGCCTGCCGACACTGATGCTGGGCAAGGATCCCATGGTTTTGGGCAATTATATGAGTCCTTGGGTGGTTGATTGGAACAACGATGGCAAGCAGGACCTGATCGTCGGCGAAGGCACATATTCGGCCAACAGTGTGCGCCTGTTGATTAATACCGGCTCGCGCAACAAGCCGGTTTTCACTGCGGACCGCGTGTTCTACCTGGCTTATGGCGAAGGTTTCGAACAACTGACCCCGGCCGTGGTGGACTATAACGGCGACGGTTTGCTCGATCTGATTGTCGGCACGCGCACGGGCGAGATCAGGTTATACAAGGGCTCCAAGAAGGCAGTCGATGCCAAGGATGCGGTCGCCGATATCCGCGGCACCCTGGCGCCGGCAGTCCTGGAATTCGACGGGTTTGTCGAAATTGCCCAGCAGAAAGTCTTGGGCCCGATGTCGTTTGTCTGTCCCTGTGACTGGAACGAGGACGGGCGGTTCGACCTGCTGTTGGGCTCCGCCAAAGGCAAGGTTTATATAACCATTAACGAAGGCTCCAAGACCGAGCCGAAGTTTCCCAAGGTTGAAGCGGTCAAAGGCACGGATGTGGCCAAGGATATGCTGCAGCCGTCGAACTGGATGAACGGCATTACCCGGGTTTTCTGGGATAACTTTTTCGGCGGTTACTGCAATTCGGCCCTGTTGTTCAGCGCGGAAAAGGAAGTTGTCTTGAAGCCCGGCGGCCAGCCGATCCGGCCGGTCGATGGCCAAACTTTCATGTATTTCCGCTATGTCGAAAATTATCCGGGCTTTACCCGGAACCATCTGGCATGGATACGGCCGATCAACAGCAGCATGACGGTGGAGCACGTAATCGGCGGACGGGTCATTTCGCCGCGCTGTACTTTCGAAATGAAGCTCAAGCGCCAGTACGAATTCACCTTCTCCTCCATTGTGGAAGGCAAGCCCGTTACCTGGTCCTTCTGGACGCATGAGCGAATTACGTCGGCCACCGATGATGTGGCCGATCAGTATGAAACCCACTATGCCTCCGATGTGATTCCGCCTTCAGTCGCCTGGCAGAAACGGACGTACCGGTTCAAATGCCCCAACACGGTGCAGTCCAATCAAAATTATAATCTTTATTTCCGGATGCCGGAAGGGAACGTGAAATTTCTGCTGGATAATCTGAGCTTGAAGGAAATTGAGCGCTGACCACCGCGCCCCGCCAGTACATTCTGCCAAGGTGTTTCGGTTGCAGGTTGTAGGCCGATAGAAAGAGGTCGCTCCTGTATTTCCTGCCGGACGTATGCCTGGCGATCCGAAGGAAATCGATTTCTATCGTCTTTCCCGATAGCCTGTAGCCCCGGACAGCTGCAGGCTTGACTGCGCGAGTAATCGCGAGCCGTAAAACTTGGATGCGCAACCATGAGCACGCCTTTCGTTCATCTGCATTTGCATACCAGCTACAGCCTGCTGGACGGCGCCTGCCGGATCGATCCGCTCATGGAAGCCATCCGGAAACACGGGCAGACGGCCGTGGCCATGACCGATCACGGCAACATGTTCGGGACGGTGGAGTTTTATAACGCCGCGCGGGCCAAGGGCATCAAGCCGATCATCGGTTGTGAAGTTTACGAGGCGCCCGGCAGCCGCAAGGATCGCAAGACGGATGGGCCCCGGGCCCGCGCGGCGCACCTGGTCCTGCTGGCTGCCGATGAAACCGGATATGCCAACCTGATTCGCCTGGTCACGGCGGCTCATCTGGAGGGCTATTACTACAAGCCCCGCATCGACCGGGAAATCCTGGCGAATCACAGCAAGGGGCTGATCGGCATGTCGGCCTGTCTAAAGGGTCGCGTGGCGGAAGCCCTGGCGGCGGACGACGAAGTCCGCGCCGCGCGCGCGGCCGGTGAATACGCCGAGATTTTCGGCAAGGATAATTTTTACCTGGAAATCCAGGACCATGGCTTGCCCGACCAGGCGGTCGTCAATAAGGGCATGCTGGCCCTGGCGAAGAAAGCCAATCTTCCTTTGGTGGCCAGCAATGACGTGCATTATCTGGAAAAGAGCCATGCCGCGGCCCATGAGATTCTGCTTTGCATCCAGACGGCGACCGTCATGAGCGATCCCAAGCGCATGCGGTACGGGTCTTCCGAGTTTTATCTGAAAAGCGGCGATGCCATGGCGCGGATCTTCAGCGAGGCGCCGGAGGCGCTGAGCAACACGGTGGAAATTGCCGCCCGCTGCAATCTGGAGCTCAGCCTGAATCAGCAACCGCATTATCCCGCGTTTACCCCGCCCGAAGGTTTCGATCCCAAGAGCTACCTGATCCATCTCTGTCGCGAAGGCCTGCGCCGGCGGTTCGGCATTGCCGATCCCGATCATCCCAAGGACGAGCAGGAGCGTGCGATCGTCGCGCGCCTGCAATACGAGATCGGGGTGATCGAAAAAACCGGGTTCATCGGCTATTTCCTGGTGGTATGGGATTTTGTGCGTTTTGCGCACGAACAGAAAATTCCGGTGGGACCGGGGCGCGGCTCGGCCGCCGGCAGCCTGGTGTCCTATACGATGGGCATCACCAGCGTCGATCCGCTGCGCTATAACCTGGTTTTCGAACGCTTTCTTAATCCCGAGCGCGTGAGTCCGCCGGATTTCGATATCGACTTTTGCCAGTTCCGGCGCGGGGAAGTGATCGAGTATGTAAAGCGCAAATACGGCCGGGACAACGTGGCCCAGATCATCACGTTCGGCTCGCTGGGCGCCAAGACCGTCATTCGCGATGTCGGCCGCGTCCTGCAGATTCCCCTGCCGGAGTGCGATCGCCTGGCAAAAATGATCCCGGACATTCCCGATCTGTTGCTCAAAGATGCCATGGAGCGTAACCCGGAGCTGAAGAAATTCGCGGCGTCCGATCCGAACGCCAAGAAGATCCTGGAGCCTGGCTTTGTCCTGGAAGGGCTCCTGCGGAATGCCGGCGTGCATGCCGCGGGAGTCGTCATCGGCCAGCGCCCGCTGGTCGAGCTGGTGCCGCTGACGCGCGACAAGGATGGCGAGGTCATTACCCAATTCAGCAAGGACCACGTCGAAGCCTTGGGCCTGCTCAAGGCGGATTTTCTGGGGCTCAAAACGCTCACGGTCATTGCGGAAACCATCAAGCTGGTTCTGGAGACCAAGGGCGTGGCCATCGATCTCGATCATTTGTCCATGGAAGATCCCAAAACTTTCGAACTCCTCCAGCGCGGCGATACGATCGGCGTGTTCCAACTTGAAAGCGGCGGCATGCGGGATCTGGTCCGGCGGATCGGGCTCGATCGCATCGAGGATCTGATTGCCATGATCGCGCTCTACCGGCCGGGTCCCATGAACATGCTCGAAAAGTATGTGGAGTGCAAGGCCGATCCATCGAAGATCGTCTATGACGATCCGCTGCTGGAACCCATTCTGGCGGAAACCTATGGGATCATGCTCTACCAGGAACAGGTACAGCAGGCTGCGCATAAACTGGCCGGCTATTCCCTGGGACAGGGCGACATTCTCCGCCGGGCAATGGGCAAGAAAAAGCCGGAGGTAATGGAGAAGCAGCGCGCCAGTTTTATTGCCGGTTGCCAGAAAACCTGCAAGATGCCGCCCCGCAAGGCTGAAAAGATATTCGATAATATCGCCAAGTTTGCCGGGTATGGATTTAACAAGTCGCACAGCGCGGGGTATGCCGTCATTGCTTATCAAACGGCGTATTTGAAGGCCCATTATCCCGAGGAATTCATGGCCGCCCTGATTTCGAGCGAAATCGGCAAGCCGGAAAAAATGCCGGTTTTCATGAACGAAGTCCGCGACATGAACCTCGAGATTCTGCCGCCCGATGTTAACGTCAGCACCGTGCGGTTTGCGCCCCAGAAGGGCGCCATTCGCTATGGGCTGGCCGGCGTCAAGAATATCGGCGAGCAGGCGGCCGAGGCCATTGTCCAGGAGCGGCAGGCCAACGGTCCGTTTCGGGGAATGATCGATTTTTGCGTGCGCGTGGATGCGCGGGTGGTCAATCGCAAAGTTCTGGAAACTTTGATCCGGTGCGGCGCTTTCGACGCTTTCGGAATGCACCGGGCCCGGCTTTTTGCCGGCATCGATGTTGGCCTGGCCCGCGCCGCGGCCATCCAGAGCGATCGCCAGACGGGACAGGGCAATCTCTTTGCGCAAACAGAGGCGCCCGGGCATGGCGGCGAGCCGGAAGACCTTCCGGACTGCCCGCCGTGGCACGAAAACGAACTGTTGGGCGCGGAAAAGGATCTGCTCGGCATCTATATGAGCGGGCATCCGCTGACCCAGCATGAGCCGCTTCTGCGGCGCTACCGGCTGGCGACGGTAGCGGAATTGCCGTCGCTGGAAAATGGCGCCGTTACCCGCGTAGGCGGGCTCATAGCCAAGGTGGAAAAAAAATTCACCCGGGCCAAGAAAGAGCCCATGGCGGTGCTCCAGATCGAGGATGTCGAGGGCTCGCTGGAGGCGGTGGTCTTTCCGGCGTCCTACCAGGAATACCAGGCGTTGCTGGTGGAAGGCACGCCGGTGATGGTCTGCGGCCAGATAGATAAAAAAGAAGATGCGGTCATGATGAAGATTTACGAAATCTATCCGCTCGACCAGGTGCCCCGTTGGTTTTCCGAGCGGGTCAGTTTGCATTTGCCCGCCGCCCTGGTTCATTCGGACGTTTTGACGACCATCAAAAACCTGCTGAAAGCCAACCCCGGTCCTGTGCCGATCGTTTTCTGCCTGCAGTTTCAAAAGGGCCAGGAAATCTTCGTGAACACCGAAAGCGCTTATAACGTCAATCCATCCGCGGCGTTAATCCGGGAACTCCAGCGCCTGCTGGGCGAGGAAGGCGTCTATGTGGCGGTTTCCAACCGACCCTGTCGCAACGTCCACAACGGCAAGTGGAACAACGGACACTGAAACGAGGCGGCCGCCTTCGGGCGCCAGTCTTTTTTCAGGGCTGAGGGATAAACAGTTTCTGGCCCGACCTTAACATGTATGGGCTTTGAAGCTTGTTGGCTTCGACAATGGCGCTGATCTTAACCTTGTAAGCTAAAGCGATGGCCGACAGAGTTTCGCCGTCCTTGACAACATGCTCATAGCCGGCTGCCGCGTTGGAGCCGGCGCCGGCTTTGGCGGCGGTCGATTTGCCCTTTTTCCCGGCGGGTTTCTCGCCCATGATGTCGGCCATCTTGCCGCTTAATTGGTCCACAATCGCCTGCCGATCCTTGGCTCTTGTGCCTTCCAAGACGTTAATGCGGCGTTCCAGCTCGTCGATCCGGGTTTGCGTGGAACTCGTGGCGCTCTTGGAGCTGACTGCAACCCCCTGTATGGCGTCCATCTCTTGCACGAGGCGTTGGTATTCCATTTCCAGGGTTTCCAGTTTGCCCTTCGTGCGGGTCAGGTCTTCCTTGAGCAGCAACATGTCCTCCTGCTGTTGCATGGTTTCGCTGGAATCCTGCATGGTGATACAGCCCGACAGGCCCGCAACCGCCGTCATAATTCCGATAATTTTAAGATGTGCTTTCATGTTGGATGGTTCCAAAGATATTTGCGTTTACCGATTGCCGATTTGCGATTGAAGCCATTCAAAGGCCATGCCGCTGGTCCGGCCGCCATTGACAAACTCGTCGAAGGGCGCTTCCTGGCTGGAGCGTGGCGCCGGTCCGTTCATCACGGCAACCGGGATCGGTTCGGCCGTATGATTGCGCACCGTAACCGGCGTGCGGTGATCGGTGGCGATGATGAGGCGGTATGGCTGGCGCATGGCCTCCAGACCCCGCCAGAAGGGGCCGACAACCTTGGTGTCGAAAGCCTCAATGGCCTTGAGCTTGAGTTTCGCGTCGCCCATGTGACCGCATTCGTCCGGCGCTTCCACATGCACGAAAACGAAATCTTCATGCGTCAGCGCTTTTAACGCGGCCTCGACTTTCCCCGCATAGTTCGTATCGACGAAACCTGTCGCGCCGGGGACGTTTATGGAGTTTAACCCCGTCAGCTTGCCGATACCGCGCACCAGGTCGACGGCCGAGATGACGCTGCCGGTCAGGCCGAAAAGGTCGCGGTAGGCCGGCAGGGCTGTCCGCTGGCCCTGGCCCCATAGCCAGATTTGCGTAGGCGCCGTTTTGCCGGCTTTCCGGCGCGCCACATTCACGGGGTGCGCGGCCAGGAGCGGTTTGGAAGCTTCCATCAGGCTGCGCACCTCTTCCTGGCGTTCGCCGCGCGGCAGGTTCGCCGCTGCGGGTTGTCCGAGCACGTCATGGGGTGGGATGGTCACAAGTTCGCAGGGCCCGTTTTCCCAAATCAATAAATGACGATATCCCGCGCTCACATGGAATTTGAGTCCGGGCCGTCCCAGGCGCGCGTTCAATTCCGCGATCATCGGCCGGGCTTCGTCGGTGGTGATATGGCCGGAGGAATGATCCTTGATCAGTTCGTTTTCAACAGCGATCAGGTTGCACCGAAAGGCCACATCGCCGGGGGCCATGGCGATGCCCGCGCCGGCGGCCTCGATGGGCGCCCGGCCAGTGTAGTATTTGCGGGGATCGAAGCCCATGATGCTCAAGTTGGCCACATCGCTTCCCGGCGACATGCCGGTCGGGACGGTATTGACCAACCGCACGGTGCCGGCGGCGGCAATTGCGCGCATATTTGGGATGGCCGCCGACTGCAGGGGTGTCTTGCCGCCCAGTTCCTGCAGGGGGTAGTCGCCCATGCCGTCGCCGATTAAAACTGCAATTTTCATCCGTTAACCTCGTAAGAATTGCCCTATAGATACCCTCAAATGATCGGTTGGTCAAACACGAATCGCACCCATACCGCCCAGAGGATGCAGGCCAAATCTTTGCGCTGGTTTTGTCTGGGTTGGTTGGTGCAGTCCGGCATCGCGTCCGCAGCCCCGGCGCGGTATCCGAGCCAAGGATCGCTAGGCGGCCGTTATTTCTGCCGGTGTTGTCTTATATAAATTACAGAAGTTTCCCGCATAGCCTTCTTGCCAAATGCCGGAAACGTGCTTAGATGTCGGCCGTAACGATAAGCGTTGCCAGGCGAAATGAATACCATGCAAACTGCAAGCGAAACGATCGTTCTTTATAATTGTCCGGATATGCGGGAAACGAACCTTTGTCATGAATCCGATGCCGGGGTTCTGAACGAAGTCAATGCCGTGGCAGCGGCGCTGGATAGGTTGGGTGTCGATTGCCGTCGCCAAGGTGTGCGGCGATTGGATGATGTGCGCGCCGCATTGGAAACCGCGCCCAATGCCGTGGTGTTCAATCTGGTTGAGCGGCTGGAAGACGGTCCGGAGGCGTGCAATCAGGTTCCGTTCCTGTGCCGCGCATCCGGCCACCCCTGCACGGGCAATTCGTCCGCTTGCCTGGAGCTGACCCAGAACAAGTGGCTGGCCAAGGAGCGCCTGCGCGCTTGCGGTATTCCCGTGCCCGTTGCCTGTGTGGTCCCGCCGGGCGCGCTGCCGGACCCGATGCGCGTGCCCCGTCCGCCTTTGATTGTCAAACCGCTCTGTGCCGACGGCAGCGAAGGCATTGACGGCGCCTCGCTCGTGCGCGACCCGGCAAGTCAACTGGCCCGGGCCGTCGAACGGGTGCATGCGCATGAAGGTCAGGCGGCGCTTGTCGAAGCCTTTGTGGAAGGACGCGAGTTCAATCTGTCGGTGCTGGAAACGGACGGACGTGCGGACGTGCTGCCTTTGGCGGAAATCGAGTTTGCGCTGTTTCCGCCCGGTCGTCCGCATCTTGTGGATTATGCGGTGAAATGGATTCCCGGGACGATTCCGGGCAGAATATCGCCGCGCCGGGTGCCTGCCTGTGTGGAAGCGTCCCTGGCAGGCCGTCTGCGGTTCGCCGCTCTGGCGGCGTGGCAAGCTTGCGGTTGCAACGATTATATCCGGGTGGATATGCGTGTCGATCAGTCCGGCCGGCCATTTGTCATCGAGGTTAATGCCAATCCGGATATTTCGCCCAATGCCGGATTCCCCGCCTGTCTGGCCGCCGCGGGGTTAACCTTTCCCGAATTTGTCGCGCGCCTGCTGCGCAACGCTTCCGCCCGCGAATCGAAAGCCGGCCGACAGGGAAGCGAGCGCCGGATGGCGGTCAGCGGTTGGCGGTTTTGATTTTTGTGACCTTGCCGTTCACGAATTCCACGTGCATTTTTTCGTATTCCTGGATTTTCTGGCTGTTCACGGTCACGGGCGGCTGGTATTTATAGGAAGTGTCGCCATCCTTGTCGATGACATAAGGGCTCGGCGTATAGGTCTGCTGTTCGGTTGTGCTTGTCGTGTCCGTGTAGGACCAGATTTCAGTGGTGCCTTCAGCGGCCTTTTCGGTTTCAACCTTGTCCGCCTTGCCCAGGGCCATAGTCACCATTTCCGGGGTGTAGCCGATCTCAATCCGGCCCTGCCGGACATTCTGCTGGACATCGGGCGGAAAACTGGCAAACAAGCCGGGATTGTCCCTGATCCGGCTTTCGGGGGTTGCGCATCCTGCAAGGACGATCAGCACGATCGTTGCCATGGCGGCCGACGCTGGCTTGTTCATTAAAAAAATCTCCTCGACTAAACAGTGCGGTTGGGAACGCGAAACTTATTGCCGGGCATATTATCGCCAAGCCGGCATTCGCGCAAGAGCATACGGCCCTCAACCTGCGCGGGAAAGTGTTGAATAATCGGTGGTCAGTTGGCTAATATAACCTTCATCTGGATTGTGGGAATGCCGCATAAAACCAAAAAGGCCAGGAAGATGATCGCACCAAGGCATGCCGAAATATCATAATGAAAACCATCAAAGATATGCCCGAATACAGCCGGCCGCGGGAGAAACTTTGCGAAAAAGGCGCGGCGGCGCTGACGGATGAGGAACTGGTGGCCGCCATCCTGGGCATGGGAACGAAGGGCATGGATGTGCGCACGATCGCCAAGGCCGTTACGGCGCTGATCCGCGAGTGCAAGACCGAACTGACCCTCGATCGATTGCGGGCGGTTCCTGGCGTGGGGCTGGCCAAGGCCGCCCAGATTCTATCGGCCTTCGAGCTGGCCCGCCGGCACCTGCTCAAGGACACGGTCAAGATCGCCGGCCCAAAGGATGTCCTGGCGCAGATGGCCGACATTGTCGGCAAACCGCAGGAGCATTTTGTCTGTCTCTCGCTGAATGGCGCCAACGAACTCATTGCCCGGCGGATTGTCACCATCGGATTGCTGGATCAAAGCCAGGTGCATCCGCGCGAAGTATTTGCCGACGTTATTGCCGACCGCGCGGCGGCGGTAATCTTTGCCCACAATCATCCCTCGGGCGATCTCAAGCCCAGTGCGGCCGATATCGCCACCCACCGCCAGCTTACCGAAGCCGCCGGGATCCTCGGCATCCGTGTCTTGGATCATGTCATCGTCAGCCGCAAAGGTTTTACCAGTTTCCAGGAATCCGGTTTGATACCGGGCTGAGGGCGAGTATGACCAAATGGTCCCTGGCCGCGCAAACGCTTTTCAAAATCCGGTGTTTTGGATAATTCGCTTGCCCTTGTTTGATCAATCTGATAACCGATACTGCCTGTAGATTGCCAGTTTTTCCGGGAGAGGTGACCGAGTGGCCTAAGGTGTACGACTGGAAATCGTATGTGCCCCAAAAGGGCACCGCGGGTTCGACTCCCGCCCTCTCCGCCATGCAGCGTGGTTTGCTCGGCGGGACAGATCCGGCCGTCCCGGGCATCGGCGCGGGACGCAAATGAACCGGGCAAGCGCGCCGGAAGCCCGCAGGCATGTCTGAAGACAACATCTCCGCCGCTTTCCCGAAGGCAATGAATTTGAAAGCAATTCGTCCATTGCGGATTGTCCTTGTCCAGAACAGCGCCGGTGTGGACGTGGAGCGGAATTTGACCGGCATTGAACGCCGGCTCCGCCGTGCGCCATCCTGCGATTTGATTGCCCTGCCGGAAGTGTTTGCCATTCGCGGCAACGATGCGGACTATCGCGCCGCGGCGGAGGTCCTGCCGGGCCCGATAACCCGGCGCCTGATGGCCATAGCCGCGCGCGCGCGGGCATGGGTCCTGGGCGGCAGCGTGATCGAGCGCTGTCGCGGAAAAATCTACAATACCTCGCTGTTGATAAATCGGCAGGGCCGGATTGTCGCCCGATACCGCAAAATTCACCTGTTCGAAGCCAATTTGGAAAACGGGCAGGTTGTGCGCGAAAGCGATGTTTACGCGGCGGGGGATAAGCCCGTTATGGCCGAGGTTGAAGGTTGGCCCTGCGGCCTGGCGATTTGCTATGACCTGCGTTTTCCGGAGTTGTTCCGCTATTATTCACGCCACGGCGCAGCCATCTTTTTTATCCCTTCGAATTTTACCCAAAAAACCGGCAAGGATCATTGGCCGACTCTCGTGCGCGCGCGGGCCATCGAGAACCAGGCGTTTGTCGTGGCCCCCAATCAGTGCGGGGTCAATCCCTGTACCGGCGTTGCCAGCCACGGGCACAGCCTGATCGTGGGGCCGTGGGGCGATGTGCTTGCCGCCGCGGCCGGAAAGGAAGCCGTCTTGTCGGTCGCGCTCCAGCCGGAAGACCTGCGCCGTACGCGCGCGCGCATCCCGGTCCTCCGTCACCGGCGTGTGTTAAGTTCATTCTGGATTTGATGGGACAGCGAAAAAGAAACAAAGCCGGGTTGCCCCGATGACCTCAAAGGAAAAAATATGATTCGCAGCATTTGTCATACTGGTCTTGTTGTGCGCGATATCGGGCGTTCCATCGCCTTTTATGAGGCCCTGGGTTTAACCGTTTGCCGGAGGGAGACTGAAACCGGCGCATATATCGACGCGGTTGTCGGTATTCCTGCCGTAAAGGTCGAGTGGGCGCAGTTACGTGTGCCGGATGGATCCCTGCTGGAGTTGCTGCAATACCATTCCCATCCGGATATTTGTCCGGTTGAAAGGACCCCTGCAAATCGTCTGGGATGTTCGCATATTGCGTTTGCGGTGGAAAACCTGCCGGAAACGTGCGAGAGGGTTATGCAACTGGGCGGCTCAAAAGTCAATGCCCCTGCCATTTCTCCGAACGGGGAAGAGAGCGTTGTGTATTGCCGCGATTTGGATGGCATCCTTATCGAGTTGGTTGAAGACCTGAAATGTCATAACTGATTACTTGAAAGTAATTGAGTTCTGATCCGGGATAGGTTATACATTTAGTAACTACCGGACAAGCAGCGCTTGTTAAGTTTAACATCAACCCAAGGAGAGCATATTATGCCGGAAATCAGTCATGTAATTGGGCGCGAAATTCTGGATTCACGCGGCAACCCGACCGTGGAAGTCGAAGTGCAGTTGACCTGCGGGATTGTTGGCCGGGCGGCGGTGCCGTCAGGCGCCTCCACGGGCGAAAACGAAGCGTTGGAATTGCGCGATGGCGATAAGACCCGCTATGGCGGCAAGGGCGTTTTACAGGCGGTTAAGAACGTCAACGACATCATTTTCCCGAAGATCGTGGGCTTCGATGCCATCGACCAGGTGGGTTTGGACCAGGCCCTGATTAAGCTCGACGGCACGCCGACCAAGAAAAAACTCGGCGCCAATGCCATTCTCGGCGTTTCGCTGGCGACAGCCAAGGCGGCCGCGGAATTCCTGGGCGTGCCGCTCTATCGCTACATCGGCGGCGCCAATGCCAAGGTCCTGCCGGTGCCCATGATGAACATCATGAACGGCGGCGCGCATTCGGATGCCCCGGTGGATTTGCAGGAATTCATGATCATGCCCAAGGGCGCCAAGTCGTTCCGCGAAGCCCTGCGCATGGGCGCCGAGGTGTTCCATGCCCTCAAGTCCATTCTCAAGGATATGCAGCTCAGCACGGCGGTGGGCGACGAGGGCGGCTTTGCCCCGCGGCTGAAGAATAACACCGAAGCCCTCGATGTCATCGTCAAAGCGATTGCCAAGGCCGGCTACAAGCCCGGCAAGGATGTCTTTATCGCGCTCGATCCGGCCGCCAGTGAGTTTTATGACACGGCGAAAAAGCGCTATGTGTTCAAGAAGAGCGACAAGTCCGAGCATACCTCCGCAGAGATGGTCGAATTCTATGCCGGGCTGGTCAAGAAATACCCGATTATCAGCATCGAGGACGGCATGGCCGAATCCGACTGGGCCGGCTGGAAGCAGCTGACCGATAAGATCGGCGATCGCACCCAGCTCGTGGGCGACGACCTGTTTGTGACCAATACGCAATTCCTCAAGAAGGGAATCGAACTGGGCACGGCCAACTCGATCCTGATCAAGCTCAACCAGATCGGGACGCTGACCGAAACGCTGGATGCCATCCGCATGGCCAACAACGCCGGCTACACCGCCGTGGTCAGTCACCGCTCCGGCGAAACCGAGGATACGACCATTGCCGACCTGACCGTGGCGGTCAATGCCGGCCAGATCAAAACCGGTTCGGCCTGCCGCACGGATCGTGTGTGTAAATACAACCAATTGCTTCGCATCGAGGAGCAACTGGGCAAAAACGCGATTTTCGGCGGCGTGATTTAAAGAGCGATCATGAATGTCTGGATGACGATTTACAGGAGCGCCACGATCGTCTTCGTGATGATGGTGATTGTCGCCGTGGTCAGTTTGTTCCTGCCCAAGGTTCGCCAGAATCAGGAACGCCAACGCAAACTGACCCTCCTGGAAGAGGAAAATCGCGCCCGGGAAGACATGGTCAAGCAACTTCAATCGCAGCAAGACCGGTTCCTGTCGGATTCGCGGTACGTCGAACGCGTCGCGCGCGAGGAACTGGGCAAGGCCAAGGCCGGCGAAACGATCTACCGCTTTACCGAGCGCAAGACCAATGCTTTCCGGGTCAGGCGCTGATCGTTAGTTTGCATTAAACCACAAAGGTTCAAGTCAATTCGATGCATGGATCAGAAAGTTTCCCTGCCTGCCTTTGTGTGCGGCTTTGGAGGTTGTGGCCGTTGGCCGCCTAACTTGACTCGGCAATCGTTGCTAAATCATGCATTTTCTCCCCGGAATTGATGTCCTGCTGACCCGTCACCGGCATTGGCTGGAAGGTAAACGCATCGGATTGGTAAGTCACCTGGCGGCCGTCGATTCCCGCGGAATGACATCGGCCGAGCGGCTATGGCGGGATCGTACCCCAGTGCGGAAGCGCACTCTGAAACTATGCGCCTTATTCGGGCCGGAACATGGATTTTTCGGCCTTGGCGATGCCGGCGAGAAGCTATTGAACCAGCGGCATCCGGAGTGGGGCATCCCGATCTATTCCCTGTATGGCGCCACACGGCGGCCAACCCCAGCCATGTTTAAAAACCTGGACGTTCTGGTCGTGGATCTCCAGGATCTCGGGGCGCGCTGTTACACTTACGTCGCCACTCTGCGCTATGTGCTGGAACAAGCCGCCGTCATGGGCAAGCAAGTCATCGTGGCCGATCGGCCCATTCCCCTGCCGCGGATTGTGGATGGTCCCATGCAGACGCCCGCCTTCGAAAGTTTTGTGGCGTCCGTGCGCGCGCCCATGCACTATGGCATGACACCGGGCGAAACTGCTCTTTGGCTCAAAGCCGATTTGGGACTCGATGTTTCGCTGCGGGTAGCGCGGATGCAAGGCTATGCGCGCGATCCGGCGCGCGGCGCGGGATGGCCGCCCTGGATTCCTCCCTCGCCCGGCATCCGTGCCTGGGAGACCGGCCAATGTTACCTGGCCACGGTGTTTTGCGAGGCTCTGCCGCTGATCGACTATGGACGGGCAACCAACCTGGTTTTCCAGGTGTTCGCGGCGCCGTGGATGAAAAGCGCCCCCGTATGCGAGTGGCTGAACGCGCGACGTCTGCCGGGTGTGGCTTTTTATGCGCATCCGTACTTGCCTGGGCGCGCCTCTCCGGCGGAGTCGGGCAAAACAACGGCGGTTACCATGTTCGATGGCGTCCGTCTGACGGTAACCGATCCGGGCGCTTTCCAACCCGTGTATACCGGGATTGCCATCATCGCCTGCCTGCAGGAACTGTACGGAGTCCGGAAAGTTTGGCAACATGCCGGGGTGCGCGAGGAGTTCTTCGACAAACTTTACGGGACCGATGCCGTCCGCCTTGCGTTGCAGGCCGGCGTTGCGCCGGAAAAAATCCGGCAGGCATGGGTCAAGACGCAGCGGGCCTTTGGGCCGTCCCGCGCTTCCAGTCTGCTCTATCTTGAGCGGCGCGGGTGATTGGCGAGTTTCGATTTCCGGCCGGGGCCTTTGACTGCAAACATATCTCGCAAAACCGTGCTAAGGTTGCTATAGATGCGGCAGGGAGCATCTCTTTCGGACTTCTCATGCCCGGATATTTATTTTATGACCATACTTCATCGATGGCTGTCCCGTGTGCGCCAAATGAACCCGCAGCTGAAGCTGTTCCTGGCGGGGATTGCGCTTTTGAGCGTTACCAGCGGCATTGGCGAAAGTATTTTTAATAATTATTTGAGCGACACCTTCAATTTGAGCGCCGCTGCCCGCGGTTTTCTGGAATTCCCCCGGGAACTGCCCGGGCTCCTGACTGCTCTTTTCGCCGGCGCGCTCTTTTTCCTCAGCGAGACGCGCATTGCCGCCTTTTCCGCCCTGTGTGTCGGGGTGGGGTTGCTGGGAATTGCGATCTGGGGCTCTTCCTGGACAATCATGCTGATCTTCATGTTCGTTTGGAATACCGGCACGCATATGATGATGCCGGTGCGTTCGTCCATCGGCATGGAATTGGCCCATGTTGCGCAAAAGGGCAAGCGTTTGGGCCAGATTCAGGGCGTTGGCATTGCTGCCAGCATTGCGGGCTGTGCTATGGTCTGGTTTCTGATGAAGTACATGGCGGTCAGCTACCGGATCATGTTTGTCATCGGCGGGATCGTGGCCCTGGCTGCCGCTTTTTTCCTGTTTGCCATGTGGCTGCCGAATGCCCATCTGCAGCGTCCGAAATTCGTTTTTCGGCGCCAGTATTGGCTTTACTACACGCTGGCCTTATTGTTTGGGGCCCGCAAACAGATCTTCATTACCTTCGGGCCCTGGGTGCTGATTAAAATTTTCCACCAGCCCGCTTACATTTTTGCCCAGCTCTGGATTGTGGCCGGCATCCTGGGCGTTGTTTTTCAACCCGCGCTGGGGCGGGCTATCGACCGGTTCGGCGAACGCTGGGTGCTGATGGTGGATTCCGTGCTCGTTTTCATGGTATGCATCGGTTACGGCTATGCGCATTTGATCGGCAACCAGGTCCTGGCGCTGGGCGTGCTCTATTCCTGTTTTGTGGGCGATCTCCTGTTCTTCGGGACCAACATTGCGCGCGATACCTATTTGGCCAAAATTGCCCTCAAACCCGAGGATGTGGCGCCCTCGCTCTCGCTGGGGGTCAGCATTAACCACGCGATTTCCATGTCCGTGCCGGCCGTGGGCGGAGTGATGTGGATGAAATACGGGCACGCTTCCGTGTTTTTGGCGGCGGCCGGCGTGGCGGTGGTGATGCTCTTCTTCAGCAACCTGATCCGCACGGGAAGCACATTAGGCGTGGAGCGTAAAGTTTAGCGCTCGATTCTCCCGGGCGGGCAAGCCCTGTGGCGCGCCATGCAAGCATAAATTCGCGCTTCAAGCTATGAGCAAGGGGCGGCCGATGATATAGTCTTCCGCATGCATGAATTTTCCATAGCCCAGACGATTGTGCGGACCGTGCTGGCGGAATTGAAAAAAGCGCAGCCGGCGCGGCTGGTCTGTGCGCGGATTGTGGCCGGGAAATTGCATCAGCTCGTGCCCGGCAGCCTGAGACTTGCCTATCGGGTGCTGACCAGGGAAACGCCGGCGGCGGGATCGGCGCTGAAAATTCGCAACATGCCGGTCACTGCCGAGTGCCGCCAATGCCATTGGCGCGGTAAGATCAAGGACGCTCGGTTTGTCTGCCGCAAATGCAATTCCGGCGATCTGGAGATTACCGGAGGCCGGGAATTGTACCTGGACAGCATCGAAGTGGAAAAGGAATGACGGCTCACCCGGCCGCCGCAGTCGCTTGTCTTGCGATTATGACGGGCAACGTCAAAATGGGGCGGGTGCGGGTATCCCGCCTTCGTACCTCAAACCTCAGGAACCGCCAAGCAAAACAAGATAAGAAACCGGAAAATTGCCCGCGGTTTGCGGGCGTAGTTAAGGTTTGAGTGGCGCGGCCTCCGCGTTTTTGGGACGACGGCGCGTGCGGCCCGGGCGCCAGGATTCAGCCAATACGGTTATCGAATCCCGGACTTCCGCGTAACTGAAAATTTCCAGGGTCAGCACGCCGGTAAATTTTTCGATGAGCTTTAAGATCGCAGGCAGGCGGCCGGACGGCAGCTCCGTCAGGGCCTTGTGATCGTGGCCGTCCTTCCGCACGCCGTGCAGATGAATGACGCGCGTGCGCGGCAGGTGGCGCGTCAGATGCGCCTCGACCGCGCAGCCTCCGACCCACAAGTGCCCGACATCGATGCAAATGCCGAGATCGAAAGTGTCGATGAGCGCTTCGCACCAGGCGAAGGGGTAGTTGAGGTTCTCGACGCAAAGTCGCGCCGGGTTGCCCGTCCGCTCGACCAGGGCAGGCAGAAGTTCGGCGATGTCCTTTTGCCAGATTTTTACGCGGGCGGCTGCGCTGTCGCGGGCGATGCCTTCCAGATGCAAAATGTAAGCAAACGGTTCGAGCGGCCTCGTGCGGTCCATGATGGCGAGCATTTGCTTCTGCAGCGCTTTGCGTTCCTTGGCGTCCCGGCTGCCCAAATGGCGGTCGATGGGAAAATGGACGGTATACGTCAGATCGTGCTGCCGCGCCAATTCCGCCAGGCGCGCGATGGTATCCTCCGAAGGAATATTGGAAAAACCGTTGCCTGCCTTTTCCGACTCGAACAGCACCAGTTCGATGTCATCCACATATGGTCCGAGCGCCTCAACGTTGGGCAGGATGTCCGCCGGGTAAACATAAGAAGGCGTCCCCATCCTAAAAGGATGCGCGGCGCTGAATTTGGGGAGCGGCGGAAAGGATGCCATAGTTAATTGAGGAAATCCGGTAAATCCACCTCGTCGTATGCGTTGATCGACAGGCGAATTTTCCAGTTGCCCGTGGAAGGCTGCCAGACACCCGGGTCCGTAAGCCCGTCGCCGTCGTAGTCCGCCACCGCCGCCTTGTAGCCGACGCCGCCAATGAACGCGTCCGCCTGGTAGACACTCAAGTAAGACAGCGTTGAGAACCGGACCAGCCAGTTGCCGGTGGTTTCCTGATAAACGCACGGATCGCCATAGGCGTCGCTGTCATAATAGCCAATGGCCGGCGCGTACGCAGCGCCGCCCAGCCAGTTCGTAAACGTTGTCGGCGCATATCCGCTGCCGGAGAGGAGGAATTTCCATGTGCCGGTGGCCTGTTGATAGACGCCCGGGTCAGCGATGTGGTCGTTATCGTAGTCATTGGCCACCGGCAGCCAGCCGGGCCCGCCGAGCAAGGCGGCGAAATTGAAGACCTGATAACCCGCGATGGACAACTTGGCCCGCCAGTTGCCGGTTGAGGCCTGGTACACGGCGGGGTCGGCCAGCCGGTCGCCATCGAAGTCGCCCGCCACGGGCATCCAGCCGGGCCCGCCAAGGTAGGCGGGCGCTTCCTCGAGATCGTAATTTTCCGAAGTGGAAAAGCGCACGCGCCAGTTGCCGGTGGCTTCGTCGTACACGGTGGGGTCGGCCAACCGGTCGCCATCATAGTCGGCGGAAGCCTGGAAAGCGCTCGTCGCCAGGTAGGTCAGAACCTTGGATTCGATCAAAGAGCCCGAGCCATTGTACAAACCACCGCGCCCAAACCCGCGCGCCCGAATGTGAATATTCTGTTGCATGGGCAGGGAAATGCCCGCAATTTGCCAGCCGTTGGTGATGCGCGTGCCCGCGCCCAGGTCGGTCCAGGTTGTGCCGTTCGTGGATAGCTGAAAAATGACCTGGTCAACCTTCGGGCTGGACCCGCCGCGAATCCATTTGACGTTGGCATCCGGTCCGTTCACTTCCAGAGTCTGCAGGGCGGCATCCGGATTGGAAATTCGCCCGATATGGTTGCGGGCCTGCCCTCCGAGAGTGTGATAGCCGCCGGCTACCAGCAACTTGCCGTCGGTCTGGAGTTCAAGACCGAAAACCGAGTTGTCGGCGCCGTTGGGAAGGTCGAAGGTGGCGTCGAGCGTGCCGTCGGCGTTCAAGCGCGCAATGCGTATGCGGTCGCCGCCGCCGATGGTTTGAAAATAGCCGCCGACGATAATTTTGCCGTCCGCCTGGGCCACGGTCGAGAGAATATTGTTGCCGGCGTCCGGCTGAAAGGCGGTGTCGACTGTGCCGTTAGTATTCAACAGCGCAATATGAAGGCGCGCCTGCCCGCCGATCGCATGGAAATCGCCGCCGATCAGAATTTTGCCGTTGCTCAAAACGGAGACCGCATTGACGGTGTCATCGGCCCCGGCGCCTGGATTGAAGGTGGCGTCGAGCGTGCCATCGGCGTTCAGCCGCGCGATCCGGTTGCGTTCGATGCCGTCAACCGTGGTAAACGTCCCGCCGATCAGGACTTTGCCGTCGTCCTGGATATCCAGGGTGTAAACAAGGTCATTGGCATTTGGGGTAAACGCGGTGTCGAGCGTGCTGTTCGCGTTCAGGCGCGCAACGTGCAGGCGCTCAACGCCGCCCACACTGTGGAATCCGCCGCCGATCAGAATCTTGGCGTCGCTTTGCAAGGCTATGGCTTGGACGGAACCGTCCAGGCCGGGCGTAAACGCAAAGTCCAGATCGCCGTTGACGGCAATCCGCCCGAGATAATTGATGGCCAGCCCGCCCAAGTGATGGAAGGCGCCGCCCACCAGGATTTTTTCATCCGCTTGCACGGCGATGGCATTAACCGTGGCATCGGACCCGGGATTGAAACTCGAATCATCCGATCCGTCCGAAGGTGTCAGCCGGGCGATATAGTTGCGCGACAGGCTGTTCATCAGCGTGAACATGCCGCCGGCCAAGATCTTGCCGTTGGCATGCAACGCCAACGCCTGGACCCAGTCATTCGCGCCGTTGAGCGGATCGAAATTGCCGTCCAGCGTCCCGGTGGCGCCGTAAAGCCGACCGGCATAGTTTCGCGCCGTGCCGGACATGTTTTTGAAAATGCCGCCGACAAGTATGTTCCCGTCCGCCTGCACGGCGAAGCTATAAACCAGGTCGTCGGCGCCGCCGGCGCCGCAGGTTGTATCCAGCGTGCCATCCGTATTCAAGCGCGCAATCCGGGCATAAGCCGTGCCGAACATGTGCGTAAATTCACCGCCTGCCAGGATTTTGCCGTCCGGCTGGGCCGTCAAGGTGTAAACGTCGCCATCGGCGCCGGCGGCATTGAACGTCGTGTCCAATGTTCCATCCGCAGCCAGGCGCGCAATGCGGCTGGCGGCCTGGCCGTCGATTTCGGTGAAACTGCCGGCCACGAAAATTGTATTGTCCGGCTGGACAACGAAAGCGCGCACATCGGCATCGGCCCCGGTCCCGGCGTTGAAGGTTGCATCCAGGCTGCCGTCGCTGTTCAAACGTGCGATGCGGTTGACCGACTGGCCCGCGATTTGCGTAAAATTGCCGCCCACCAGGATTGTGCCGTCGGCCTGGACCAGGATCGCCCGCACAACGGCGTTTGCAGACGGGTCAAAAGTCGTATCGAGCGAACCATCCGAATTCAGCCGGGCGATATATTGGCGCGCCTGGCCGCCAACGTTTTGGAAATCGCCGCCCAGCAGGATCTTGCCGTCCGGCTGGAGTGCCAGGACCCGGATATAGTTATCCACGCCGCCGGCCGGCAGGGCAAAATCCGGATCTTGCAAGCCATTGGCATTCAAACGCGCCAGGCGCAGGCAGGCGCTTCCGCCCAGCGTGGTGAAATTGCCGCCGATCAGGATTTTGCCGTCCGGCTGAACGACGATCATGCGCACGTCGCTGTTGGCGTTCGGATTGAAGGTGGCATCGATGACGCCGTTGGCCGACATGCGCGCGATGCGATTGCGGGCTGCGCCGCAAATGTTTGTGAATTTTCCGCCCATGAGAATCTTGCCGTCGGCCTGCACGGCCACGGCCCGCAAAGTCCCGTTGAGATTAGGATTGAAACCATCCAGCGTCGATTGCGCCCGGCCGCCGACCGGACCCAGGACAAAAGCAGCGATAAACGCCAGACTCACCTTGGCCGCCACCCGACGAGATTTAATCATACCACTCCTTGTTTTATGACTGGCATAACACCGCAAACATATTTATAAATAACCGTAACGCCATGTGCATTTACAAACAAGAAAAATGTTGACCGACACCCATGTTCATTTTGACGGGCTGCTGGCCGGGGGCAAGACGATCCACGCGATTGTGGAACGCGCCGCGGCCGGCGGCGTCAGCCGCATGCTGGCCATCGGCGGCGCGCCCGAAGCCAACCGCATGGCGCTGGAAATCGCCCGCGCCTTTGCGGGCCGGATCCGGGCGGTCGTGGGCTACAACCGGGACCAGGCGAAAGGCGGAACTGGCAAAGAGGACGACAGACGACGGACGGCGGATGACGGACCGGGGCAGACGAATACCGAAGAGGACGGCATGCCGAACGAATTGGAAAACCTCTTGCGCGCGCCCGAGGTGGCGGGGATCGGCGAAGTCGGCCTGGATTTTCACCTTGGGCGCGACAACGCCTTGGCGCAAATCGAGCTTTTCCGGCGGATGCTGCTTCTGGCGCGGGATCATCGCCTGCCGGTCTGCGTGCACACCCGGGCGGCGGATGCGGAAACTCTGGCCGCGCTGCGCGAGCATGCCGCCGCCTGGCGCGGGGCGCCCGACCGGATAGGCGTCATGCATTGCTTTACCGGCGGCGAGGCGTTTGCCCGCCAGCTCCTGGCGCTGGGTTTTTATATCAGCTTCAGCGGGATCATTACGTTTAAGAACGCCGGGAGCCTGCCGGCCGTGGCGGCCCTGACGCCGGATGACCGCCTGCTGATCGAAACCGATTCGCCGTATCTTGCGCCGGCGCCGTTCCGCGGTCAGCCCAACGAGCCGGCCCACGTTCGCCGCGTAGCCGAAACACTGGCGGCGATCAGGCACACGTCGCTGGAAAAGATCGCGGAAATCACCGCCGGCAATGCCGCCAAGTTGTTCGAGTTCGTGCCCGCGCGCCGGTAACGGCATGAATTCCTGCGATAGTCACGGCGCCGCAGTTAGCCGAGGGAGTCCGGTGTCGCGGGCAACCTTCATTCCAAAATCGCGATCAGGGAGTCGACGCCGGCGATCCCTTGAGTTGCGCTATTTCGGTTGCATGGCGGACGATGCGGCCCTCGATTAGGTAGATCAAGTCCTCGGCGATGTTGGTGGCGTGGTCGGCAATCCGCTCCAGGTGCCGCGAAATATGCAGGATTTGGAGCAGGGGCTCGAAGAGCTGGGCGTTTCCGGTGACTGCGGTCTTGACCTGCTCGAAAATATTGCGATGCATGGCGTCGATTTCGGCATCGGCGGCGCACACGGCCCGCGCTGCCGCTTCGTCGAGATTGACAAAGGCATCCAGCACGTTTTTCAACATGGCTTGGGTTTTGTCGGCCATCGAGCCCAGCCGGAAGGGAATGTCGATGCGGGGCTGTTGGCAGAGAAACTGCCCGCGCTCGGCGATGTGCACGGCCAGGTCGCCGATGCGTTCGAGGTCCTGGTTGATCTTGAGCACGGCGATGATGTAGCGCAAGTCGGCCGCGACCGGCTGGTAAAGCGCCAGGATTTTCAGACATTCTTCTTCCACTTCCACTTCGTTGGCATTGATCTGGTCCTCGCGGCGGAGAACGGTTTCGGCCAGACTGGGATCCCGGTCTTCCACGGCCCGGACCGCCATGCGCACGTCGTTTTCCACGTCGGCGCTGAGCGCCAGAAGCCGGCGCTTGAGTTTGTCGATTTCCTGCTGCAAATGTCTTTCCATACGATTCCTCCTTGCGCGGGCCTTGCCCGCAATGGTTGCCTCGCTCCCGCCAGTGTATCGACGCTCATCCGTAACGGCCGGTGATGTAATCCTCCGTGCGTTTGTCCCTGGGGTTTTCGAAAATCTGGGTGGTTACTCCGAACTCGATCATTTCGCCGAGGAGCATGTAAGCGGATGAGTCGGAGATGCGGGCCGCCTGCTGCATGTTGTGCGTCACGATGGCAATCGTGTAGCGGCGGCGCAATTCCAGCATCAGTTCCTCGATCTTGGCCGTGGAAATCGGGTCGAGGGCCGAGCAGGGCTCGTCCATCAGGATCACTTCCGGTTCCACCGCCAGCACCCGGGCAATGCAAAGGCGCTGCTGTTGATCCAGCGGCAGTTCCAGGGCCGGAGTTTCCAGCTTGTCCTTGACCTGCTCCCAGAGCCAAGCGTCTGTGAGACTTTCCTCGACAACGTCGTCCAGGCTCGCGCTGTTTTTCCGGCCGGCGACGCGCAGGCCGAAAGTCACATTGTCGCGGACGGATAACGGAAACGGGTTCGGGCGCTGGAAGACCATTCCGACGTTTTTGCGCAGCGCGCAGACGTCGATGCCCTTGCCGTAAATGTTCCGGCCTTCCAGGAGAACCTCGCCGGTGATCCGGCAGCCCGGAATCAGGTCGTTCATGCGGTTCAGCGCCCTAAGGAGCGTCGACTTGCCGCATCCCGACGGGCCGATCAGCGCCGTAATCTTGCGCTGTTCGATCGCCAGGCTCACGTTCTTAAGCGCCTGGAATGCGCCGTAGAACAGGTTCAGGTTCGCGATTTGAATGGCGATTTCCATCTTAACCTTTAAATGTCTTGTGCGCTGCAATCCCGCCCGGTTGCCGTCTGCAAAAGCCGTCCGTCAGCTGACGGGCTTAACGTATTCTTCAGCCGAATCGCCCGCTTACATAATCGTTGGTTCTCCGATCCTGCGGCACGGTGAATATCCGGCCGGTCGGACCGACTTCGACCAATTCGCCCTGGAGCAGGAAGGCGGTGGTGTCGGCCACGCGCGCCGCCTGTTTCGTGTTGTTGGTGACCAGGACAATGGTGTATTTGGCTTTCAGCGCGATTAAAGCCTCTTCGATCCGGGAAGTCGAGATCGGGTCCAGGCCGGAACAGGGTTCGTCCAGAAGGATCACTTCGGGTTCCATGGCCAGCACGCGCGCCAGGCACAGGCGCTGCTGCTGGCCGCCCGACAGGCGCAGGGCGGATGTGTGCAGCCGGTCCTTGACTTCGTCCCACAGGAACGCGGCCTGGAGACTGCGTTCCACCAGCTCGTTCAGGCGCGCGCGCGCTCGTATGCCCGAAAGGCGCGGACCGTAGGCGATATTATCGAAAAGGCTCATGGGCAGCGGCACCGGCAGGGCGAACAGCATGCCCACCCGTTTTCGCAGACGAACGGCGTCGAAGCCCGGCTGATAGATGTCCTCGCCGTCCAGCAGGATCTGGCCTTCCACACGGCAGTTCGGGTTCAAATCGTTCAGGCGGTTCATGGCGCGCAAGAGCGCGGTTTTGCCCGAGCCGGCCGGGCCGATCAGGCCGAGAATCCGGTTGGCCGGCACGTCCAGCGTAACGCCGCGCAGCGCCTGGGTTGTTCCGTAGAAGACGCTGAAATTGCGATTCGATATTTTCACCGTGTCGGTCATTTTGTCCTGCGCGCAATGAAACGATGCATCATCCAGTAGGAAACCGAGTTGACCAAAAGAACCGAAAGGATCAGCACGGCAGCGGTGCCGTAGGCGTTTTCGTTGGAGAGGCCTTCGCGCGCCAGGATGTAAAAGTGGACGGCCATGGTCCGGGTGGAATCGAAAACCGAATGGGGCAGGCGCAGCGAGGAGCCCGCCGTGAAAATCACGGCGGCGGTTTCGCCGATGCAGCGGCCGACGCTCAGCATGATGCCGGTCACAATTCCGGGCAGGGCATTCGGCAAAACCACCTTGAGGACGGTTTCCCAGCGTGTTGCGCCGAGTGAACAACTGACTTCGCGATAGCTGGTTGGAACGGCTTTGATCGCTTCTTCCGCCGTGCGGATAATGGTGGGCAGGACCATGATCGCCAGGGTCAGCGCGCCGGACAGAATGCACCAGCCCATTTTCAGGGTGGTGACGAAGAAAATGAAGCCGAAGAGCCCGAAAATGATCGAAGGAATCCCGGCCAGGCAATCGGTGCCAAAACGGATGATGCGGGTGGCCGGATTTTCCACGGTGTATTCGCTGAGATAGACAGCCGTGCCGACGCCGGCCGGCAAAGCGATGGCAATCGCCACGAGCGGGAGGAGCAAGGTGCCCACCAGCGTCGGGAAAATACCGCCGGCCCGGCCCATCTCCTGGGGATTGTCGAACAGGAATCCCAGGCTGATCACCGGCAGGCCCTTGCCCAGAATAAACACGATGACAAAGACGAGAATAGCCAGCGTCAGGCCGGTGGCTGCGCCCAGGAGGGCCACGGCCAGCGACTGCGTATTGCGGGGCGGAATTCTCATTTGCCGGGGAACTTTCGCTTGATAGCCGTCATGGCCAGGGCATTGAACATCATGATCATGAGAAAGAGAACGACGCCGATGGCAAAAAGCGCCTGGCGATGCGGGCCGGTCGCCGACCCCATTTCCATGGCAATCTTGGCCGTGAGCGTGCAAACGGAATCGAGCGGCGAGTGCGGCAGCTGAACCGTATTGCCGGCCACCATGATCACGGCCATGGTTTCGCCGATGGCGCGTCCCATGCCGAGAATCACGGCGGCCACGATGCCTGAGCGCCCCGCCTTGAGAATAACCATGTGCACGCTTTGCCAGCGCGTGGCTCCCAGCGCCAGGGCGCCCTCGCGATAGCTGTTCGGCACGCTGGCGAGGACATCGTTGGAAATGCTGATTATGGTCGGCAGAACCATGATGCCGAGGATGAGGGCAGCGCAGAGCATGGAGAGGCCCGGCCCGCCGAATTGGGAACGGATCAGGGGCGCCACCACCACCACCCCGATGAAGCCATATACGACGGAGGGGATGCCCGCGAGCAGTTCGATGGTCGGCTTGATGACCCGCGTAACCGGCTTGGAAACGAATTCGTTCAGGAACACGGCGCAGGCGATCCCGAGCGGCGCGCCCAGGAGCATGGCGCCGAAAGTTACCAGCAGCGAGGCGACAATCATGGGGTAGATGCCGAAACGGCCCGTCTGCGGCTGCCAGTCGGATGACAGTAGAAAATCGTTCAAGCCCAACCGGGCGATGAACGGAACGCCCTCCTTAAAGATGAAAATCGCGATCAGCAGCAGGCTGGTAAGCGCCGTGAAGGCCAGCGCCATGAGGGTCCACTTGACGATTTTGTCGCCTGCTTGTTGCATGATGTTGTTTTAGGCGATTACCGGCCTCATTTCGCCGGAAGCAAGCCGTTCCGCCGGATGGTTTCCTGGCCTTCGTTCGAGAGAATATAATCGACAAACTCTTTTGCCGGCCCGGCCAGGGGGGGCTGGACCAGGAGGAACACCGGCCGGACCAACTTGTATTGGCCCGCGACGATGTCTTTTTCGGTGCACGCCACGCCATCCGTGCGGAGGGCTTTGACCTTGGCGTTAAGCAGGCCGTGCGACAGGTAGCCGATCGCATCCCGGTCGTTGGCCACCGTTTCGCGGATGGTTCCGTTAGAGTCCTGAACGATGGCCGCATTGGCCAGGGTGATCCCGCCGATGATTGTTTCGAACGATGAACGCGTTCCGGAACCGGCTTCGCGCGAGACGACCCGGACCGCATGGTCGGCGCCGCCCACTTCCTGCCAGTTTTTGACGGTTCCCTGGAATATTCCGCGGATCTGTTCCAGGCTGAGATTGGTTACGGTGTTTGCCGGATTAACGATGATAGCGATGCCGTCCTGGGCGACGGTGACGCCCAAAAGTTCCTTGGCCTCGGGCGGCAGCGCCACGAGATCCGCCATGCCGATCTGGGCGGCGCCCGAACGCGCCGCCTGGATGCCCAGCGCCGATCCGCCGCCCTGGACCGTGATGTTGAAGTCCGGGCGCTTGGCCATGAATTGCTCGGCCAATTTTTCAGCAAAGGGCTGAAAAGCGGTGGATCCGGCCACGGTCAGCGACGGGCCCGCCTGCCGCCCGCACCCGCCAACGATCAATGCCATACAAGTTCCCAGCGCCAGCCAGATTTTCGAACGCATCGTGTTTTTCCTTTTTTGTTTTGCGGGGAAGATCCCGCGAGAAACTGCCGCCGGCTTGTTTTGCACCCGGCAATAGAATACCAAAATCCGCGCCGACCGATATTATTGAAATGTTAGAATTGTGTTAGCCCGGATTGCGTGTCGGCGGGCATTCGGCCGGACCGGTGCTCCGCTTCACGCGCTTCTTTCCGAGGCGCGCGCGATCATGGTCTTGGGTTCGTTGGTTTTCGGCCTCGTGCGCCCGTTTATCCAAACCGGCCGAAGGCGTTTGACTGCGCCGCGGACAATCATGGCTTCCAGCGCCGGGCGGATCTGGCTTGCGGGCCGTCCCGACTCGCGGGATAATCCGTCGATATTTGTCACCCGGCGGATTGCCATCCGTTTGGGTATCTGACCTTCAAGGCTTTTCTGTTCAAGCTCTTCGCGAAAGGCAAGTTTTTCCACGCTTGCATCCTCCTTTCCGGTTTAGAACGTTGCCTGCAAATCCAGCTGCAGCCGGTTGTAATCCGTTCCGCCGTCGGCCGCGGAAATCTTTTTCTTGTCGAGGAAAAAGGTTACACAGGCTTGCAGATTCTTCATGATCTGATACTTGCCATAAAATTTGCTGCCCTCGCCGTCGGTGCCGCCGCCCCAGCGGTCGGAGTCGGTGAACATTCCGAGGGTGGCGTCTTTTTCCAGCTTGGCATAGCTGTAGCCGACCTCGAAGGTCTTCGGATTTTTGGCTTTGCCGAGCGACAGCCCGCCCATGTAGCCGTTCTTGTTGGCATCCGCCTTCGGATTGGTCAGCGCCTGGCCGAACAACGTTACGGGCAGACCCAGCCACAAATCGAGTTGCGCAAACCCCATGATCGGGGTGAATTCGCAGGCCCAGGCCTTGTTCGTCACGCTGCCGCTGACGGAGCCATTGATCGTGCTGTTGCCGTAGGAATTGTTTTTGCTTTCCCAGTCAATGACGTCATAACCCTCCATGTTCTGGTAGGCGAGATAGGTTCCGCCCAGGGTCAGCGCGATTTCCGGCCGGAACTGGAACTTTAGCGCCGCCTGGCCGGCAAGCCCGGTGGCGTTCTTTTGGGCGTTGCGCTCCTGAACATACAAGCCTTCGCCGTTGAGCAGGAAGGTCGCAAAATCGTTTCCGAGCCGGGCTTTCGCGGCGAGACCTTCAGGCGTCAGGTCCCCGTCCCAGATCAGGTCGTCGGGCAGGGTGATAAGCGGCTGATCCATCTTGCCGCCCACGGCGCGGAGTTCCTGCGGCGAGTCGCCCAGGAAGATGTATTCGATGTAGGCCGCGTCCAGGCGGATTTCCTTTTTCTGGAATCCGTCGCCGAGCGTCTGGTTACCGGATACCGGATCGGCTCCGCCGGTTGACAACCGGACGACGGCCTTCAAGTCATCGACCTTGGCTTCTGCGGCGAGCCGGGCGCGGATGCGGGCGCGATCGCGGGTGTAGTCCTCGCCCTGCAAATTCTTTTTCGAGTCGTCGTTGATCGTCTCGAATCTCAGGCGGATATCGCCCTTGACGGTCAGATAATCCACCCAGGTCTTCGGCATCGTTAGCGCCACGGGCGCGGACCCGGCCACGGGCGCGGGCCCGGCTACGGGTGCGGAGCCGGCTACGGGTGCGGCGGCCGGTGTCGCCATGGCGCCCTGCGTCAGCGAAACGTCAGCTTGGGCCCAGGCCGTTCCCGAGATGACTGCGCCTGCCAGCCATCCGATCATGAGGCGTTGCATTTCGCCTCCTTTTTGCCGTTTGTTATGCTACGGGTTTTGTCCTTGGCTGCCTGCATCGTCGCATCTCCTTTTTTTGCCGGCGGCGCTTGATCCCGCCGGTTGGTTTCCGGCCGGGTATGGCCCTTCGTTGCTTTTGATGGCGATAATTACAGCGCGGAGCAGTTAGCGCAGAATGAGCGGCAAGTTAGAAGTTGGTTAGACGAGGCCGGATAAAATCGATAGCTTTTAGCGTCAGCCTCGATTCCGGCGCCGGCCGGCAACGCGCATGAAATGCGGCGGTCTGGCGGCCTGGTTCCGCCCGGCCGCTTACACCCGGACGGGAACGATCAGGAAGGGAATGCCCTGGCGGAAGATCTGGCGCTGCAAAGCGAAGACCATGAAGTTATGCAGGAGGCGGGTCAGCCAGGATTCGTTGGGGAACACCAGCTGTCCGCCAAAGAACACGGCTTGCGGAAAGCGCCGGACAATTTTGGCCGCCAGCTCGCCCGCCGTCTCGATGACATCCGTTCCAATGTCGGTTATGGCTTCGGCATGGAAGCCTTGCCGGCGCATGTGTTCGGCGTAGCGGTCGGCTTCCTGCGCAATATGCTGCCGCAAGTGTTCGATTTCTCCTGCGCCCTTGAAATTCCCCGCATCCAACACGCCGACTTGCACAAAGACGAAGTTCCGGAAGACATTTGGAAACATGCGCGTGATATGCAGGAGCGTGTGCACCCCCAGGCCGTTGAATCCGTTGACGAGCACAACGGCAGTCTTGGAAGAAAAATCGCAAGTCGGAGGCGTTGTCTCGCTGGATCGGGGAAGGCGGGAAGTTTCGTTGACGAATTCGCGGGCCACATCGTCCAGCCGGGCGAGTTTGCGCACGGTGGAGCGATAATGCCGATGAATGAGAAAGGCGGCGCCGACAAAAAAGCCCGTGACCACCAGCGTCACCCAGCCGCCTTCCATGAACTTCGTAACGCTTAACATGATCAGGATAAACGTTGTCAGACAGAAGCCGACGGTGTTGATGGCGATTTTGCGCTTCCATGCCGGCGCCAGGGCCCGATGGGTCCACCAGTGCCGGACCATGCCGATCTGGGAAAGCGAAAAGGTGATAAACACGTTGATGCTGTAAAGGACGACCAACAGCGCCACGGAGCCGTGCGAGACAAACAACACAATCAGCGCGGCGCTTGCCATCAGCAGAACGCCGTTTTGCGTGACGAAACGGTCGCTCAAAGTGGCGAAACGCGCTGGAACCCAGCGGTCAAGCGCCATATTGGCCAGTACGCGGGGGCCGTCGATGAAACCCGCTTGCGCGGCGATGAACAGCAGAATCATGGCTGAGATCATTGCCGTGGTCACAAAAATCCGTCCGAGACCGGATGGCCATCCGGCCGTGATGCTCTGGAGCAAAGTGGCGTTCAATGTTTGTCCAGCCTGGGGTTGGACATGAAAGAGCACATACATCAGCATTAATCCGCCGACAGTCAGTCCGAGCGAGGCGCCCATATAGACCATGGTTCGCTTGCCCGTGGCGACGCGCGGCTCGCGGAGGACCGGCAATCCGTTGCTTACGGCTTCGATGCCCGTATATGTGCCCGCGCCTACGCTGTAAGCCCGTACCATAAGCAAAAATAAGCCGAACGTGCCCAGTTGACTGTGAGCCGTATGCAAATCGGCGGAGGCGGCGCCGGCGACCGCCGGCAAATCTCCCAGGTGCGTGGCCACTCCGTACAAGATGGCAAAGGCATGCGTCCCCAGGAATACGAAAAACACCGGCGCCAGAAATAACACCGATTCCTTAACCCCGCGGAGGTTGAGCAGGGCGAGAAATGCAATCCCCGCGACCGCGCACGGCAGTTTCCATGGTTGCCAGGCAACCGGCAGAATGGAGAACAATGCGTCCGTGCCGCTGGCAATGGAAAGCGCAATGGTCAAGACATAATCAACCAGCAAGGCACAGCCGGACAGGACGCCCCACCGGGGCGAAAGCAACTTGCTGGCGACCAGATATCCGCCGCCGCCTCCCGGAAATAGTTCGATGATGTGCGCATAGCTTGCGCAAATTACCGTGATCGTTGCCACCGTCGCCAAGCCGACGAATAACGCCAGCACCGCGTGAGCGCCCAGCGCCTTGAAAGCCTCTTCCGGGCCATAGCATGACGAAGACAAGCCGTCAGCCCCGAGTCCAACCCACGCCAGCAAGGCGATCAACGAGACTTTCTGAAACAAGCTGCCATCCGAAACGTTGCGAGCTTCCCCGATGACAAGATTCTTAAGCCATTGCATACCGCACAACCTCCCATAGTCTGCCGATGACAGGCAGGACAGATGGATGGCCGCAAATGGACTAAGCCATCGTTCTGTCCGTTAGCAGGGGTGTTCGTGGGTGCCGCAAGCGGCCCAGAGGATTGCCCTTCCAATCGCCGACGAGGTTAGCTGCCGGGCTTGGCTTTAGAAGTAGCCTTGGCGACGGTTGGAATACCCGGCGCCTTTCGCCCCATCCCCGGCGCAAACCGAGGAAGTTGGGTCCCCCGCATCCGTCCTCAGGAAGGAGTCCGGATTTAGACGGAAACGAGCGGGATATGAACATAACGACAGACCTTTGTCAAGGATGCCGGGGACGACTATCATTGACGCGGAATGCGGATGGTGAAAGTGCTGCCCTGGCCGGGCTCGCTGGCGACCGTTACTGCGCCGCGATGGGCCAGGGCGATGTGCTTGACAATGGCCAAGCCCAAGCCGGTCCCGCCGAGTGTCCGGCTGCGCGCCTGGTCCACGCGGTAGAACCGCTCGAAAAGACGGGGCAAGTGTTTCTTCTCGATGCCCGGTCCCTGGTCGGCCACCTGAATTTCAACGTCGCTGCCGGCCAGGCGTCCGCGGACATCGATGCGTGTGCCGTTTGCGCTAAACTTGATTGCGTTATCGAGCAGGTTGCCGACGGCTTGCTCCAGGAGAGCGGCGTTGATCGGGGCGCTGAGTTCTTCGGGACATTCCACGCACAGGCTGATTGATTTGGCCGCGGCGGGCGCGTTGAACGATTGGACTGTCCGTTGCAAAACGTCGCCGATCGCGCCCGGGTCGAGGGCGATACGTTTGTGTTCGGCGTCGAATTCGATTTTGGAGAGGCTCAGCAGGTCTTCCACGAGCGACTCCATGCGGGCCACCTGCCTGGTCATCATTGCCAGGAATTTAGCGTTTTCCGCGGAATCCGCCGGCTTGGCATCCGCCAGGGTTTCCACGCTGCCCTTGAGGGCCGTGATCGGCGTCTTGAGTTCGTGCGAGACGTTGGCGACAAGGTCGCGGCGGATCGTTTCCAGGCGTTTCAATCGCGTGATATCGCTCAAAACGATCAGCGCGCCGATATTGCGCTTGGCGCTGTCCGTCAGCGGTGTGCCGTGCAATTGGAGGAAACGTTCCTCGTTGCCGTAGATTACGGTCTCGCTTTCCGCCGGGCCGCTGCCTGCGAGCGTGGCCCCGATAAAGGTTTGCAGGTCGCGATTGCGCACGGCTTCCTGGATGCTGCGCCCGCGCGCCTGTTCGGGCGCGAGATCGAGCAGGCGCGCGGCAGCCTGGTTGAGGTGCAGGATGCGTTCGTCGCGGTCCACCGCCACAACGCCTTCCACCATGCTGGCCAGCACCGCCTCCTGTTCGTTGCGCTGGCGCGTGATGGTGCGCATGCGTTCGCCGAGTTGGGCGGCCATCCGGTTGAGGGTCCGGGCCAAGTCGCCAAGTTCCTCGCCTTCGGGACGGGCGATGCGGGCTTCCAAATCGCCGTTGGCAATGCGCTCGGCCACGCGGCGCATGTCTTCCACGGGACGGCTGATCCGGCGCGAGAGGAGCCAGGTGACCAGGGCGAAGATCGCGGCGACGATCAGCCAGCTCAGGCTGATGTTGCGGATCACCGCATGCAAGGACCAGTCGATCGTTGAGAGCGGCAAGGAAACGCGCGCCACCGCGAGCACTTTTTCGCCCTGCTTCACGGGGATCGCCAGGTACATCAAGCTTTGGCGCCGGGTATCGCTGAAGCGCACCACTTTCCCGGTTTGGCCTTTCAGCGCCGCGGCGATTTCAGGACGGTGGAGATGGTTTTCCATGACGGCGGGATTGTTGTCGGCGTCGCCGATTACGCGGCCGTCCGGCAGGATGATCGTGACGCGCGTCGTCATCAGGCGCCCCAGCTGCTTGCACAGCCGGTCGGCGGCGCCCGGTTCGGTTTCGGGGAGAAGGGCGGCCGCTTCCCGGGCAACAACCTGGGCTTGCATGTGAAGCTCGGCGGCCACCTGGTCCTGATGAAACCAGCGCAGCGCTTGCGTGGCATACCACGCCATCAGCGCGAACGCGATCATGGCGCTTGCCAGGAAGGAGACATAAATCCGCCACATTATCTTTTTGCGCCGCATAATTATTCCTTGAAGCGATAACCCACGCCGCGCACCGTTTCGATATAATCGGCGCGGGCGCCCAGTTTTTTGCGGATGCCGACGATTTGAACGTCGATGGCGCGGTCGGTCACGGCATAGTCCTCGCCCCGCACGGCATCGACAATTTGTTCCCGCGTCATGACCCATCCCGGGCGTCCGGCCAGCAAATGCAGAATCCGGAGTTCGGAAAAAGTCATTTCAACCGGCTTGCCTTTAATCAGGACTTCATGGCGGCCGGGATTGATCATGAGATCGTGAATGCGGATGGCGGTGTTTTTATCCGCGGGCGCGGCGCGTTTGCGCCGCGTTATGGCGTGGATGCGCGCGATCAGCACCTTCAGGCTGAACGGTTTGGTGATGTAATCGTCAGCCCCGAGTTCGAGGCCGGTGATGATATCGCTTTCGTCTCCCTTGGCCGTGAGCATGATAATGGGAATATCGGCGGTTTTCGCGCCCTTCTTCAGCATCCGGCAAACTTCCAGCCCATCGATTCCCGGGAGCATCAGGTCGAGCAGAATCAGGTCCGGCGGTTTCTGGATGATGGCCTTGAGCGCGCTTTCGCCGTTGGTGGCGGTCGTTACCAGAAAACCTTCGCGCGTCAAATTATGGCCGATAAGTTCGAGAATGTCTTCCTCGTCATCGACGACAAATATGGATTTCTTTGACATCGAAAATCTCCGCGGCGCGGAAGCGGCGTTTTTTACGGTAAAATAGTAACCGACATTCGCCAACGGTTAAACATTATTATTGTTAGAAATTGGTTAAGGACTGGACGCCGGCGCGTTGCCCCGCTGCCGGGGATGGACAATCCCGGGGGCTTGATCTATGATCGGCGCCAAATGAAGTCCAACAGCCAACGCATGGCCATCGGCATCGATTTTGGCGGGACGGCCGTCAAGGCCGGCCTGGTGGATGCAACCGGCAAGGTTCTCGACCGGGTCCAGGCGGCGACGGTCGAGGTTAGCCCGCGCGCGGCGTGGCTGGATTTTGCCGCGCAATGCCTGCGCCGGTTTGGCGCCGGGCGCCGGCGCTTGGCGGGCATCGGCGTGGGCGTACCGGGTTTCGTGGATTTTGCGCGCGGCTATATTTACGACCTGACCAATGTGCCCGGCTGGACGCATGTGTCCCTGGCCGGCTTGATTGAAAAAAGGCTGGGCGTGAGAGCTTTCGTGGATAACGACGTCAATGCCATGGCCCTCGGCGAATGCGCCCATGGCGCCGGGCGCCGCTATCGCCAGGCCGTTTTTGCCACCCTGGGCACCGGGGTGGGGGGCGCAGTGCTGATTGAAGGGCGGCTGTATCGCGGCGCTTATTCCATGGCCGGCGAGATCGGCCACATGTCGATAAACCGGCATGGCCGGCAAGCGCCCGAAGGCCGCGGCGGACTGGAAACTTATGTGGGCAACAAGCGCCTGGTGGCAGCCGCCGCGCGGGCGCTGCAAGCCGGCCGGCGTTCGTTGTTGCGCGAGCTGGTAAAAAACGACCTGAAGGGCCTGACGCCGAAAACGATCGCCCTGGCTGCCCGGCGCGGCGATCCGCTGGCGCGCGAGATTTTCGACAACATGGCCGATTGCCTGGCCACAACGTTTGCGGCGGTGACCTATCTCCTCCAGCCGGAAGTCATCATTGTCGGCGGCGGCGTGGCCCAGAGCGGCAAGGTTTTGTTCGATCCCCTGCGCCGTCATCTGCGGGAACGCCTGCATCCCTTCTTTGCCGAACGCATGCGCGTAATTCCGGCGCTGCTGGGCGAGGACGCCGGCATCATCGGCAGCGCCACCTTGGCATTCCAAGCTGCCAAAGGGCCGTCCGGCATCGTCGGATGTCAGGCCCGTATCCGACCTGGGCGCTAAAGTTTTGGAGCCACAGCGGGGGCGGCGTGGACAAATAGCATCTATGCACCTCAAGCCACGAAGCGCACAAAGTAATTTCGATTTGTTGATCGAAAAGCATTCCTTCGTGCCGCCTTTCAATTACCCGCAATTTTGCGCCGTTTGCCGAGATGTTGTCAGCTGTTGCGTAGGGGAATCCGAGCGTATCCTGCAAAACGACATGAAAGTGTTTTCTTCTTGCTTTTTTTTGTTTTCCGAATATTTGTTGTGCCAGAAATAAATTCAATAAAGCCGGAAGGAATATCGCAATTTTCCGGGAAATCGAAATGCGTGAACAGCGAAATTCGAATTCAATAGATATTAAAGGAAAGCAAATCCTTCAGCGGGGAAAGGAGCGCAACGCATGATTTTTTGCGGCTTTTGAGGAAAGGCCGTATCGGATGCGTCAGGATCGCTTTGACGGGCAAGAAAACAAATAAACCAATTGTTTTAAAATTAATTTCATTAATCGACGGGGGCGTAGAAATGGCATTTCATTTTTCCGAGGACTTCAAGCTTCACGACGAATGCGGGAGATCCTATTTCGTCGACATCGAGGAACACTCCGCGTTCACCCATGGACATGCCCGGATCATGGAGGATGGGAAGTATCATCTGCTCCTGAACGGGAACAAACATTTTCTGACGACGCCGCCTCTGCGCGACTTCCGGCTGGAAATGGATTTTTCCATGAAATTTCTGAATACGGATTTTGGCTATGGATTCCTCTTCTACTTCCGCTATGACCGGGCCCTGCGGAAAGGACACACGCTCCGCTGCCTCTGGGATAAAACACATCTTCTCCGTATTCTTGTCGACGATGCGGAGGTTCAGCGGAAAAGTTTTGCAGCCCTGCCCGACTTTTCCGCCCTCCATGCGGTTTTCGAACTGAAGGGGGAAAAAGCGTCTCTCGAATTCTTGGGGGAGAAGTTCGCTTTCGAATGTCCGGAGAAAGCCGATCTTCCGGGAAAAGGCGGCATCGGGTTCGATCTCGAGTTCGCGCCGAGTTCTTCCATGGCCGTCTCAAAGATCGTTCTGGATTCGGACGACGCTCTATCCAAGACGCATCAAGGCAGGAAACTCGAATTCGTTCTCAAAGGCGTGCAGGGATTTACCGAACCGATCCGCTATGCCGTCGATGTGGAAAGCTATGGAGACGGCTATGTTGAGCTCGACTGCGTGCTGGCGGGAACCATCCACGGCCGCGGGCAGCGCGCCGACAGAGGCGGCGAAGGCTGGTGCTATGAGATCAACCGCCTGACGCGGCCCTACCTGCGGATCGAGTCGGAGGGCAAGGAATACCGGAACATTTTCTTCGACAACGGACAGATGCTCCTGATGGATCCGGAGGAGGGGCGGCTCTGCGTCAAACTTTTTCCGAACATCCCGTGGCCGTTGCATATGAGGATCGTCTGCCGGAATTTCCCGAAGACTTATACGGTCGCAGCAGGATACGAATACGCCTGCCAACGTCCCTGGAGCTTTGCCGCGAACGGTCCCTACGAGCAGATCCGCGACATGAACGGAAATTTCATCTATGAGGGCGATTCCCTCCGCGGCCGCCTCGTGTCCGTGCAGGTGAAAAGTCCGGAGGACAAGATGCTCGTTTCGCGCATCCCCGTGGGGATTCCCGAATATGAAAAGGCGCTTAAACACGCTCGCGAACAGCACTATTTCTACGATGACGAGACCGTTTCCTTCGAACTCGGCGCGTTTTTCCGCAAAGAATTCTACGCCGGGAACGAGTTTAAGTTTGAATGCTCCGTTCAGGACCCCTATGAACGGGATATCGAAGGATGCGCGTTGAAGGTCACCGACGCGGACTGGAAAGCGCCCGCGGACTTTCTGGCGTGCGTTTCGAAAAAGATCGTCTTGAAGGACCATTTGAAAAGCGGCGTCTATCACCTCAAGACGGCCGTGAAGGCGGGGTTCAAGACCGTCTACGACGACTATGCCGTATTCGAAGTCCTTCCGGAAGCTCCGGACGCGCCGCCGCCGCCCATCGCCTCCGGGCTTCCCATAATGCTCGCCATGCCCAACGAAACCAAGAATCTGGAAACCGATGCCTTCGATCCCCTGGCGGACTGGGGCGGCTGCGCCCATTACTACACCATGGTCATGCGCTACCCGGTCATCGGGAAGGACCTCCGGATCTGGGAGCTGCTGAAGGTTTATCACCGCAAGTGGTTCCTGATGCTTTCGCGCAGAAATGCGAGAGACATCGAGTTCAGCGACAGCAATATCGAACTCATCCGCCATGCCGACTACCTCGACATGAACGACCCGAAACGCGTCTATGACTCTTATCCGCAGTTTCTTCATCTGCAGCTTTACTATGCAGGTTACATGCTGCCGATGCTCAAGGATTTTCTGCTGGAGAAAAAGCCGCCGCTGAAGCTGACGACCCCGGCGATCATTGACGCGATCATTGCGCAAGATCCCAAAAACGGTCATATTTCCGCACAGCAGCTTGGCGAGATCGTGGAAAAGGCGTGGGACGAATGGGTCGCTTTCATGTCCGCGATCATCGCGCGCGAAAATCTCGCATTCACCAAAAAGATCCTTGCGATCAATCCGAAGATCGCGCGCGGCGGTTACGGTCCGTGGGGGCTTTACGCTTCCAACTACAAGAGCGCCTACAGCGTGCGCCTGGGCCGCAACGGGCAGAGGGTCGATCCCGTGACCAACGCCAACGGCAGCTTCTTCTTTCTGGAGGACTACCATCTCTCCTGCGACTACCCCATCACCAAGCCGAGCTTCTTTGTGACCAGCTATAAGCTCATCTGCCCGGAGGGACGCAAGCTCTATCCGGAAATCTATTATGGAGGCGGCGTCGGCTGCAACGACGGCGCGGTCTATCAGGCGCATCCGCCTTACGGGATCTACGATGTCTATGACTCGCATCAGCGCCGGATCGTCTATACCTTCGGCTATGCGTCGCCGTACTACAGGAACGGGGCCTACGACTACTGGCGCGACTACGGCTTCCACTGCCCGACGCCCTACAAAAACTCGTTCCGGCATTTTCTCCACGCATGGGGAAATCTGCTGCGCAACAAACCCTCCCGTCAGCTTCCAGCGCCCTTCATGGCAGTCGATCCCGGACTTTTCCAGCTGCACGGCGACTACATGGAAGATGCCTGCAACTACAGTATTCCCTCACTTGAGGCCTGGAGTGACACGGGAAACACGGCGGAGGAGGCCATGGCCTATTCCTTCATGGAACTCTCCGCGATGGGGTTCAACACGCCCGTGCAGACTCTTGCCGCCGAAATCGACTCTCTGACGAAGGAGATGACATCGTTCCTGATCCTACCCCCGATCGTGAAGGGGACGCCGGAGGCGGTCGTCAAAAGCATCCGGCGTGCGCACGAACGCGGGATCGGGCTTCTCGCCTTCGAATCGGTCCATGGCCTGGAGGACCTTTTTGGAGTGAAAGCGAAGTCGGAACCCGTTGCCGTGCGGCGTTCGGGAGACGAGGTGTTCTTCCATAAGTGCGCTGTCGCCCGCTATGACGCCAACGGAGCGGAAGTCCTGCTTTCGGGAGCGTCGCAGCCGGAGGGGAGGGCGGATATAGCCCTTGTCCTGGCAAGAGAGACAAAGAGCGGAAGGACGGCGTTCTTCAATGTGCCGCCGAGCGTCGTCCGCCGCGAGGACTACCGGCAGAAGCTCGGATTCGGGCAGTCGTCGATCAGCGCGTCCATGAAAGACGCCTTGAAACGCGCGGCGGAATATCTCGATCCGCATCCCGCGGTCAAAGCCGAGCGCGGCGCGATCAATGCCTGCCTATCGGTCAACGGGGATGTGATCGTTACGCTGTCGGAAGATTCGCGGGGGTATGGGGACACAACGCCGTATCCGGTCACCTTCCGGTTCCGCGTTGCCTTCCCCGGGATCGGGAACGCGCAAATCGAGGCGGACGCGCCTTATGCCGTCGTGGAAAAAGGCGACGGACACCTCGTCATCCGCACCGAAACAGAGAAGGATACAGGACTTTTCTTCAAGTTTTCCATTCCTTCCCGCTGAATGAAAGGCCAATAAGAAACGGGACCCCTGAAAAAGGGCCCGTTTCTTCTCTTCAAGTTTTCTTTTTACCGGAAAAAACAAAACGCTTTTGCGGGGGATCGGCGGATGCCCGCCAAAACGCCTGCTTATTTTACCAGAACGCAGGAGACTTGCGCGATGGTGACATCCTCTCCGCCGATATAGAGAATATTGGTCGTCTCCTCCGCATTGAAGGGAAGCTCGAATTCCGCCTCGGAAAATTCCGAGGAGAGCTCCTTTTTCCCCAGATTGAGCTCATGCTGGGATCCGCCGGGTTTCCCTCTCGTCAAGATCCGCACCGAGACGGATTTCCCTTTCGCCTTCACGGTCAGGACATATTTGGTTCCCGTCCCCTGCTTCGGCGGATAGAACGATCCGCAGAGCGCTCCGCTGGACTTAAAATAAATATGGTTTCCTGATGGCTGCGGAATGATCTTCAGGTCGTTAAGACCGACCGGAGTCCAGTTTTTCGGGAAATCCTTCTGCATTTCGGAGAAATTCCCGTTTTTGATCAGATCGTCGGCAAGGATCGCGCCGCGGTACTGGGCGGTCGAGCGGGGCCCAAGGCCATCAACGGAGCTCCATTCCTGGGAGTTGGGAGGCATATGGTTCTTGGTGGTCCTCACAAAATGAAAATACCAGCGCTTCGAAGGATTGAAGGACGCGTTGATGGAACGGAACGGGACGCGAACCTCATACGTCCATGTGTCCTTGTCGCGGAGAACCTTAACCTCAGGATCGATCTGGAAAGCGGTGTTCAGCGAGGCGGCTATGCCTTCGGCGTCGAAAACCGTTCCCGCCGTATTAACGGCGATTTGATAATATTTTCCGCCGGTGTCGGGCGGTAGAATGAAGATTTCGATCGAGTCGTCGCTCCAAACGGCGCCGTCATGGGTTTTCGCCTTGACCTTGACGGGCGCGACTCCGTTGGAATTGTAGGCGATCAGGCCGAAATAAAGGGCGTCCTCGTCATAGGCGATCTTGACGGAGGTGTCGTCCTTGGCGGGCGTGCCGTCCGTCTTGAGAAATCCCGCGACGGCGTTGGCGCCGAGCCAGGCCGTTTCATCGAGCTTTCCGTCGATCCGGATGCTTCCCTGTTCCGCACGATAGAGGGAGAGCCCCTTGCCTCCCTTTTCCCCGCGGGCGGCGCGTTCCCGATGCGGCTTCCGCCAAAAGACCTCGAGGCAGTCTCTGTCCAGCTGGATTCTTTTCTTGATCAGCGGGCTGTCGGCAAGGGCTTCGGCCTCGTCCAAATAGCGCAGAAGTTCCTCCTCCGAGCCGGGGGCGTCGAGACAGAGCGCGCTCCGGTTCGGACCTCCGTAGAAGAAACATCCGGAAACGTTGTCCCACAGTCTTTGACGAAGCGCGTGATATTTTTCCATGACGGGCGCGCTCTTGCCGTAGTAGAGACGATGGGTTTCCGCGAGCAGCTTCTCGATGTCAAGATCGGGATTCCATGTGCAGCGCGCGGCCGTATAAAGGGTCCGCCAGGAGGCGAGAAAGGCAAGCTCGTATCGGCGTTCGCCATTTTTGTCCCAGGTGCATCCTTCCGCGGGATCGCATTCCACCAGCCAGTCAATGACATTCAGATCTCTCATGGCCTTGAAATCCGCCGCGATCTTCCGCTCGTGGGGGAGATAGCCGTTGCCGCCGGAACCGAGCCGGTATTCATAGAGTCCAATCGAACATCCGCGCTTTTTCCAGGCGTTCATCCGGTCGACCGCGATCTTGTTGCAGGGGACGGACGCGTCGTAGGGATGCTGGTAGCACTGCGCCATGGCGATTTTGACGACGGCATTTTTTCCCGGAAATGTCAGATTCGGATTTTCCGGAACGTCCAGATAATTCACATAGGCGAAATAAACGATGTTCGCCTCGGGGAACTCCTGCAGAACCCGCTTCGCGACTTCGTTCGCGTAGGCATGATAGTAGTTGGAGGCGGAATATTTGCCGTTCCAGGTTCCCATTTTGACGCAGGCTTCACACTGGCAGAAACAGTCGGCGTCATCCTCGGAAATAAATTTGATCACGGTATCCTTGTTCTTCCGGAGCGCCTCGATATAGGCGTCCGCGATGATTTTCAGGACGGCGGGATTGGAGAGACAACGCTCCACGCGCAGCTCCTTGCCGTCAATGCCGTCTTTTTCGCCGACCCGCTTCCCGTCCCGCAGCGCGAAATATTCCGGATGCGTCGCCTTCATGGCATAGGGGATCAGCTGCCTTGACTGGTTATGTCCCCCCATCTGGGGACGCATCGGGCCGCGAGATTGGCAGTAGAGCGGCTGATCCTTTTTGGGAAGATTGTTCAGCTGCCAGCAGGGAACAAGGTCCAAATGAAACTTGACGCGGACCATCCAGTCATAGGTGGACGTAAAATCCTTCGAGTTGCAGCAGACGTTCAGCGTGCGCTGGCGGAAACCCGCGGCCTGAAAATCGGTTCCGTCCTTCAGGACAAGCTCCTTTATCTCCGGAATATGGGTCCCGAGCGGGCCCGGATGGAAAAAGCGGACGCCCAGATACTTCTCTATGAATTCATACGTCCCGTAGAGAGCCGATATGGAATCCTTGCCGACAATCAAAACCTTTTCCGGCGCGATCGAGATGACGAAGGCGTCGAATTTCGCGTCCGAAAGCTGTTTGCGGAGATCGGGGGAAAGCTCTTCGCCGTTCTTTTCCAGAGTTCCGATAACGATCGGCTTGCCGCCCGCGGGCTTCGAGCCCGTCGTTTTTTCCAGGTAGGCCGCAAGTTCGCTCGCGGCGTAAAGTTCCGGCGGAGACGCGTTTTCCCGGGTTTGGATCGTTACCTTCGCCATTGAGGAACGGGCCAGTTCGAAGTCGGCCTTCCCGACGTACGCGAACGCGGCGAGAAGCAGGAGTGTCAGGTACAGTTTCATCGATCATGCCTTTCTGTTGTTTGACCGTTATGACGTCCGATCTTAAGATAGCATAATTAATATTCGCGCATCCCAAAAAACTTTTGCATAAAAAATGGTATGATTCAAGACATTATCGAAATGTTATTGATCAAAATCCGAGCCAATCCTGGGCGTGATTTTTTAAAATGCCAGCTTTGCAAACAGCTCTTTCCAAGACCTTCATGATCGATCCGTGTTTATAGATTTTTCTCCAGTGTTTTTCGGTCACGATGGCCAGCTTGGAAACCATTGTCGGCGTAGCGCTCCATCCGTTGCGCGCGACTTGGCGATGCCCGGCTTCGCCGGTGATCTTTTCAGGCGCGGTCACATGCTCCGCAGCTTCATGCGCGATGGCCTGCTGTAGCCATTGACGCGCCCCTTCGCGCAATCCCGCCAAAGCTGTTTTCGATTCTTTCGCTTGTTGCTTAAACCCGATCTCTCGGTTATCCTTCTGCATGGGCGTGCGCCTCCTTCCTGTTTTTAGAGGGTAATGCTGCTTGAAAGGATGTGCCCTTTATCCCTAAATCCACAACTTTCGGTTGGATTTTTCTTTAATCCTTGACGGTCGCATGAGGAGAATACAGATATGCGAACTATCGTTTGGAGTTGTGATCCGCAGAATCGGATTGGAAGGATCGAAGACGCGATTTACGGCGGTTTTGTGGAGCATCTCGGGCGCAATGTTTATGGCGGCGTCTGGGACCCGGATTCACCGTATGCGGATGAAAACGGATTTCGGAGCGATGTGCTGAGTCTGATCCGGGAACTGAACATGCCTGTGACCCGTTATCCGGGGGGGAACTTTGTCGGATTGTTCCGCTGGGAGGATGGAATCGGACCGCGGTCGGAACGCCATGCGAAAATGGATCTCGCATGGCATCAGCTGGAACCGAATCTATTTGGTTTGGACGAGTTCATGAAGTGGGCGCGGAAGGCGGAGACCCGGCCGGTGATTACGCTCAACATTGCCAATCGATCCCTGATGGATACCGCAGCACTTTATGAATATTGCAACATCCGGCGGGGAACGTATTGGAGCGACCAACGGCGCAAAAATGGCGCGGAGGAGCCTTACGGTGTTCATTACTGGTGCCTGGGAAACGAACTCTACGGAAGTTATGAGTTGGGAACCAAGACCGCGGAGGAGTACGGCCGGCTTGCCCGTGAGCATGCAAAAGTGCTCCGGCGTTACGATCCGGACTGCTGTCTGATAGTCTGCGGAAACCCCGCCGACATGGCCTGGAACCGGATCGTCCTGGAGCTTTGCGGCGAGTTCGTCGATTGTCTCTCCTTGCACGATGTTTTTTGTCCGAAAGGGAAAACGGAACAGGAATATCTGCGCTACCCGGATGAATTTGAACATGCCGTTGCCGAAGCGGAAAACCTCTGCCGCGCGGTGCGCCGCCTTCATCCCTCGTGCCGGGACATTTCCATCAGCGTCGACGAATGGATCATCTGGGATTTTGACAAGCGCATGCGCAAAGGGGAGGAATGGACCACGGGAATGCATCTTCTGGAACAGGATTATACGATCCGGGAGGCACTGATTGCGGGTGAGCTTTTTTCCATTTTCCACCGTCATGCGGATACGGTGAAGATCGCCTGCCTTGCTCAAAGCATCAATGTCCTGGCTCCAATCCGAACCGAACAGGGCGGATGCTGGAAACAAAGTATTTTCCATCCGTTTGCCCTGACTTCCCGTTACGGACGCGGCTGCTCCCTGCATATGGAGGAGTCCGGCAATGATGACGGATCGCTTTTCGGCAGTATGGTCTGGAACGATTCGGATGAGCTTGTCGTGTTTGCCGTCAACCGTTCGGAAAAGGTTCGCAAATTGGAAATCCGCTGTCGGGCTGTGACGGAAGTGCTGGATGGCGTGTGCGTTACGCAGGAGGATCATGACGCTGTGAATTCCCCGGAGAGGGATCTTTTTGTCCCGCGAAAAATCGAAGGTGTTTCCGCCCTTCCGGGCGTCGCCGTTGCCAAACTCCCGCCGTTTTCGTGGAACATGATTCGATTGAAAGGAAAATATTGATCCGAAACCATGGGCATCCTTGGGAAATGAAAAAGCGGAGGCGTTCAGGGCCAGCCCTCGATTAGGTGTTGATTTTGGCGGGCGTTACGCTTAGTATGAGACTCTAATTCGGCGGTCATTGTGCGCTTTGGGCAGATTGATTTTATTTTTGCAACAGAATCGGAGTAAAAATAGGAGGTATCGTTATGGCTCGCATTGATTTCGGCGGCGTCAAGGAAACGGTTGTGACTCGCAAAGAATTTCCGATGGCCAAGGCCAAGAGCATCCTGAAAAAAGAAACCATCGCCGTGATCGGCTATGGCGTCCAGGGCCCGGCCCAGGCGCTGAACCTGAAGGACAACGGCTTCAATGTCATCATCGGCCAATCGCCGGCTTACCCGCGCGATTGGGCCCGCGCCCGCGAAGACGGCTGGGTTCCCGGCAAAACTTTGTTTGATATCGATGAAGCCGTGCGGCGCGGCACCATCATCCAGATGCTCGTCTCCGATGCCGCCCAGAAACAGATCTGGCCGGTGGTCAAAAAGAACATGAAGCCCGGCTCCGCGCTGTATTTTTCGCACGGCTTTTCCATTGTCTTTGGCGACCAGACCAAGGTTGTCCCTCCCAAGAACGTCGACGTCATCATGGTGGCGCCCAAGGGATCGGGCACTTCCGTGCGCCGCAATTTCCTTTCCGGCGCGGGGATCAATTCCAGTTTCGCCGTGTTCCAGGATGCCACCGGCCATGCCCAGGAACGCTGTATGGCCCTCGGCATCGGCATCGGGTCCGGCTACCTGTTCCCGACCACGTTTAAGCATGAGGTGGTCAGCGACCTCACCGGCGAACGCGGCGTCCTGATGGGCGCGCTGGCGGGCATTATGGAAGCGCAATACGATGTCCTGCGCATGCACGGGCATACTCCCAGCGAGGCCTTCAACGAGACGGTGGAGGAGCTGACCCAGAGCCTGATCCGCCTGGTGGATGAGAACGGCATGGATTGGATGTTCTCCAACTGCTCGGCCACGGCCCAGCGCGGCGCCTTGGATTGGAAACCGCGCTTCAAGGCGGCCACCCTGCCGGTTTTCAAGCGCCTGTACGATGCGGTCAAGAGCGGCAAGGAAACCCGCCGGGTGATCGCCACCTGCGGCAAACCCAATTACCAGCAGGGTCTGACCAAGGAACTGAATGCCATGGGCAATTCGGAAATGTGGCAGGCCGGCAAAGCCGTGCGCGCGTTGCGTCCGCGGGAAGCGGCCCGGGCGATTAACAAGGGCACCAAGGGTGTTGCCGGCCGCAAGGCTTAAGCGCGCCCGTCGATCTGTAGGTTGTCAGCCTGGCCCCAGTTCTTGGCCGTTGCCGCAAGGCAAACGGCCATGACTGGGGTTTGGCGTTTCCCGATGTTTTTTTAACCATGAACCCGATTCGCATAACGCTGGAAGATGGCACAAGCCGGCGGTGCCAGCCGCACACGCCGGCCGGCGCGTTGCTCAAAAAACCTTATGACGCCGGCGGCCTCCCCTTCATCGGCGCCCGGGTGAACAACGATATCGTGTCTTTGACCTACCCGCTGGAAGTCAATTCCAATGTTCGTTTCCTGACGATGACCGACTCGCAGGGCATGCGGATTTATCGCGACACCCTCTCCTTCCTGCTGGTAAAGAGCGCGGAGACGTTGTTCCCGGACGGCCGGTTTTTGATCGAACATTCGCTGGGCACCGGGTTGTTTTGTCGCTTTGAGCCCAAGGCCGGCAGGCGGGGAGGCGCGCTCAGCGCCCGCCAGGTGGCCGCGCTCGAAGCGGCCATGCGGCGGCTCATTGCCCGCAACCTGCCGATCCGCCGCCGCAAACTGGCGTTTGCCGATGCGCTCGACAGGTTTCAGAAGGCCGGCCAGCATGACAAGGTCAATCTGATGCGGTTTCGCAACCCGCCCAAAATCGTGATTTACGAATGCGACCGGTTTGTGGATATGGCCCATGGCCCGCTGGCGCCCAGCACCGGCGCGTTGAAATATTTCAAGCTGATTCATTACCCGCCCGGCCTGGTGCTTCAGCTGCCTTCGTGCGAGGCGCCGCGGCGGGTGACGCTCTTCCGCGACCAGCCGCATCTCTTCCAGATATTTAATGAACACAAGGCCTGGGGCCGCATCCTCGGCGTGACCAACGTCGGGCGGCTCAATGAATTGATTATGAACGGCAATGTGCGCGAATTCATGCGCATCGAAGAGGCCTTTCATGAAAAGAAGATTATCCGGATTGCCGAGCGAATCAGCGCGCTGCGCCGGCAGGTTCGGTTGGTCTTGATGGCCGGGCCATCCTCCTCCGGGAAAACCACGTTTGCCAAGCGCCTGGCCGTCCAGCTTGAGGTCAATGGTCTGCAACCCGTCATGATTTCGCTGGATAACTATTACGTGAACGATGCCGATACCCCGCGCGACGCATCCGGCGCGCCGGACTATGAACATATCCGGGCCCTGGATGTCGAGCTCTTCAACCAGCATCTGCTGAAACTCTTTGCGGGCAAGACCGTGGAGTTGCCGCGCTTCAATTTTGAGATCAAACGGCGCGAGAGCGGCGGGCCGCACCTGCGGCTGGCGCCCGGCCAGATCGTGATCGTGGAAGGCATTCATGGGCTCAACCCGCAATTTACCCCCCGCATTCCGACCCGGCAGAAATTTACGATTTACATCAGCGCCCTGACCCAGCTGGCCATTGACGCGGGCAACCGCATTTCCACGACGGACAATCGCCTGATGCGCCGGCTGGTGCGCGATCATGCCTACCGGGGCAATTCCGCCCTGGCCACTCTGCGCATGTGGCCTTCCGTCCGGCGCGGCGAGCGCACGTGGATTTTTCCGCACCAGTCGAAGGCGGATGCCACCTTCAACTCGGCGCTGGATTACGAACTGGCCGTGCTGAAGCCCCTGGTCGAGCCGCTCCTGATGGAAATCAAGCCGGCGGACCCGGAATATGCCGAGGCTCGACGTTTGCAGGAATTTTTGTTAAACTTTTTGGCGATTCCGAAGTATGATGTGCCGCCCACTTCGATTCTAAGGGAGTTTGTCGGCGCCAGCAGTTTTAAGTATTGAGACCCTGGCCGGCGGCGGTTGAAAATGTTCGCGCAGCTCGATGTTGGGGAGTTTCACGGTTTTGCAGCCGCGCCAGTGAAGGCGCGGAAAAAGCGCAGATGTGCGCAAGGAAGCCGCAAAGGTTGATTCGATTTTTAAATTGGACAGCTTTCCTGCTAGGCTTTGTGTGCGAGACATCTTTCGGGATTGGATGTTTAGTCTGATCCTTTCCGGACGGAAGCATAAATTGGACCGTGCGCTTTACGCAGGGCCTCGGAAGTAGCGGTGCCTGGCTGCCTAACTTAATGGGAGGAAGAAAAAATGCATTCATTCACGCTAGACCTTAATTCCTGCCCCATGGAATTGCGGCGGGGTATGGAAGAAATCAAGGCCGATTATCCCAATCGGTTTACGGCCTCCAGCCGTGCCCAGAATGTGGTTTTTGTAAAGGATATTGTGCTGGAGCCGGGCGGCCTCTCGGTCGTCAAGTCCCCCGAGCGGATTGTGGTGAAATACGGGCGCAAAACGGATGCATTCCGCGCGCTGGGCCGCCTGATGGGCGAAGAGGGTCCGGTGGCCCTCAAGACCGATTTCACCGAAACTCCGTTGTTCGACATGCTGGGCGTCATGGTGGATTGCTCGCGCAACGGAGTCCTGCGCCCGGACGCGGCCAAAACCCTGTTACGCCGCCTGGCGCTGATGGGTCTGAATACATGCATGCTTTATACCGAGGACACGTACGAAGTGCCCGAAGAGCCGTTCTTTGGCTACTTGCGCGGCCGCTATACCTGGGATGAGCTCAAGGATCTGGATGCCTATGCCGATTCCCTGGGCATCGAAATGGTTCCGTGCATCCAGACGCTGGGGCACCTGGAGCAGGTGCTGCAATGGCCGGCTTATGCCGGTTATCGCGATACGGCCGGCGTCATCCTGGCCAATAACGACAAGACCTATGTCCTGCTTGAAAAAATGATCGCCGCCGCCACGGCGCCGTTTCGCTCGCGGCGCATTCACGTCGGCATGGATGAGGCCCACGGCATCGGCACCGGCGCTTACCGCGCGCAGTTTGGCGACGAAAGTCCGTTTGTCATCATCAACCGGCACTTGAAACGCGTGCGCAGCCTGTGCCGGAAGCTGGGGGTGCGGCCGATGATCTGGAGCGATATGTATTTCCGGCTGGGCTCCAAGACCAACGCCTATTATGACCGCGACTGCAAGATTCCGCGCAAGGTTGTGGCCGGCATTCCCCACGATGTGGACCTGGTGTACTGGGATTATTATCACACCGACGTCGAGTTTTATGAGGAATGGATTACCCGCCATCGCGCCCTGGGATCGGACCCGATCATGGCCGGCGGAATCTGGACCTGGAACCATTTCTGGGCGTCGCTGCCGTTTTCGTTCGCCACCACGGCGGCCGCCATGCGCGCCTGCAAGAACAAGAAGCTGCGCCAGGTGTTCACAACTCTTTGGGGCGATGACGGCATGGAATGCGATCTGTTCTCGGCGCTACCCGGCCTCCAGTTTTTTGCGGAACAAGGCTATGCCGACCGCGTGGACGATGCGCTGCTGCGCGCTAATTTCCGCGGCATTTGCAACGCCGAGTTCGATACCTGGGTCAAGGCCTGCGATCTGGACCAGATCCCGGAAATCAGCGATCCCAAAACGAGCCACGGCAATGCCAGCAAATGGCTGTTGTGGCAGGATCCGCTGCTGAGCGTTTTCGATCCGCTGATCAAGAATCCGCCCGAGTTGCAGGCGCACTACGAAAAGCTGGCGGCCACCCTCTCCGGGTCGGCCAAGCGTTCGCCGGCCAACCGGCGTCTCCAGTTCCCGGCGCTCGTGGCGCACACGCTGGCGTTGAAATGCAACCTGCGCCGCGAACTGGCCCTGGCTTACCGGGCCGGCAACCAGACGCGCCTGTGGCATTTGATCAAGGATATCAAGTCCCTGAGCCAGGCGGTCACCAAGCTGCGCGACGAGCACAGGGAGCTCTGGCTGAGTCTCTATAAGCCGTTCGGCCTGGAAGTGCTCGAATGCCGGTACGGCGGCTTGCAGGCGCGGCTGGATTGCCTGATTCTCCGGATCAACGATTACCTGAAAGGCCGGATCAAGGAGATTCCCGAACTGGCCGCCAAACTGGAGCCTGTGGTTGCCTCGCCGGCGGGCGACTGCTCGTTCAACTACGATCGGGCGGCCACGCCCAGTGTCATCAAATGAAGCGCCAGATTCTCATATTCGACCTCGATGGCACGCTGATTGATTCGCGCCAGGACCTCGCTACCGGGGTCAACCTGATGCGCCGGCATTACGGCCTGGCGCCGCTGCCGGTCGCGACCGTGATCGGCTTTGTGGGGGAAGGCATCCGCAATCTCGTCTCCCGCTCGCTGCAGGATGCCGCCTTCAAGGTCGACTTGGATGAAGCGGTTCGGCTGGACAGCGATTTTTACCGCAAGCACATTCATGACCGGACCAAGCTGTATTCCGGCGTGCGCGAGGGCCTCGAGCGCCTGGCGCATGCCGGCCATGCGCTGGCATTGCTCAGCAATAAACCCGGGCCGGCCAGCCATGAAATCCTGGGCCATTTCGGAATCGAAACGCTTTTTGCCGCCATCATTGGCGGCGACAGCGGGGTGCCCCTAAAGCCCGACCCGGAAGCGGTGTTCACGATTTTGCGGACAGTCGGCGGCGAGCGCGCGGATGCCTGGATGATCGGCGATAATCATACGGACATTGCCGTTGCGCACCGCGCGGGCATTCACAGCATTTTTTTGACCTACGGGTTTGGAAAGCTTGGCCCGGAAAAACCGGAGTTGACCGCCGCCGGTTTTGACGAGGTGGTCGCATTGTTTTTGAAGAATTGACGGCGCCGGCGAATGGTCCGGAACCTTCCCGGTTCGGCGGCAGGCCGGTCCGCCAATGACGGACGAATTTCTAATGATCGAATATGCGCGAGAAAATAACATGGATAATTCCAAACCCGTCCGCGCGCTCAGTTTGCTTTCCGGTGGGCTGGATAGCCGCCTGGCTGTGAAGCTGTTGCTGGCCCAGGGCATTGAAGTTCAGGGTCTGACTTTTACCAGCATTTTTTTCGGCGCCAAGGCTGCGGAACAGGCGGCCCGTCAACTGGGCGTTCCGCTGCTGATCGAAAATTTCACGCCGGCGATTCTGTCCCTCCTCGATCATCCCAAACATGGCTTCGGCGCCGGGTTGAACCCGTGCATCGATTGCCATATCGCCATGGTGCGGCGGGCGGGCGAGCTGATGCGCGAACGCGGCTTCCATTTGGTCAGCACCGGCGAGGTGCTGAATCAGCGGCCCATGTCCCAACATGTCCGGGCGCTCGAGCAGGTGGCGGCGGAATCGGGGGTCGGCGCTTTCCTCCTGCGGCCGCTCTCGGCCCGGCTGTTGCCGGAGACCGAGCCGGAAAAACGGCGCTGGGTGGACCGCGCCCGGCTTTTGGCATTCGAAGGCCGCAACCGTAAACCCCAGATGGCGCTGGCCCGCGAATTCGGGATCACGGATTATCCCCAGCCGGCCGGCGGTTGCCTCTTGACCGATCCCGCCTACGGTAAACGACTCAAGGATTTAAAAAACCATGAAGGCCTGGAGATCGGCCCGATTCTGCGTCTGCGCATGGGCCGCCATTTCCGGGTGGGCGCGGTGCGGGTGATCGTGGGGCGCAACCAGGCGGAGAATGCCCAACTGGAAAAGGAATGCGGCGCTGGCGAATGCCTGATCAGGTCCAGGGATTTGCCCGGTCCCAGCGCCATTCTGCCGGCCGGCGCCACGGAAGACGAACTGCAGCAGGCCGCCGCGCTTTGCGCGCATTACAGCGACTTTCTTCCCGGCCAGCCGGTGATCATCGAAGTCCGGAATCCCGCCGGCCATAGCGCGCTGTCCGCCTTGCCGGCCACGCCGGAGATGGTTGCAAGCTGGCGGATTTAGGCGTTATCATCGGGACCAAGAAGCTGAATGTTTAACAACACAACGGATCACCTGCCGTTCGATAACAACGACCTGGCACAGGTCTGGGTTGGCGTGATTCCGCGGACATTTCTGAAAAGAGAAAACGTCTACCGGTCAAGTCACCCGTCACATTCCGTGGCCGGGATGGATCCGCTGGCGAAAAAATGCATTCAAGACCACAAAGAGAACGATCCGGCCACCGGCCCGAGCAGTCCCTACGCCAGATTCCGGGAACTGAATGGTTAAATCCTGTATTTCGGGAATGGACTTGGGTCAAGCACATTTTTGCATTTCATCGAGAACCATCTGCGCCTGAAAGAAGCCTGCCGCCTGTGCACCCTATGGTATGCTGCTGACCAAGTTTTGCGACAGGCGTCCGGCTTCCTGGGCATATTCATTGAAAAGCGAAACATAGAGCTGGTAATCTTTGTAAGAAACTCCGGGAGGGGTCTGATGATCGCAACTGATAATAAAGCCGCCTTTGGCCGCCGTGGGAAGTAATCGCTCAAATTCGGCGCGCATCGCCGCTTCACCTTTGTTCATTGTCATTTTATCGAAATGACCGATGAATCGCATCTTTGGATGCTCCTTGCGCAATTTTGCAATATCCACGCCCGCCTGGCGTTCCAAAGGAAGAATGCCTTCAATTCCGGATTTTTCAAACCAACAGGCCGGAACAGAAACATCACCATCAGAATCAATGATGGAGATGATCTTGTGTTCTTTGAGTTTTGGGACAAGCAGGGCATAATAGGGCGCTATGAATTGTTCGAAATGTTCCCGGGAAAGCATTGGGCCGTGGTTATAGCTCAGGTCTTCGGAAAACAGCATGTAGTCCGGCGTGCAAACCGAACAAAGTTGATCAATAGCACGGCATATCCATCCGGCCAGATCGGAGTTGATCCGATGCATCAGGTCAGGCTGGTCATAAAACGCGAGGAGATGTCGGTTGATTCCAAAGAGTTCCCGCGGAAACCAGAAGAAACCTACCGCTTCGAAGCACAGCCAAACATCCCCGCGCCTTTGTTCTTCCGCCAATTGTTCCAGCTCTTTCATATCCACAAAATTTTCGGGATATAAATGCGGCCGGATCCGGTTGTAATCGTCTTCCGTTGCAATAATCCCGTCCCCCCGGTTTTCGGCTCTGGGGCACAATTCCGTGCGGTCCTGAAAACGAATCCCTTTATAAATATCAAGGCCAAAGTGCCGGCGGATATCGTTCGGGTCGGTCAACTCCGGCGGTAATCCTTCCTGATGCCAGCGATCAATAGTCTTGGCCCACCAGTTTGCCCACTCAAGCACCGGAAGGCGGTCAAAGGGACGGAAATTCATGACCGCCTTGAAACGTTCACGTGTATTAATGTTTTATTCTCCGATACGGATTATTTCGCTTGTTACGGGGTGACACGCCAGAGCAGTTTAAGAAATACTGCAGCCGCGGCGCTCCGTCGCCGCATTCCTGTTCGCCCCGACAGAGCGGGGCGGCTGCACCAAAAAAAATGGCCACGCCATTTGTTAATCCGCTTTAGTGTTGTTTTGCTTTTCAGTATTTCGGCGGTTACCTGTTTTGGGCCTGTTGTCCGGCGATCCGCACCATGGTTTCGTAATTCTGCAGCAATTGACTCGACAGGTTCCGGCCGTATGGCGCTGCCGACGGCATCAGGACAAAGCCGCGGCCATCTCCCGAAGTTCCTTGTTCAATGGCCCGCTGCACTTTTTCCGCAAACAATGGCGGCGGCAGCAGTTCGATGTCGTTGATCTCCAAGTTGCCGAACAGCACCATTTGTTTTCCGTGGCGTTCGCGGACTTCGCGCAGCTCGATATCCCCTTGCGGCGGCGGCTCGATCGGATCCAGCGCGTCCGCGCCCATGTCCGCGATCAAGTCCAGGATGCCTTGCAAACGTCCGTGAGAATGAATTCGGGCATAACCGCCGTGCGCATGGATCGCCTTAACCATCATCCCGGTATAACGCCCCACATATTCTTTAAACAGGTGTGGCGGCAGATAGGGGGGTGCGGCAAACTCCGGGCCATATATCCGCCACAGCCGCCCGGGAAAACGCCGGCTGACCTCTTCTGTCCGCGCCAGGATACGCTGGGCGAGCTTCTCCAGGAGGCGATGAAACAGTTTCTGCTCGGTCAAAGCGAATATCGTGAAATCCTCCATGTTGAACAATTGCGCCGCGCTGCATAGCGGGTCCTCTGTGTCAACCATGACAATTCCGCGGTTCCCCAGCGCCTTTTCCTCCGCCTCCAGCGGTCCGACATCGATCGTTTCCGCAAAGGCCTCGTCGGGAATCTGCAGATAGGCCAGCAGGTCGTCGGCATCCTTCAACAGGTGTTCCGTTGTCCACAGGGTGTCGATTGTCCGCTCCCGCCTGGTAGTTTGCGTCAATGTCCGTCCCGCAACCGCCGCCTTCGTATGGATTGTCCGCGTTTCCCCGTCGTCGCAAGTCTCCTCCCGGAAAATCTGCTGCCAGAGCTTCGACTGGGCCGACCCGGTCGGATCGACCGACCGTGCCCGCACGGGGCTCATCATCCGGATAATGTCAGTTTGTTCCTCGGCCAACCGCAGCAGCGGCAGCCAATCGGGCGCGTTGTAAACGTTGTAGGGATCGGGATCGGCGGGGTCGGCCTTTGTTCCTCCGATCTCATAGAAATTCACGGCCGGCCGGTCTACCGGCTTGCCCTGGAGCGTGGCCATCAGGCGTTCGCGGCTGGTCATCATAATTTATACGATTGATTCCGTTAGGCGTTCGCGAACGCCATTTCAAAAAAAACCGCGCCGTTTGCCTGGCCGGCGATGACGGCCGGATCAGCGTTTCATTTTTGGCCGCTTGCAGAGTGACTGCCTGTAAATCCGCAGGGTGGTGTCGCGCAGGTTGGTGAGCTGGCGGATTTTCCAGCGGATATGACTGGGATCGCACATGTAGTCCATGCTCGGTTCCCAGCCGAGGCGCGAGTCGGCTTCGACCAGCGGGAGCGTGGCCTCTGCGTTTTCGAGTTCGGCGGCGACGATGGCCTCCATTTCATCCATGATTTTCCCGGCGGCTTTGAAATCGTATTCGATCTCCAGGCGCTTGTTGAGCAGCCACCAGCGCTTCATGTGGACCATGGTGATGAGCGTGTGATAAAAGAACTCGCCGACGCCGGCCTGTTTCGAGGCCTTGGCGCGTTTGGCGGCCGGAACCCTGGCCAGCGCTTTATGCATGAACTGCACGCCCTTTTCCCATTTTTTGAGCGCGGCGGTCATGATCTTAATGTCTTCCGGAACCCTGCGGCCGCAGTTGGTCATATTATAAATATGCTCAGGATTATAAAACGCGTGCAGCCAGCGGGCGCCGACAGGCGACTGCGGCCTGGTCGGGAAAACCATGTGCTGCTCGGTGTGCGGATAAAGGATGGGATGGAAGACGAACGGATAGGCGGGTCCGATGCGCAGCGGCCCGGCCTGGTCGTCGAATCCCGGAGTATACGAATTCATGCCGTCGCTCCAGCATTGCCAGGCTTTGACAACGTCCCCGGCGGCAGCCTGGCCGAAGTCGCGGACGGCGATCCTGTAAAGCACGGAGTTCAGATCGACCTTCGGCGCCCAGAAGCTCCACTTGGCGCATTCGCACACGGGCGAGGGATACCAGCCGTAATGGTGCGAATCCATCACGCCGGCGAGTCCCCATTTTTTATTGGCATCCAACATGGCATTGAAGCGCCGGAACCATTGCTGCGGGACGGGGACGTAGGGAATCATGCCGCAGTCCCAGGTCATCCCTGCGGTATTGGCCATGGTATAAAGGCGTAGCCCGGCTTTTTTGGCGGCCTTGGCCTCGCTGGTGAAGTAGAAGCCCGGTCCCGGATAGGTTATGGAGTAATCGGGCTGGACTGCCTGGTGGTTCGGGTATTTTTTGTGGACCTCCCACATTTCGAAGGTGGCCAGGTGGCTGATATCCTTGGGCAGGTCGTGAATGAGCCGCACACGGTCTTTTTCCGGCGCCTTGCCCCAGTTGTAGCTCCAGAAGACGATGTCGGCCTGCGGCGAATATTTATACACGGCTTTTTTGACGGCATTAAGCCAGTCCGGGTAATCCTTGCAGGGCCAGTATCCGGACAACGGCCGCGGATCGGCAATGCCTTCATTATCGGCATTCGGATTGCTCCTGGAGGGCATGCCGGCTTGAGCCCTGTTGTCCCTGGTCGGGAAGTAACAGGATTCGCCGACCAGGATAAGTCCTTTGGCTTTCGGGCTGGATTTGAAAACGGATCCGTAATTCCGGTCGAAAAATTCGGCGGCATCGGCATCGAAAGGCGATTTAAAGCTATTGAGATAGCTGTAGAAATATACTCCCAGCCCGTATTTTTCGCAGCGGTCGATCAGGTCGTTGAAATCCATGAAACCGTGCGTGGTGCATTGCGGGCCTTTGACGAACAAAAGGATCGAGTCGAACCCGGCATGCGCGATGGCATTCAAATGGCTGTCGGGGAACTGGTCAAGGCCCCAGCCGGAATGCACCATGCGCGGAGCGAATACCGGCGAACGGAAAATGGAGGTTTTGACAAGGAACGGCGCCTCGCGCAGGTTCATCAGGTCTTCCACGTAGTAGCAGCCTTGTCCGACGCCCTCGGGGTCGGTGCCGCGGATGGAAATTGCCCGGTCGGTAACATCGAAACGATAGCTGCGTTTTTTCCCGGCATCTTTCTTGACGGTGAGGACCAGCGCCGGCCCTTTGGCAACTTTTGCGCGCAGCGGAAGCATGATGTTCATGCTGGTCTGGAAATAATCCTGCAGGTCCTTGGCGGCGCAGGTGATTACCGGTCCGGGATTGGTCCCGATGACGATGGACCAGGAATCGTCGACAACGACCTCGTTTTTTGCCGGAACAGCCTGCGGGTTGCGGCGGTTCGGCTTGTGGACTTCGTTCAATTCTTTCCTGAAATCGTAGTGCTGTTCGATTTTCATGTTGTTTTCATCCTCTTTTGTGTTTGTGGGATCTGCCTAAATTAGCCGGGTTCGATTCACAGCTTGATTCTGAACATATATTCAGGGTTGTGGATGCCCTGCATCCGGAAGCGCAACGGGAAATTGCCCTTGATTTCCGGGCTGCAGTCGAAAACGGATTTAAGGTTGCGGATCAGGGCGATGCGGATCGTGCTGTCCTTTTCCGGTTCGCCGACGAGCGCCAGCGGGATCAGGAGCGAAATCCGCCAGGAACCGTCGCCGGCCAAAGCCTCGAATTTGTGCTCGACTTTGTTTCGGTTGGCGGCGTCGATGAAGAATTCCGAAAAGGAATTAACGGCCATTTTCAAGGGCATGCTGGCGATGTCGCGAATAAAGGCAAAGAACAGATTGTCCGGCCGGCCCGTGCCATGGCATTCCGCGCTGACGCGGAGGCCGGCGCCTTCCCTTTTCGCGCTCCAGGAGAAAGTTCGGGCCTGGACCGTGAAGCCGCTGGCCGCGGAATAGTCGACATGCCGGTCGGGCGGTTCATCCGCGACAGTTTCGAGAAAATCGGCGCGGGCGCGTAACTTGGCAGGAAAATACAGGTAGCCCTCCGCCTCGGAATGAAAACCGAGGCGCGAATCGGCTTCGCAGAGTTCCGCGAGCCGCCGTGAATTGCGGATTTCCTCGGCAAGAATGGCCGCCATTTCGGGGCTGACGACGCCGGAATCGTCGCGCAGTTGGTAGAACCGGAAGATGTTGCGTGCGGACCGGAACTGGATGCCGAGCGCCTCCATGATGCCGATGTCCTTCAGGCGCTCGGGATTGCCGGCAAAGGCGGGGCGCAAGGAATTCATGATTTCTGCGGCACGGTCCCATGGGCGGCAGAGCATGGCGCTCAACTCGCAAGCTTCGGCAAGATTGTGGCTGGCCAGGCACTCGCCGATGCAGTCGCCGCTGACGGGATAATTGATGATCCAGGAAGGCGCCAGCGGTTTGTATTTCTTCGAGGGATAGAGCGGCCAAGTGCAGCCGGCATGGAACGGGCCATAATACTGGATCATGTTGGAAAGCGGATAGTTGACATACCCGTCCGTGGCCAAGGACCAGGCTTTTCTGACAATGGCGGCATGTTTGCCCCAGTAGGGGTAAGCCAGTTTCTCGAGAAAGGTTTCTTCACCTTCCGTAAAATCCTCGAAGGCCAGCATTCCGGCCGCCTTGTTCATCAGCCCGGGATAATTGCCGAAATACCAGCACTGCATTGCGCCGCTGACGCCGAGTTTGCGCATTTCCCGGTATTTGCGATAGAGGAGCGAGGGGACCGGCACATAAGGCGCGGTGGCGACCTCATGCGAGCAGCTCACCTGGAGCTTGGCGGCCAGTGCGCTGCCTTCCTGGCGCCCCGCAGCCAGGCGCCGGAAGTTCTCCGAAGGCCCGACTTGCGAAAGCCAGTAATCTCCGCCGATGCGCTCCTTGCCGAGCTGGTTGGCGACGACGCCGGACTCGAAATTATAAAGCAGGGTTACGCCGTCCGGGAGACGGCCGGAAAGCTTGGCGAAATTAGCGTTTAAGATTCTGCCGGCGGCGACATAGAGCCAACTGAAGATCACGGCGGACGGGGCTGCCGCACGCATGCCTTTGGCCATGGCATCGAGCGAATTGTAAATGATGTCGCGCGGCTCGATTTTGGCGCAACGCGGGCAGGCGACGGGCGGGGGGTTGTCGTCCTTCAGCTGGTAGCTCGAAAGGCAGGTGGTGATGCATTCGCCGAGAGAAATGTTGATGATCCCGCCCAGTTCCGGGACGGCGCTGAAGATATAGTTCGTCGCTTCATACAGATAACGGGCGGCCGTCGCCGAAGATGGGCAGAAACAAGTCGTGGTGGAAGTGATTTCCACGCCGCCGAGTTCGGGATATTTCTTGAGGATCGGATCGTTGTATGCCCATGAAATTGGCTCGATGCAAAAGATGTAGGTTTTGATTCCGTAACGCAGGCACTGTTGCGCTGTTTGCCTGAGCTTGGCGAGCCGCTTGCCGGCATCCTTTCCGTAATCGGGAGTGATTGAGGTTTTGCAGAGGTCCTTGAACGCAACGGTGAGCCAAAGGCCGTTGACGCCTTCGCGGGCCAGCCGGTTGAGATACGCGTCGGGATAATAATCGTAATCGTCCATGAGCTCGTCGCGATTCAGCGGCGGGCGCTTGATGGGACCGAAAAAGCAGCGCGAGATACGGTCTTTCATCCATGCCTTGCGGCAGATTTCGCCGATTTTGAGAAAAGGCCCGCCGGCCGCCAAAATCAGGTCTTCCAGGTAATAAATGCCCCGCCGGATGCCTTCCTGATCCCCGGCGATGATCCGGCAGTTTTGCCGGGTGGTCACAATGCGAAAGGAATCGAAATCCCCGGCGGCGCCCTTTTCGGCGACGATTGCGAAGTCCCCGCCCTCCGGGATTCCCGCCGCTTGCGCGAAGGCAAGCAAATCGGCGTATGCCGTATCCAGCCGCCCCGGCAGGGCGGGAAAAGATGGGACAATCCGGATGCCTTTGGCCAGCGAAACTTCGTCTTCCGTCGCCGTTTCCCGCTGGCTAACAAACGCCGGGCGCTCTTCCTGTTTGAGCTCTTCGACGAATTTCCAGCTGTCGCGTTCAGGCTGCCTGGCCAGATCGATGGGATGCATGTAACAAAGCCCTTCCCGAGAACACAACCTTGAGTGATGCGATCATAAATCCCTTTTCATTTCCGTTCCACCGGACGGTAAGTTCGCGCTTAAAGAGTTCCATCCATGTTGCGGGGACGAATGCAGGCGACTTTGCAGTGCGCAACTTTTTTGGCGTAATCGAGGTCGCCCCATGCGAGAATATCGGGGATGGCGAGGGCCATGGTGAAATATTCGGGCGGACAATAATCCAGCCCGCGGATGGGCGTCCTGTCCGGGGCGCATTCCTTGCGCACCAGCGTTTTGGGGGAGTCGATCATGACGACGGTCTTGATCCGCTGCGGCGCAATAACGGCGCTGAACAGGGCGGCGACGCCGCTGTCCCTTACGCCGCTGAGTTGCAACGCCGCCTTGGGGAGCTGCGCGCGGACAAACTCAGCCGCGCGAAGGTAATCCAGGCACCATTCGCCCATGAGCCGGCGCCCGAGCCACATCAGAGAGCGGCTGAGTTGATGCTGCTCGATCCAGACATTCTGGATCTCGCGGATGTAGCCGCATTCGCCGCAGCCCCACGGATCGAAAATGAGCGCCGAATCGCCGGACGCTTCCGCCTGCCGGATGAGGCCGTTTTCCTCGAGCTCGGCCTTTGCCCCGGGCGCGGCCAGGATGCGGCAGGTTGTTGGTTTGCCGCGCTTGAACAGGAACGGAAGCAAACGTCCGCGGCTGGTTTCGATCGTATATTTCTCCCAGGCGTTTTCCGTCGAAAGATAGACGGCTGCCCGAATGGTTTCGTTTTCGGCGCGCAATATTGTTTTTAGCTCGGCGGGCGTTCCGCGGGCGCTCTTTTTGAGTGCGGCGGCGCGTCGCCCGATATATTCGACAATGCTGCAGACTTCGGCCGCGCGCCGGCCCTTTTTGAAAAAGAGCATCTTTTCCGGCGGGAGGGACGTGACCTTGGGCAGGGTCTGGACCGGCAGTCCGTGGCCGCAGCCCTTGAGGTATAAATCGAAGAAGCCGATCGTGGCCGCCTGGACCTGTTCAGGATATGAATGCGGTCCGTTGAAGCCGAGACTGTCCAGTTTGGCGCTGACGCCGAGGGCGGTATAAACCTTCTGGGCTTCGGTGAACGAGCGCATCATCTCGGCGACATAGAAGGTGTGGTTGATGTCGTGCAGGGCATTACAGAGCAGCAGCGCGCGGGGCGCGGCGAGGGCCAGCAGCGTGGATTCTTCACAAATATCCAGGCCGTCGGGAATAAGTTCGCAGACGCAGTTCGTGCCGCCGACATAAGACTGGTAGGAGCCGACGCTGACGACCGGAACCGCGGCCGCGACGCGGTCATCGAACGCCGCCAGGTACATGGTCTGGTTGCCGCCCCCGGAACAGCCGGTGGCGCCGATGTGCAGCTTGTCGACATACGGCAGCGAGCAGAGCAGGTCGACGGCGCGCATGTTGTCGACGACCTGGATGCCCATCAGCGGTTCGCCGATGTTCAGCAGCATGCCGCCGAGCATGCCGCCATGATATTCGAACTCGCCGTGGGCGGTCGCGCGTTCGCCCGAGCCGAAAGCGTCGACGTAAATTGCGACGTAGCCGCTCTGCGCGAGCCGGTGGCCGACGGCCTGGTTTCTTTCGACAAGGCGCCCTTCCTGGTTGTGGCCGTGCATCAGGACTACCCCGGGAAACGGGCCGGCGCCGCTCGGCGTGTAAAGCGTGGCCGTAACGTAAAAATTGCGGCGGCTCCGGTAGACGACCTGGCGCACGCTATGGGTCGGGAAAGCAACCGGCTTGGAATAGCGGCAGTCGAGATCGAGCGCGTGGTCGACATTGATGTTTAGCCGGGCCTTAAGTTTCCCGAGAACTTCCTTGCGTTTTTTCGCCCACTCCCGGGCCGACTGCGGCAGTTGGAAGCGCCGGAAACGCTTGGCGGCTTCGATTTTAAGCTCGTCAACGATTTCACGGTCAAACGGTTCGGTCCAGACATTCGGTGTCATTGCGGCTTTGCTCCTGTTTTTTGCTCCTGTTTTTTTATACCAACGAAGTTCAAACCTGCCCGCCGCCTTACCGCGCATTCGGGGCGTTTGTCAACGCGGCGGCCTTTGGCCCGATTTGCGCGTCACGGGCGCGCGGATATAACCGGATTTTCCTGCCGCCCGATGCCCTCCACGGCGCAAGCGATACGGTCGCCATCGCGCAGATAAACCGGCGGATTGCGCGCGGAGCCGATGCCGGCGGGCGTGCCCGTGGCAAGCACATCGCCGGGCTGGAGCGTGATGGTAGCGCTGATATGGGCGATCAGGAACGGGATGTTGAAAATCAGATCGGCCGTATTGCCTTCCTGGAAGATTTTGCCGTTGATGCTGGAGGTCAATTTCAAACGGTGCGGATCGGGAATCTCGTCCCGCGTGACCAGAAAGGGACCCAGCGGGCAGAAGGTGTCGGGGCTTTTGCCGCGGAACCATTGGCCGGCGGCACGCTGGGCCTCGCGGTCGGTGACGTCGTCCAGGACACTATAGCCGGCGACATAATCCAAGGCATCGTGTGCGGCCACCCGCCGGGCGGTCTTGCCGATGACAACGGCCAGTTCCACTTCGCCGTCCGCGCGGGTCACGCCATCCGGCAGGATAATCGGGTCGGCCGCGCCGATCAAGGCGGTCGACGCCTTGCTGAATAAAATGGGGCTTTCCGGGATTTTGGCGTCGAATTCCCGGGCATGCGCGGCATAATTTTTGCCCAGGCAGACGATTTTGCCCGGACGGGCGATGGGCGGTCCCAAGCGCAGGCCTTCGGCCGGGATCAGCTTGCGCCTGGGCTCGCGGAGCAGATTGACCAGGCGTTCCGGGCCGAAATGGGTGAAGAAATGTTCGTTATAGTCCTCGATGTCGAACGCCATGGCGCGGACATCAAGCAGCATGGGCTTGTTGTCGGGCCCGGCATTTTCAAGCCAGATTCCGGGGCGTTCCGCGCCCGGCGTGCCGAAGCGGATAAGTTTCATGATAAATCCTTTGTGAAATGTCGCTGGTGCGCATGGTTGCCCGAATGCCGCACTCGTGTCAAACAAAAAAGCTTGCGCTACGACTTGCTTCTGGCATAGTAAACCCCCATTAGGCAACCGTAAACACAGGAGTTTTATGAGCAAACAATACAAGATCGCAGTGATTCCGGGTGACGGTACTGGGCCGGAAGTAATTGGCGAAGGCCTGAAAGTACTGAATGCGGCGGCCAAGCGCTTTGATTTCAAGCTCGATTTGACGAATTACGATTTGGGCGGCGATCGTTATTTGCGGACGGGCGAGACCTGTCCGGATTCGGTGATTGCCGAACTGCGCAAATTCGACGCCATTTATCTGGGCGCCATCGGGCATCCGGACGTCAAGCCGGGCATCCTGGAAAAGGGCATTTTGCTGAACCTGCGCTTTGCGCTCGACCAATATATCAACCTGCGTCCGGTGAAGCTGTTTCCCGGCGTGGATTGCCCGCTGAAATACAAGGGTCCCGCGGAAATCGATTATGTCGTGGTCCGTGAAAATTCAGGCGGCTTGTACACGGGCACCGGCGGAATATCCATGAAGGGGTCGGCGCACGAGGTGGCCATCCAGAATATGGTGTATTCCCGGTTTCAGGTTGAGCGCTGCCTGCGGTACGCGTTCAACTACGCGCGCCGGCGCAACAAGCGCAAGACCCTGGCGCTCAGCGGCAAGACCAACGTGCTGACCTATGTTTTCGACCTGTGGGAACGGGCCTTCAACGAGATTGGCGAGAAGGAATTCAAGGACATCAAGCGCGATTATTATCATGTGGACGCCACCTGCATGTGGATGGTGAAAAATCCGGAATGGTTCGATGTGATTGTCACGGAAAACCTGTTTGGCGACATCATCACCGACTTGGGCGCCATGACCCAGGGCGGCATGGGCATTGCCGCCGGCGGCAATATCAACCCGGAAGGCGTCAGCATGTTCGAGCCCATCGGCGGTTCGGCGCCCAAATATACGGGCCAGAATGTCATCAATCCGCTGGCGGCCATCTGTGCCGGCGGCATGATGCTGAGCGAACTCGGCGAGTCCGAGGCTGCCCAGGCAGTGGAGCAGGCAGTCATGAACGTTACCGCGCACAAGGTTAAAAACCTGGGCGCCGGCAAGATGGGTTACTCGACCACGCAAGTCGGCGACTTGGTGGCCAAGGGTGTTGCCGGGTAATGGCGCCGGCGCAAGGCACAGGGAAAGAAGAGGATAAGATCATGAAAAAATATCGGGTAGGCGTTGTCGGCATCGGGGCGGTCGGCGCGGAAATGATCAAGGTTCTGCGTCAGCGCGATTTTCCGGCCGAGGAAATACGTATTTTGGCGCGCAGCGAACGGGACGAAGTCATCAATGGCGAGACGTTCCACGTCATACCGGCGGCCGTCGAGGCCTTTAAAGGCTTGGATTTCGCTTTTTTTGCGGGCACGGAAGGCGCCAAGGGCGCTTCCCAGCAGTTCGGCTGGCAGGCGGTGGAGCAGGGTGTCATCGTGATCGATAACGGCGACGACTATCGCATGGATTCGCGCGTGCCGCTGGTTATTCCAGAGATCAACGCGCATGCCTTGCAAAAGCACCAGGGCCTGATTGCCAATCCGAATTGCAGCACGATCATCGCGTTGATGGCGCTGGCGCCCCTGCATCGCGTCGCGCGCATCCGGCGGTTTATCGCCAGCACTTACCAGGCGGTTTCCGGCACCGGCCGCAATGCCATGCTGGAACTGGAAGACCAGGTCAAGGCTTATGCCGCGGGCCAGCCGCTGAAACACAGCGCCTATCCGTATCAAATCGCGTTCAACGTGATTCCCAAGATCGGCGGTCTCAAGCCGGATATCCCGGGGCATACCAGCGAAGAAGTCAAGATGCGGAACGAGACCCGCAAGATTTTCGAGGACAAGAAAATCAGGGTGTGCTCCACCTGCGTGCGCGTGCCGGTTTTGAACGGCCATAGCGAAGCGCTCAATGTGGAATTCGACCGGCCCATGGATCCGGACGAAGCTCACACCATCCTGGCCAAGGCGCCGGGCGTCAAGGTCATGGACAACATGGAAAGCGACCTTTATCCGATGCCGATTCAGGTTTCCGGGCAGGACGATGTTTTTGTCGGCCGCATCCGCATCGATGAAAGCGTGAAAAACGGTTTGGTCCTTTTCGCCTGCGGCGACAACATCCGCAAAGGCGCGGCGACCAATGCCGTGCAAATCGCCGAGAAACTAATCGAGATGAAGATGAAGAATTGAAGCCTACTGCGGCTGGGCGCCGGGCAGGCTGGGAGCCCCTTCCCAGGATTGGGGAACATTCCAAGGAACATCGGATTGGTCACTGGCCGTCGAGCAGCCCGCAAGCGTTCCGCCCAGGATGGCCAACGCCATCACCCAGCCGGCGATCTTAATACATGACATAGTCGCCCTTTTCGCAAGGCATCTGTTGCCAGTCGCTTAAGATTTCGGCCACGACCAGATTGTCCACCACGGTCTGCACGCGCACTTTGCCTACGAGCCGGTCGCGGCGGTGAATCAGCAATTCCAGATCGGGAACGATATTCTTGACGCCATCCGGCGATATGCGCATAACGACAAAGTTCCATTCCGGATTCACGAATGCCACGTTGCCCAGCATGCCCTTCGGCAGGGCGGCCTTGCGCAATTCCGGATTGATGATTTTATCCAGCTCGGTGACCTTGGCCTGCAGCGCGTCGTTGTTGTCTTTCAATTCCTGATTTTCGGCTTCCAGGTCGTCGGTCTGCTGTTTCATGGACTCGACATTAGCCAACAGATCGGTCTTTTCCTTTTCCAGCTTTTGGATGGCCACTTCTTTTTCGCTGATGGTCGCGTTGCGGGCCTCGATGGTCGCATTCTGGTCCTTGATGGTTCCCTGGGCGGCTACCAGTTCATTGGATGTGTTCTTGAGCGTTTCGATGGTGTTGGCCAGGACCGTTTTGGCGTCGGCCAATTCCGTGCGGGTATCGTTCAGCCGGGTCAGTTGCCTTTGAGCCGCATTAACCATCTGGTTAAGCGGACCGTCCATGGCCGGCGTCCCGCCCGGTTTCGCCTGGTAAGTCTTGAGCTGGTCCTCGGGAAGAGCGAGCATGGCGCCGGGAGTGTCGTCTTTTTCCAAAGTGGCCGCCACCTGTTTGACCGCAGCTTCGAGCTTCTGGGTCCGGCCTTTCAATGTCTCGCGCTGTTTGAAAAGGATGATGCCCAGCACCAGGGCTGTGGCGCTCAGCACAAAAAGCAGAATCACCAAGCTACGCATTATCCATTTGGATTGGAACATGAAGACTCCTGTCGACAATGACCTTGTCAGCCGCAAGCCAACCATGCCATTAACTTCGCTGAAAATATATAACAAAGGCAGCAAGGTAAGCAACACATTTTTTGAATTAAAAAAAGATTGTCAAATGGCCGATTCCACGGTAAGAAGGTCCATCCGTGCCATTATAACTTGCGCAAATTCTATGAAGCCTGGACTTTACATCGTCGGCACGCCGATCGGCAACCTGGAGGATATCAGTGCCCGCGCCCTGGAAACCCTGCGCGGGGCAAATGTTATCCTGGCGGAAGACACGCGCCACACGCGGATTTTGCTCGAGCGTTACCAGGTCCGCGCCTCGCTGATCAGTTGCCACCAGTTTAACGAGGCGTCCCGGGGGCCTTTGGCCACGGAACGCATTCAGGCCGGCCAGGCGGTGGCCTTGGTGACCAATGCGGGGATGCCCGGGGTTTCGGATCCCGGGGCTCGCATTGTCAACGCCTGCCGGAAAGCCGGTTGGCCGGTTACGGTCATTCCGGGGCCGTCATCCGTCACCGCCGCCGTGGCGCTGTGCGGGTTTGTTAGCGGCGGATTTCACTGCGAGGGATTTTTACCCCGCAAGGAAGGCGCCCGTAAAAAAAGGATGGAACAACTGTGCGCGGAACTTGTGCCGGTGGTCATCCTGGAGTCGCCCTACCGCTGCCTGAAGATTTTAGGCGAACTGAACGACCTGGCGCCGGAACGGGATTTGTTCCTGGCCCGGGAATTGACCAAACTCCACGAGGAATGCCTTTGGGGTACCGTGGCCGATATTTACCGGCGGCTGGCGGAGCGCCAGACGGGGAATGATGCGCGCACCGTGCGTGGCGAATTTATAATGGTGCTAAGCCCTTCCGGCCGGCCAAAACGCGAAGCCGAACCCTTGCCAGATTGAAAGCTGCCATGAATGGAAACCAATCTGCCAAAAATGTGCTAGAAGTCGCCCGGCAGGGCGCAACGGCCTATCTGCGCGTCCAGGGGCGGGCCACCTTTGTCGTCGGTCCGGCTCTCAAGCAATTCGGCACGGCAGCCATCGAGGAAAGCTGCACCCGGATGGTGCTGGATGTGGCGGCTTGCGAAGGCATGGACAGCACTTTTATGGGAGTCCTGGCCGGCTTGGCCACGCGCCTGGCCCGGCAGTCGGGCGGCAAAATTGTCATGTTGAATGTGTCCGATAAACTACTTGAGATCATGAGCACCCTGGGATTGGACCAGTTGATCGAGTGCCGCCGGCTGGGTGCGACGCCGGCCTCGTTGGTGGAGCCGCCGCTGACCGCGCAATCCCTGACCCCGATTGCCGTGCCCGCCGCCGACCTGCAGGCCACCCAGAACGTAATGCTCGAAGCGCATACCGCCCTTTCCGACGTCTCGGCCGAAAACCAGCTCCGGTTCAAGGATGTGCTGACATATCTGCGGGAGGATTTGCGCCGGAGGACTGGCGAAGGCTGATCAATTGCGCATCCGGGGATTGATTTTATGAACTGGATCTTTTGGACCATTATATCTGCCGCGGTCCTGGCCGTGCTCTTTTACTTGCGGCGCACGCGCAAGGAGCGCAACGCCCTGCTTCAGGAAAAAGAGATCGTCTATAATTTTGTGCATGACGTCAGCGAGGCCTTTGCCGAGTCCGCCAGTGGCGCTCCCCAGACCGATTACCTGTTGCATCGCGTGCTGTTTTATGCCCAACAGACGGCCAAGGCGCGCGCGGGCGCCATCTATTTCCGCGAACCGGATGGCGAAACCCTGCGTGTTCGGGCGGTGGCGGGCCTCTTCCCGCCCATTGCCGGCGCCCTGGTCGCGGAACCGGAGCCGGGCGACGGTTTTTTTCGGTTCGTGGAAAAAATGGTCCGTGACCAAGTGACATATTCGGGTGGCGGCCTGGTCGGCACAGTTGCCGCCCAGGGCCTTCCCTTGTTGATCGAAGATGCCGAGCGCGATCCGCGCGTGCCGCGCTTCCGCAGCGAATTTCTCCAGATTCAGTCCATCCTGCTGGCGCCAATGCGATTTCAAAATACCGTGCTTGGCGTTCTGGTGGTCGTCAACCGGACCGACGATGCGCCGTTCATCCAGTCGGACTTGAATCTCATCCAGGCGCTGGCCGACCAGGCGTCCGTCACGATCTACTATGCCAAGTTCAACGAAGAATTGGACAAGAAACGGGTGCTTGACGATGATCTGCGCGTGGCGCGCCGGATTCAAATGGCGCTGTTGCCGACGAAGATTCCCCAGGCGCCGAACATGGAGATTGCGGCGTTCAGTCTGCCGGCCCGCGAGATCGGCGGCGATTTTTACGATTTTGTCGCCATCGACGACGAGCATATCGGTATAACTATCGCCGATGTTTCCGGAAAGGGCGTTACGGGCGCGATTCTGATGTCCATCTGCCGCAGTGTTTTCCGGGCGCATGCTCCCGGCTGCTTGAGCCCGGGAGCCGTTCTCAAAGCCATTAATCGGATCATAGCCGGAGATATCCACGAGGACATGTTCATCAGCATGCTTTATTGCATTATGAACACCAGGACCGCGGAGATCACCCTGGCGTGCGCCGGGCATCCTCGCCCGCTCCTGATTTCGGCCGATGGCGAGGCGGTTCCCGTGGATGCCGCCGGGATCGCCATAGGCCTGGTGGATACCGACATGTTCGATCGGCGTCTTCAGGAAGCCACTGTCAGGCTCAAGCCGGGCGATATGTGGATCCTGTTCACCGATGGCATAACCGAGGCCATGAATGCGGAGAACAAGGAATGGGGTCTGGCCAATCTCCAGCGCGCGGTCGTGACCGGCGCGCGCGTGGAAAGCGCGGCTTCCATCGTTGCGCGTGTGCGAGAAGAACTATTGGCATTTGCCGGAGATGTGGCACAATACGACGACATGACATTGGTCGTTGTCAACCGATCTAAAGGGTGAGACTATACATATGAGCAAAAGCAAGGAAAAACATCGCAACCACGAGGATGCGGATAAAAACCACGCAGCTTCAGCCGGCCATGCATCGGCGCCGGCGGCAGAAGCCGGACAACCGAAGCCCGCGGACCAAAGTCCGGCGCAGAAGGCCGGCGTCGATTCCGCGGCCGGCGGCGCACCGGCCGGCACCGAGCAGGACAGGAAAATTGAGCAGCTCCAGGATCGTTTGTTGCGGCTCCAGGCCGATTTCGACAATTTTCGCAAGCGGACGCTGCGCGACAAAAACGAGTTGTTCGACAGCGCCAACCAGGCGCTCATGTTGGAACTTCTGCCGGTGCTCGATCATCTGCAACTGGCCATCCAAGCGGCTTCCGCCCACAAAGCCGATCCGGCCTTCCGCGAGGGGTTTGTGCTGATTTTCGAACAGCTCATGGGGGCGCTTGCCAAATTCGGGCTGAGCCCCATGGAAACCGAAAAACAGGTCTTCGATGCGAACCGCTTCGAAGCGGTCAATACCCTGCCATCCGCAACCGAGCCGGAGGGCAACGTGCTGGCTCTGGTCCGCAGCGGATATTTGCTCCGGAACAAGCTGCTCCGCCCAGCGCAAGTCATCGTCTCCAGCGGTCCGCCCGCGCCGCAAGCGGATGCCGGGCAGGAGAAGGCGAAAGACGGTGCGGATGGCGGCAAAAAGTGAGCGGAAGCGCTCTTATCTCCGTGTAATCAGGTAACCCGTGTGCATCGCTGGGCGAAGCATCGCGGGCTAAGCTAATGTTAGGAAGGATAGTGTACAGTGGCAACCAAGCGCGATTATTATGAAGTGTTAGGCGTATCCCGCACGGCCAGCGATGAAGAAATCAAAAAGGCCTACCGTAAGCTGGCCCTGCAGCATCATCCGGATCGCAATGCCGGCAACAAGGCCGCCGAGGAGAAATTCAAGGAGCTTTCCGAGGCCTACGAGGTGCTTAACGATTCTCAAAAACGGCAACAATATGACCAGTATGGCCATGCCGGCCTGCGGTCCTCGTTCGGGCCGGGCGGGTTCGATTTTTCCCGCGATTTTACGCATGGGGCCGATTTGCACGATATTTTCGGCGACCTGTTCGGCGGAGCCGGCGGCATGTTCGAGGAGTTTTTCGGCCGCGCCGGAGGACGACGGGGGGCGGATGGGTCACGGGCCGCGCGCGGGGCGGACTTGCGCTTCGACCTGGAAATCGATTTTGAGGATTCGATTTTCGGCGCCGAGCACGAAATTACCCTGCCGGTGTCGGATACCTGTTCCACCTGCAAGGGAACGGGCGCGGAACCGGGGCATCACAAGGAAACCTGCCGGCATTGCAATGGCCGCGGAATTGTGGTCACGTCGAGCGGCTTTTTCCATGTGCAGCAGGATTGCCCATCCTGCGGCGGCCGCGGCGAAATCATCACGCATCCCTGCCGGACCTGTCGCGGCACAGGATTGGTCAAGAACAGCAAGCAACTGATGCTAAAAATTCCGCCGGGCGTGGAAACCGGTTCGCGGTTGCGCCTTTCGGGTCGCGGCGAGGGCGGCGTGCGCGGCGGTCCGCCGGGCGACCTCTACGTCATGTTGCACGTCCGGCCGCACAGTCTGTTTCAGCGCGAGGGCGCCGACCTGTTTTGCGAAGTGCCCGTGCCCCTGGATACGGCCTTGCTCGGCGGCGAGATCCAGGTTCCGACGGTCGAAGGCTGGGCCACGCTCAAGCTGGCGCCGGGCACGGAAAACGGAAAACTTTTCCGCCTGCGCGGCAAGGGCGTGCCGGGGCTCGGCGGCGAGCCGCCCGGCGATTTGCATGCGCGCGTTACCGTCGAGGTTCCCAAAAACCTTTCCGGCGCGCAAAAGCGCAAGCTGAAGGAATTCATCGATAGCTGCGCGGAAGACCAATATCCGGGTCGCAACCAGTTCAAAAAGCACGCCGGGGAATTTTTGGAACGCGGTAAAAAAGCGGGACAGTGATCGGCGGGATGCGAATTACTTCCCTCTGTCCAATTAGGCCGTCGGGGGTTCGTCGAGTCCGTGCATGGCGATAGCGATGGCGCCCATCAGCGCCGTGTCGTAACCCAGGTGGCTCAAACGAACGTCGGGATAGGGAACGAGGCGCAGGCGTTCCTCCATATGTTTGACCGAGCACGCGATAAGCGGTTCGCCGCCGCCGACAGCTACCCCGCCTCCGAGAACGATGACATCGGGGAGATACACGGCGGCAAGGTTCCTCAGCCCCTGTCCGAGGTTGTAAGCCACCTCTTGCCACTCCTGCCGATTCAGGCTCTCAGCCGGTTTTCCGTAGATGCGGCGAATGCCGTTGCCGGAGACCAGTGCCTCCAGACAATCGGGCGCGCCGCACTCGCAGGCCACTTTTTCGGGCCGGCTACACCGGAAGTTGACCGATTGGTGCGCGACCTCCGGGTGGCCGCCGTCCATTCCGCGATAAATTCGTCCATCGATGAGAAATCCTCCCCCCATTCCCGTGCTTAAGGTCAGATAGAGAAAGCGCGGCGCCCGCTCTGCGCCGAAATAGTATTCGCCAACTGCGGCGACATTCGTGTCTACGTCCACGCAGAAAGGGCAATGCCATTTCGTTTCCATGATGGCTTTCAGTGGAATGTCCCGCCATTTCGGTTGATGCAGAGGCGATACAACGCCTCGTTTCCAGTCGAGCGGCCCCCCGATAGCGGCGCCCATGGCCGCCACGTTCCGGCCATGGGAAACAGCGGCGATCATCCGGTGCAAGGCATTCAATCCCGGTTCGACTTCGGACGGGGTCGCCTCTTGGACCCGGTCGAGTATCCGGCCTTGCCTATCCGCGCTGGCGACAAGTAATTTGGTCCCTCCTATGTCGAGCCCGATATAAAGCGTATCGTCGCCCAGATTGGATGAAATCATTCGGTCGAACTCCTTTCCCGTCCTAACGTCCCGCAAATGCCGTTGTGGAAAAAAACCGCGCCTGTACGGATCGAGCCGCCGCGTTCCTCCGTAATGGGGCGGGGCCTGACAACAGGCATTGATCGTCTGACATATCAAGGCTATACTCTAATATATTTTAGATTAATCAAGTACGTGTTTTACGTTGCGGACTTGACTAACCGATGGATAGCCGCGCAATTCTGTTGCGCTGTCGGATTAAAACTTTTATAGGTTGGGCAAATTATGCGCTGTCTGATCGATGCCGCCCAATGGGCGGCGGACGAGATCGAACTGGCCCCGGAGGAATCGCATCACCTGGTTCAGGTCTTGCGCGTCCGGCCCGGAGAGCGGGTGGGCCTTTTCACCGGCCGGGGCCAAACCGTGGAGGCGACCTTCGTCGCCGTGCGGCAAAAACGGGCGCTGCTCCGCGCTTTGCCCGCCACGCGGCGTACAGCGCCGCCGCCTTCCGTGGCCGTGACCTTGATCCAGGCGCTTCCCAAACACGCGTTGATGGACGGGATCGTTCAAAAAGCCGTGGAGCTGGGCGCTTTGGCCATTCAGCCCCTGATCACCGAGCGGGTCATTGTCCGGCTCTCATCCGACGCCGCCGGGCAGCGCCGCGATCGCTGGCAGAAGATTGCCCTGGAAGCCACGCGACAATGTGGCGCGGCCTGGATGCCGGATGTGCTGCCGGTCCGTTGCCTGCCGGAGATCATACCAGACCTGGCGCATTTCGATCTGTGTTTGGTCGGTTCGCTCCACACGGATGCCCGCCCCTTCCGTGAAGTTGTGACCCAACCGCGCCTGCGTTCGATGAAGCGTGTCGCGCTGATCGTTGGTCCGGAAGGCGACCTGTCGGAGAAGGAAACCCTGGCATTGCGCGATGCGGGCGCGCAGCTTGCCAGTTTTGGCAAAGCCGTGTTTCGGGTGGAAACCGCCGCCCTCTACGGGTTAAGTCTGCTGCATTACGAATTTCAGGCTTAGGGCCTTGCCCTCACGGTCCGAACAGGCCGGGCATGGGCGTAAACGGCTGTTGGGTTGCCGGGATAAGTTTCCGGAAGATTTCCGTGCCGCGCAAGGGATCGAGGCGCGCATCCTTGCGGATCAAGTCCTTGATCGGCTCGCCGCCGCAGGCGACGGCCTGCTGCAAGGCTTGCAGGGCGCGGTCGTTCTGGCCCATTTGAATCTGAACGCAGGCCAGTTCCATCCAGGCGCGCGGATCGTTCTTCTCGCGCTGGAGATAACGCTGGTAAGCCTCGGCCATCAGCGGCCAACGCGGCGGATTAGAGGCCAGCTCGACCACTTTCAAGTAAGCCTGGGGCGGAATGGTCGGATTGTTCAGCACCTGCATGGATAGATCTTGAAAGGGCTGTTCCCGGCCTGTGCGCTGGTAAATCGTGGCCAGCTCGAACACCATGTCCAGCGTGCCGCTGCCTTTCGACAGCTCGGCCTGCAATTGGCCGACCCGGTTGTTCATCTGGGCCATTTCCTTGATCTGGTTGATGAATCCGGGGATCCGGTCGTTGTTGGGGTCGTTGGCCAGGTTCGTTTCCATGAGTCGGATGGCATCGGCAAACCGGCCCATCTGCATATACATGTCGGCCAGGCGGAAATTGGCTTCCGGGCTGGAAGGATACAAGTCCACGGCCTGCCGGAAAGCTATTTCCGCCTCGTTCATCATCCGGCGGTAGACGTACAGTCCGGCAATGGCGCAGCGCAACTTCGAAAACGTCTTGCGCGCCACGACATCCCGCTGGAACTTCCGGTCCTTCATCAGGCGGTTGAAGTACCAGGCCCAGAAATCCATGTCGTTCTTCACCATTTCGGGAGTCAAGGCGGGCAGCGGCTCCTTGTTGATCTTCATGATCAGGCCGTGCGGCGAGAGGTAAGGATACATCCAATTGATGACATAACTTTCTTCGACGTAGAAGTCATGCCGCCATTTGTTGGCCTCGAAGATGCTCTTGCTGATGATCCCGTTGATTTCCATGACGCCCTGCACACCCTGGACGCTGACCTTGCCGTTCTTGTCGATGTTCACGGCGGCGTTGGAGGGAATCCGCCCGGTGCGCACGTCGGTGACGTACGACTGGAAGGCCAGGTTGGTATCCTGGGGCGTGGGAATCCAGATCAGGTCGCCGTAGAGATCGCGCATGACGTTCATATAGGTGTTGTCGGCCAGCGCGTTCTGGGTGATCAGCATTATGTCGGCGCGCACCTTGGGGCAGAAGATCATGTAAGTGGGCACAAACCGTCCCGGATCGGTGCCGCCGTAGAAAACGGCGTTGGTGGTCATGGCCGGCGGATATACCGGGTTCGGCAGAGGCTGTTCGCCCGGTTTGAGTTCGCGCGTGATGGCCTCGGCACCGCACAGCTGATAATTGCCGAACTGCCAGCCGAAGTCATGGCCGCACAATTCCGTGCCACCGTTGGCCGCGATCATTTTTTCGTCGTACCAGTTCTGCCAGATGCCGCCCAGCGGCGCAAGCAGGGTGATGGCCAGGGCCAGGGCCAGCACCAGGCGATGCTTGAAAAAACGTTCGAGGAAAGCCAGGCAGAAAAGGAACCCATAGCCGACCCAGATGGCATAGATGGCGGTGGACTGCACAAATTGGACCTGGGCGATAAAGAGCGACTGGATGTCATGGGGCGGATTAAGCAGGATCATCATGCCCGGTCCGGTGACCAGGAAGGCGATGATTGTGGCCAGCAGCCAGGACCAGTGCCGGCGCCAGATGGAGCGGAAAAAGAAAATCGGCACCAGGGCCAGGAGCGGGATGGGGAAGGGAAACTGGTCTTCCAACTGGCTCAGGAATTCGACAAACTGGGTAACAAAGGATTTGGGATCGAGCGCCGGACTCAGGGCCTGGTATTGCCCGCGGGTGACGGCATGGCGGAAGCCTTCGAACGTCCGCGGATATCCCCAGTTCATGGGCGGGTTGTAGTCCCCGGCAATGGGCATATAAACGAAGAACGAGAGGCCCAGGAGCATGAACAGGATCATCGGAACCAGGCGTTTCCACTCCGAGAAAATCTGGCGGGCGAATACCCAAATGATGAACGGCGATAGCAGCATGACGATGCTCGCGGTTATCCAGAATTCGCGCCGGACGAAGTTGCCGAAGGAATATTCCGGAAACGCAAGTTGCAGCAGGACCACGGCGCCGATGGCCACCAACCCGGCCGCCAGGCAGTCCCGGAACAGGCGCCGGTCGGCTGCCCAAAAAATCATCATGAGCCCCGGCACCATCAAGGTGATCGGCTGGCAGTTGGTAAAGGTCATGCCGAACAGGAAGGCGATCCAGTAGAGCAGGCGGCTCTCGCGGGGGCGGTGCAACCAGACGTAGGCCAAGGTCAGGATCAACACATGCAGGAAGGTGTTCAGGCTGTAAACTTCGGCGATGACGCACTGGGACCAGATAAACGGACAGAAAGCCAGAACCAGCCCAGAGGCAATGCCGCTGGCCCAACTGATCGTTTTCTCCGCCTTCGTGGCCGATTCGGGATCGTCTTCGTGCCGGAACGAGCGCAGGAGGTCGCGGCCGGACCGGCTGATGAGCAAAGCTACCGTGGCGCAGCACAGCGCGCCGAAGAAACCCGACATGCAGTTGATGGCCCAGGCCGGATTTGGGTGGCCCCAGTATTTGACGAAGAAGAATATGCGGGTAAAGAGCCAGGCCAGGATTGACCAGAGCGGATAGCCGGGAGGGTGCGGTACGCCCAGGTTGGCCGCCGCCGTGACCAGTTCGCCCGAGTCCTCCAAGGTGACCGTGGGCGCCTGGGTCAGAACATAGAACACCTGCGAGATGACATAAGTGATGCCGAAAGCAATCCAGTCATAGCGCTTGAAAAAAGGGCTGGGTTTGGCCGGCGTCGGCGGTTGGGGTGCTTGTTTTCCGTCCGCGGCCGGCGCTGGTGCGGACTGTCCTTTTTGTTTCGCCATAGGGTGCGACTCCTCGTGATTCCAAGAAGGCAATTCAAGCTGCATCCTACAAAGTTGCCGGGAGCAGGTCAATCATCGAAATCCCGTATTTCCGGGGTTCGCGGGCATAACCTTGGCGGTCCTGAGCTTGGTCGAAGGGCCTGTCCGGGGGCATTTTTAGCGCAGCCGCCATTGGCTCCCGGTCGTGTTCCCGGCGGGAGGCCTCCGGCTGTTCGGGATAATATGCCGCCCCGTAGGACATGGGCGAAACGCGCGTTTCATTCTCCTGTTTGCTAGGGGCAAAGCTTTGAAAATTGATTGGGAAGCTGTGACATGCGTTAACCGCTTCTCGTCAACCATGCATAATAATGATCCACCAGACGCAGGCGCCAAAGAGGAGGATATCCAAAATCAGCGGAATATCGGTGAGCAGGATGTATTCCGGCTGGTCGCCCTTGGACTGGCGGTAGACCAGGTCCAGATATCGAAATAGGCCGAAGATGACAAACGGAATGGTAAAACTTAGGTGCGTGGTCTGGAATTTTGCCACGGTATCCGGCGATTGGGTGTAGATGGCGTAAGCGATAATGACCGCGCCGGCCATGATGGCGATCAGCTGGTCGAAGAGCCGTTCGTTGGTTGCACGCAGGCTCGGCCGGAGATTGAGCAGCTGGGTTTCCTCCATCAGCCGTTTCTCGTGCCGGCGTTTGCAGAGGGCTAGGAACAATGCCATCAGGAATGTGCAGATCAGCAGCCAGGAGGAAATCGTCACGTTCACGGCAAACCCGCCGGCAATTGCCCGCAGGACAAAGCCGAAGGCGATGACAAACACATCCACCAGGGACACGTGCTTGAGTCCGAACGTGTAGGCGATCTGCAAGGCCACGTAGGCGCAGACCGTCAGCGCAAAGCCGGGGGTCATCAGCAAGGACCCGCCCAGGCCGATGCCCAGCATGACAAACGCAATGATCCAGGCCATGGCCACCGAAATTTCGCCGGATGCAATCGGCCGCAGACGCTTGACCGGGTGTTCCTGGTCGCGCTGGCGGTCGATAATGTCGTTGAAGATATATACGGCGCTGGATGTGGCGCAAAACAGGGCCGCAGCCAGCAGAGCCCAGCCGAGCATGAGCGGTGAAAGGTGTTGCTGCTTGTCGCCTAGGGCGAAGAAGAACGCCGCCAGCACCACGATGTTTTTGGTCCACTGCCTGGGGCGCAGGGCGCGCGCCAGGTTCCGCAAAGTCAGATGGGGCGCGGTGGTCGCCGGCGGCAGGGAGGTGCTGGTTGTTTGTGGCTGATTGTTCATTATTAATTACTCGGGCACAAAGGAAGATAGGCACAGAGGCAGAAGGCACAAAGTCTTCTGAACGTTTTGATTGTTATCTTCATTCTTGCTTTACCCCTGTGCGCCTTCTGCCTTTGTGCCTATCTTATCTTGCGGATCAAACTGCTGAGCATTCGCTCCATTTCTCTGCTCAACGAATAGATTCGCTCAGCCTCGCTCTGGCCCAAGTATTCTAAATTCATTGAGATCTCCACCTGGGTTTGCAGTTCGTACAATGAACCGGTCGCAATTTGCAAGAAACGGATATAGTCTTGAGTTGAATGCCTTCCGTAGCCTTCCGCAATATTACTGGGAATCGAAATCGCACAGCGCCGTAATTGGGAGGTCAAACCATAGATTTCCGTAACCAGAACCATGGCTTTCTGCCAAACAAGCAAATCGCGGTACGTCTTTATTTCTTTGTGCCTTTGCACCTCTTTACCCCTGTGCCTTTGTGCCCCTGTGCCTATCCGAATAGTTTTGCCGCAGGCTTTTTCCGCTGCGGAGACCGGAAGCGCAGGCGCAGAACCATGCCGAGCGCTTCCTGAATGATCGACGAATTCATCTTGGACTGGCCCGAGCGTCGGTCTTCGAAAATGATCGGCACTTCCACAATCCGGAAGCCAAGTTTCCAGGCGGTATGCGTCATTTCGATCTGGAACGAATATCCGTTGGAGCGAATGCTGTCCAGGTCGATGGCTTCCAGCACTTCGCGGCGAAAACATTTGTAGCCGCCGGTGGGATCGGTAAACGGCATGCCGGTCAGCAGGCGGACATACATGCTGGCGCCCTTGCTCAGGATCAGCCGTTCGAGCGGCCAGTTGATGATGCGGATGCCGTTGAT
>CAZTWL010000002.1:0-227124 GCA_964617825.1 uncultured Verrucomicrobiota bacterium
GAAAAAGTGCCATCCAGGGCACGGAGTTGTGCGCGGTCGTCGAATACATGTATTCCCTGGAGTGGCTGGTCGGCATACTCGGCGATCCGGTGCTTGCCGATCGGTTGGAACTCATCGCCTTCAACGCGCTTCCCGCGACATTTTCCCCGGACATGTGGGCGCATCAGTACGATCAGCAGGTGAATCAGATCGAGTGCAGCATTCGCGAGAATCGTTCATGGAACACCAATGACCCCGATGCGAACATCTATGGTCTCGATCCGAACTATGGTTGTTGCACGGCGAACCTGAGCCAGGGGTGGCCCAAGTTTGCCGCGCACCTTTGGATGCGCACGCCATCCAACGGGATTGTCGCCGCGGCCTATGCGCCCTCGCGGCTCGACACGAACATTGACGGCACCCCGGTCTCCGTGACATTGGAGACGGACTATCCTTTCCGGCAGAACCTGCAATTCTCCGTGGAAGTCGGACAGCCGATTCGGTTTCCCCTTCTTCTGCGCATTCCCGCATGGGCGAAAGGAGCGACGGTCAGGATCGGAGGCAAGACAGAACACGTTCGGGAAACCGGTTCGTTTCACACGATCAAACGTACCTGGAAAGGGATAACGACGATCCAACTGTCTTTGCCGATGATGCCGCTTGCCATTCCGCGTCCCAATGGCGCTATCTCAATCGTCCGCGGCCCCCTATTGTATACCCTTGGAATTGGTGAAGAATGGCGCCAGGTCAACAAAGACAAACTGCACCACGAACCACCGCATGCGGATTGGGAGGTGTTGCCCACGACCCCCTGGAATTACGCTCTCGAACTCAACGAGGGCAAATTAGCAGCGGATATCAGCTTTGAAGAGCACAAGGTTGAAACGCCAGTCTTTTCCCCGGCCAGTCCTCCCGTTACCGCCACCGTCACAGGACGGCGTGTGCCGGACTGGACAGAAAAGGATGGTTCTGCTGAGCCAACTCCTCAAAGCCCCGTCAGATCCGCTGAACCGTCGGAAAAGATATTGCTGATTCCTTACGGCTGCACGAATCTCCGTATTGCTGAATTCCCCGTTGTGAAGAATGAAGAGGATGCCGAACCAAACGTTCCAGGCGACGCTTGACAGCGCGCCTGAACGTTGGCGTTGGCCGGAGGATGGAAGATATCCATGGACATTGCTGAACGAGTCCGTTTGTGTGGTCAGCGTTATCGCCGACGGCAGGCCGAGGGGAAGGCCGGGTGGGCCGACGAAGCGTCGTACGCGCAGAAGAGAAGCCGACTGGATGACATCCTTGCGTCCAACCCTCTGCCGGAACCATGCCGTTTTCTTGAACTGGGGTGCGGCAACGGCAACGTGACCATGTACATGGCGCAAAAGGGCCATGTCGCGTACGGCGTGGACATCGTTCCCGAAGCGATCGAGTGGGCCAAACGGCAGGCCAACGAGCAGAAGATCGTAGCCGACTTCCGCGTGGGCAGCGTGGTCACTCTCTCGGGCTTCAGTGACGAGTTCTTTGACCTTGTCTTCGATGCGAATTGCCTGTTTATGATCATGGGCAAGGATCGTGCGGCGTGTGTCGCAAGTGTCTGGCGCGCGTTGAAGCGCGGCGGCATTTTCTACGGCGAGGCACACTTGCTGAATGAGGCGATCACAAGACGGATGATCTTCAACGGCCAAGACTACTTCGACCCGGAAGGGCAGTATTCCACGGTCCAAGGGCATCCGCTGTACTACTACAGTCGGGAGCAGGAGTTTGTTGATCTGATCGAGGGCACTGGATTCCGGATACTCCGGCGCGGAAAGGAGGGGCCGTATCCAACCCATCAGAACATGCCTTTCTGTGCTGGCGGGATGTGGATCGAGGCCACGAAACCGCGATGACAGCGGACAACCACCGGCGGCACCATACGTCGCTTCACGCCTCTGGTGCGCCGTAACGTTGGGTGAATGAGATGACAGCCAGAGCGGGCATGATTGCAGACACGACTGTCCGCTATCTCGGGGTGGCCACATACACACTGCTGGCCTGCTACGTCGCCTATTGGCTTTTCGTCTCATGTTGCTGGTGCGGTCTTTCCCATCCCAAGAACATTGTCCGGATGTTTCTCGGAGGTTTCTGGTGCGTGTTTGTCTGGTTCTGGTATGTTATGCTGCCGATGACGGCGGTCATTATACTCGACTTGCAGCGAAGACTGCGAGGACGGAGACAAAGAGCACCCAACCAAGCCTCGCACGCGACTTCGGAACCCGCGCCGGGCGCGGCTTCCTCTGTGCGCGAATGCGGAGTTGCCCGGCCGGGCGACCTGACTTTTTGCCCCGTCAATCCGGTGCTACACACCGATTGCCAGGGCAAAAAGTCGGTCAACTCCGCATTGGGTTAAATAAACCATGAGCAGAGGCATTCTTTTAATCATAGCAGCGATTATTCTGTCGGCTTCTTTGTTTCTTCCTTGGCATTACTCTATAAAAGAACGGCAGATGTATTATCCAAATCGTTCATCCTCTGACGGAGACAAAGTAATATTGGCATGCTGGCATTATAAAATGCCTTCGGTCGTCGGCTATAAAACGCCCAGCGCATTGATTGCTGTTACGCCCTTGATAATAATCCTCGGTGCCTGCGGATTACTTTTTATCGTAAGACCGAATTTACAGGGACGCATGGTTAAATTTGGGCCTGCATCTGTAGCCGCCCTTGGAGGCATTGCAATTCTCGGAATTCATTACAAGCTTGATTACCCCGATATCGGAGGAATATTAGCGCTTATTGTGGTAATTTGTTCAATACCCGTTTCGTTTGTGACAAAAAAGGGAACCCAACCAGCGGGTTCAGGCTATCGCCCGCCTACGGCGAGCTCAGCCTGACCCGTTTCGTTCGGCGAAAAAAGTGAAGGAGGAAAACATGAGACGGATAGCAGGGCTCATCATCTTGGCGACGGCACTCATTACCGGAACGGGATTTACCTCCGAACTATCCAAGATTACCGGAAAATATATGGTATGCGACAATCATGCCGGCGCAGGTTTCTTCTGGGTTGATACCACCACAGGCAAAATATGGTGGTCGGACATGACAGGAAAAGAAAAAATCGAATGGAAATATTATGGCCAAGTGCAAGGGGCAAAGACCGGTGATGTGGGAACCTATGTTCCACAAGTCAACAAAAATGGCGGCGGTTTGTATATCCTCAACACTGTAACAGGCGAGGGCTGGTGGACAAATGGAAAAGAATGGAAGGCGTTGGGCAAGCCGGAATAAACAACACAAAGTTGCCGAAACCGCGGGTTCAGACTATCGCGCTACGCGCTCAGTCTGACCCGATTCGTTGGGCAATAATCAGCACTTCATTCGCCATTGCGACAAAGGGAAAGTATCCATGAATGGCAGCAAAGCAGTCCTCTGGACCAAAGAATATGTCATCATTGCCTTGATGAATTTTTTCATCGCTCTAAGTTTCTATCTATTGATGATCATCGTTGTGGAATACGCAATGAAACGCTTTGCCTCGCCTCCCAGCGAAGCAGGTTTTGTAGCCAGCATCTTCGTCATCGGGGCGCTGATCGCGCGCGTGTTCGCCGGAAGATGGATAACGAGGTTTGGCTATGAGAGGATGCTCCGCGTGGGAGTAGTCGCCTTCTTGGCCATGATGCTGCTCTATTTTGGAGCCAACAACGTCATGTCCCTGCTCGTGGTCCGCTTTTTCCACGGCATGGCCTTTGGCATCACCTCGACGGCCACTGCGACTATCATCTCGGACATCATCCCGAGGGAACGTAGCGGCGAAGGCATCGCATACTACTCTCTCAGCCAGACGCTCGCGACGGCCATCGGCCCATTCATCGGCATGTTCCTCAGCCAGCATGGCAGCTACAACAATATATTCGCAACCTGCTCTCTGGTCTCGGCAGTTTGCCTCCTGCTGCTGCCTGTCGTGAAGTTGCGCAAAACAGAATCCGCTCCCGATCAAAAGGATGTCGGACGGCGGTTCGCGCTCAACAACTTCATCGAACCCAAGGTCATCCCGATTTCATCGTTAAATATGCTTTTCTTCCTATGCTATTCCAGCATCGTATCGTTTCTTGCGGTATACGCCAAAGAAATACAGTTGGTGAACGCCGCAGGTTTCTTTTTCATCGTTTATGCCGTGGCCGTTACGATTTCGAGGCCAGTCGTCGGCCGCCTGTTCGACCTGAAGGGGGAGAACACGATCATGTATCCGGCCATTCTGGTTTTTGCGGCGGGCATGCTTCTGTTCAGCCAAAGTCACCATGACGTTACGCTGCTGTTGAGCGCGGCGCTGGTCGGCCTGGGCTTTGGTGCCATTCAGTCCAGCACCCAGACCATCGCGGTCAAGATCCCCTCGCGGGAACGCATGGGACTGGCGAACTCCACCTATTTCCTGTGTGCCGACGTCGGAATGGGAATCGGGCCCTTGGTGGTCGGGTTCATCATCCCCTTCACCGGCTATAGGGGTATGTATTTTGTCGTGGCGATCATCGCCTTGGCGTGCCTGTCTTTCTATTATTTCGTGCACGGAAGAACCGCGCCAAAACATGGAGGATATCGATCATGAAAAAGAATTCGTCCTTTGTCATTTCAATCAGCAGGGAGTTGGGAAGCGGCGGCGCCTTCGTCGGACAACAGCTCGCCAGGAAGTTAGGCGTTGCCTATGCAGACCGTGAAATCATCCGGAAAGCGGCGGAACAACTATCGGTATTGGAGGAGGATCTGGAAACACGCGAAGAGGCTGTTCCCTCGTTCTGGCGGTCTCTCATGCAGACCAGTGGTATAACCCCGGACGTGTATGTACCCCCGAAGGTGCTGCTTCCAACGAATCGTGAATTGTTCGAGGCCGAGTCGGGAATCATAGAGCATATCGCAAGAGAAGGTTCAGCGGTCATCATCGGCCGCTGCGGTTTTCACGTTCTTATGGAACACCAAAACCATGTCAGCATCTTTTTGCATGGCGATCGCGGGTTCAGGGCCGAACGGTTTCAAACGCTCTATCAGACGACAAGAGAGACAGCCGAAACGGCCATCGCAAAAAGTGACAAAGACAGAGCCTTATATTGCAGAACATACACAGGGAAGGATTGGTCCGACGCCAGGAATTTCAATCTGTCCATCGACACATCTAAACTGGATGGAATGGACAAAGTGGTCGATTTGATTTTGGGCTACCTGAAATTGAGGTAAGCTGATATGGTATTTGATGTCTCTGGCATATTGACTTGTCAGCGGGTCGGGCCTGAAGTAATGCCCAACAATCACATACACTCGGACAGCAAAAAGCGGCGCTCGTTCCTCGCTTTGCTTTTTGTTGCCGGTGATGTGAGGCGTTCTGCATGGAGGGATAAGTTGACATGAAGCTCGCAACAACAACCGCCGATTTCCACATCTACTCCGACAAGGCCTCGGAGATCGTCGACATGTTCGACGGCACGGGCTTCCGATATCTTGATCTCAACCTTTACGAGAGCATATATCCGGGGTCGCCCTTCCTCGGTGCGCATTGGGAGCGGTGGATACAGGACGCAGCTGGAGCCGCAACCGCGAAGCACATGAGTTTCTGCCAGGCGCATGCGCCCGGCGGCAACCCGTTTGCGTCTGGTGAGGAATATGACGTGTTTCTGAATGCAACCATCCGCTCGATCGAGGCCTGCAGCAGATTGGGAATACGCCAAATCGTGGTTCATTCAAAGGATATTGGTGGATTCCCCTCCAGGGAGTACCGTGGGCTGAATCTGAAACGCAATCGCGACTTCTTCTCCAACCTCTTCCCGACGATGGAGAAGACCGGTGTCCGCGTCCTGGTCGAGAACAGCTGCGACCGACACGCTCCGACCAAGGAGAACACCAGGCATTTCCCCTCCATTGCGTCGGAGCTGCTGGAGCTTACAGAGCATATTGGCCACCCTTTGCTCGATGTATGCTGGGATACGGGTCACGCCAATGTCCAGGGCGTGGATCAGTACCAGAGCATCGTTGAACTTGGGAACCGTCTTCGGGGCCTCCACATCAACGACAACTATGGGGACATGGATTCTCATGTGGCCCCGTTGCAGGGCACCACAAACATGGACGCTGTCATGCAGGGGCTGTTGGACGTCCACTACCAGGGCTATTTCACCTTTGAGGCCAGCAACATTCTGCGAAATGGGGCGGTGTGGCCCAACTACCGGCGCGAATGGCATTTCCGCAACGAGAAGGTGACCCGGCTCATGGACGTTCCGCTTTCGCTGAAACGCCAGGCGGTTGCATTGCTGTATCAGATTGGCAGGCACATGCTCACTGAGTACGGCTGCTATGAGGAGTGATTGGCCATGGCAGAACCAGCAGGTGCAGGCGACGCTCTGCCGCGCGCCTGACCTGCGGTGTTGGGCAGGAAAAGGCATGATTCGACAACACAAATCGGAGGAGTCGGCACGAGTAGGAATGAGAGACTATCACAACTGGGACTCTATTCGAGCCGTGACACCCACATGCTGCTCTTTGTTGGGATTGCCCTTGCCGGCAATTTCTTCGGATCGCGTGTTGACCGACGTGTTGCGAATGTCATGCAGGGCATTGAATGACAAACCGGTGCAAAGATGTTTGGTGTTCGCACCGGATGCGCTTGGAACTCATTTGTTCGCCCGGCACCCGGAATTGGCTGCGGATGTGGCAAACGTGGCGCCTATCGAAGTATTTATGCAATCTGTCGTGCCTCCGAAAACGCCCGTATGCTTTGCCTCGATGTTCACAGGGGCCGCGCCAGATCAGCATGGGATCCGGAAATACGAGAAACCTGTGCTTCAATGCGACACGCTGTTTGACGCTCTTCAGCGTGCGGGCAAGCGGGTTGCCATCGTGTCCGTGAAAGGATCAAGCATTGACCTGATCTTTCGAGGCCGGGCCATTGACTACTATTCCGAGACCTACGACCCCGACGTGACAAAACGCGTGATCTCGCTTATGAAAGCGGATCGGCACGAGTTCATACTCGCCTACCATCAGGAATACGATGATGCCATGCACAAGACGGGGCCGTTCACGGAAGAAGCTCTTCAGGCGGCAAAGAACAATGTGCGCGCATTTGTGAGCATGAACGGCGCATTCGATGAGTACTGGCAACGCTACAACCGGATGGTCGCTTTTGTCCCTGATCATGGCGGACATATGGACGATGCTCTCGGCAGAGGCACTCACGGCGCAGACATTGCCGAAGACATGGAACTTAAGCACTTCTACGGGTTTCGCAGAGGGCGCTGCACATGAACGGAAAACTGCCCAACAAGGCACCCGAGGCTAGCGCTCACCCGGGCTCGCGCAGCCTGAGTGCCAACATTCGCAACGACGAGAAGAAGAATGAAGAGAACAATGGGATTGGTGTGTCTGGCGTGCGCCTTGATGCTGCAATCGGTCGTGACGATGCCGGCGCAAGGCGGCGATGAAGCTGCCGCCGTGCCTGGTCACCGCCGTCTTTCGCTCAAGGACTACCGCGACAAAATGAAGGCCGGCTGGATCGGCCAGATCGCCGGCGTCTCGTGGGGCGCGCCCACCGAGTTCAGGTACCGCGACGGGATCGTGCCCGAGAACGCCATGCCGAAGTGGCTGCCTCGCATGCTCAACAACGCCTTCGGCCAAGACGACCTCTACGTCGAGATGACGTTCCTGCGCACGATGGATGAGTACGGCCTCAACTGCTCGATCCGGCAGGCCGGGATCGACTTCGCCAACAGCGGCTACCCCCTCTGGTGCGCCAACGACGCAGGCCGGAAGAACCTCCGCCGCGGGATCGCCCCGCCCGACTCCAGCCACCCGAAGTTCAGCCGGTGCCCCAACGACATCGACTACCAGATCGAGGCCGACTACTCCGGTCTGATCGCCCCCGGCATGCCGAACGTCGCCGTCGTCCTTGGCGAGAAGTTCGGCCGCCTCATGAACTATGGCGATGGCATGTACGCCGGCCAATTCATGGGCGCGCTCTACGCTGAGGCTTTCTTCGAGACGAACATCGTTAAGGTGGTCGAAGCCGGCCTCAAGGCCATCCCCGCCGGGAGCCAATACGCCGAGATGGTCCGCGACATGCTGGCGTGGTCGAAGGAGGTCCCGACATGGGAGGCGTGCTGGCAACGTTGCCAGGAGAAATACCGGAAGAACCCCGAATACCAGAAGGCCTCCAACGGCGGCATTGACTGCAAGATCAACGGCGCCTACGTCCTCATGGGCCTCCTCTACGGCAAGGGCGACCTTGACCAGACGATCATTATCGCGTGTCGCTGCGGCCAGGACTCCGACTGCAACCCATCGAGCGCCGGCGGCGTCCTCTTCACGACCGTCGGATTCTCGAAACTCCCTGACCGCTTCTCCAAGGAACTGAACGAGAAGGCGATCTTCAGCCACACCGCCTACAACATCCCAGGGCTCCTCGATGTCTGCGAGAAGCTTGCCCGCCAGGCGATCGTCAAGGAGGGCGGGCGTATCGAGAAGGATGCGAGCGGCGAGGAAGTCTTCGTCATCCCCGTCAAACCCGTGAAGCCCAGCGCAATCGAGTTAAGCTGGGCCCCAGGCCCCATCGCGGACAGCAGGTTCACCGAGGAGGAGAAGGCCCAGATTGCCGGTGCAGCCCCTCCCGTGAACATCAAGAAGGCGGTTGAGAAGTTCGCCCCCGGGTGGGCGGTGGACCACTGCGGCACCGACATGAACCCCGGTCTCCGCGCCATGGAACTCGGCCGCAAGAACGTTCTCGTCACCCACCCCCTCGACAAGGAGACGGCCTGCATTCTCAGTCGAAAGGCGGAACTGCCCGCCGGAAAGAAGACCACGCTCAAGCTGGCCGTGGGCCACAACCCGGAAGGCGACTGGGACCTGGTCGTGCGGGCGGACATGCGGGAGCTTCTCCGGAAGAGCGTTGGTAAGACCACCGCGACCAACGGCTGGCTGGATGTGAACGTCGACTTGTCAGAGTACGCCGGCAAGACGGTGCTCGTCGAACTCTACAACCAGCCGACAGGATGGTCGTTTGAGGCGGGGTACTGGGCAAGAATCGCAATCGAAACGGAGTAGCAATGACCCTACCGGCCAACATCCATTGCGAACCACGGTCTGCATGCGACGTCGCTATCCGCGCCGCGCATGAGACCGGAACGTTGGCCAGCTATTAAAGGATGACGACACATGAGTGACATGGTGCTGAACAAGGCACGTTTTCGCGACAAGGTGTATGCCTGCTGGATGGGCAAGAACATAGGCGGGACGCTGGGAGTCCCCTGGGAGGGCAAGCGACATGCGCATGCCCTGGCCTTCTATGAGCCTGTCCCTCATGAGGCAGCTCCGAACGACGATCTAGACCTGCAGCTGGTGTGGCTGAAGATGCTGGAGGAGGAAGGGCCGGACCCATCCGTCCGCACGTTTGCCGAGTACTGGAAACGCTACGCATGCCGTTATCCATGGAATGAGTACGGGTTCTTCATGCGGAATTTCGACCGAGGGCTACGCCCTCCTGTCGCGGGCTGTTTCGAAAACTATTTCGTTGACGAAATGGGATCCCCTATCCGCAGCGAGATCTGGGCCTGCCTTCACCCCGGAGACCCTCAAGCAGCAGCGCGGATGGCCTGGAAGGACTCCGCGCTGGACCACGCCGGCGGCGAAGGAATGTACGGGGAGATGTTCTGGGCGGCCCTGCAATCGGCCGCGTTCGTCGAAAGCAATCCCATGACCTTGATTCAGATCGGTCTCAACATGATTCCGCTGTCAAGTCATTTGGCCCGCGCCATCCGTGAAGCGGTCTGGTGTTACCAGAATGGAAAGACATGGGGAGAAGCGCGGGAAAAACTCGCGACTCGATTCGGACACATTCAACCATGCAACGCGATTCCCAATCACGGATTCACCATCATCGGATGGCTGTACGGGTGTGATTTTGGTGACAAGCTGTGCAAGGCCGTGAACTGCGGATATGACACAGACTGCACCGGCGGCACGCTCGGCGCTTTGCTCGGCATCCTTGGCGGCACCGCAGGTATCCCGGAGAAATGGATAGCCCCAATCGGCAAGGATATTGTCCTTCACAAGTTCACCGGAGCCTGCGATGCGCCGGCGACGATCGATGATCTCACAGACCGAATGATCTCGCTCGCGGAGCTGTCGCTGACCCGGAAAAAGGGGATATCGTTCGGAGATCGCGATGTTTTTCCCGAGGGCTTGCGCACGCACCTGTTCCAGAACGAACTGGCGCGAGATGCTCTCAAGCAAGATGTTCATGCTGGCGTCGAACTGCTTCACGGTAAAGAGGTCTGGCTGCACTACGGCGGCGAGCCGGTCATACGGCCGGGAATCGGGAAAGATGTGGAAATTGTCACCGTGCCGGGACCAACGCCCGCTGTAGACCTATCCGTTCCTGACGGATGGAGATGCGATCGACTTGGTCCCGCCCGCTTCCGCTTGCTGGGCCAGCATGCCATTGAGGGGAGAAACACATTATCCGTGACTATCCACGAAGCAGTGGTCGATTTCGTGATCCTCGGGCCGGACGAGGCAAAGGGCTACGAGGCCGGCGCAAACGTACTCTCCTGTCCAACTTGCCACGCCCGAGCGGAAGCGTGCATGTGCAAGGCATGAGACGGAAAACAAACAGGGCCCAACCAAGCCTTCCAGGCGACGCTTGACAGCGCACCTGAAGGCCAGGCGTTCGATGTGACTAAGAGATGAAGCGCACGATAACAGAGGAGTCCATTCTTTTTGCCAGTGTCATCAAGTGGGTCGTACTTGCGTCTTGCACTGGCATCATTGTGGGTCTTGCGACGGCCGCCTTTCTTGGCATTCTCTCGTGGTCAACCGTCCGGGCGGATCATTATGCATACACATTTCTTTTTCTGCCGCTGGCTTTTTTTGTCAGCTCTCTATTGACAACGTATGTGGCACCGGACGCAAAAGGTCATGGCACGGAGAAGGTGATAGAGGCGATTCACAAGCATGGCAGTCTCATCCCTGCATCCGTCGTTCCCGTGAAACTACTCGCCACAGTGATAACCCTCGCGATCGGGGGTTCCGCAGGCAAGGAGGGCCCCTGCGCCCAAATTGGAGCCGGCTTGTCTTCGCTCTTCGCCAGGCTTCTCAGGTTCGATGAAAGCGACAGGAGAAAATTGGTCATTTGCGGCATCAGCGCGGGTTTTGCGTCGGTTTTCGGAACGCCCATTGCGGGGGCCATCTTTGGCGTAGAAGTCCTTATCGTTGGGACACTCCTCTATGACGTGCTCCTGCCTTCTTTTGTTGCCGGGGTGACGGCCTACCAGGTCTCCTCGCACTTCGGCGTCCCCTATATTCATTCTTCCGTGACTATTTCCGGCTTGAGCGAAGTCCTCCTCCTCAAGGGGATTCTTGCGGCCATTCTCTTCGGATTCGTCTCGGTCCTACTCGTCAAAGGAATGAAGGCAGGACAAGGACTTTTCGACAGGCTCAGAATATGGCCGCCATTGAAGGCCGCTGGCGCGGGATGCCTGCTTGCCCTGCTCGCAATGATGTTCGGCCATCAGTATCTCGGGCTCGGCGTGCCCACGATCGTCGCGTGCCTGAATGGACAGAGTATCTCGTGGCCCGCTCCTTTTCTGAAGATCGTCTTCACCTCGATTACGCTCAACGGCGGCGGCAGCGGGGGCATCGTGACGCCGATATTCTTCATAGGCTCAACCACGGGAGCCCTTGTTGCGCCCATGTTGCACGTGGATGTCGCAACAATGTCTGCCATAGGGTTTGTCTGCCTTCTAGCCGGAGCTGCCAATACGCCAATCGCAGCAAGCATTATGGCCGTGGAGATGTTCGGGCCCTCCATCGGGCCGTACGCGGCGGTGGCTTGCGTCGTAACCTACCTCATCTCCGGCCATCGAAGCGTGTATCCATCGCAACTCATCGCCATAAGGAAATCTTCGTCCCTTGATGTGCACATGGGATCGGAAATGCATCAGGTCAGGACATCCTATCGTCCCAGGAGCAAAACCGTGGTCGGTCTGCTCGCGACGCTCTGGACGCACATAGCCAGCAAGCGACGAAAGCCTGGAGAATGAGACAGATCATCGAACCAGAGCGTGGACCACTACGGGTCAGGCCGCCCACATTGGGCATAAAGAATGGGGAATTATGAATTACTTCTTTCGTGTGTTTGGCGCAGGCCCCCTTGGGGTTCTCCTGACTTTTGGCCTCCTCGGCCTTGCATGGTGGTGCAAAGCACATTTTCCTTCTGGCACTATGGGCCTTCCGGCGTTCGTTCGATATATTGTTCTCATTATCGCCGGCGCAGGCAATATCGCCGGAGTCATCTGGTCTTTTCGATCCCTCCCAGTTTCTCAACGTGGGCGGGGTTTATGTACGCAAGGAGCCTACCGCTGGGTGCGTCACCCGCTCTACGCCTCTTTTATTTCCGTAGGGGCTCCCGGTTTCGCCGTTTTTCTCAACCAATGGATTGATCTCTTTTGGGTTGCGATGCTTCATTTGCTTTGGCACCTTGTCATCGCTTTTGAGGAAAAGGGCATGGTCGCCCAATTCGGCAATGAATATCTGGTTTACGCGAAACGGACGGGCCGTTTTATTCCTCATTTATGGAGATGCGGTGTCTAACCAGCCGCAGGATGGTACGCGGTGAACCGCGCCCGTCAGCGGCAACGTTCGGGGAGAAAGCGAACTATGTATGTTGAGTGTTCAAGCATGAGGCCAGGCATCTCACAAACTGTCATCCGCATAGCCTTCATGGGCTTAGCGGCGACGACCCTTACCGGCTGGATCTCGCCGCCGATCGCGCTGGCCATTGGACTTGTCTTTGCCCTGGCTCTTGGTAATCCGATTCCAGACATCAGCCACAAAGCCTCAAAGCTACTCCTTCAATGGTCGGTGGTCGGTCTTGGTTTCGGAATGAACTTGCCCGCTGTATGGAGTGCAGGCAAGACCGGTTTCGGGTTTACAGTGATAACTATCTGGGGAACGCTGCTCGTCGGTTTCTTGCTGGGCCGTTTTCTGAAAGTAGAAACACAAACCTCCACCCTTGTTTCTGTCGGCACATCGATTTGCGGTGGCAGCGCAATTGCTGCAGTGGGCGCAGTGCTCGAAGCGGATGCCCGCGCTATGTCGGTATCACTTTGCACCGTCTTTGTGCTCAACGCCGTGGCCCTGTTCATATTCCCGCCGCTTGGTCATGTTCTCGGGATGGACCAGTCACATTTTGGACTGTGGTCGGCCATCGCAATTCACGACACCAGTTCCGTAGTAGGGGCGGCGGCAAAGTATGGCGATGAGGCGCTGGATATTGCCACCACCGTAAAATTGTCCAGAGCTCTATGGATCGTGCCCATCGCGCTGGGACTGGCCTTATTCAAACATCGGAGTGCGGCGAAGGTAAAGGTGCCGTGGTTCATCTTCGCCTTTCTTGCCGCCGCAGGCATTCGCACTCTTTGGCCACATGGCGAGATCGCTTACGACGCCATCAAACATATCGCGAGGCTGGGGCTGACGCTCACATTGTTTCTGATCGGGGCCAGCTTGTCGCGAAGCGCGCTCAAGACCGTCGGCATACGCCCTATGATCCAAGGAGTTCTGCTCTGGATGGTGGTGTCCATGGCAGGACTCGTGGCAGTGCAATGCCTGTTGCATTAATGTTCTTGAACACGAACAAGCCGGAGGATTTCCCGACTACCCGCCGGAAAATTAACGGCAACGTTCGGAATAGTAAATGCGACCTACCCCATTTACTGGTCCAGACTGGATGAGAGATTCCCCGCCGTGGCATAGCGGAAATACTGGCACAGTTGCCGCCCCCAGCCATCAGAATGATGAAAAACCGGCCGGCCTTGGCGGCCGGAGGCGACGATTGACAGCGTCGGGATACTTCCGTTTCCAGTCACCCGTTTGTCGTTGACCCTGCATAACGGATGCCTAGCATATCCTCGATTTATCGTCGATAACGGCGCTGGCCAATTTGACCGATCAAAGTCTCAATGTCACGCTATCAGGTCAAAATCATCTGTCAATTTAATGCTCCCGTGGCGAGTTGTCCGACTTCGCCAGACCGCCGCCAGCTAAATAAAAGAACAGAACAAAATAAATTCATGCTGTGGGGATTGGCGGAATCTGGTAAAGAACTTACAACCGATCTTGGCGACAAGACCTCCATCACCATCATCCTGACCAGGATTGCCCATGATGGAATAACAAGCGTTGGTAAAGCGGAGATAACGATAAATGGATGAACTCAGTGTACTGATCACGTTCGCCGTTGGCTTGGCGGGAGCCCTCGTCTTCGGCTATATTGCGCTCAAACTGAAGCTGGCCCCCATTATTGGCTATCTGCTGGCAGGCATTGTTGTCGGGCCATTCACTCCCGGCATCGTCGTCGACCGCGTGATTGCAGAGCAGTTTGCCGAAATTGGCGTCATTCTGCTGCTCTTCGGCATCGGATTGCGCTTCCAGTTGCGCGAACTGATCGCAGTATGGCGCGTGGCCATCCCCGGCGCCATGATCCAGAGCACACTATCCATGCTCGCATTGGCCGTGCTGTTGCATCTGATAGGTTGGAGTTGGACATCGGGGTTAATTCTTGGAATGGCCATTTCGGTGGCCAGCACGGTCGTCATGGCCGTGGTACTGGCCGAGCGAAACGACCTGCACACCAAAATCGGCCATATCGCGATCGGCTGGACCGTGGTGGAAGACATTATTACGGTCGCGATCCTGGTGCTCCTGCCAATCGTTTTCTCCCCGGACAGGGGCGCCGCGCAAAACATATGGGCTGTTCTCGCCGTGGCCGGATTCAAGATCGCATGCCTGATTGCCATCGTGGTGGCACTGGGCAAATGGGTGATACCTTGGGCGCTGGAGCGTATCGCCAAGACCCGTTCACGAGAACTTTTTACTCTTTCAGTCCTTGTTCTCGCCGTAGGAATCGCCGTCGGGGCTGCCAAATTGTTTGGCGTCTCAATGGCCCTGGGCGCTTTTCTCGCCGGTCTGGCCGTTGGCCGTTCCGAGTTCGCGACCCGGGCAGCCAACGACGCCCTGCCGATGCGCGATGCGTTTGCCGTGCTTTTCTTCGTCTCGATCGGCATGCTGTTCGATCCGCAGAGCCTGACGCAGGTTCCCCTAATCATCGGCATGGTGCTCTTCGTGGTCGTCATCGTCAAGCCACTGGCCGCCGTGCTGACCGTGCGGCTCCTTGGCCAGTCTGCGGTGACCGCGATCCCGATTGGCGCCGCCTTTTCTCAAGTGGGTGAATTCAGCTTCATCCTCGGCTCGGTCGCTCTTAGCCTTGGACTCATCAGCGATGCCGGATGGAATGCTCTGGTGGCCGCGGCTATCATCTCTATCGCTTTGAACCCATACATCTACCGTTGGGCGCGCCGACTGGCAGCGGAGAAGCCGGACCCGCCCGTTCAGGCTGGCGCAAGCGAACGTCCTGAACTCAACCCCAACCGCTGCATCCTGGTCGGCTACGGCCCTGTTGGAAAGATCGTCCACCAACTGCTCATGGGACGTGGCGCTGAAATCACGGTAATTGATCTCAACCTCGACACCATACGCCAGCTGCGCAACGCAGGCCATAATGCGCTGTACGGGGATGTCCAGCAGCCGGGAACTCTCGTTAAGGCGGGCATAGAAACGGCCGGCAGTCTCATCCTGAGCGTGGATATTGAAAACTCGTCTGAGATCATTATACAGGCACGCCTCCTCAATCCTGGGTTGCGCGTTCTCGCTCGCTGCAGCCATTTGCGCGATGCCCCCGCTTTACGCCGCGCGGGCGCCAACATCGTTGCCGTGGGCGAAGCAGAAGTCGGCGTTGCCTTGGCCGAAGTCGTGACAGCGGCCGACCAGATGGCTTCCGGCGAGGCGGCCGACAATCGCGAAGCTATTCGGCGCAGCCTATACGAAACGCCGGCTTCGGTCTGACGGAACAAAACGCCGCCAACATGCGACCGAACTTGACGACATGTTAATATTCCACGGCGGAACGATCCCGAAAGAGAGCGCTTGAATTTGTGAACCCTCCCGGAAACCAAATTGACCGTAACAGCCCGCCGATTTCCACTAGCCTTCCTCCCGCCGGTCGGCTATCCTTGCGACGTCTGTTTCGAGTAGTAGTTCTTTTACGTACTCACGTGCAGTCCGCCTGCAGGGGACTTGCACCCCATTTACAATGCGCCCATGCTGGGCAGACCCCGCAGGTGGTGGGTATTCGCCACCCGCTGCGCAGTCTCCTCAAGGGCGAGTTGCACCGTTGTGGTTGAAAGAAAACTGGCTATGAAACGAAATGTTGTGCTTGCAGGTTTGGCGCTAATGCTCGGTGGTTGCTTGGGCATGCCACCCTCAGTTCGGCCAGTTACTGATTTTGAGATGAACAGGTACTTGGGCAAGTGGTACGAAATTGCCCGATTAGATCATTCGTTTGAAAGAGGGTTGAACCGCGTTACTGCCGAATACGCATTAAGCGATGATGGCGGCGTCTTGGTAATCAACCGAGGCTTTTCTCAATCAGAGAACAAATGGGAAGAAGCCAAAGGCAAAGCCTATTTTGTGGGCGACAAATCAGCAGGCTTCTTAAAGGTTTCTTTCTTCGGGCCATTTTACGGCTCTTATGTTATTTTCGAATTGGATCACGAAAATTATCAATACGCCTTTGTATGCGGCCCGACGACGAAGTATTTGTGGCTTCTGGCTAGAACACCATCCGTAAAACCAGAGCTTATTGAGAAATTCGCAGAAATGTCGAAAGCGCGCGGCTTTAAAACAGAAGCCCTGATTTTTCCAAAGCAAGACTAATGTCTGACAAAAGGCTGCAGCCAGCTCGCTGGAGCTCACGGCTGATCCTGACGTTCGCTAGCACAAAGAAAGGAATTCGACACGATCATGAAAGTGCTCACATGCAACATCCGCTACTTCGGAGCTGACGATGGGGAGAATAACTGGCCTCATCGAAAGGAACTATGCGCCGAAGTCATTCACGCTCAAGCGCCCGACATCATTTGCTTCCAAGAAATGTGTACTGAACAGTTCACCGACCTTTCAGCTTCGCTGGCCGAGTATTGCTGGTTCGCCGTTTGCGATCAGCCTCTCGGACGTCGCCCGCCGAACTGCATCTTCTATCGGTCAAAGGCCTATACCGTGATATCAGCAAGCGGCTACTGGCTTTCCGAACAGCCACACGTTGCCGGCAGCAAGTCATGGCAAAGCAGTTGCGTGCGCCTGGCAAACTGGGTTCGGCTTGAAGATCGCGCCACGGGAACAGAGTTCAGGGTGCTCAATACGCACCTGGATCACATTAGCCAAGCGGCACGCGAAAACCAGGCCAGGTTGCTCGTGGAGGACTCGGTCGCGTACCCCCAGGACTACCCCCAGATACTTACGGGCGATATGAATTGCGATTTCAGGAACCCGGCGATCGACATACTGAAGGACGGCGGCTGGAGCGACACCTATGGTTGCGTGCATGGCGCGGAATATCCCGGCCATACCTACCATGCGTTTCACGGGCCTCGGTACGACTCCAAGATTGGCAAAATGGATTGGATCTTCACACGGGGAAAGATTGCGGCGCTGGATGCCGGCGTCATCACGGACTCGCTAAACGGAAGATTTCCAAGCGACCACTATTTTGTCAGTGCCACACTGGACGTATAGGAGCCAGACAGCCATGGCAAACAATCTCCTTCCGGCGACGTCCTAAAGGCCGCGCCTGAGGCGCGACGTTCTGTTAGACAGGCAGACGAAGAGAACAAACGCATGGATGATCGATGTGATGTGTATCGCCTGTTTGGGCGCCGCACGCGCCATGCGCACGAGCGCTGATATACCACGAGTGAAAGACAAGATGGACAACACAAGCACAGGGACCATGGAAGAAGGCGAAACAGGGACGGGAAGAACTTGGGAAGGATTGGAGTGCATCGGGAATGTCTTTGAACCGGGAACCAGATTTCAATACTCGATTTACATTCCGCGTCAAGCCATTGAGGGCATGGAGCTTGGGCTCTATGTCATGCTGGAATACGAGCGCAAAGATATTTCGCCGATTCTCGAAGGTTTCGTTGGCGAAGGCATCATGCCGGCGGGGATGTTCCTGTTCGTGAATCCGGGGACGCTACGGGCCACCAGAGAAGGCGGAACGGAGCGGGCAATGCGGGCGGAAGAGTTCGACCAATACGGGCGCGAGTTTTCCGATTTTCTGGTGGAAGAGCTGATTCCAGCCGCCGCGAAAACCGCCGGGGTCACGCTCTCCGTCTCGCCGGATATGCACCTGATCGCGGGGGGATCCTCCGGCGGATTATGTGCGTGGAATGCGGCCTGGTTCCGCAACGATTACTTCCGCCGGGTATTCCTTAGCAGTCCAACTTTCAGCGCCATGCGAGGCGGCGAGGAACCGATGGTGCTGCTACGGAAAACGGAGAGCCGCCCCATCCGAATCTACATGACGGTGGGGACCAAGGAGCCGGATTACTATTTCGGCAGTTCGTTTTACGCGGCGTGCAACGCCTGGAAAGCGTTCCAGTTCGCGAAATACGACGCGAAGTTCGAGCTGTTCCCCGGCGAAGGTCACTGCTGTCACAGAGGCGACCCGCGGCTGCTTCGCCAGGTCATGCAATTTCTGTGGAACAACTGGAAGACGGAACCGGTCCGGACGCTTGGGAATCAGATTCGGATCAATCAGATCCTCGAACAGGACTCGGTCTGGGAAGAAACGCGGGACGAATTTCCTTCAAGATCCCTTCCACAAAACGAGCACGGAGCCTATTCCTTTGACGGAGCGCGAATTTATCTCTCCGCGCGCGGCCGGGAGAATAGAGTCGTGGCAGACGGCTTTGGCGACATCACTGGCATTGCCTTGTCTTCCGACCGTTGGCGGATGTACATTGCCGACAGGAAACGACGTTTCGTCTACGCCATGTCCGTCATGCCGGACGGATCGCTTGGACAGTTGTACAAACTGGCTTCGCTGCATCTCGCCCATGACTGCCGCACACTCGGGGCGTCCGATCTATGCGTGGACGCCAGTGACCGGGTTTATGCCGCCACCGAACTTGGGATCCAGGGAATGATCTCTTTCGGTATGACGGATCTGATTCTGCCCCTACCCGGCGACCTTCCCGCTGATGCGGTTGCTTTCGGCGGGCCCGGGAAAAACGAGCTCTATGCCGCCAGCGGGAAACGGATCTTCAAGCGGAAACTGCGCGTTTGTGCTCAGGATCCGTCGGTCCAGAGTCCGCCAACCACTCCGAGGTATGGCGATGGATTCGACTATTCCATCCCGCACTTGCCGCAATAATCGACAGAACCAGCCATTCGAGCCGAGGCTCGTGAACTTGCGCGGCTCAATGTCACGTTCGGCGAAGAGGATGAATTCGATAGGATCCATTGTCGTGTTGACTGACCTGCTCCCATTTATTAATCAAGACTGGATGAGAAATTCCCCGCCATGGCACAGCGTAAATACTGGCACAGGTGCCGCCCCCAGCAATCAGAATGAAGGAAAGACCGGACGGCCTTGGCGGCCGGAGCCGGCGCTTGACCGCGCCGGGATACTTCCGTTTCCAGTCACCTGTTTATTGTTGACTCCGCATGACGAATGCCTAGCATCCTGTGCAAAGCAAAAACACATGAGCATAAAAATCATTCTTTCAACTCTGGCTATGGCAGCAGTATCCAGCGGCTGCGTCCATCCGCAACCGGCCAAGCAAGAACCGCCGAAAACCTTCGAACGGGTCTTCTGCTGGGGCACACTGAGCGACGACGATACGGCGCGCAAATACAGCGAGATCGGCGTTACCGATATAAGCGTCCATAACGAGCAGCAGCTCGGGCTTGCGCTCAAGTACGGCATAATCCCCTACTGCGGCACGTTTACCCCCCGCGGGAAACATGGACAGGTCATGCGCCCGGAAGAGGAAAAACATTTTGCCTATCTCAATGCCGATGATCTCAAAGGAGCGAATACTGCCGACAAGAAAGCCGCCAAGGACAAGCGCCGGATCGCAATGAAGCATCGTTACGGCGGCGAGCCGGACGTCGCGCTTGACACCGTCAACGACGTTAGAATCGCCTGTTTCCTCAGCGATAGCGGGCATGAACTTTCGAAAAACGCCCTCGACAAGATCTGCGCGAGTGTTCCGGGCGTCAAGGGCATTTTCTTCGACTATTTAGGCTATTCCAATTTCAAGGGTTGCTACTGCCCGGATTGCCTTGACGCCTACAACCGATATCTTGCGGACAGGAAACTGGCCGATAACCAGAAAAACCAAAACGCGTTTTACCGCGACAGCTTGGTGAAATATTATAACGACATGATCGATTACGTGAAAAGCAAACATCCCGATTTCAAGGTGGTCGTCCATATTTATCCGACTTTTTTGCCGGAGCCGCTTTACGGGAACAGGACTAAAGCCGATTTTTGCGGCCAGACCGTCGCCTGGTATTTCCCCTGGGACGCCGGAAAAATCGCCAAATACACCCAAATCACGGTCAACGACCAGAACAAGTATTTCAAAGACGTTCGGGGGGTCCCCTTTGTCGGACTCAACCGGGGACCGGGCAGCCTTTGGATCAAGGACGCGGCGACTCTCGATACAGAATTGCAGACCATTCTCGCGTCAGGCGGCAACATGCTCATGGTTTGCAATGGCGGCGATATGATCAAACCCGGGAATTACGAAGTATTCAAAAAATATTGCGGCAAAAAATGATTTCCGCAAAAAGCCAGGAAGAAACATTCGCAACCAAGACCGATTACCGGGCCGCCGGACTCGGACAACGTGCATGAGCGCGTCCGACCCGCGGCCATTCGTAAAAAGAAAATATCAGGCATGAACACCATCGAATCGCTAATTATTGGCCGGGAAAGGCAAAGGCACGCCATCCTGCCGACGCCAGTGCACGAGTTGACCGCGCTCTCGCAGATCTCGAATTGCAGGGTCTTCTGCAAACGTGACGATCTGACCGGATTTGGGTTCGGCGGCAACAAGGCCCGCAAGCTGGACTTCCTCATTCCGGATGCGCTCCGTTCCAAGTGCGACACCCTTATCGCCGTGGGCGCAAATCAGTCCAATTTCTGCCGGATGGTGGCCGCCTACGGAAGCGTAAATGACCTCGACGTTCATCTCGTGCTGGGAGGGCCAAAGCCCGCCATTCCAACGGGAAATCTTATGCTCGACCACATGCTGGGCGCCCAATGCCATCACGTCGCCTCCGAGTCCTGGGATGAGTGGGAAGCGCAAGCCGCGGCGCTCGAAGTCACCCTGCAAAAGGAAGGGCATACCGTCTATCGAATGCCGGTGGGCGGTTCGACGGCAATCGGCGCCTTGGGCTACGTTGCCGCAATGGCGGAGATCATGGACGACGAGAAACGCCTCGGTTTGCACTTCAGCGCCGTAGTATTCGCCTCATCCTCGGCGGGAACGCAGGCCGGGCTGGTTGTCGGCAAGTCGATCGCGAACTGGCCGGGACAGGTGCTAGGGATCAGCGTCGCCAAGGATGGTCGCCGGCAGGCACAGGATGTGTTCAACCTGGCGCAGGCAACGGCAACCATGCTCGGCGTAGCGCTTGACAGTCGGATTATCGACGTCGACGATTCGTTCCTGGGACCGGGTTATGCCCGGAATACCAGGGAATGCGAGGAAGCCGTCAATTTCTTCGCCCGCAAATGCGGCATATTCCTGGACTATGTCTATACCGGCAAGGCGGCGGCCGCGCTCATCCAATATTTGAAGGCCGGCCGTTTCAAATCCGGGAGCTCGATTCTTTTCCTTCATACCGGAGGCAATACCGAGCTTTTCGCGCAGCATGAAAAATGAAAATCCGGATCCCAGCAACCCTGATGATTACTGGTTTGCTGTTCGTGTGCGCGCTCGCATTCCGCGCACAGTTGCCGCGTCAGATTACGGAGGTTATCCGGAGCATGAAAATGACTAAAACCATTGCGGACCGCGTCGCTCAGTTCGGAGATCCGGTGCGCATGCGCCTAATCCCGGCTTTCGAGCGAATCGCCGTGGCCTATCCGCCCACGCGGATGCTGCTCGTCGGCCTCAAGGCCGAACGCGCGCTCCAAGTATGGGTGTCAGGACCGGACGGCGCATGGCGGCGCCTCAAGGATTACCCGATTCTCGGCATGAGCGGCATCCTTGGCCCAAAGCTAAAGGAAGGCGACCGGCAGGTGCCTGAAGGGATTTACCGGGTGGAATCGCTCAATCCGAACAGCCGCTACCATCTCGCCTTGCGGATCAACTATCCGAATGCGGAAGACCGGCAAAATGGAAGGCAGGATGGCCGCACCGAACTCGGGTCGGACATCATGATTCACGGGAAGAATTGCTCGATCGGGTGCCTGGCCATGGGCGACGAGGCAGCCGAAGACCTTTTTATATTGGCTGCCCAGACCGGCATTGAGAACATTGCAATAATTCTCAGTCCCGTTGATTTCCGGGTCCGCGACTTGCCGGAGGACATGCCGCCGACTCCCGCCTGGACGCGGCAACTATACGACTCCATCCGCCAGGAATTGCCTGCGATCGCAAAGAATGGCATGGACTGATCGGGAAAATATTGCTACCGAATAAAGACGAAAATGAAAATCAAGGCACTCGCCATCTGGGCGCCGGCAACACCTATTCGCTGAAATAACGCACCGCAGCAGGCCAACAGGCCAGAGAGGCAGCCAATGGCAAAACACATCGGGATCGTAGCGTGCAGCGCAGAGGGCGCAGCCCTGTGTTACCGCACGCTTTGCGCCGAGGCGCCGGCATTGATGGGCGAACACATGCATCCCGAGGTGTCCATGCACACCCACCCTCTGGGAAAGTACATGGTTCATATCCGCTCCGGCGACTGGAATGCAATTGCCAACCTGATGTTGTCGTCCGTCCGCAAGCTGGCCGAGATTGGCGCCGAACTCGCCATTTGTCCCGACAACACCATTCACCAGGCCTTTGCGCTGGTTGCGGCCCGCTCCCCGATCCCGTGGCTCCACATCGCCAAAGCAGTGGGCAACGAGGCGCGCGCCAAGGGCTGCAAGACCCTCGGCATCACCGGAACTAAATACCTGATGACCGGCCCCGTGTATCCCGCAACGCTTCAAGAACTGGGCATTGCCTGCGAGATTCCGGAAGAGGCGGATCGGGAACGCATTGACACGATCATCTTCAAGGAACTCGTTAATGGCATATTCAGGGAGGAATCCCGGCTGTACTTCAACCGCGTGTTCCAGAAATTGAAGGACCGCGGGTGCGATGGTGTGGTCATGGGGTGCACGGAAATTCCGCTCCTCGTTAATCCACGCGATTGCCCCCTGCCAGCGCTCGATTCGACACGCCTGCTGGCCCGGGCAGCATTGATCAGATCCTTGTCAGAATGAGCGGGCGACTCGCGCGCCTCGCCATCAAAGCCGGACGCAGGAGAACCACCCGCTCCCGCAGCCTCAGGGAATCATGCCTGCCGATCGGCACGCCGGATAACCATCTCCTGCCAATCCTTGTTCAGGGTATGAAAGCGGGCGCACCAGCCGGCAATGCGCACCACCAGGTTGGGGTATTGCTCCGGATGTTTCTGGGCATCGCGCAGCAGCGCGGCATCGATTACGTCCACGTTCAGGTAAAATCCACCCAGCTGCAGAAACGTTTTGAGAATGCCTGCGAGCGCATCGATTCCCGCCGCGCCTTGCACACAGGACGGATGGAACCGGATTTCCAGTGTCCCGCCGTTCGGCAAGCGGGTGAAATCCGCCTTGCAATAGGATTTGATCGCGGCCAGGGGCCCGTCACGCTGCGTTCCCGGCGTCGGCGAAAAATTCGTCGCAAGAATGTCGCCTTTGCGGAACCCGTGCGCCACGGCCTTGCGCTGCGTGCGCCACTCGATCTCGCGCCCGAAAGTGCTGATCCCCGCGGGGCGATAGACCCCGTTACGGAACGGGAGTTTGCCGACAAGTTCCGTATAATCGTTGAACAAACGGAGCATCATGGAATCGGCTCTGGCGTCGTCGTTCCCATAGGCCGGCATGGTCTTGAGGATCTGCCGGCGCAAAGGTTCATGTCCCGCCCAGTCCGCGCGCAAGATCTCCACAAATTCAGGCAGCGTGAGCCGCCGCTCTTCATAAACCAGTTGCTTGATGACCACCAGACTGTCGGCGGCATCGGCCATGCCGCCCGCATGCGGCGACCGGATGCTGTAACGCGCGCCGCGATCGTTATATCCCCGCCCGTTTTTAATACAGTCCTCGATCAGCATCGAGATCAGCGTGGCCGGATGACCGCTGGCAAACGAGTTGTCGATCTCCTGTTGGACCCCATCCAAGGTTTCTCCGAGCCGGGCCAGAAACGCGCCATAGAGCGCATCGAAATCGCGATAGGCGGGAACAGGACCTTGATCCCGATCCAGGCCCAGGACTTTTTGAAGGGGAATCAGCAGATCGAACGGCCGGTATCCAAATGCGGTCTTGCCGGGGATGATAACCTCCCAGCAGCCGTCATTGGCAAACCCGCGCGCCTCTTCCAGGGGAATGCCGAATTTTACCAGCCCGCGAACGACCACGTCTTCGTTGTAAATCGAAACGATCCCGCCGCCGCGCGCCTGCACTTCCGCAACCCGGCGGATTAACTTCGCCGGCGACTTTTTGCACAGGCGAACGCCGACAGGAAAATCGCTGATGTGCAACTCTTCGACAATGTCCAGCACCAGGTACGTAACGTCGTTGGTCACGTCCCTACCCTGCGCATCGACCCCGGAAAGGACAATGTTCTGATAATGCTGGGCATCGCCGGACCCCGGCATATTGTTGTAACCGATCCACTCGGTGCCCTTGATCCAGAAATGCGCCAATATTTCCCGGGCTTCATCCAGAGTAATGCGCTTGGCGCGCAGATCGCACTCCAGGTACGGCCCAAGCATCCGGTCAATCCGGCCGATGCCCGACCAGTTGCCGCACAGCCGCTGAAACGCGAACATGAACCACAGGGACTGGACGGCCTCGCCGAACGTTTCCGGCGCATTCTCCGGCACATTGCGCAGGTTGGCCAGCACCCGCCGGTAATGGACCTGCTGGTCGCCGGAAGATTGGGCAATCCGCTCTTCCAGCAACGCAACATGCCGCCGATGCCATATTCCGGCGGCATCCAGGCAAACCAGCATGGCCTGCAAAAGGTCTTTGCCTTGCGCATCGAGATCGTTGCGTGCGCACCGTTGCTCGATTTCCAAACGCAGTCCCTTGTACCCCAGCGTCAGGATGCGATCGAACCCCAAAGTGAGATGGCTCGTGCTCCCCCCTCCGAGGACGGGAGTGGTATGGCCGGGCGCTTCCCGATAGGTGGCCGCGCCAACGATGCGCTCCTCGGGCAAAATGCGCAGCGGCGCGTTCTCGGCAATGAGCCTGACCGCCAACGCATACTTCATTTCCCGGGTCGCGCCGGCCTGGGGCAAACGCGCGGCCAGCGCGGGATCGGCATTTATGAGTTGGCGCCCGAACTCGCCGCTCAGGCCCCGGCGCGCCAGGCTAACCGTTGCGGCATTCAGCCGGCTTGGATTTTGCACGGGAACATCCGAACCGGATGTTTTATTCATGGCGCTCCTACGCAATGCATACATTATACTCCTGCAGTCCGATCATCATGCCGGCTCGCACCAACCGGCGCGACACTTGCACCGGGCCCAGAGCGGCTGAAAATCGCGCCCGTTATTAATATCGACAATATAGCCGCACACTGTTGGCTTGCCAATAGCCCCCTCTCCTGTAATTATATATAAAACTACTGGACGCCAGCGAGGAAGCAAAACCCATGACCTGTTTACTGGACTCGATTCAGCCCGGCGATCTAAGACTGGAGACTTATTCCGTTGGCAAGATTCAGTGCGCCCACGACGGCTGGGTGCACTGCAAAACCGTGCCTTATACCATCATCGCGCAGGTCATTCATGGGCGCTACACCATTGATTGCCCGGGGAGATCGGCCATCATCCAGCCGCGCCAGGCTTTTCTGACCGGCGCCAACCTGCCCTTGCGCATCATTCATCACTGCGACCCGCGGCAGGGAACGATGGCCGCCCGTTATCTGCACTTCCATTTCACCCTGCTGGGCGCCCTGGATTTCACCGCTTTGCTCGATATGCCGCTCTGCCTCGAGGCTAAAGTCGCCGAACCGTTCGGGAACCTGATCGAGGAGCTTCTGGCCGCCGAAGCCGCCCCGCGCACATTATGCCAGCTGGCCCGCCGCCACGAACTGCTCTGGCGCGCCTTGCGACTGTTGTGCGCGGCGGTCCCACCGCGCCCGGATTATGTCAACTTCATGGGCTCCACAAAGCGACTGCTCCCCGTATTGGCTCACATTCGCGAACACCTCGGCGATCCGCTCAAGGTCAGCGACCTGGCAAGCCGGGCGCATCTATCGCCTTCCCGCTTTTATACATTCTTCAAGCATTGGATCGGCCGGTCGCCCATGGATTACGTCAAACACCTGCGGCTGACGGAAGCCTGCCGGCGGCTGGCGGTCACCGACGACCCCCTGCGCACGATCGCCGACGCTACCGGCTTCTGCAATCCGTTCCATCTAAGCCGGGAATTCAAAAACCTGTTCGGTCAAAGCCCATCCACCTACCGCAAGAACTACGACCGGTCGCTGGGGTAGACAGGCAAAACCTGCATCAATCAACCGCGGATTACACTGCAATGGAGACAACGACTTGCGTAACGCGGCTTAATTCATTCCATATCAGCGTCATCCGTCCTATGCGTGATAATAATTTTTTGCACCAACAGTCGCATCGTTGGACTGGGCCGCATATCACGCCGGGAGATGGCGTCCGCAATGTGCAATTCGGCGCCCGCCGCCCGGCGGGATTTGCAGAAAATACCTTGCTGCTCTTGCGCAAAGCTCGTATTATTCGCATGTCCAAGTTGGTCTTGGTCCATTCATCCGGAGAAATATTATGCAATTGACGTTGAAAAATAAAATCGTGTGGCTTGCCGTGCTGGCGGCCGTATTGCCGGTGCTGGTGATGTCGGCGCTGATCCTGACCCAAAAGCAGGATCTGATGGCCAACATCGTCGAAGACATGAACGCGATCGCCAAGAACGAAACCGGCCGGATCGCAAAATTAGTCTATCAAATGTGCGAAATGTCCAACCGCCGCACGGAACAGCGTTTGCGCGAACACATCGAAGCGGCCCTGACCGAACTCAACGCCCAGGGTCAGATTGCGTTCGGCACCAACGAGATTGCCTGGGCGGCCCGCAACCAATTTACCCAGCAGGCGACCAATATTTCCCTGCCCGCGATGATGCTGGGCCAGACGCAACTAACACCGAACACCGATCTCAAGACGCCCAGTCCGGTCGTAGATGTGGTCACCAAGTTCGCCCAGTGCTACTGCACCATTTTTCAGCGCATGAATGAAGAAGGCGACATGTTGCGAGTGGCCACAACCGTGCCGACAGCCGACGGCAAGCGGGCCATCGGCACGTTTATCGCCCACCATACCGCCCAGGGCGAGGAAACTCCGGTTCTGGCCACCGTGCTGAAGGGCGAGACCTACGTCGGACGCGCCCTGGTGCTGGACCAGTGGCACGCCGCCGCTTATGAGCCGATCTGGGACTCTCCCGCCAAAAAAAGAGTGATTGGCATGCTTTATGTCGGCTTCAACCTGGACAAGGATAACCAGGAACTGCGCAACGCCATCCTCTCGACGGTTGTCGGCAAAACCGGCTACGTCTGGGTTCTCGCCGGCAAGGGCGAACAACACGGGACCTACATCATTTCCAAGGATGGCGAAGACGATGGGGTTAGTCTCTGGGACGCCAAGGATTCGAATGACGAGTACTTTGTCCGCGAGATTATTGCCAAGGCCATGGCAACCACCAATGGCTCCACCGATTATCAGCGCTATCTTTGGCAGCGCAAGGGCGAAGCGGCGCCCCGCATGAAAGTGGCCGCACTGACGTATTTCCCGGCCTGGGACTGGGTCATAGGCGCCGGAATGTATGAGGATGACTACCACGGCGTGCTGGCCAAACTGGATGCCGCCGTGGATCGGCTCCTCCTGGTCGGCCCCCTGGGTGGCGTCATCGTAATGTTCGTGGCCATCGTCCTGGCCCTTTTGATCGGCGCCGCCATCGCCAAACCGATCAACAAAATAATCGCCGTGGCCAAGATCATTGCCGAAGGCAACCTGGCCGAAGCCAACCAGGCCATAACCGCCATGCAACCGACGATGCAGAAAAAAGCCATAGACGAGCCTTCCCAATTATTTGCCGCCGTCTCCACCATGACCCAGCGCCTGATTTCGCTGGTTGGCCAGGTGCAGCGCTCGAGCGTGCAACTGGTGTCCACCGCCACGGAAATTGCCGCCGCCTCCCACCAGCAGGAAGCTTCCGTGACGGAATTCGGCGCATCCACAACCGAAGTGACTGCCGCCGTCAAGGAAATCTCGGCCACCTCGCAGGAACTGGTCCGGACCATGCAGGACGTCAAAACCGTGTCCGCCGAAACCGAAGGCCTGGCCGATACCGGCCGCGCCGGCCTGACCGGCATGGAAGGCTCCATGCGCCAACTCGCCGAGGCAACCTCCGCCATTTCCGCGCGCCTGGCAGTGATCAACGAGAAGGCCAACGCCATCAACAGCATGGTGACCACGATCACCAAGGTGGCTGACCAGACAAACCTGCTCTCGCTCAACGCCGCGATCGAGGCGGAAAAGGCCGGCGAATACGGGCTGGGCTTCTCGGTCGTGGCCCGCGAAATCCGGCGCCTGGCAGATCAAACCGCCGTGGCTTCGCTTGAAATCGACCAGACCGTCCGCGAAATGCAGTCCTCCGTGACAGCCGGGGTCATGGAAATGGACAAGTTCACCGGCGAAGTCTCCCAGGGAGTTCGCGCGGTCAGCGAAATCGGCGTGCAGATGGGACGAATCATCGAGCAGGTTAAAGTGTTGACCCCGCGTTTCGAATCGGTCAACGACGGCATGCAGGCCCAGTCTTCAGGTGCGCGGCAAATCAGCGACGCCATGATCCAGTTAAGCGACGGCGCCCACCAGACCAGGGAATCGCTGCGCCAATTTAACGAGGCCACGGAACAATTAAAGGAAGCCGCCCGGGGTCTTCAACAGGAAGCGGCCCAATTCAAAGTGTAAGGCGGGCTTGGAGAGGCTGCCGAAAAGTTGTCGGATCTTTCCTTTGGGCTTTTCCCAGCCTCTGTGGATTTCGACAGCCCGGCTGGCCTACCGGGCGTTTTGAACGGCAAGCAGGAATATGCAATGAAAACATTCGGCGTGCGAGCAAAGATCGTCGTACCGACCATTCTATTGTTCATCCTCAGCCTGGGCGCCTCGACCTGGTTGACCTATCGCGTATCGCGCGCAGCCATGGAACAATCCGCCCAGGAGCATGTGAGCCAGGTTGCCGACACAACCGCTAAAATCATTTCCATCTGGATAACCGAACGGCAGCGCGAAATAATCTCCTGGACCGACCGTTCCGCGTTGCATGCCATTGTGGCCGCGACATCCGCCGCGCCGCGGGCGGAAATCGACGCGGCCATCGCCATGCTCCAGCGCTTCAACAAGGAAGCGCCCTGGTACGAAATTCTTGTGGTTACGGACCGGAAAGGCGTGGCAATCTGTTCCTCGACTCCCGAAATTTCCAAAGGCATGAAGATCACGGACCGCGATTACTTTCTGAAGGCCATGGCGGGCGAGGTCGTGGTCTCCGATGTCGTCAAGAGCAAGACATCGGGCAAACCGGTGGTCGTGGTGGTTGCGCCCATCCGGTCCGGCGCCGAGCCCATCGGCATTCTCCTGGGCGCCGTGGACATGGAATATTTTTCGCGGCAGTTCGTTCAACCGCTCAAGATCGGACCTTCGGGCTATGTTTTCGTGGCGGATCGCCTGGGAGTCATCTGCTCCCATCCGGACGCCTCCCTGGTAATGGCCACCAATCTGGCGAGCCTGGCTTTCGGCTCGGATATCATGGAGCGTAAAAACGGCGACATGCGCTATACATATAAGGACGACGAGGTCCTGGCATCCTACCGGACCGAACCGGTATTCGGGTGGATCGTTGTCGCGCGCGCCATGACCGCGGAGGTGATGAGTTCGTCGCGCACCATCCGCGACTTGAATTTGAAGGTCGGGCTGACTGCCATCCTGCTGACCATCCTGGTGTTGCTGCTGCTTTCAAGGTCCATTACGCGCACGATCACGGACCTGGCGGGCGTGGCGGGCTTGATCACGCGCGGACGGATTGCCGAGGCCCGCCAGTCGATTGCGCAAATCAACCTGAAGCGGCGTCCGCCGCGGGACGAGACCGGCCGGCTCTGGCATTCCATGTCGGCCATGGCCGACAGCCTTAATTCGCTGGTGGGCCAGGTTCAGCAGTCCAGCGTCCAGCTGGTGTCGACGGCCACGGGTATCGAGAGCGCCGCACATGCGCAGGAAGCGGTCATCGCCAATTTCGGCGCCTCGACCACGCAAGTGGTCGCAGCGGCCAAACAAATCTCGGCCACATCCCAGGAGCTTTCCCAAACCATGGAAACGGTGAAAAACGTGGCGGAAGGCGCCGCCACGCTGGCCGATACCGGCCGCACCGGCCTGACCGGCATGGAGAGCTCGATCCGCCAATTGGCCAAGGCCGCGGGTTCCATTTCAGAAAAGCTGGCCGCCATCAACGCGCAAGCCGGCACGATCGGCGGAGTGGTGACCACGATCACCAAGGTGGCCGATCAAACCAATCTGCTATCGCTGAATGCCGCAATCGAGGCGGAAAAGGCCGGCCAATACGGGCAGGGCTTCGCGGTTGTTGCCCGTGAAATCCGCCGGCTGGCGGACCAGACCGCCGTGGCTACGCTGGATATCGAGCGCATGGTAAAGAAAATGCAGGCAGCCGTGGCCGCCGGCGTCATGGAAATGAACCAGTTCAGCAGCGAAGTCAGCCGCGGCACGGCGGCAATGGGAGCCATCAGCCGTCCCCTGGCGGACATCATCCTGCAGGTAAAAGAACTCACCCCAAAATTCGAAACGGTAAACGACGGCATGCATGCGCAATCGCAGGGCGCCCAGCAGATCAGCCAGGCTTTGGCGCAGATCAGCCAGGGCGCCGTCAAAACAACGGAGTCCTTGAAGCAATTCAACGAAGCCACCGCACAGTTACGCAATGCCGCCCAGCGCCTGCAGACGGAAGTGGCTGAATTCAAAGTTTAAAAGACAAAAAGACATGATTTTTCCGTGAATACCGGCAACGGAATGCGCAGATTAAAACTCGTCTACAGTTGATTAGAGTATAACATTAGCATCCCACAGGATGCTCTGGCTGAGGGCTGTGGGCCGTAGACCGTAGGAAAACACCAAGAAAAGAGATTATTATGAAAAGCTCTTCAAAATCCTCAGTTCCGGTTTTTCCAACTTGGCTTTATTCGATTCCGACCTACAGCCTACAGTCCGAGGCGTCCCTGTAGGACGCTAGTGAAAGTATAACTATTATGCTGTTCATCGCTTTCAAAGCCGGGAATGCCGATTATGCCCTGGAAGCAAACAAGGTTGTCGCGGTGGTGCCGTTCGTAACCTTGCAGGCCTGTCCGGGCGCGCCCGCCTATATCGCCGGAATGGCTAATTATCGCGGCACAAGCGTGCCGGTCATCAATCTCGTCCGCCTGGTTGGCGGCACGGACTGCGCCGCATTCCTGAGCACCCGGATCGTTTTGACGGAATATACCGGGCAGAACAACCGCCGGCGGCTTATCGGACTCCTGGCCGAAACGGTTACGAACACCGTGGAACGCGCCGAATCCGATTTCAATCAAAATAACGTCGCCATGCCCGGCAGCCCGTATCCCGGCAAGCTGGCCGTCAGCGGAACCGGATTTATTCAGCGGATCGAAGTCGCCCGTCTGATGCCGAGTGAATTGGAACAAATGCTGTTTGCGGAACCGGAGAAGTCCGTATCATGAAGGCCATCACCGTGCAACAATGGCTGGCCGGGGAAATCGGCCTGGATGCCTCCACCCTGGGGCCGCAGGCCGTGGCCAATGCCGTCAAGCGGCGCATGGCAGCTTTGAACCTGACCAAAGAAAGCGATTATCTGGAGCGTTTGTACACGGCGCCCGGCGAGCGCCCGGCTTTGATCGAGCTGATCGTAGTGCCGGAAACCTGGTTCTTCCGCGATCGCGAGCCGTTCGTTTTTCTGGCCAAGCACGTAAAGACAACATGGCTGACCGCGCTGCCCAAAGACCGGCTGCGGGTCTTGAGCGTTCCCTGCTCCTCGGGGGAGGAGCCGTATTCCATTGCCATGACGCTTCTAGCAGCGGGTCTTCCTCCCGATCGTTTCGGGATTGACGCCGTCGACATCAATCCGGCCATGCTGCAAAAGGCCGCAAAAGGCGTCTATGGCCCAAATTCCTTCCGGAGCGGATTGCTGCCGGATTGCGAGCGTTATTTCACGAGCGAAGGCGCCGCGCGCCTTGTCGACCCCATCGTCCGCGACTGCATCCGGTTCATCCAAGGCAACATTATGGGCACGCCGGATTTCGCCGCCGACCAGACCTACGACGTCGTGTTCTGCCGCAATTTGCTGATTTACCAGCACATGCAGGCGCGCGCCCAAATCATCGCCACTTTGGATCGCCTGCTGAAACCGGAAGGCCTGTTGTTTGTGGGGCACGCCGAAATGATGCCGCTGCTTTCGGACCGCTATGTGCCGGCCCGCCACAACAGCGCTTTTGCCTATTGCAAAACGAAAACCAAGCAAGGTCATACCGCCACCGAAGCGGCAGCCACAGGCAATGCAGGCCAACACGCGCGCTCGGATCATGTCCCGGCAGACCTGGGCGGGGGGCGCACCAGCGCACCGCGCCAGGCACCCGCCCCTGCAGCCAAGGCAACACCTGCGGCCAGTCCTTTGCCGGAATCCAGGCCGGAGCCGTCATCACGGCTGGACGTCATCCGCGTTCTGGCGGATCAGGGACGCCTGGGCGAGGCTGCCGCAATGTGCCGTGACCTGCTGCAGTCCCATCCTCAGCTGGCGCAAGCCCACTTCCTCCTGGGTGTCATCCGGACAGCGGAGGGACAAGTTCAAGCGGCGGAGGAATGCCTGAACCGCGCGTTATACCTCGATGCGGAATACTACGACGCCTTGATTCATCTTTCCCTGCTGAAAGCGCGCCGCGGCGACGAAGAGGGCGCCGCGCGCTTGCGCCGGCGCGCTGAACGAGTCCGTGACCATTCCAGGGTGACAACATGAGCGCAAAAACCATCCAGGATTGCTGGAACCGGATCGGCGTCCAGGGCGACAAGTCCTGCCCGGACCTGCAACGGCACATTCACTGCCGGAACTGTCCGACGTTCGAGCAAGGCGCGCATGCCTTGCTGAATCGCGCGCCGCCGGACGGCTATATCGCGGAATGGACCAAACTCCTGGCCAGCGCAAAAGAAAACGAGGCCGGATTCACCGATACGGCCCTGGTTTTCCGGATTGGGTCGGAATGGCTGGCGCTTAGCGCGCGCTTGTGCGTCGAAATTGTGCCCATGCGCCCGGTTCGACGGGTCCCGCATCGTTCCAATCGCATGTTCCTGGGATTAGCCAGCGTGCGCGGCGAACTGCTCTTGTGTTTTTCGCTGGCCAATCTGCTGAATTTGGAGCCCGCGACCGAGCCGGCGGCAACAATCCAGGCCCTGCCACGCCTGCTGGTGGCGCGCAAGGATCGGTTTGTCCTGGCCCTTCCTGTGGACGAGGTCATGGGCCTGCAGCGCTTTCATCGCGACACTGTCCGGCCAATTCCGGCCACCGTGGCCCATGCCGTCCCGCAGTTCAGCAGCGGCATGCTCACGGCCGATGGCCGCAAGATCGGATTGCTCGACGACGAACTGGTCTTTCACGCACTGACCAAGGTATTGACATGAATGGGCAAGCTCGGCAAAAAGTGTTCGGTGTTCAGTGTTCGGGGAGGATCGAAAAAGCACGAACAATGAAAACAGCGGCATGATTGTGACTTCGTAGAATATGATGGAGTAACCCAGGCAGAGTGAGAATCCGAGAGGCATGACGAATGAACCAGAAGGCAACAGGCAGGACTTATTTGGATGTCGAGGATTTGCTAGTCTATCAGAAGCTCTGCCAGCTTCACCTGGAGATTTGCGATCTCAGCCATACATGGCCAACCGAGGAACGGTATGAACTCGGCTCGCAAATACGAAGAGCATCCAATAGCTCACCGGCACAATTGGCCGAAAAGAATGACGACCGCCATGTAAGAAACAAGGTTGAGGGAGTCAACCGCAGTCGAGGAGAAGCGGGCGAGACCATCCATCACCTGTTCATGGCCAAATTAAAGGGGTACATCAATAACGACGTATACTCTAAATATCGCGAACGTTATAAAGAGTGCATTCGAATGCTCAATGGTTTCGAGAAATCGATTGAACAGCACCTTCCCAAGAAAGAACGTCGTTGGACCAATGCCGATGCCACCGAAGAATATCACGAGCAGAAACCAGTATCCGGAACACTGAACACCGAACACTGAACACCATTAGCGGCAATAACATGACGACAAACGGCGAACAGGATTTAAGCGCTTTTTCCATGCTGGATTTGTTCCGGCAGGAAACCGAGGCCCAGACGGCAATCCTGAACGAGAACCTTGTGGCCCTCGAACAGGACCCCGGCAATGCCGGACGCCTGGCCGCCATGATGCGCGCCGCCCATTCGTTGAAGGGCGCCGCGCGCATTGTCAACCTCGATGCCGCCGTGAAAGTCGCCCACGCCTTGGAAGATTGTTTCGTCGCCGCCCAGAAGGGCGAGATTGTCATTCAGCCGGAAGCGGTGGATGGTCTCTTGAGCGGCGTGGACATGCTGACGCAAATTGCCCGCGTCCCGGAGGCGGAAACCGCCGCCTGGCGAACCGGGCATCAGGCTGAAATCGACGCGCTGGTAAGTCGGCTGGCCGCCATCCGCGCCGACCAGGCGGCGCCCGCCGTGAACGCGCCCCAGTCGCCGGATAACCCTGAACTCATTTCAAAACCGGAACCGACTGAAGCCAAGCCGGTGGCATCGGCCACAACGGTGGCATCGGCCACAGCGATGGCACCGGCCACAACGATGGCACCGGCCACAACGGTGGCGCCGGCAAAAACAGCTGTGACCGAGCCGGCGGCAACCGCCGAAACGCCGGCAGTGGGCCCCGACTTGAAGGGCAAGGACCAGGCGGTGCGGGTTTCATCCGACAACCTCAATCGCATGCTCGGGATGATGGGCGAATACATGGTCCAGACCCGCTGGTTCGAGCCGTTTGCCGCCTCCCTGCAGGCGCTGAAGAAACAGCAGAACGAACTGGCCCGCCTGGTGGATCAAGCCTGCATGGCGCGCAATGAAAACCGGCGGGACAACCGCGCTGCGGAGCGGATTGCCGATTTGCGCCACAAGCTGGATGATTGCCGTCAGGCCACCGCCAAACGCCTGGAAGAATTCGATTTCTTTGCGCAGCAGTCCTCGGACCTGGCCGAACGCCTTTACCGCGAAGGCCTGATCAGCCGCATGCGGCCGTTTGCCGATGGCGTCCAGGGATTTCCGCGCATGGTGCGCGACCTGGCGCGCCGCCTGAACAAAAAAGTCAAATTCCAGATTATCGGCCAGACCACGGGCGTGGATCGCGAAATCTTGGACAAACTCGAAGCGCCGCTGACCCACCTCCTGCGCAATGCCCTGGACCATGGCTTTGAATCTCCCGAGACGCGCAAAGCGGCCGGCAAAAATGCGGAAGGCTTGCTGACGCTGGAGGCGCGCCATCAAGCCGGGCAGCTGCATGTTGTTGTGAGCGACGATGGGCGCGGCATCGACCTGGAACGCATTCGCCGCAAAGTGGTTGCCCGCGGGCTAAGCACCGATGACATGGTTAACCGCCTGACGGAAGCCGAATTGCTGGACTTCCTTTTTCTGCCCGGATTTTCGACGAGCGAAGCCGTGACTGAACTTTCCGGACGCGGCGTGGGCCTGGATATCGTCCACAATCTGACCCAGGAAGTGGGCGGGTATGTGCGCGTGGAAAACCATCCCGGGGCCGGCACGCAATTCCACTTGCAGCTCCCGATTACGCTTTCCGTTTTACGCACGTTGCTGGTGGAATGCGCGGGCGATCCGTACGCCATTCCGCTGACGCGGATCGACCATCTGGTTACCGCCGCACCCGAAGAGATCCAAACCCTGGAAGGCCGGCGTTACCTGACCTTGAACCAGAGGCATATCGGGCTGGTGGATGCGCGCGAAGTGCTGGAACTGAGCGGAGCAACCAGCCGCCCGGCGGCCTGGCCCATCGTTATTATCGGGGACCGGACCAACGCTTACGGACTGGTTGTCGACCGGTTTATCGGCGAAAGCAAACTGGTGGTGCGCGCGCTGGATGCGCGCCTGGGCAAGGTCCAGGATGTGAGCGCGGTTTCGCTGCTGGATGACGGCAATCCCGTGATGATTGTCGATACGGAAGATCTGGTGCGGTCCATCGAAAAGCTGCTTTCCGGCGGCCGCCTGAAACAATTTCAGGCAGCCGGCAAAACCGCGAGCGCCAAGACCCGCAAGCATATCCTGGTCGCCGACGATTCAATCACCGTCCGCGAAATGGAACGCAAACTGCTCGAAAACCGCGGATATACCGTGGACGTGACCGTGGACGGCATGGATGCCTGGAACACCGTGCGCATGGGTCATTACGACCTGGTCGTCAGCGACGTGGACATGCCGCGGATGAACGGCATCGAGCTTGTCCGGCATATCAAGCAGGATGCCCGGCTTCAAACCATGCCGGTAATCATCGTATCCTACAAAGACCGCGAAGAGGACCGTTTGAGCGGACTCGAGGCCGGCGCCACCCATTACCTCACCAAGAGCAGCTTTCATGATGAAACGTTTCTGAAAACCGTGGCGGATGTAATTGGAGAGCCTTGAAAATCGCAATCGTCAACGACGTCATGATGGCGGTGGAAGCCCTGCGGCGCGTGGTGCTCAGTCGCCCGGATTACACCGTGGCCTGGGTGGCGCGCGACGGCGCCGAAGCCGTCAAGAAGTGCGCGGCCGGCCGGCCCGACATGATTCTAATGGACCTGATTATGCCGGTCATGAACGGCGTCGAAGCCACCCGGCGCATTATGCGGGATTCGCCCTGCCCCATCCTGGTGGTGACCGCCACGGTGGACGGCAATATCAGCCTGGTATTCGAGGCCATGGGCCACGGCGCACTGGATGCCGTCAACACCCCCGTGCTGGGCACGGACGGCAAGCTGGTTGGCGCCCAAGCGCTCTTGCGCAAGATCGAAATCATCGGCAACTTGATTGCACGCCCGGCGACAACGCCCTTGCCGGTCTCCGCGGAATGCGTCGCGCCGAGCATCGCCAAAAAGAACCTGCCGCTTATCGTCGTGGGCGCTTCAACGGGCGGCCCGGCGGCGCTGGCTGACATTTTGTCGCGCCTGCCGAAGACCGTCAGCGCGGCCATGGCGATCATCCAGCACATCGACAGGGAGTTTGCGCCGGACCTGGCCCTCTGGCTCGGCAATGCCGGCCCGTTCAAGGTCAAGGTAGCGACGCCGTTCTGTCGCCCGGAGATCGGAACCGCGTGGCTGGCCGGCACCAATGACCACATGGTGCTTACCAAGCACGGCACGCTTGAGTACCGGACCGAGCCGGCCAACTGCTTTTATCGCCCATCCGTGGACGTGTTTTTCAACAGCGTCGCGGCGCATTGGTCGCCGCCGGGCGTGGCCGTGCTGTTGACCGGCATGGGGCGGGATGGCGGCGAAGGCCTGCTGGCCCTGCGCCACTGCGGCTGGCGCACCCTGGCGCAGGACAAAGCCACCTCCGTCGTTTATGGAATGCCACGGGCGGCAGCGGAACTGGACGCCGCGGATAAAATCCTGCCGCTGCACGGCATCGCCGATGCCATCATGCAGGGCATCAGGGAACGGAAGTAGCGGAATAAAAAGGAAAAGGACGACGGCCGGAAATCGGAGGGCCGCACGGTATTCGGAAACAGGTTCCGGATTTTGAATTCCGGCTTCAGGTTCCTATCCTCCGTGTCGGTGCAAATCAAGGACAACCATGGACCCCAAAACAAACAATCCTTTAAAAACCGAATTGACCCAACATGCGATCAAGGTGCTGCTCGTGGATGACCAGGCCATGATCGGCGAGGCGGTGCGCCGCATGCTGGCGCCTGAAGCCGATATCCGCTTCCATTACTGCAACGATCCGGCCGTCGCCCTGAAAATGGCCCGCGAGCTGGCGCCCACCGTTATTCTCCAGGACCTCGTCATGCCCGAAATCGACGGCTTGACGCTGGTAAAATTCTACCGGGCCGAGCCCGCCCTGCGGGATACCCCGCTGATTGTGCTTTCGACCAAGGAGGAGCCCTCCACCAAGGCGGAGGCCTTTGCGCTGGGCGCCAACGATTATCTGGTCAAACTTCCCGACCGGATCGAGTTGCTGGCGCGCATCCGGCACCACTCGCAGGGCTACATCAACTTGCTGGAGCGCAACGAAGCTTACCAGGCCCTGCTGGCCAGCCAAAAGGCGCTGGCCGCCGAGTTGGCCGAAGCGGCTGCCTATGTGCAATCGCTCCTGCCTGCGCCCTTGGACCGGGGACCCATCCGCACAAGCTGGCAGTTCATCCCCTCCACCTCGTTGGGGGGCGACGCCTTTGGGTATCACTGGCTGGATGACGATCGCTTCTGCATGTTTTTACTGGATGTTTGCGGGCACGGAGTGGGCGCGGCCTTGCTTTCAATTTCGGCCATGAATGTGCTCCGGTCGCAGGCCCTGCCGAATACCGATTTCGGCGAGCCGGGGTCCATGCTGACGGCGCTCAACGAGGCCTTCCTGATGGAAAAACACAACAACATGTATTTCACCATCTGGTATGGCGTCTATGCGCGTTCCACGCGGACATTGCGCTATGCCAGCGCCGGGCATCCGCCGGCCCTCTTGATCGGCAAGGACCCGGCGGGCCATGCCGCGGCAAGCGAACTGGGCAAGCCCGGCATGGTATTGGGCGGCATGCCGGGAACGGCCTACCGCACCTCAACCCAGACGCTCCCGCCCGATAGCACGCTGTTTTTGATGAGCGACGGCGTCTATGAAATCGCGCGGCCCGATGGAACCCTGTGGACGTTCAGCGAATTCACCCAGCTCATTACCGCCGCCTCCGATGCCGGCAAACCGGAAATCGGGGAACTGGCCCAAACCGTGCGCGCCATGCACGGCCCCGGCGCGCTCGATGACGATTTTTCCATCGTCAAGCTGCAGTTCCCGGCTTGAGGAATGCAGCCCGGCGGCAGACGACGGACGGCAGACAGCGGACGCCTGGCGTCGGAGGACGGCCTGCTTTGGCGGCAGACGCAAAGCCAGGCGCGTTGAAATATGGCTGATATGCAAGCATTTTGGCCTTTGACTTTTGACGCGGACGACCTACCATTTCTTCATTGTGTATGTGAATGTCCTCTGCGCGAAGCAGGCTCAATAGCACTGTTCGACAGAAAGCAAATCGACCATGAAACACTTTACGTATCGGGGCGCAAAAACACGGGAAATTAGCTTTCCTCTGGGGGGGATAGGCACTGGTTGCCTTGGTTTGGGCGGGGCGGGTCACCTTGTGGACTGGGAACTATTCAACCGGCCGGCCAAAGGCTCGCGCAACGGTTTCAGTCACTTTGCGGTCAAGGCCGAGGCAAAAGGGAAGTTATTGGACGCGCGCGTGCTGCACGGCGATGTCGTTCCGCCCTTCAGCGGCATGGGATCAATCGGCTATAGCGGCTTCGGTTTCGGCGTGGCCCGGGAAACTCTGAGCGGGCTGCCGCATTTCCGGCAGACGACGTTTCGCGGCGGCTTTCCGTTTGCCGAAATCGAGTTCCGCGATCCCGCTTTCCCCGGCAAGGTTAAGCTGACCGCTTTCAATCCGCTGATTCCGCTGAACGACAAAGACTCCAGTTTGCCGGCGGCGTTCTTCACGATCGCTATCCGCAACAATTCCCGGCAAACCATTGACTACACGGTGGCTTTCACAGTGCGGAATCCGGCGCAGAAGAAGACGACTAACCGGTTGGTGAAGTTCCCCGGCGCGCAGTTGCTGCACATGACCGGCGACTTGGCGACATCGGAGATCGAATTTGGCGACTTCGCTGTCGCGACGGATTCTCCCGCAGCGTGTGCGCAGGAATACTTGTATCGCGGCGGATGGTTCGACATGCTGGGCGTGTACTGGCAGGATTTCGCGGTTCCCGGGAAATTGAAACCCCGCGGCTATCCCGCTCCGGGATTGGGTGACCACGGGACGCTTGCCGTTCGGCTACGTGTGCCTGCCGGCACACACGCGGCGGCGCGCTTCGTGTTCACTTGGAATGTGCCTAACTGCGCGAACTACTGGACGCAGAAGAAGTGCAGTTCCGATTGCGCCGATAGCGGCTGCAAACCGCGGACTTGGCGCAATTACTATGCGACCCAGTTCGCCGATGCGTCCGTCAGCGCGCGCTACTGCCTGACCAACTGGGGCCGACTGGAACGGGACAGCGCGTTGTTCCGCGACACACTGTTTGCCTCCACGCTGCCAGTGCCCGTGCTGGATGCGGTCTCGGCCAACATCTCGATCCTCAAGACCCCGACCTGTCTGCGGCTGGAGGACGGTTCGTTTTACGGTTGGGAGGGGTGTCATAGCGATAAAGGCTGCTGTGAAGGTTCGTGCACGCACGTCTGGAACTACGCCTACGCCTTGCCGTTCCTCTTCCCGAAGCTCGAACGGAGCATGCGCGAACTCGATTACCGCTACAACCTGCGTCCGGATGGCGGCATGCCGTTCCGGCTGCAATTGCCACTCGGCAGCGAGCGCTCCGGGTTTCGGCCGTGCGCCGACGGGCAATTCGGTGGCGTCCTCAAGGTCTACCGGGAGTGGAAGATTAGCGGCGACATGGCTTGGCTCCGCCGCCTTTGGCCCGACATTCGCCGCTCACTGGAGTTCGCCTGGTCGCCGACGAACAAAGACCGGTGGGATCCGGACCGGACTGGCGTATTGCATGGGCGGCAGCATCACACGCTCGACATGGAATTGTTCGGGCCAAACGCCTGGCTGACGGGCTTCTACCTGGCCGCGCTCAAGGCTGGCGCGGAAATGGCCGAGGCGTGCGGCGAAGGCGCTGTTGCCGCGGAGTATCGCGCCATCTTCGCGCGCGGGCAGAAGTGGACGCGCCAGCATCTGTTCAACGGCGAGTACTTCGGCCAACGCATCGAGCTGAGTGACCGGAACGTGCTCACAGCATTCGCGAGCGACCCCCAGACGCTGAAGTCCTACTGGAGCGAAGAGCATCGTGAACTGAAATACCAGGTTGGCGACGGCTGTGGCATCGACCAGGTGTTGGCCCAATGGCACGCCGACTTGATAGGTTTGGGCGATGTTTTTGACCGGCAACAGACCGCGAGGGCGCTCCAGGCGATCTACCGGTACAACTTCAAGCCCTCGATGCGGAACGTGCTCAATCCGTGCCGGCTGTATTGCCTCGACGACGAGGCGGGGACGATGATGTTCACCTGGCCGAAAGGGCGGCGGAAACCGGTCATCCCGATTCCGTATGCCGAGGAAACGATGCACGGCTTCGAGTACCAGGCAGCCAGCCATCTGATCCGGCGCGGGATGGTGGCCGAGGGGTTGGCGATGGTAAAGGCTGTGCGCGACCGGTACGACGGCGAGCGACGCAATCCGTGGAACGAGATCGAGTGCGGCAGCAATTACGCTCGCTCCATGGCCAGTTACGCTTTGCTCAACGCGTTCAGCGGGTTTCAATTCGACATGGTCCGCCAGCACATCGGCTTTCATCCGGCGCAGACCGGCGCCGGGCGGTTCCGGTGTTTCTGGTCACTGGGATCGGCCTGGGGAGATATCGACATTCGTTCTGGCGGAGTTGCGCTGCGAGTGCACTACGGCGAGTTGACGATCAGAAGTATGGCCGTGAATATCCGTGACAACCGCAACAGCGTCGTTGTCATTCACAACGGGCGTCGCATCTTGTGCACGCGAGTCAAGGACGTCATCGATTTCGGCACACCCTTGATGCTTTCTGCAGGCATGGTACTGCGTGTGGCAGGCAAGATGGATTGTCGAATCAAGGCGTGCAGGCGACGCGGCAAGCCGCGCGCCTGACTCCCGCCCGCTGGGCGGCGCGGTTGAGCGCTGCGCAACCAGACATCAGATAAGGGTCTCGACAAGCGACGCAACCCTTATGTGGTCCCCTGTGTTCTTCTTTCCGATGTCCGTCGTCCAATTTTTATTTCTCGGCCTTGTTCAAATCCTGCTCGATATTGCGGGCAAAATCCTGGGTCAGGTAATCGAAGGTCATGGGGAGCGACAGTTCCAACTTGGAAATGAACTGGACGCCTATGCGGCCCTGAAGTGGACGGCATTCGAGCACATGCCCTCCATGGGTAAAATCGGCGGAAAGGAAATGCAAATGCAGCCCAGGCACATTGACCGAGCTCATAAATGACGGCGTAAAAAAGCCGGCGAGCGTCCCGGCCACATTTTGGAACTCGAATACCGGCTGGTCTTTGGCCACATCCGCCAGGGGACGATAATTTTCCTGCTTGGGCACGGAGCGCGTTCTCACGTAAGCAAAGACGCCGTCCATGCGAAGGGCGTAAAACAAGTTGGTCGAAGGCAGCAGCCGCTGAATCAGGTCCAAAAACGCCGCATAATCCATTTCCTGCGTAATTTCCTCGTGGCTGATCGGACGATAAAACGTGACACAAGCAAACGGAGTCAGGCAGTCATCCGGAATGATCGCCACGCGCCCGGCCGAATTAATCTGGTACACAACGCCATCGAGCATGATCATTTCGCCATCGAGGTTTTCGAACGTGCCCAGGCCAAAATCGCCATGCCGCCTGATTTCTTTAAAAGGCACTTTCTGCTCGTAAAGCCCTTCCACCAGCGCATTGACCGGAGCGCACATGAAGAGCGCACTTCCCTTCAATGCCGGCTTGGATTTCGACTTCATGCTGTGTCCTTGTTTCAGATACTCCGCCGTCCATCGCCCGCCGTCTGTCTTCCGTTGTCTGTCGTCCGTCTTCAGTCGTCCGTCTTCCGGCCCTCAACGCTCCGGGTAATGGAACGCCACAGTCAAGGCATCCACCACGACCAGGGTGGTGTGCAGGTAAAACGCCTGATCGACGTAATCCCCATAATAACCCCGGTACTGTTCATAACTGCCCCATTTGCCTTCCGGCCGCTGGCTTTGCAGCAGGTACCGGAGCGCCTCCGCGTATACCGGCAGGTCGGTGAAATGCAAATAGCGCAGGCACGAAGTCAGCTCGGCGGTGATATCGGCATCGTCCTGGCCGATGCCATACGCGGTCAAGTCGGCCAAGAGAGGGCGCAGATAGGTCTTGTCCGGCTCCGCAAAAAACTTGGCATCCAGTTTTTCGCCGAATTCGTACGGCACAAATATTTCATGGGTCAGGTTATACATTTCCATCTTGTTTTGCTTGAACCAGGCCGGATCGTGACGGGAAGCAATGACGCCGACATCGTAGGCCGCTTGCAGGGGAAACGGCTCGGGCAAACCAAAATGCTTGTAATAAAGATGAAAGGCCATGCGCTGATCGGACCCGCGATATTTCATGTGGTCATTGAGGCGCGCCAGCGTTTTTTGGATTTCCTGGCGATAAAGCTTGGTATCCAGGCCGAAGCGGTCCATCAAAAATGCCACGCGCAGATAGGAAGTGGAATCTTCCTTGAACTGCCGATCGTCAACGCGCAACATATCGTGGTAGCCGGGCGTAGCCGTTATTGCCGTAATCCCGCGGATGCGTTCGAGCAGCGCCGGTTTGCCGTCTGCCGGGGCCACGTCATAAAGCCGCAGGTAGACATCCAGCAGTTCGGCCAGCTTCTTCTTGCCCTTGATGCCGCGAGCGCGCAGGTCGGTCGGATTAACTTCCAGGGCGTCCAGCCAGCCGCGAGTCCGGACAAGCGCATCCCGATATCGGGTCTGGGTCGCGGCCAGAAACGCGTCGATTGCCCGTCCCGGCGCCGGGTTTGTGCCGACAAAGGTGTTCGAACCGGATGGGGCGCCAACCGCATGCGCGCCGGCCAAACCGGTTTGGTTGGAAACTTGGCCGGCAGCAGCCACGCCGCCGAGCGCCAAGACCATTGCGATGACAATACCCGGTCGCATAATCTTTCGAAATCCCAAGTATCCCAGGCACGTCATGACGCCTATTCGCGGATGGCACAGACGGCCCAAACAGCATGTGGCTTTCCCAAACATGGTATGCCTTGCCATCGACATGGTTCAAGCACATAATCTTTTTGGCTTGTTCCGTACCTTCAATGGAATAACATGCCGCATCGAGTCAGCCAACGACGGATTGGGTTTTGAAAAAACACAGGTTCACGAATTCGGCAAACGCAATCACCGCTTGGAGAATAGCCCCATGAATAAAAATCAGACCAGCGCTCTTGACTGGGAAAATCCGCAACTCCTTCAGCGGAACCGCGCGAGCGCCCATGCCACGCTCATTCCCTTTACCGATGAATCCTCGGCCTGCAAGGGCGACCGGAAAGCGTCGTCGTTTTTTCACCTGCTGAACGGGACCTGGCGCTTTTTCCACGGGGCAACGCCCTGGGCTGCGCCGGAAGGCTTTTTTAAGGAGGACTTTGACGACAGTTCCTGGGGCACGCTGCCGGTGCCCGGCATCTGGCAAATGCACGGCTATGACCGGCCGCAATACACGAACTCCGATTTTCCCTTTCCCATGGATCCGCCGCACGTGCCCGACGACAACCCTGTCGGGCTTTACCGCCGGACATTCGAAATCCCGCAGGCCTGGCAAGGCCGGCAGATCCTCCTGACGTTCGAAGGCGTGGCCTCCGCATTTTATGTATGGGTCAACGGCCAAAGCGTGGGGTTCAGCAAGGGCAGCCACATGCCGGCCGAATTCAATATCACGCCGCAACTCCGGCGGGGATCGAATCATTTGACCGTCCAGGTATTTAAATGGTCGGACGCCAGCTACCTGGAAGACCAGGACATGTGGCGCCTGAACGGCATCTTCCGGGATGTCCATCTTGCGGCCGTGCCCGTCGTGCACCTGCGCGATATCCGCGTCCGGACCTTGCTGGACAAGGATTATGCCAATGCCCGGATGGAAGTCGCCGCCCGGCTGCTGAATTACAGCGCCGCCACGCAGACCGGCTATCGCCTCGCCCTGAAACTGCTGGACCCCGCCGGAGCGACGGTGCTCGAGAAAAACGAGGCCGCCGGGCCCGCATTGGCCGGTCAGGCGGAACGGGAATGGACCCTGGATGCAACCGTGACTGCGCCCGCAAAGTGGACGGCGGAAACGCCCGCGCTTTACACGCTCATCTGTACGCTAACGGATCCGGATGGCAAAGCGGCCGAAGTCACCGCGACCCGCGTCGGCTTCCGCCAGGTGGAGATCCGCAACCGCCAGCTTTTGATTAACGGCGTGCCGCTCAAGCTGAAGGGCGTCAACCGCCACGAGTTCGATCCGGACACGGGTTATGCCGTTTCACTCGAATCCATGGTTCGCGACATCGTGCTGATGAAACAACACAACATCAACACCGTGCGGACGTCGCATTATCCCAACGATCCCCGCTGGTATGACCTTTGCGACCGTTACGGCATCTATGTGGTCGACGAAGCCGACCAGGAAGCCCATGGCTTCGGTTACACGGAAGCCGCCATTCCCTCGCGGCTACCCGAATGGCAGGCGGCATTCGTGGACCGCGCTGCGCGCATGGTGGAGCGGGATAAGAACCACCCTTCGGTCATCATCTGGTCGCTGGGCAACGAAACCGGGTATGGGGCCAATATCGATGCCATGCGGGACTGGATCCGCGCCGCCGATCCCACCCGGCCCATTCACTTCGAACGGGCCGCCGATGCGCCGATGGTCGATATCGTCAGCATCATGTACCCGCAAATAACCAAGCTGGCGGAAGAAGGTGCCAAGGACGATCCGCGCCCGTTTTTCATGTGCGAATATGCGCATGCCATGGGCAACGGCCCCGGCAGCCTCAAAGAATACTGGGACACCATCTATGCGCACGACCGCCTGCTGGGCGGCTGCGTCTGGGAATGGGCCGATCACGGCATCAGGCAGCATAAGGCCGATGGCACGGCCTGGTTTGCCTATGGCGGGGATTTTGGGGAGTATCCCAACGACGGCAATTTCTGCCTGGATGGCCTCGTATCGCCCGATCGCGTCCCCCACCCCTGCATGCATGAGCTCAAGCACGTCTATGCCCCCGTACGGGTGGAAGCCGCGGACCTCAAGAACGGGCGCGTGACAATCGTCAACCGCTACAATTTTTCCGCGCTCGCCAACCTGCAATGTCGTTGGCAATTGCAGCAGGACGACCGCATCCTCCAGGAAGGGACGCTGCCGCCGCTGGAAATCCCGGCCGGCGCGCGCAAGGACACGCCGATTCCCTATCGCCTGCCCCCCGGCGAACCGGGCGCGGAATACTGGTTAAATCTATCCTTTGTCCAAGTCGCCGCAACGGCCTGGGCGCCGGCCGGATTTGAAATCGCTTCCGCCCAGTTTGCCGTGCCGTTGAAAACCGCATCCCATCCGGCGGTCAAGCACGCCGCCATGCCGGCGTTAACCACCGAGGAACGCCGCGACGAACTCCTGGTGAGCGCGGGCAATTTTACGATCGGCTTCGACCGCCACCGCGGCACGCTGACCAGGTGGACTTTGGCCGGCCAGGCGCTCATTCAAGCCGGACCGCGCATCAACCTCTGGCGCGGACCGACGGATAATGACGGCGGCATGATCGTGCACGTCCAGCGCCATACCGGCCAGATGGTGGGCGATCGCGGCCTGGGGCGCATTGCGCCGAAGTGGCGGGAAGCCGGTTATGACCGCCTGATCCCCCGGGTCGACTCTCTGGCTTTCAACCATCCGGAACCGGCGGTGTTCCAGGCAAAGATTCGGACCGTGCTGGCGGCAAAATCGATGGTTCCCGCATTTGCCTGCGACCAGACTTTGACAATTTACGGCAGCGGCGACCTTATCGTTCAAACCGACCTTAAACCGCTTCGCGACCAGTTGCCGGACCTGCCGCGGTTTGGCCTGCAGATGGTGCTGCCGGCCGGATACGACCAAATGACCTGGTATGGCCGGGGACCGCATGAAAACTACGACGATCGCAAGGCGAGCGCCCATGTGGGCGTGTATGCCGGCAGCGTTCAGGACCAGTATGTGCCCTACATCCGGCCGCAGGAAAACGGCAACAAAACGGAAGTGCGCTGGGTCACGCTGACCGACCGAAAGGGCACGGGGTTGCTGGCCTGCGGCCTGCCGCTGCTGAATGTCAGCGCGCACCATTATTCGACGGACGATCTGACCTGGGTCATGCACGCCTGTGAATTGCAGCGCCGGCAGGAAATCTATCTTAACCTGGATTATCGCCAAGGCGGGCTCGGGAGCAACAGTTGCGGCCCGCGTCCGCTGCCGCAGTATCTGCTGATGCCGGAACCGATGTCCTTCCGCTTACGGCTCCGCCCGTTCACCGCCGGCGATTCGCCCTGGGCGCGACTGCGGTGTCTGCCCAATGAGGCATAAAGCTCCAGCGTGGGCAAGGCCAACAACCTAAGTCGGACGGCAAAAAATCCGGGAAATAACGACCGCAAACGGCGCAGCGCCAGGCGGACCTGCCTGGCGCACCCGTAATTTAATCCTGCAGATAAGGCCGGAATTCGCGATCGATGGCTCCGTTGGTTGCAACAATGCCGCGCCGGTAAAAATCGCTGCCGCCATCTAAATCGCAGATTTTCCCGCCGGCTTCGGTTACCAGAAGCATTCCGCCGGCATAATCATAGGGTTGCAAGGCAAACTCCCAATAGGCGGCAAAACGCCCGGCAGCCACATAACTCAAATCGATTGCCGCCGACCCAAGCCGGCAGATCCCACGGACTTGCGGGGCGATCCGGTTGAAATACTTGAGATTATTGTCCTTCAGTCCGGCGCGCAAACACGCGAAACCGGTCCCGAGCATGGCTTCGGAGAGATGTTCGCAATTGGAAACATGGATCGGATGTCCATTGAGAAACGCGCCTTTCCCTTTTTCCGCCCAGAACAGCTCGTTGAGCCGGGGCGCATAAATCGCCGCCTTGACCGTCGCGCCCCGATGTTGCAGCGCGATGGACACGCCATAGACCGGCAGTTCGGCGGCGAATGCCGCCGTTCCGTCGATCGGGTCGATTACCCAGCAATAATCGCTGTTATGGGACGCCTTCCCGGTTTCTTCTCCGAAAAAATCGTAATCGGGTGTGGTTTGCGCTATGCGGGCGGCAATCAATTTTTCCACGGCTTTGTCCGCGGCCGTGACGATATCCTTCGAATTCTTGTATTCGATATCTTCCCGCCGGAGCCGGGCGAATTCGGTCAAACTGAGTTTGCCCGCCTCGACCGCCAATGCTTTCATGAATTCAATCATTTTATTCGTTCCCCAGAAGATGCGCCATCATTGCCGCCGGCGCCGAAATCGAAATCCTGCGCGTTTCGGAAACCGAGAAACGGTACGTCAGCATGACATCGACGTCAACCTTTTTCCCGGCAAGGATTTCAGCCACGCGCCGAGGATGCAGGGCGATTCCATAAGGCTCCAGCGCCATCCAGGGCGCGAAACTTTCGCCGGGCAGCGCGATACGCGCGCGGGAAAGGCTTGCCCTGATCCGATATTTTGTCCATGATCGCCATGGTCGTTTTTAAACATCCAATGGAGGACCAAGCTATGGCGGCAAAAGTCAAATGGGGCGTAATCGGATGCGGCGGCATTGCCGCCCGCCGGACAATTCCGGAATTCATGAAAATGGTTTCGAACGCGGAACTGGTGTCGGTCATGGACATTTCCGCCGAGCGCGCCAAAGCCGTGGCCGGACAATTCGGCATTCCGCACTGGTGCACCACCGAAAAGGAACTGCTCCGCCACGGCGTGGATGCGGTCTACATCGCCACGCCGCCGAACGCGCACTGTCGCCAGGTCATCCAGGCCGCCAAAGCCGGGAAGCATGTTCTCTGCGAAAAGCCCGTCGCGGTTTCCATCCGGGAAATCGAACGCATGCAGGCGGCCTGCCAGGCGGCGCAGATCAAATTCATGCTGGGATTCTGCATGCATCATAACGTCTACAACAAAAAGGCGCGCGAGTTGGTGCAAGCCGGCGCGCTCGGCCAGATGGTCATGGGACGCGCCGAACTGACCTGCTGGTATCCGCCGATCCCAGGCGCCTGGCGCCAGGATCTTGCCGTCAGCCATGGCGGCTCGCTGATCGACATGGGCATCCACTGCCTCGACATCCTGGAATGGATCATGAACACCCGGATTGTGGAAGTCACGGGATTCCAGGACCAGCTCACGCAAAAATATGCCACGCCGGTCGAGGACACCTCCACCATCCTGGCCCGGTTCGGCAACGGCGCCCACGGCATCATCGACAATTATTTTAATATCCCGGATGCGGCCGCCCAAAACAGCCTGGAACTATACGGCACCAAGGGCGCGATTATCGGCCAGGGCACGATCGGCCAGGACCCCACGGGCAAAATGTTCAGCATCCTGCAGACGGAAGAGACGGGCTATAATGCCAACCAGGTGCGGAATGTGGAAGCCCAACGGCAGGAATACCACCTGGAAGGCATCGGGCTTTACGGCCAAATGATCGATATCTTCAGCCGCTGCATTGTGGAGAACACGACCCCGCCCATCACGCTGGACGATGGCCGCCATTCTGTTGCCGTTGTCCTGGCCGTTTATGAAGCCATCCGTAAACGGAAGACAATCAAGGTTCGCGGCTGAAAAAAGCGCTTGCCCAGCCGTGGCCGCATCACATTTGGCGGCCGGCTGAAAGGTTCCATCGCGTTAAAATCGCACGCGCGAAGCTTCCGGCAACAGGACGGCGCCATGACTGCCGCCCGGCGGCGAAAATTTTTGGCTTGCACCGCCCGATTAAACCAGTATGGTATGGTCCTCTTCTGCAGGGGGAGTAGCGCAATTGGTTAGAGCATCGGCTTGTCACGCCGAAGGTTGCGGGTTCGAGCCCCGTCTCTCCCGCCACGCTTCGCCCTTTGGGCTACGCGTGGCACAGCCATGTCGGAGCCGAAAGGGCGAAGCGTGCCCTGCGTAGTTGACCGTAGGGCAACGAAGCACGGGCCATGTATTTCGTCTACATTTTGCGCAGCGCCAGTCATCCCGGCAACACCTACGTCGGCTTCACGGAAAACGTCGCCGCACGGCTCAAGAAGCACAACGCCGGCGGCAATCTGTCCACCGCCAGGTATCGGCCATGGCAACTGGTTTTCTTCTGTGCGTTCGAAGATAAATCCCGCGCATATCAAGCCAGCTTGCGCAGGTGCGAAGGCGGAATTTTGAGGACCAACCGATATTTGGCCACAGTGCGCCGCGCCACCTGCAAGCCTTCGCCTTTGAGGCGATCCATAATCTCCTGATCCGAAAGCGGATGGGCCGCATCTTCGGCGGCCACCAGCAAGGCGATCTTGTCCTGAACCGTTTTGTTCGAAACCGTTTTGCCGTCGGCCGTCTTCAAACCCGGGGCAAAAAAATACTTCAGCGCAAACAGTCCGCGCGGCGTCTTCATATACTTGTTGGCCACGCAGCGGCAAATCGTGGTTTCGTGCAGACCGACGACGCGCGCCACTTCCGCCATGGCCAGCGGCTTAAGCTGGGCAACGCCCTGATCCAGAAATTCCGATTGCACCCGGACAATCTCCGTGGCCACCCGGTAAAGCGTCCTCTGGCGCTGGGTAATGCTCTTGATCAAAAACAGCCCCGACCGGATGCGCTCCCGAATGTAAGCTTTGACATCCGGTTTGGTTGCGTCACTCTGCACCATGTCTTTGTATTGCCGGCTGATCCAAAGCCGCGGAACATGCTCATCGTTCAGGATCACCCGATAGCCGACCTCGGCCTTTTCCACCACGATGTCCGGCACGATATAGGCCGGCTCCTCGTCGCCGAAGATCCGCCCCGGTTTCGGCTCCAGCATGGCGATGACCTTGGCCGCCTGCTGCACCTGCTCCAGCGGCACGGAAAGCGCATGCGCAATCTCCTTGAACTGCTTGTTGCCCAGCAAGTCCAGGTGGCTTTTGACCACAGCCGCGGCCAGCGACTCCCCCTGCCCCATCCTTTCCAGCTGCAGGAGCAAACATTCCCGGACATCGCAAGCCCCAACGCCAATGGGATCGAAATCCTGAATGACAACCAGGACATCGCGAATCTGCGCCGCTTCGAAGCCGGTGGCAACAGCAAGCTCCTCCACGCTCTGCAAGAGGTACCCGTCATCGCTGATGCTGCCGACAATCAGTTCGCCAATGTGGTGATCCCTTTCGCTCAACCCGGCCTCGCGCAACTGCTGATTCAGGTGCTCCTGAAGCGACTCCGGCTTGACCTGGGAATCGATAAAGAACGCGCGCCGCTTTTCCCGGCCCGCATCGTAAGGATCGGAAGCCATGTCCTGCATGAAATACTTGCAGCTCTCTTCGTCAATCCGCGAGAGGATTTCGAATTCGCTCTTGAAACCGAGCTCCTTGGCGTCGTCCACCGCGCCGGCGCCGGGCTCTACCTCGATGCTTATGGTTTTCGGAGGAGTTTCTTCCAGGGTCGGATTGCTTTGCAGTTCCTGTTGCACCAAGGCGCGCAATTCCAGCATGGGCGCCTGCAGCATTTCCAGCGACTGCCGCAGCTGGGGCGCCATCACCTGAAGCTGGCGCTGCTCCTGAGACATGGAAAGCGATTGATTGGCCATGGCGATTTCTTTCTTTTGTTCGGTCGCGATTGAGTATACTAATTGCAGGTGGATATTCAAGCGCGGAAGACACCTTCATAGCGCCGGACAAGCGCGCATTTGCGAACGACGGATCAAGAAGGCGCCGGCTGGGACTATTTTTTATGAAAATTTGCGTATTGGCCAGCGGCAGCTCGGGCAATTGCATCTTTGCGGAGTCGGCAACCACCCGCATCCTGATCGATGCCGGACTAAGCGGGCGCGAAACGGCGCGGCGCCTGGCATTGATCGGCGCACCGCTCGATTCGATCAAGGGCGTTTGCCTGACCCATGAACACAGCGACCATACGGCAGGTCTGGCCGTCCTGCATACGCGCTCGGGCATCCCCCTCTATGCCAACGCCGGAACGATCGAAGCCCTCCACAAAGATGACAAATTGCGCAATTTAAAATGGCAGGTTTTCACCACCGGCGCGGATTTCAATATCGGCGACCTGGCGATTACCCCTTTTTCGGTCTCGCACGACGCCTATGAGCCGGTGGGCTTTATTGTGACCGCGGACCAGGCCCGCGTGGGTATTGTCACGGACATCGGGGTCTGCACGCATCTTGTCCGGGAACGCCTGCGCCATTGCCAGGTTCTGGTTATCGAAGCCAACCACGACGAGCGGCTGTTGACCGACGCGCAACGGCCGTGGCACCTCAAACAGCGCATTGCCGGCCGCCAGGGTCATCTTTCCAACCAGCATGCGGCCGAACTGATCGCCGAAATCGCGGACAACGAATTGAACCAGGTCTTTCTTTTCCACCTCAGCCTGGACTGCAACCGTCCGGAGCTGGCGCTCAAGCCGACTTGTGAAGCCTTGCGCCGCCGGGGATTGGAGCACGTCCAGGTCAATTTGACCTATGCGGATCAAATCAGCACAATCTGGTCGACCGAAACGCGGTAATCGAAAAAAATCAAAACAAACTATGGACACCCAGGCGGTTTTTTGTTACAAAACGATCCATTTCATTGCAATCGCATGATAGTCAGGCATCAATGGAAGGATCGGCCATGGGACAATTGGACGGGAAAAAAGCTTTAGTTACGGGCTCAGCACGCGGGATTGGCCAGGCAATTGCCGTAAAACTGGCCGAAGCAGGCGCTGATGTGGCGGTATGCGACCTGAATCGCGACTGGCTGGCCGAAACCGAGAAGGCCGTAACCGCCCAAGGACGCAAGGCTCTGGCGCTGGCCACGGATGTCAGCAAGGCCGACAGTGTCCAGGCGACCGTGGATGAGGCGCTGAAAGCCTTCGGCGGGCTGGATATCTTGGTGAATAATGCCGGAATCACGCGTGACGGGTTCCTGGTGCGAATGACGGAAGAAGACTGGGATCAGGTCATTGCCGTCAACCTTAAAGGCACTTTTTTGTTTACAAAAGCGGTATCCCGGGGCATGATCAAGCAGAAATCCGGGGTTATCGTGAATTTGGCTTCGATTATCGGCTTGATTGGAAATGCTTGCCAATGTAATTATGCGGCGTCCAAGGCCGGGGTAATTGCCTTGACCAAGTCAGCGGCCCGGGAACTGGCCTCGCGCAACATTCGGGTCAACGCCGTGGCCCCGGGTTTCATTGAAACCAAGATGACGGCGGCATTGCCGAAGGCGGTGCAGGAGAAAATGCTGGCGGCTATTCCGCTGGCAAGGTTCGGTTCGCCCGATGACGTGGCTAACGTGGTCTTGTTCCTGGCAGGGCCTGCGTCCGCCTACATGACGGGCCAGGTTTTAAGCATCAGTGGCGGCATGGTGATGTAACAACATAACGGCAAGCAGTCAGCAGCCGGGAAACAGCAGCCATCAGAGACAGAAACAAGCGTTCTGAATCCTGGCGATAGAATTCCGGCGTCTGATAGTTATGTATTAACAAGGTAGGAGGCTAAAATGGCACTTGAGGAAAAAGTCCGAGACATTATCGTGGAACAACTTGGCGTGAACCCGGAACAGGTAACGGCGGAAGCGTCCTTTATCGAAGATCTGGGCGCCGATTCCCTGGACACCGTCGAATTGGTAATGGCCTTTGAAGAAGAATTCGGCGCGGAAATTCCGGACGAAGAAGCCGAAAAACTGACTACCGTGGGCGCCGTTGTGAATTATCTGAAAGAAAAAGGTTTCGGCGAATAAAGGGCGTTGATTTAAAGGCCGAGGAACGGGGAGAACCGCCTCGGCCTTTTTTCTCTTATTTCTCTTGTCTGCCAACAATTCATTGGATGACCAGTTGCCGCGGGCGGCTAGCGGATACAGGATATGACGAACATGCGGAAAGTCGTTATTACTGGAATTGGGGTCGTTACACCCCTGGGTTGCGATATCAAGCGTTTCTGGGAACGCAACGTGAACGGCGTTTCCGGGGTTCGCCGCGTGCAAATGTTCGATGTATCGCCCTACCCCTCCCAGATTGCCGGCGAAGTCGTCGAATTCAATCCGAACGACTTTTTAAGCAAGAAAGACCAGCGGCGCGCGGATTTGTATTGTCATTATGCCATGGGCGCCGCCAAATTGGCACTCAAGGATTCCGGCCTGAATGCGGCCATGGAAGATAACACCCGCATCGGCGTTATTGTGGCCTCCGGCATTGGCGGCCTGCAATCGCTCCAGGTTCAGCACCGGACTCTGATTGAAAAAGGGCCGGGCCGTTGCAGTCCGTTCATGATTCCGCAAATGATCTGCAACATGGCCGCCGGGCTGATTGCCATCGAATTCAAGCTCAAAGGCCCGAATTATGCGGTTGTCTCCGCCTGCGCCTCGGGCAGCCATGCGCTGGGCGACGCCATGCGGCTCATTCAGTATGGCGACGCGGATGTAATGATTTCCGGCGGCTCCGATGCCAGCATCTGTGCCCTGGCCTTCGCCGGCTTCAGCGCCCTGCGCGCTTTGAGCACGCGCAACGAAGAGCCCACCAAAGCCAGCCGCCCCTTCGACAAGGAGCGCGACGGCTTTGTCATTGGCGAAGGCGCCGGCATTTTGGTGCTCGAAGAACTGGAGCACGCCCGCAAGCGCGGCGCGCAAATCTATTGCGAACTTGCCGGTTATGGCGCCACCTGTGACGCATATCATGAAACTGCGCCGGAAGAAAACGGCGATGGCGCCGCGCGCGCCATGCAGCGGGCCATCCAGGATGCGCACGCCAACGCCGACGAAGTGGATTATATTAATGCCCACGGCACCAGCACCTTGCTCAATGATCTCTGTGAAACGCGCGCCATTAAGCGCGCCTTGGGAGACGAGTTGTCCCGCCGGGTCATGATCAGCTCGACCAAATCCATGACCGGCCACCTGCTGGGCGCCGCCGGCGCCGTGGAAGCCGCCGTCTGCGCCTTGGCCATCAAGCACGGCGTTGTGCCGCCCACCATCAATTATTCGACACCCGACCCGGAATGCAATCTGGACTATATCCCCAACACGGCGCGCGAAAAGAAGGTCAGGTTGGCCCTGAGTAATTCGCTGGGCTTTGGCGGTCATAACGCGACGCTGGCTTTCCGGCCTATCTGAGGCGGGCACAACAAAAATCCAAGTGTTTTGTGTTCGGTGTTCAGCGTTCGGGAAAATATGGTCCGGAACCGACGCATCTTCCGCATTTTCCCTGTCAGCACAGATGCCGCCGGACGATCGGCGCGACAATCAAAAAGGATTGCCGGGCATAGAATCGGTTGCTTGCGGCGGCGCCTTGTTAGCGGGCATCGAACATCTGGATACAATTCATGAACAGCCCTTCCAAACCGGTTATTTCCTTCTGGCAGATTCTTGTCCTGGTCGTGCTCTTCCTGACTGCCGGAATCTGGCTGGCCTCAGCCTTGAGCGTGCTGATTATGAATGGGGCGCATGCCTGGGGCGGGGCGGTCGGCGCCTACTTGATCGAAGAAGGCGCCGACAAGGTCATGCGCCGCTGTCTGCTGGGATTTTCCATCGTTTTCCTGATGATTTTCCTGTGGCGCGCCGGCTGGCGCGGGTGGAAAGATTGCGGATTCACAACAGCCGACCCGAATTGGTCATGGCGTCCCTGGCATGCCGGACTGCTTAACGGTCTTATCCTTGGCATTCTGACCATGGGCGTCGTGGGCACGATCACGATTCTGGCCGGAATTCATCGCCTGTATATAACGATCGGGCCCCTATCGATTCTGATCAAGGTTCTGGCTCTGTTGCTCTCGGCGCTAGCCGTGGGCTTTTTCGAGGAAACGGTGGTGCGCGGCATTCTGTTTCGCGTGCTGGCCCGCCTCTGGCGCGCATGGCCGGCAGCCGTGTTGTCCAGCATCGTCTTTGCCGTGGCCCATTTTATTTCACCGGCCAACGAGGCATACGCCGGCGGCTCTTTCCTGTCCGTGACCAACGCCGTGTTCGTTTCCACATTCACGACGTTCGGCCAGGCGCCAGCCTTGGCGCTTAAATTCGTCAACTTGAGCCTGCTGGGCATTGTTTTATGCGCGTTTGTGATCCGCACGCGAACCATTTGGGTAAGCGTTGGCGCCCACGTGGGCTGGGTCTGGATGATCAAGCTGCACGGATTGATCACCATGTTCTATCCGCCGGCGCCCCTGGTGCCCTGGCTGGGAAAGCGCAACGATTTCATGGACTCGATCCTGGCCACGGTCATGCTCTCCAGCTTGCTGATCTGGACCGTGATGCGCGCGGCAAATTGCGGCCGGCCTCTACGCCGGCGCGGACAGCTGTGGCATGTTTTCCCGGACGAGGAAGCCAAGTTCAAAAACTGGCTGGAGGCCCACTCTTCGCCGCAGGCGCCTGGCGCCCGCGTGCTGAAGGCCTACGACGGCTGCCGCGTCACCGCTCTGGACGGGATCGTCTGGAAGGAATACCGGCCCCCGCGCGGCTGGCGCAGCTGGCGGTTTGCCTTCCGCCCCTCCCGCACGCGGCGCGCATTTCTGATGGGCCACCGCCTGGCGGCTTGCGGCATTCCCACATCGACCCCGATCGCCTGGTCCAGCGAGCGGCGCTTCGGAATGCGAAGGGCCGACCATGGCATCACAACCGAACTGGTCGGAACCGAATCGCTGACCGCCTGGCTGCAGCGCCAAACGGGCGATCCCGCAACGCGCGCGACCGTCATGCGCGCTTACGGGCAACTGGCCGCCGCCTTCCATCGCAACGGTTTTTTCAACCGCGACTTGAAGCATGAGAACGTGCTGTGCGCCCGCACGGACCCCGGTCAATTATGGGTTGTGGACCTGGACGGCGTGCGCTGGCGCGGCTGGATTACGCGCCGGCGGGCGACCCGCGATTTGCGGCGCGTGGGCCTATCGCTGGCCGCCGAAGGCTGGTCGGCAAAACCGGACGTGGACGCGTTCTTCAAGGCCTACAACGCTGCGGCGCCCGCGCGCCTGCGGCGCGAACGATTTCCCGGGTAAAGAGCCGAACATCCGATAGCCAGCCCACGAACAATCCTGCTTGTCTTCCGCTGAAGACTGGATAACTGATATTCCATTTCATTAGCATCCCACAGGATGCTCAGAACGTAGGCTGCGGGCCGTGGACTGTAGGAAAACGGGCAATAATCAGCCCGATGCAAAAACCATAGTTCCGGTTGTGTGGATCTGCATTTGGCCTGTTCGAACCTAACGGCCTACAGCCTGCAGTCTTCAGCCGTCGGCGGCCCTATGGGACGCCAATAATTCCATTTCCATTTTCCCGTTGAGCGCCGCCCTCAGCCAAAACCTTGCGCAGCAGCTGGCCGGTATAGGAGCGTTCGCAGGCGGCGATTTCTTCGGGCGTGCCCGCGGCAACGATCTCGCCGCCGGCATCGCCGCCCTCCGGCCCCAGGTCGATGATATAATCGGCAGTCTTGATCACCTCCAGATTGTGCTCGATGACCACCACCGTATTGCCGGCTTCGCGCAAGCGGTGGAGCACATCGAGCAGCTTCTGGATATCGGCAAAGTGCAAGCCGGTGGTCGGTTCATCCAGCAGATACATGGTGTGCCCGGTGTCCTTGCGGCTGAGCTCAGAAGATAGTTTCAGCCGTTGGGCCTCGCCGCCGGAAAGCGTAGTGGCCGACTGGCCCAGCTGGACATACCCAAGCCCGACTTCCGAAAGTGTCTTGAACTTCTGCTTGAGGGCCGGAATGCGGCTGAAAAACTCCAGGGCCTCATCGATGGTCATGGCCAGCACATCGGCAATGGACTTGCCGGCAAAACGAACTTCCAGCGTTTCGCTGTTATACCGCTGCCCGCGGCACTGCTCGCAGGTGACATAGACGTCCGGCAGAAAATGCATTTCGATCTTCAGGATGCCGTCCCCGCGGCAGGTTTCACAGCGCCCGCCTTTGACGTTAAAACTGTAACGGCCCGGACCATAGCCGCGCACCTTGGAAGCCGGCAGACCGGCAAACAGGGAGCGCATCAGCGTGAATGCGCCCGTGTAAGTCGCCGGATTGCTGCGCGGGGTGCGCCCGATGGGCGACTGGTCGATCACCACGACCTTGTCCAGACGGTCCATGCCCTTGATCTCCGTGAACTTGCCCGGCCGGTCCTTGGCCCCGTAAAACTCGCGGGCCAGGGCCCGCCGCAAAATATCGTCCACCAGCGTGCTCTTGCCGCTGCCGGATACGCCGGTGACGCAAACGAGCAGGCCCAGGGGGATGTTGACCGTGATATTTTTAAGATTGTTTTCGCGGGCGCCCGTGATGACGAGGTGCCCGCCAACAGGCTTCTTGCGCTGCCGCGGAATTTCGATGTTCAGCTGCCGGTTCAGATAACGCGCCGTGAGCGAACGCGTATCGGCCAGCAGTTCGGGCACGCCTCCGGCAAAGATAATCTCGCCGCCGTGCCGGCCAGCGCCTGGCCCGAGATCCAGAACGTAATCCGCCTGGCGAATGGTGTCCTCATCATGCTCCACAACCACCACCGTGTTGCCCAGGTCGCGCAGGTTCTTCAATGTGCGGATCAGGCGTTCGTTGTCGCGGTGATGCAGGCCGATGCTGGGCTCATCGAGCACATACAGCACGCCGACCAGGCCGGAGCCGATCTGGGTCGCCAGCCGGATGCGCTGCGCCTCCCCGCCCGAAAGCGTGCCGCTCTCGCGATCGAGCGTCAGGTAATCCAACCCCACATTGGCCATGAATTGCAGGCGCTGGCGGATTTCCTTCAGCACCTCGCGCGCAATGGACTCCTCCTGCGGTTCGAGCGCCAGGTGTTCGAAATAATCCAGAGCGCTCCGCACCGACATCCGGCACACGTCCACAATCGACTTTCCCGCTATCGTGCAGGCCAGGGCTTCCGGCCTCAGGCGCGCGCCGTTGCAGTCCGTACAGGGCCGGCGGCTCATGTATTGCTGAAGCCGCTTCTTGGTAAACTCGCTGTCGGTCTCCGCATAGCGGCGCGCCAAGTTGGGCAGAATGCCCTCGAACGGTTTCGAAATCTTGCGCCAGGCGCCGCGCCGCCAATAGCCGAAGGGAATCGTTTCATCGCCCGATCCGTGAAGCAATATTTTCCGGATGGCGGCGGGCAATTCCCCGAAAGGCGTGCCCAAACTGAAATCGTAATGATCGGCCAAGGCGCGCAACAGGCCGTTATAGTAGATAATCAGGCGGCGACCCCCGCGCCGCCAGGCATGGATAGCACCCTTCTCGATGGATAGTTCGCGGTTGGGCACCACCAGGTCCTCGTCGAAGAGCAGGCGCATCCCCAACCCGGAACAGGCGGGACAAGCGCCGTAGGGGTTGTTGAAGGAAAAATGACGGGGCGTCGCCGGCTCAAAACTGATGCCGCAATCCGGGCAGGCATGCTTTTCTGAATAGAGCGTTTCGCGCCACTGGCCGCTGGTATCCTGATGCAGGACGATCAGTATGCCGTTGCCCTGGCGCAGGGCCAACTCGGTGGAATCCGTGAGCCGTGAACGGATCAGATTGGTGACGATCAAGCGGTCCACCACCAGGTCAATGGCATGCTTTTTCTTCTTGTCCAGCGGCGGAACGCGATCCAACTCAACAAGCGCGCCGTCCACGCGCACGCGCACAAAACCCTGGCGCCGCGCCGCCTCGAACACTTCCTCATGCTGCCCCTTGCGGTCGCGCACCAGAGGAGCCAGCAGGGAAAGCTTGGTCCGGACCGGCAACTGCAGGAGACGCTCGACGATTTCCTCGGCGCTTTGCCGCGCCACCGGCCGCCCGCAGCGGGGGCAATGCGCATGACCGATGTTGGCAAAGAGCAGGCGCAGGTAATCGTGAATTTCCGTGCTGGTGGCGACGATGGACCGGGGATTCGAACCGGCTGTACGCTGTTCGATGGATATGGCAGGCGAAAGTCCCTCGATGTAGTCCACGTCGGGCTTTTGCATTTGCTCCAGGAACTGGCGGGCGTAGGCCGACAGGCTTTCCACGTATTTGCGCTGGCCTTCGGCATACAGCGTATCGAACGCCAGCGATGACTTGCCGGAGCCGCTCAGCCCCGTGATCACCGTCACCTGGTCGCGGGGAATGCGCACGGTGATGTTTTTGAGGTTATGCTCACGGGCGCCCGCAATGACAATCCATTCCTTGCTCATATGTCCCTATCTAAGGTTGGTCGAAAATTCGTATTTGTTATGCTACCGCCGGCGGGATAAAAATGAAACATTATTTAGGCTCGCGCACGACATGCGCGCCGGGCGCCACTTGGATATCCAGGGGTTGATGCCGGCGAAGATATTCGATGACAACCGCGCGGGTATCCACATCCGGAAACTCCTCAAGGCGGGATGTGTCCTGTTCCAGAATCGCCCGCAGGCGCGGAAACCGGCCACCGGCCGAGGCCATGTCGTAGCTGTTAAACGCCACCCGGATGCGCTCAGTCAGCGGCTTTGCTCCATTAGCCGGCGCTTGCTCTCCGCAGCGTCCTGGCGCCGATGGGGCCGGCGCCACGCCTTCAGTCCTGGTCTTTTCAGCTTTGCCGTTTATCTCCACTCCGCCTGTCAGCCGGATATTGGAAACGCGTTGTCCCGTCACCGCCTTGGGGTTCAGGTCATAGGTCACGCCGCAGACTCCCCGAAAATCGCGGGATTTGAAGAAACCGCTGTTTTCCTCCAGAATCTGACGAAGTTCGTCGAGAGTCAGGCGCGCCACCCCGATGTAATTATCGTAGGGCACAATCCGCCAGACATCCCGCATGGTAATGCGCCCCGCCCGCAGGGATGCATCGGACAAGGTTCCATGGATCACCACATCGGCCCCGACCCGCCCGGCAACGGCCAGGGCAATCAGGGTCTGGATGGCAGACTGGCCGCCGACGCGCGAGGTCGGTTTGAGCTCGACCGCGGCCACGCCCGCTTCCTGTTTCAGATACTGCCTTGTTTCCTTTAATGGCCTGGCCACCTTGTCTTCGAGGATCTTATCCGGGGCGACGGTGGAATCCACGGCCAGAAGTTGAATCCGCTTTGACTTGACCCGGCGCGCTTGCGTATCGAAGACCAGGCGCACAACGCCCAGCCACAGTCCATAGGTTCCGGCCTGGGTATAGGCGATGCCATTCACGGTTTTCCACTCCACCGCCTGGTGCGTATGCGCTCCCAGGATAACGTCGAATTCGGGAAAGGCCCGCGCAATCGCTTGAATTCCGTTTGCCCGATCGTCGCCCCACTCCCGCCAACCCTGATGCACGGCCAGCACAAGGATATCGGGCTTCTGCGCGCGCACCAGCGGCATGACCCGGCGCAGGGCATCCAGGGAAGCTTCCACCCTGACATTGGCCAGCAGGCGCGGACGCGACCACAGGGGAATCAGCGGATTGGAAAGGCCGACGATCGCCACGCGCACGCCATCCACATCCTTGCACAGGAAGGGGCAGGCGCCCGGCAGGTCCGGCTGCGCGTTGATATTGGCCGCCAGCACGGGGATTTGGGCCTGGTCATAGAATCGGCGCAGCGCATCCGTCCCGTCGTCAAATTCATGATTACCCGGCACGAGCGCGTCGTAGCGCATCTGCCGCACCGCATCGGCGACGATCCGGCCCTGGGTTAAAAAGCTTTCCGGCGAACCCCGGACCAGGTCGCCGCAATCGACAAGCACCGTATTGGCATCCTGACGGCGAATTTCCGCGATGCGCGTGGCGCAACGCAGCAATCCGCCGCCGGGTTTCTGCTCACGCTCCGAACTTACCGCCGCCACATGCCCGTGCACGTCGGCCGTATGTAAAAGCACGATCGCCACCTCGCGCGCCGCAAGCGCCGGCGCCGACAGCAGGGCGGCGCCAAAAGCCAGACCGAAAGCCATCCATCCCAGCGCCACCCGGCACTTGCTTTTAAGCGCGGTATTCATTATGCTCAAATCCCGTAACCGATCGGAAGTCAGAAGGCAGAACTACAAATCCTCATTCTGAATTCTGGCTCTAGCTTTATGGCGTTTTATAAAGGAGCCCCTATGTTTTCGATCATGTTAAAATCAAAATTGCACATGGCTTGCATCACGGATGTCATGCCGGAATACGAAGGCAGCCTGACGATCGACCGCGACCTGATGGATGCGGTCAAGTTGTTGCCTTATGAAAAGATACTGGTTGCAAACATGTCCAACACCAACCGGTTCGAAACCTATGCCATTCCAAGCAAGCCCGGCGACGGCATGATCTGCTTGAACGGCCCGGCGGCGCGCCTTGGCGCCGTGGGCGACCGGGTGGTGATCCTGGCCTTCGGCGCGGTTCCGACAGACGAAGCCCGCCGGCATCGTCCCTTGGTTCTGGTGCTGGATAACCACAATAAACCGATCGGCCCCCTGCGCGACACCTGAGACGGACGGCAAACAGCGGCCAGAGCTCTGCGGGCATATGTCCGATGCCGGAGGGAAGTCTGCCTTCATTGCCGAATGGTCCTTGTCCGGCCGTTGATCGCCGTCTTTTGGCGACTCATGCCTCCATCAGGCGGACTGGCGCGAGGCATCCCCGGGCAGATAGTGCGCGTCAATCATCGCCTTGGTGATCTGGCAGGCGCGCGCCTGGGATTGCATCGGCGCTTCGTACATGATATCCAGCATGATTTTTTCGAGGATGGAACGCAGGCCACGGGCGCCCGTATGCTTGCGCACCGCCAAGCGGGCCAATTCCCGCAAGGCGGCGGGCGCAAAGGAAAGCTTGATGTTTTCCATGGCCATCAGTTTTTCGTATTGGCGGACCATGCTGTTTTTCGGTTCCGTGAGCACGCGCACCAGGTCAGCTTCCGCCAATTCGTCCAACGCCACTACCGCCGGCAAGCGGCCGACAAATTCAGGGATCAGGCCGTACCGGATCAAATCTTCGGGTTCCACGAAATGCAGCGGGTTGCCGGATTCCGGGCGGCGGGATGACGCTCCTGCCGACTCCCCGGCTGACGGGTGAATAAACCCGATCTCGCGCGATCCTGTACGGCGGCGGATAATATCCTCCAGCCCGACAAAGGCGCCCCCGCAGATAAAGAGAATGCCCTCGGTATTGATTTTGATGAACTGCTCCTGGGGATGCTTGCGTCCGCCGTGCGCGGGCACATTGGCAATGGTGCCTTCCAAAATTTTCAAGAGCGCCTGTTGAACGCCTTCCCCGGAAACGTCGCGCGTAATGGAAACGTTTTCGGCCTTGCGCCCGATCTTGTCGATCTCGTCAATATACACAATGCCCCGTTCTGCGCGGGCCACATCCATGTCGGCGGCCTGGATCAGGCGCAGGAGCACATTTTCGACATCTTCGCCGACGTAGCCGGCCTCGGTCAACGGCGTGGCATCCGAAATGCTGAAAGGCACATCCAGCATCCGCGCCAGAGTCCGCGCCAGGAGCGTTTTGCCGCAGCCTGTCGGCCCGATGAGCAGGATATTGCTTTTTTGAATTTCGACACTGGCCAAAGGATCGTTCGCGGGGAAATGCGCGGCCTGGTTCAAGCGCTTGTAATGATTATGCACCGCTACGGATAACGCCTTCTTGGCATAATCCTGGCCAATTACATACGCATCCAGGAATGCCTTGATTTCATGCGGCTTCGGCACCTTAAGCGCCGGCAGACTGGCGCCCGTGGCTGCCGCACCGGCGGCGCTTCCCTTTCCGGGCTGGCCTTCACCCAAAACCTTGCGGCTCAATTCGACGCAACCGTCGCAAATGTTGACGCCCGGGCCAACGAGCAATTGATTAACCTGATTACGGGCGCGACCACAGAAAGAACATGTCGGCATTGTCGTGCGCTTGGCCATTAATATCTCCAAAAACTATTTTTTGCCGCAAAAGCTGACGAAAAACGAGCTCTCCAAAATTCAGGGAATATTTCCCGCCTTTGGCGGATCCACCCATAGCCAGGAAAACGGACCTGGCGATTCAACCGGCATTTCGCCGATTGAATTTCTTGAAGCCCGGGACAGGGCACTTGCTTATTTCTTCATTTCCTTCGCCTGGCGTCCGGTGAGGACTTCATCCACCAAGCCGTATTTCTTGGCTTCCTCGGGCGACATGAAGAAATCGCGATCGGTATCCTTGGCAACCGTATCGACCGATTTGCCGGTATGTTTGGCCAGAATGCCGTTAAGCACATCGCGCATCCGCAGGATTTCCTGGGCCTGGATGCTGATGTCGGAAGCCGCCCCCTGCGCGCCACCCCAGGGTTGATGCATCATAATCCGCGCATTCGGCAGGGAAAAGCGCTTGCCGGGCGTCCCGGCCGCCAGGAGAATCGACCCCATGCTGGCTGCCTGCCCCACGCAATAAGTGGCGACATCGCACTTTAAAAACTGGATGGTATCGTAAATCGCCATCCCCGCCGTCACCGATCCGCCGGGCGAATTGATGTAGAAGCTGATTTCCTTGGTGGCGTCTTCCGCCTGCAGGAACAGCAACTGGGCCACAACCAGGCTGCTGACCTCGTCGCCGATGGCGCTTCCCAGGAAAATGATACGATCCTTCAAGAGCCGCGAATATATATCGTAAGCGCGCTCGCCACGACCGGTTTGCTCCACGACCATCGGCACCAACATCTGGTTCTTGCTGCTCATAATTTATTCTCCATTTTTTTTATTGACGATTGTGGACAAATCAGGCGACCAAGCGGCACAATTGGTCCCGGTCTTCAATCGGCAATGATCAATCGAATTTCGGTCAGCGCCCTACCAACCGGCTGAAGAAGCCCTCTTCGTTCATCTTGGCATTGGCCAGCAGAAAATCGAGGGTTTTATCCATGCGCACCTGATGCCGGATGGAATCCAGTTCCTTCTTTTCTTCCAATTCCTTGCGCAGCGCGGCGCCCGGCATGCGATAGCGCTCGGCCATGGTCTCGATGAAACGGTCAACTTCCGCATCTTCCGCCGCAATTTTTTCTTCCTCCGCAATCCGGAGCAGAACATAACCGATCTTCACTTTTTCCGTAGCCGTGTTCGTCGCCGCAGTCAGGAGGTCAGCCTTCTTTTCTTCCACCTGCTCCCGGGATACGCCTCTGGTCAAGTTCTGCCGGACCATGGAGGCAAACAGGTTGCGGGCCTCTTCCTGAACCAGTGTTTCGGGCAAATCCAGAGTGGTTTTGGCCAGCAGATGACGGACGATTTCCTCCTTAAGCCGCATTTTTTCCGAGTTTTTAGCCTCTTCCTGCAACGACTCTTTCAGCTTGCCCCGCAAGTCGGCCTCAGATTCCACCCCGGCTTTTTTCAAGAGCTCCGCATCCAGCGCCGGGCGCCGCTTCTCGCGAACCGCCTTGACCTGCACCTGGTAGACGACCGTCTTGCCGATCAATTCCTTGACTTTGAAATCGGCGGGGAAAACGACGCTGATCTCTTTGTGGGCGCCGACGGTAAGATCCAGCAGCCCCGTATCGAATCCCGGCAAAAAAGCGTTTTCATCGGCCATCACCCAGAAATCCTTGCCCTGTCCCAGGCCGGTGACGTGCTTGCCCAGGGCGGACAACGGTTTGCCGTCGAACAGGCCTTCATAATCGATCTGGACCAGATCGCCTTTGCGGACGGCGCGTCCTTCCACTGCCTCGAATTGCGACAGACGATCAAGCCACGCCTCCAGCGCTTTTTGGACGTTATCCTCGGAAACATCAATCGGGTTTTCCTTGAGGTTGATGCCCTTGTATTTCGGCAATTTGAACTCCGGCGGCACATCCAGCGTGACCTTGTAGGTCATGGGCTCGTTGCGCTTCAAGGTGACATCCAAGTTCAAAACGGCCAAGGGATCCAGTTCCGCCTGCTTCAAAGCCTCCGGGTACGTGCGCCCGACCAGGGCATCCCGCACTTCCTCTTCGATTTCTTTGGCATAGCGCCGCTCAACCAGCGCTTGCGGCGCCCGGCCCGGACGAAAGCCCGGCACCCGCGCCATTTTAACGAAAGCGGCGATTGCGGTCTTATATTCCTCCGCCACCGTTTCCACCGGCACATCGACCTGCAATATTTTACGACACGGCCCAGATTTTTCGACTTTTACCTTCATGACTCTCCCGGATTATTGAGTGCTTTGGCAATTGAGCGACTTAACGATCGCTTATGATTTAACGAAGCGCTTTTTCCCGAAAACAAAACGGTATTAAATCACTAAATCACTCCATCACTCAATCTTTAAATTTTTTCTTATTCTTTCATGGTCATTAGAAATTCGGCATTGCTCTTGGTCTTTTTCAGCTTGCTGACCACCAGCTCCATGGTTTCGACCGGGGGCACGCCGTTCAGGGCCTTGCGCAGGATCCAGGTCTTGTTCAGTTCGTCCGGATGCAGCAGCAATTCTTCTTTACGCGTGCCGGATTTTTCGATATTGATGGCCGGAAAGACGCGCTTGTCGACCAGATGCCGGTCCAAGCTCAATTCCATATTGCCGGTCCCCTTGAATTCTTCGAAAATCACCTCGTCCATGCGGCTGCCGGTATCCACCAGGGCGGTGGCTATGATGGTCAAGCTCCCGCCTTCCTCGATATTACGGGCGGCCCCGAAGAACCGTTTGGGCTTGTGCAGGGCATTGGAATCCACGCCGCCGGACAAGATCTTGCCGCTATGCGGCTCCATCGTGTTATAAGCCCGCGCCAGGCGCGTGATGCTGTCCAGCAGGATGACGACATCCCGCCCGCATTCGACCATGCGCTTGGCCATTTCAATGACCATCTCGGCCACCTGGATGTGACGCTCGGGCGGCTCGTCGAATGTGGAGCTCAAAACGTGGGCCGTCGTATGCCGCTCCATGTCGGTCACTTCCTCGGGGCGCTCGTCAATCAGCATGACGATCAGATACACATCGGGGTGATTCTTGGAAATACTGTTGGCAATTTTCTGGAGGAGCACCGTTTTGCCGGTGCGCGGCGGCGCCACGATCACGCCGCGCTGCCCCATGCCAATGGGCGTAAAAATATCCATGACACGCATGGATACTTCGTCCTGTTCCCGTTCCAGAATGATCCGGCGGTCAGGAAAGAGCGGCGTCAGGTTTTCGAAGGGGATCTTGCGTCCGCTTCTTTCAGGATCGCCGTCATTCACCTTGTCCACGCGCAGCAATGCAAAGAAGCGCTCCTTATCCTTGGGCGAGCGGATTTCGCCCTCCACCGTGTCGCCGGTCCGCAGGGCAAACCGCCGGATCTGCGACGGCGAGACGTAAATATCTTCCGGGCAGGGCAGATAGTTGTAATTAGGCGAGCGCAGGAACCCAAACCCGTCCGGTAGAATTTCGATGACGCCTTTGCCGAAAATCGTACCATGCTGATAGGCATTGGCCTTGAGAATTTCGAAGATCAGTTCGTGCTTGCGCAGGGCGCCCAGGTCAACCAGATGGTAGCGCGCCGCCAGTTCGTTGAGCTCAGGCACGGATTTTTGCTGCAGTTCGGAAAGATGCAAGGTCAGTTCGCGGCCACGCACGGAAGATGCTCCCGAAGGAGGGGGGGGCATGGTTGCCCCAGCCTGAGCAGGCGCATTGCCGTTCGCCACATTTCCGTTCACTCCGTTCTGTTCCGCAGATGACTTGCCCGCCGGCGCCGATCCGGCGCCGGTTTCCAACCCCGCGGCGGGCGCCAACCCGGCGGCGGGCGCCGCGCCGGGAGCGGGCATCGTCCCGGCCGACTGGTCCAGGGAGTTGCCCGACGAGCTATCATGCGCATGCCGGATCGGCGGCACGGCGCCGTTTTCCATATAAATCTTTGACATTGCCGGCCGCCCGCGCGGATGACGCGAAGGGTGTCCTGGACGCCGGGATTTGTTTTCATTCATGTTCCGTTTATCTTCCATCGCTATTCTCCACATGTATTCTGATCTGTTGCATAACTTGAACGGTTTGCTGTTGCGCACACGCCCGCGTGCCCGCATTAAAAACCACATAATCCGCGCATTCCATTTTTTTCTCCACCGGCCACTGGGCCGCCATCCGATCGTGTGCCTCCTTATCCGTAAATCCCTTCGAGCGCAAGCGGCCCAGTTGCAGTTCGGCCGGCGCGCCGACGCAAATCACCTGGTCCCAAGCCGACTCCCAGCCTGTCTCATAAAGCAGGGGAATAATGGCGACCACGCCACCCTTCCATACCCGGCCGACGTTAAGGCGGGCCGCCTCCCGTTGGGCGCCGACCTGGGCTTCGATGGCCGCTTGCGCCGCCGGATGCAAGAGGGCATTCAGCCGACCCAGGGCCTCCGCATCGCCGAACACCTGCCGGCCTAAAACCGCGCGGTCAATCTCGCCATCCGGCGCAACAATTCCGCGGCCAAAGGCCGCCACGATTTGCGGGAATAGCGGCATTCCGGAGCGCATCAGGTCATGGCAAACCGTATCTGCTTCGATCACCGCAACGCCCAGCGCTTCCAGGTACGCACCTACCAGGCTTTTCCCGCACGCAATGCCGCCCGTGACGCAAATTCGCACCCAGGGACGGACGGGAGTCTCGTTTTTCATCTCCGCCATGTTGTTTGTCATAATCGCATCCTTACCCAACGACACAAGTACGGCGACAGTGTTCACTAACAGGCGCCGGGGAGGGCAGCCGCAGAGCGCACATCGAATTGCTTTTGCTTTCTTTTAATTGCAAATTGGAAATTAAACAGGCATCGGCAAATGCCTCGGATTTATCAGCCATGCTCCTCCGAACACCGAATCCGGGCGCCTACCGCAACCGCAGGAGGATCTGCAGGGCATTCGCATTCTGCGGATCGTACATCAGGGCCTGCGTCGCCTTATTTTCGGCCTCCGCCTTGCGGCCAAAGCGCTCGGCCCGCACAGCCTCCGCCGCCAGGCGATTTGCGGATTGTTCATCCGCGCGCGTGACGACGCGAAACACCCGGTACTTGGCATTCCCCCACAAAAACCGGAAATAACGTCCCTGCTCCGGACGTTTTTCAAACAGCCTCGCGGCGGCTGACGGCGGCGGATTCAACGCATTCACGCAATACCGCATCTGCGATTCAACCTGAAAATCGGAGAACTCGCCCAGCGCATACACATAATAGGAAACGCCAAAAGGCTCCATCCATGCGCGAAAACCAGCTTCGTTGGACTTGAACAGCGCTTCCCCATAAGCGCGCACCCGGTCACGGATGCCCGGCGATTCGAATTTAGGATGCAAAACAATGGGGCAATTCGCATAGGCCAGCACAAACGCACTCAGCCCAAAATTGGCCAGGACCCGCTCGCCAGGCGCATTGGTCCGCAGCCATTGGCAGAGTTCCCGCTTTTCGTCCAAATAGCCCGGCACGCTGCCCCAGCGCGCGGGATTATTCAGAACATGCGCAGCTTCCACCCCCACCCCGGCCAGAAGCAGCACCAGGACCAGCCAGCGGATCACGCTAAACCTTACGGATACCCAGTAACCCAACCACCCGAGCAGGGCGGCAAACCCCAAAATCAAGAACACATGGAATCGAATGAAAAATACAAAGGCCAGAAGAGAGACGAAAGTGTAACCAAGTAGTTGATTGATTTCGGGGTCCGGGTGCGCGCGCGTATGGAAAAAAGCGATGACGCCTGCCAACAAAGAAAGGTAGAGAGTGACAGGAAACAGAGTGGCTGTCAACCTAAAAGTTGCCGAATTTAATGGAGCCGTCCAGAGAATGCGCTGTTCATAGGTCAGCAGCGCGGGATCGGCGGGCTTATGGTTGAGGAAGCGGAGCTTGGCCCAGAGCAGTTCGATAAAATGATTGTAGGTTTCGCCGTAAACATGCATCCAGAGCGCGCCCACAGCCAGCGGCGCCAGGGCAAGCAACGCCAACGCCAGCCGCCGCCGCCAACATCGCCGCGGGGGCCGGCAACCGGGCGCGGCTTCCCGAACAGAGGTTTCCTTCCGCTGGAACCATCGTTCCGCGGCCAGCCCCAGCGCCACGCCATAGGCCAGCAACATGGCAAACGAACCTGCAAACGCATGGGCCCGCAGGTAGGGATTCAAAATGCCGGCGCCTACCAGCGCCAATAGAGTCAGCCACCACGCCAGGCATGCGCGGGAATCCTCAAAATACCTTCCGGCCATGAAGCGCAGGAAAGACCAGAACGACCACAGGATGATGTAATACTGAATCAGGTCCCAGAACGACATGGCGCACGCAAGCATGATGGCGGAAAACGAGGCCGCAAGACAAAAGGTTCCGCGCCCTTTTGCGCGCCTGGCCACCGCGCCCAGGGCCCAGTGTGCAACCAGGAAGGGCAGCGCAAAATTCTCGTGCTGAAGTTCCTGTCCGGTTGAGCGCATGACGGCAGCCAGCGCCACGGCATAATACGCGCCGCCAATTCCCGCCGCCCAGACGGAACGCGTCCACGCCCACAGCCACAGGCTCAGGAGCGGAATTCCCAGGCAGAACCAGACAGCAGAAACCCAGCGCACGCGATCCTCCAGCGGCAGCGCCTTGGGCAACAGGCGGGAAACCGCGGCATAGACATATTCCGCGCCCAGGGTATAAGTCTCGCGAACCACGACACCCTCCGGCACCTGGACGGCTTTATCGAGGCGGGGAATATGCGCGGTGGCAAAGAGCATACGGACATATCGAAATTCCAGAGCGCTTTCCATATTGAAAGGCAGGGGCCGGCCATATTCCACATATTGGGCCGAAAGCACCGTGCGCCGCATGGCCACTCCCGCGACAAACAGTGCCGCAAGTCCGAGCACGGCCAGAAGGATTTTAACAGATCGATTGCAGGCTGGAGAAAGATTGGTTTGCATGGATCGTATTGTCATGCCATGGGCGGATCCGCAATTGACGGAAAAATCATAATCGTTGCCTTAGGGATAAATTGGCGCCGGCATTTCACGCAACATAAAATCGAATGGTTGGGATGATTTCCATGGGCCCATGGTTTACAGCCCTCTGCCAATACAGCCTATCTTCAGAACAAAGTTGGTTCGCGCAAAGCTTTGGCCAGCGTATGAAACTCCATTGCGTCATAAAACGCCAGCAGGCGGCGCGTGTCCGGCGTACGCAACTGCATGTCAGCCAGGGCCACACCGCAATCGATATCCGTCTGCAAACGAAGGAGCGCTATATTGCGCGCAATCAATTCACGGTGCTCATTGATCGCGCGCCGCGTCTTTTCCGGCTCAACCGACTCCAGATGGTCAAGCGCATTGGCCAGCGACTGCCATTGCTGGAGCAACTTGGCCGCCGTCTTGGCGCCGATACCCGGCACACCGGGGATATTGTCGCAACTGTCGCCCGTCAGCGCCAGCCAGTCCACAACCTGGTCCGGTCGCACGCCGATTTTGGCGAACACTTCGGCCGCGCCGATTTTTTCATCCGCTTTGCCGGGCGTAACAACGGCAATGGATGGCGAAACCATTTGCAGCAAATCCTTGTCGCTGGAGGCCACGAGAACAGCCAAGCCCGCGGCCGTCGCCTTGACCGCCACTGAGGCCAGGACATCATCCGCCTCCCGTCCATCCAGGCGCAGATGGGCAATCGCGGCAGCATCCAGCCAGGCATCGATGACCGGCAGTTGGGCACGCAGCGCCGGCGGCATCGCGGGGCGCTGGGCCTTATACTCGGCCAGCAATTTAAGTCGTTCGGGAGGAGTTCCCCCATCGAAAACCACCAGTTTGTGCGACGGCTGCCAGATTCGTTCGATCTGCATGATGGTTTTAATGAATCCATACACCGCATTAGTGGGTTGGCCCACGGCCGTAGCCAGGCCGTTAATGGCATAAAAAGCGCGATAGGCAATACCCAGCGCATCCACGAGTAAGAGAGAGGCCGGCATGAAAATCGACGATTTAAGATTGCTGATTTCGGAATAAGGATACGAGGCTTTCAAGCCTGCGAACTCAAAATGACAATCCCCATTGCCTTCAAGATGCCTTGGCCGTGCCACACGACAGGCAACGCCAAATCATTTGCCCCGGCACGCTGCGGGAATTTGCGACATAATTGAGGACACACTTCATGTTGGGGAGAATTTCGGCAACCGGCTATCGGAAGTCATAAATCGCCGCATGCGATTAAGGCGTTGCCGTAGGGGCCGCGGTTGTCGTGCCTGATGTTCCGGCGGACGTCGCTATGAGCTCCTTGTTGATCTTGTTTCCGGCCGGATCAACGAGATTGGCGGTTACAAAGATCAACAGATTAAATTTCTGACTATTGCTGGTCTTGCTCTGGAAAAGATAACCGATAAGCGGGATATCCCCCAGGAAGGGAATCTTGTCCAAAGTCGTGGTTTGTCTTTCGGAAATCAATCCGCCCATGACCACGGTCTGCCCGTCCCAAATGGTAATGCTTGTCGTAATATTGCGGCTTTTGAAAATCGGCTGCGGCATTTTCAGCTCGTAGGTACCATCGCCGGAAGGATTGGGATATTGGGTGCCATAATCGAGCCATGAGGCCAACTCGCAAACCTGAGGGAGCATCACCAAGTCAATCGAGAATCCATCCGGACCAACTGTCGGCGTTACGTTCAGAATCACGCCCGTGTCACGGGTCTGGAAACCACCCGGCTGGACGAAAGACATTGGGGTCTGCGATCCCTGGGTGCTGCCGGAGGCCGCGGGGGTAACCAAAGTAAAGTCCGTCGGGTAAATATACTCTTCAACCACCTTGATTTCGGCATTAGCGCCGCTCTTGGTGGTAACTTTGGGGGCCGAAAGCAGGTTGGCGCCGCTCTTCTGCTCCAAGGCATGCAGAACCATGGTCACTTCCGGATTCGTCAGAACGCTCGAGAAGGAAAGAATATTTCCCAAGGTCCCGCCTTGCGTCGTCGTAATACCACTGGCGCCCGATGCCAGGTTGCGCAATCCCTTGCTTACCGTGCTCTTATCCACTTGAATCCGTTCGGCGGAATTTAGCGGCTGACCGGCGACAATATTTTCGGCAATCTCCCAATTGTCGTTCAAGAGCCATTCGACGCCCAATTCTTCCAAATCCTGTTGGGCGACTTCCACAAAACGCGCCTCAATTTCCACCTGCACCGGAACCACATTCAAGGAAGCCAAGATGCGCTCAAAGCTCTCCAGATTGTCAAGCGTATTTTTGGCAATCAAGAGGTTGAGACTCGGCTTATAGACAATCGACGTGCCTTCGGGAAAAGGAACGCCGGCGTCCACAAAGAATTTTTTAACGTCGCCTTTTTCGACGGCTGGCGCGGTGCTGCCCAACTCCAATTTATCACTGGTCCCGCCGCCGGCGCTTCCAGCAGCGCCCATGATTGTTTCCGCAATCGAAGGCTGGACTTTATAGGTCTTCGTAACCAGTTCGCCATAGACCACGTCGCTCGGAGTGATCACCACGACGTTTTCCTCTATCCGATATTTCAGTCCGGTAACTTCCGTGATATATTTAATGGCGTCCATCAGGACAATATTACGCAGGCTCAAGGTCACAGTCGGCAAATTGCTCGGCCCTACCGGCGCAGCGCCTTCCACGGTCAGCTCCCCCTCAGCTGGAGCCGGCGCCGCGGCTTCTTCGCTAACGCCTGGCCGCTTAAGCTGTAGAATGAAATTCACGCCTTTATCGCCGGGCGCCGAGTCCTTGTCGCACGCAATGCTGGCCTGGTCGAGATATTTAATCACATCCGCAATATTGGCCGTCCGAAATTCCAATTGCGGGATCGTGATTCCATTCAGCTTTGCCAAGAGCTTGCGTTTGCCGCTATCGGTGATCTCGGCGTCCTTGATTTTCAAATCCGGGCCGGTAATTTCGCGTTTGACCGGCGGGGTCCAAGTATCGCGAACCTGGGCCACCATCGAGGCCTGCTGGCGATTCATCTGGTCGGTTTCGACATCATACATTTTGACGTAAAGCTTATCCATCCAAGCGGCGGCTTCCTCGTTCTTTTCATCCAGCACCAGCACATTTTGAAATTCGCGCCGGGCTTTTTCATATTCGCCAAGCACATAATACTGGCGCCCGAGATCGATCGATGTACGGATCTGCTTGACCCGATCGAGATGCTCCGCAGATTTACGCGGCGGCACCGGTTCGGCTGCGCGCTCAACCCGCTGGACTTCATCCTTCTTAATCTGTTCGCTGAGCCGAACGGCCTTCTGATGCGCGGAATTGTATCCAAGGGCGCGCCGAATGGCATCCTTGGCTTCCTGATACTTTCCGCTACTGTAGTAATTCAGGGCAATCCGATATTCGCACTCAGCCTGACTCTGCATGGCTTTCTGCCGCGTCTCAACCGTATGCGGCCGTACGGGCATCACATTCATCGCCTGGTTGAAAGATTTCAAGGCGACGTCAAAATCATTCCGGGCCATCGCCTGATAAGCCGAATCCAAATACTTCAACGCCTCGACTTCCTTGGCCTGCCGGCGAACTTCTTCCTGCGCAGCCATGACTTCTTCCGGCACCATCAGTTTGGCGCCAACTTCTGAGCCGGCATTGGTCGCAGCCGCCTTTTCCGGAGAAACCGCCACCGGAGGAGCGACGACAGTGTCAGCCTTGCCGGTCACGCCGGAGGCCGCTTGAGATGATTCGCCTTTTGCGGACACGGCCGCATTGGTATCGGCTTTTTTACTGCCGAACAGCCGGCTCCAAAACGACGTTTTCGGCTGCGCGCCGGCTTCGCCCTTGGCCGCAGGCCGAGCATCTGCCGAGCTGCGCTCCAACTCAAAATCCGGAGCATTGGCGGCAACGGTCTTTTCAGCTGCCGGTTTGGCGGACGCCTCGACGCCGGTTTCCGGCTTTTGGGTTTCGGGCACAGCCTTCACACTGTCACCGGCTGCAGTTTTCTCTGTCGCCGGCGCTGCGATAGCCGCAGGCTTTTCGGCGACAGGCGCGGCGGTTTCCGGCTTCTGGTTTTCGGGCACAGCCTTCACATTGTCGCCGGCTGCAGTTTTCTCAGTCGCAGGCGCTGCGACGGCCGCAGGCTTTTCGGCGACAGGCGCGACGGTTTCCGCAGGCGTGGTCGACGCGGAATTTGCGGCAGTGGTTACAGTCGGAGTGGCCGCCTCCGGCGCCTTGGCCGTCGCCGGCGCTGGGGAAACGACTTCGGCAGTTGCCTGGGTACCGACGGCAGTCTGTTCCGTCGCCGCAGGCGCAGGATTCTGATCCTGGGCACGGGCATCTGGGACCGTGCTCATCAACACAAGGCCAAGGATGGCAAAAAGGGCGGCTGGCGATTTCATTGTAACATTGCCCGCTTTTATCTTCACGGTTTAATATCCGGAGTGTTATCCGATTTCAACGCACCTATTCCCGGATACAGTTGCTTGTCCGTATCGGAAAACGGTTGCACAGGCATTTCCTTACCGCTGTTTATCTCTGAAAGAATAACGGCATCTTTTTTAATGTCAACAATCTTATACGAAATATTTTTAAGCATGATGACATCGCCCAACTTCACGAGCATCTTTTTCTGATCCACCAGGAAGACGAGATTGGCGCCGAGTTCGCCGGCATTATCGCGGTTGATCGACAAGGCAATCACCTTGTTGTCCCGGCTGACCTTCAGCACCGAGACATCTTCATCCACCTCGAAAGTGCCGCCGCCCTTTTTGACCCGCATGGTTTTCGGCTCGAAGCCGACGACTTTATAACCATCCACCATATCGCCCATCTTGGCGTAAGTATCGCGATGGAGCCGCTTGTTCTTCAGCAGGAAGCGCACGTCATTGGTGCTCAGGCGCTGGACGCCCTGAAAACTTAGCGGCATATAAGTAGGCGCAATTTTAAGGACGCGCAATTTAGTCGCGTAATCCGGATGCGAATTTGGATCCCGCGGATTACTATCGGCCTGGTACTCTTCCAAATTGGAGAAGCCATCGGCATCGGCATCCTGAAGGGCATCGTCCGCATTCGGATTTAAACCGTTCTTGAGTTCCCAGTCATCGGGAAGACCATCGAGGTCGGTATCCTTGGTTACCGCCTTGACCACCGGCTGTTGCGCTCCACAATTCCGGAACGGGCACACTTCCGCATCGACCGGAATGGGACGACCGCACTTGGCGCACTTCACCCGCAACTCCGCCACCATCAAATGATTGGTCCAGGCGGGGATTTGCCACGGCACGCACAAAGCTTCAATGCCTTCGTCAAGCAAGCTCATGTCCAATAGACTGGCGTCTTGGGAGAGATTGCGGGACTGCCCCTGCTTCTCGTTCAGATTTTCCATTTTCTTGCGCTCGCGATCCACCATCATGATCAGGAGAATCAACGACAACAACAGGCCAAAGAGGGCGACGAACAAAATAATCTTGTCGAACGCCATCCTGAACCAAGTTTTGATTGCGCTGATATTCACGACTATTTTACCCTAAAACCAAAACGCTCTTTGTAATTATGGTTTCTTGGCGCCTTCCTTGAACTCCAGCGACGGCGCAAACTGATACACATCCAAATTGAGTTTGGCTTCCAGCTCTTCGCGGCCCAATACGATCTGGCGCTCGCGGACACTCTGTCCGGGCTCAGCGGCAGAACCGGGTTTGCCGGGCGCAGACGCAGTCGCCGGGCCGCCGACGCCGGAATCCTGAAGCGGATTGGTCATTTCAACGCTCGTCACCACGATAAACATCGGACGGCCGGCAAGGAGATTCAACATTTCGATCACGGCAGACTCCTTGGCTTTTACCACGATTTTAAAAGGCTGCCTGGCCATCAGTTTGTCGCCGCCCGGCTCCAAGCCCGCGGTTTCCGGCAACGCCGGTCCGCCCGCTTGCGGCGCCCCGCGGCGGCCGGCGGATACATCCGCTCCGTGCGCCTGTTCGAAATTATCGCGTTCGATGGAAACCAGCTCAGCGATGGCTGCATCCTGAAGAATGCCGCAAAGCGCTTCGATAATTTTCAGTTGCTGGACCAAGCGGGGAATATCGCCCGAGGCCGGCAGCAAACCCCCGGCATATTTATCGAAACCGAAGGCATATTTTTCCGGGAACTTGATGTTGGCATTTTGCAGGCGGTCCCGGAGTTGACGCAGCGATTTTTCCAGGAACTGCATGAAATCGGCGGCTTCCATCGGCTGCAAATTAACCTGGCCGGCGCGCAGAAGCTCGTTCAGTTCGTTATAGCGATCGACAACATCCTTGAGGTTCTCGGCTTCCTTGCGCACATTCTCCGTTGCCGGGAACGGCTTGCGCTGATAAAGCTGCTGCAGGCGAGCCATGACCTTATCCAGCGCCGATGCCTGGCGAGCATACAACCGGCCTGAAAGGAACAAGCCCGTCCCGGCGCCAAGCAACAGGAGCGCCGCAATGCCCAAGCACAGCGTGAATGCCGGATGTTTTTTTATGAAGGTCAGATTCATAAGGCAACCGCTACCAGTCATTAGCAATCAGTCATCAGTTCGTTCCGCGCCGCCTGTTTCATAGCGGATTCTTCAGCCCGATTTCCATTGTAAACTGCCGGGCATAATCATCGACGTTCGGCAAAGGCGCAAGCAGAATTTCGGTGCTCTCGGCAAACAAGGGCGACTGCCGCAAGCGGTCCCGGAACTGGGCAATCGAGCGATCCGTGGCCTTGTCGGAAAAGATCAGGCCCTTGACTTGGATATGCGTCCATTTCGGAACATTGCCATCCTGCCCCAAGGCGGCCGCCGCCCGCTGACCTCGCCGCCCCGTATCCGCCGGCTGCCCGCCATTCTCCGTTGTCGTCTTGCTCATCGGAACGAAGGAGACCAACCACATGCCGTCCAACATGCAGTCATGAATGCCGTTGATCACATCGATCCATTGGGTGCGCAAATAAGTAACATCGGAGAGCGTTTCCGCCTTGGCTTTCAACTCCGCCTGGCGGGCTTCGATGGGTTGCAATTGGGCTTCGATCGCTTCCAATTGACTTACCTGGGCGCGGACCGCGTTCTGGCGCAGGGCAATCCGCTGGGTCATGGTATGGAAGAAGAACCACCAGCAAAGCACAATCAAAATCAGACTGATTGCCGCCGCCACGATATACGGCTCTTTGCGCTTGAACACTTTGTCCGCCATGATGTTGGGCGGAAGGAGATTGATCTCCAACGGACAGGGCAGCGCGTAGCGCAACCCGACGCCGACGGCTTCGCCCATCACATGCGCACAAGACCCGATGACATCCTCCGAGATGGACTCGTTGACGATAATGTTCCGGAAGGGATTCAAGTACTCCACGTCCATCTTCAGTTTTTCCTTGAAAAACTCATCGGTGCGGGAAATGACGGATGTGCCCCCGGCCAGCAGCATGCGGTTGGGAGTGGCGCCTCCCTGCTGGGTGCAATAAAAATTGATGGAACGCTCCACCTCGATGTGCAGGCGGGTCATGACACCGCGGACGGTCTTGGATACTTTCGAGAGCACCTTGTCGGAATAATCCTCATAGGACCCGCCGAAAGCCACCGAAGCGTGGGCGAACTTAAGCTCCTCGGCATCTTTGAAGGACATGTTGAATTCCTTCATCAACTGCTGGGTGATGACATTGCCCGTGCCCACGATGGGCATGTTACGGCTGTAAAACTGGCCTTCTTCCATGAAAACCAAGTTTGTCGAGCGCGCGCCGATATCGACCACGAGCGTGCAGCCTTTCAATTCCCCGTAGTTATAGCGCACGGCATTGTAAAGCGCCATGGGCGCCACATCCACGATTTCGATATCCAGACCAACGGCCTCGACGCAGTCGGTCAGGTTCTGCACGATATCCTTCTTGATGACCACGAGCATCACGTTCAGCTCGCTTTCGGAGGAACCCATCAGCTGATAGTCCCACACCACTTCCTCCATGGGGAAAGGCACGTTCTGCTGGGCTTCGTAAAGGATGGTCTGGTGAATTTTATTGCGTTTCACCGGCGGCAGCTTGACCAGGCGCAGGAAGGCCGACTGGCCCGTCACGGAAAGCACCACCGGACCCGGCCGGATGGCTTTTTCTTTCAGCACCGTCTGGATGGCGTCAATGATCGCCATGGTGGGATCGGCCTCGCTGCCCGGCTCAATGCCCAGCGGGCATACGGCGAGATTGGTGAGCTCCATGCCCGCCTTGCCGACCGTGAACTCCGCCAGCTTGAGCTGGGCGGCCCCGATATCCATGGCTATCACGCGGTTTGGTTTAAGGAAAGACATGGGAAAATTTGTCCGCCTATTAGCAATCAGTTACGTCGTTTTTTATTCTCCGTCCCACTTCAGCCGCCGGTCCGCCGTCAATCACGCTGCGCGCTTCACGCATTGTCCGGCGCTATTTCGGCTTGATCGTCTCGTAATTATCGATCGCCACCAGGGCAAAGGGGGTCTGGGCACGGTTCAGGAGCACGCCTTCCCTGGCAGGAATTGCGGCGGTCCAGGGACGCTGATCGTCCGGGAACTGCGTCATGGCCACGGGAGCATCCTTGCCCTTGATATAAACCTTCACACCCGCCCATTCGACGGCGCCATAGCGGTCCAGCGTGCCAGGCCGCAGAAAAACCGTGCTCACATGGCGCTTGCCCTTGGCTACGTCAATATAGTTAACCGTAGTCGTAAACATAGTCAAGGCTTCGGTCTTGGGATGTTTTACCAGGACCATGTAACGGAATTCCAGTTCGTCGATCCACTCGGGCTCGGTTTCATAGGGGATCGAGATCCGGGCCCAATCGCGGAACTGGTAGACCGTCTCGGCAACGTCGCTCTTGAAATCCGGGGTTTTAACCTTGGCATTCGGCCCGATAGCTTCCAGCTTTTTAAGCGTCACAGCATCCTTGCCGGCCGACGACGATTGACCGGCGCCGGGCCCTGAAGGGCGCGTCGTCGCCCGCCGCGCCTGGGCGGAAGCCGGGGAGGCACTAACGACAAAGATGAGCGCGACCGCCGACAATACACTCAACCCCAAGGTCATTTTCATAAGCAACAGCCTCCTTAAAAATCAACTGATGAACGGAAATTATAAACGCAAGAACCACATTGTCAAAGTAAAAAACACAAATTTGGCGGCAACCACTCTTCTCCGTTCCGTCGCCAGTCGTCAGTCTCCTCCGGTCCGTCATCCGTCGTCTGTCGTCAGTCCTCCAGCCACTTGATCGAGCGCACGAACATTTCGCCGGTATAGGGATCGCGCCAGACCAGAGCCGCCGCACGCTGTTTAACCGGATTGCGCGGAATATTGCCGCCCGAGGCGACATGGGCTTCGATAATGATCGTAAAGAGATTTTGGCGCAAATTGAGAAGATTAACAGCATTGCGGAAATAAGCCTCTTTTTGAAGCTCGGTCGCGGCCAAAGTAAAATCACCTTGATCAAGCTTCCGCCCGACATCAGAAAGATTTGTGAATACGCCGGAACCAAAAATTTCCGATGCAAATGTTTGCGCCGCCGGCATCTTAAGCGTATTACCCCCTTCTCCCGGATATTTATCGATCGGCATGTCGGCAAAAACGACCGCAGTCGCATCCAACGCAGAATTCGAATTGCAGTTCACCAGACCGTGAAACACCGTGTTCGTCATCAGGACATCGCTTGCATTGGTTGAAAGTCCAAAGACATCCAGCACACGATGAAGATTCGGGCCATAGAGCTTGACTGTTTTCCATGGCATATTTGTATAAACAAGGCAACCGAGTTCGGCCACCGAGTGCAATCGATCGTTGGCAACATACATTTCGGAATCAACATCTCCACTCGCGTTCGTTGACCACCATTCGGTTACCCAAGGATTTATATCGGCAAGTGGAGCATTGGATGGGGCAATTGCGCGCGTACGCCACTTCTGGGCGCTGCTTGGATCATAATTGAATCGCGGGTCGAGGCATTCAAACGATGCGGCCTTATTGTCAGGTCCAACACCAGTCGCGTTGCCATCATGGGTGGTGGTTAACACAATTGGATTTTTCAATTTATCAACCGTATCGCTCGACTGCAGCACTTTCGGGTCGATCGTAGTTGTCAAGGTTACGGGATTCATCATCGTCAGTTCGAAAGGTCCTTTTTCCAAATGAAAACAAAGGTATTTAATAGGCGCGCCCCCAGCCGCTGAAGCCAATGAAGGGACACTTCCAGAAGAATCGGGGTGCTCAAACCCAGGGCTGCCTGAAAACTTGGCCGCCACATCCAAGCTAAAAACTGCTGTCACGCTCTTAACGAACGGATACCAACATTCGACATAAACATCCGTAATAATTTTATAGCTTCGATTGGCGGCGATGCTCCCGGGAAGCACTTCAACAGAATTACTAACCACCACTTCATTAATCATCGGCACGGATTCAACACATGATTCGAAATTTGAGGGAACAAGATCGGAATCCACATAATCCATCAAATTACTATAAAGCATTCCGGCATCATCCTGACCGAAACCCGCCAATACAAAAGCGTTCGTAATTGCGCTTATACGATTACTAATGGCCAAATCCACAACCGAGCCGCTCAGATTGACAGACGTTCCCACGCCAACAGGAGCAATGTTGTTCCAATAGCCGGGCAACGCGCGGGAATAAACGGTGAAATTGGACGAAGCGCCGTAAAATTCGTTTTTGTTCAATTCATCCAGTTCCGCCTGCGTATCATAGCGAAAATGCGTACTTCGATTGTTTATAAAAGTGGGGTAATTTTTCATCTCCGGCAGATTGGCGATCATAATCTCCATTGGATTAGTGCCCATGCCATGCACCATCCCCCCCGCGAAATTGGCGTCCAGCAGGCCGGAGCAATTCAAGATCAGGTATTTGACGCGCCCCATGCGATTGGATTCGGCCAAAAAATCGGCAGCCCCATCTTTCGTGTAAATAAGGCTATCCACCGGCAGCCAGTGATTGGAAGGATTTGAATAATCCGCATTCGTGGCCGCAGCCCACAGTGCGCGCGGCACAAAATTGGTGGCATCATTAGCGCGATTGGTCGCCAGCAATTGAAGCGCATAAACATTCGTGGACGTGTTTGTGTAAACATTGGTGTAGGAATTGGTCACGGACCATAATGGATAGACCGATCCGACAGACGTGCTCTCCAAGCCGTTGGTTCCCAATCTCAGCGCCAGATCGCCCAACGCCCTTGCCAGCCCCACCTGCACCAACTGGCGGGCGCGAACGCTGTCGGCATAGTTGCCCGCCGCCACGCGTTCCGTGCGCATGGCAATGGCAAACGCCACCGCCATGAGCACCATCACCGAAAGAATGCCCAGCACCATGACCAGGGCAATGCCGCTGCTTAAAGCGGGCTGTAGACTGTAGGCTGTAGGCTGTAGGCCGGAGAAATCAGATGACGGACGGCGGACGGCAGACGACAGCCCGCCCGCAGAATCCTTGGCGAAGGCAGGGCAATGCGCCTCAGCGAAGCGTTCAGCGTCCGAAACACCTAACCATCGCTTAATCTTGGCCGTTACATCGATATTCATAATGATCTCAACGTTCACCGTACTGTCCGTCATCTGCCGTCAGCTCTTTCCCTCGTCTCTCAGTTGTCAGGCGTCCGCCGCCGGGCATCATCTCCTTATCTTACAGAATAACCCACCCGATTCGGGAAATAAATCCGGGTCGTATAGACCTTGGCATTACGGTCTTTAAAATCGATTTTATCGGTGCCAACCAGTTTCTCGTATCGGCGCATGTCATCGCCGCCCAGCATTTCCAACGCGATATCCATGCAAATTGGAAGTTTATCGAGAGTTATACCAACACTCGAGATTCCACTCGCTAAATCAGATTCGCTTGTATAAACATAAAAATTAACGGACAAAACATTAGTGATTAGCATTCCTGCCCCAGAGTGACCGGGCAGATTGGGTGGATTGGGTGGAATGGTATAAGGACTGGCAAGTTGGTGCGCATACTTTAATTGATTGGCGTCATAGTAGAAAGATGCATTTCGCAGCGCACGACCACTATGCACATCCCCAGCCAGCGACACAAAAAGCACATCGTTGCCACCTATCACTTGGAATAAAAGAGGCACAGGCGGACTAACCGCATCAACCGGCCCGGCGACGGCAGAAGACAACTCGCGCACCATGAAATCCAAGGCGGCGCGGGCCGAAGTGTTCATATCGGCCTTCTGCGTGCCGATATTCCAGGCAGCGGAGCTGCCCTGAAAGATGTTGGCCACCATCAGGACCATGATCGAAAGGACCGTCATGGCCACGAGAACCTCGATCAATGTAAAGCCAGGCCGTAGCCTGTAGGCTGCAGGCCGCAGACTGAAGCAGGCCGTAGACCGTAGACTATGGACTGTAGACTTCATAATGACTTTTGCATTACCCCGCATATCATTTACAAAATTCTTTCTTCCCGTAGTTAACCTACAGCCCTCACGGGCGCGGCTACAAATTTTGAAGTTAACATAATAGCATCCCGTGGGGCCGCCAAGGGCTGTAGACTTTAGGCTGTAGGCCATATGGTGAAACAAGCAAAATGCAGATACACAAAACTGGAATTATAGTTTTGGCATTCAACCTGAATATTGCTTGTTGTTTCCATGTTTTCCTACAGTCCACGGTCTACGGTCTGCTTCCGCCCTCAGTCTACAGCCTTCTTCAGGGCTTCCACCTGTAAAACTCCGCATAAAACACACTGGCATCATTGTTGTTCCCAAATTCACCCGGCCAGACAAAAAGGGTCACCGCTTTAATCAGCTCATTGGTCGTCATGGACAACCGATAGCGCAAGGTGTGATCTTCGTATTTATATTCATATTGATTCATTACAATATTAGTTCCGGCAAATTGCACTCGATTGGTTCCCATATTTGACCACATATTAGAAGCCGCCACCGGCAGATAAAACCTATCCAATTCAGCCCAATTTGTTTCCGCCTTGGCCCGCAAGCCGCCAAAGACTTCCTCGGCAAAAAAGGCGGCGTGGGTATCGGCAATCGAGCGCGCGTTCTGCTCCAACCCCGAGGGGAACATACTCATAACGCTAAGAATACCGACCGCCATGACCATCAACGCCAGGGTGACCTCGACAAGGCTGAAGCCTGAAGCGGACCTTGGGAGGAAGAAGGCCATAGGCCGTTGGCTGTGGTCCGTAGGATTCGGAATAACTTTTGTGCAATCCTGCATTTCATGTTCCTTCCCACAGTCAACAGCCTACGGTCTGTTTCAGTTCTTCCCTCAACCTACACTACAGCCCACGGGCTACGATCTGCTGTCACGTCCTTCATCACTCCACCGTAATCCCGCCCGTGAGACCATTGATAGAAATGGCCTTTTTGATCATATTGCCTCGAATTTTGCTCGCCTTATCAACCAGCACAATGTCCGGCGGAGTTAGATCTTTCAGCCCGCCATCCGTTTTGAAAACAAAATATTGCGGGGTCGGCGAATCAAAAGTCACATCAAGAGGCAGATCGGTTATGCTCTGAACCATGCTGTTGGTATCCGCCGTCGTCACCGCGTAAAAACAGGCATGGTCATTAGTCGCTAATACGATCACACTATTGGTTGTATAGACCATTCCGGTCGGCGAAACCACAAACGTGATTTGCTCCCGGTGGGTGATGGCCCACTGGCGCGACAAGGCGGCCGCGGACCGGATGTTATTGACGGCGGTGCGCATACTGGCGCCGCGCCCCATGCTGATAAATGAAGGCAACGAAACAGCCATGATGATCGTCGCAATGACCATGACGACAAGAAGTTCGATGAGGGTGAAGGCGGCCCGGAGGCCGCCGTCTTTAGGCTGCGAGCTATCGACTGAAGCCTTGCGTTGCGTTCGGATAGTCATGCGATGAAGTCATTCACAAAAAAAAGCACGTGTTTCACTACAATCAAGCGGCCGTGTCCGGATACAAGCCTGCATTCCACGGCCTTCGGTCCATCTTCGCCTTTTTCAGCGCAGCATTTCCCAGGTATTCCACGGCAATTTGTTGGAGGTGCCGCCAAGCGAAGCCACGCCAACATTCACGCTGAACAACGGGCGGTTGGTCAAATAAATATTGGTGCGGCCGATGTTGCGGCCCGAGACATTGTCGGCCGCATAGTACATGGGAGTCTCATTCGACCACACAAGGGAAAGATTGTTGTCGTCATTCCAATCCATACAAATGACGTAGGGAATGCCCCAGGGATCGAGATAATTGCCGGCATAGTCCGGATTGACATTGGTATTGACCTGCAGGTTGAGAAATATCTTGTTTTTGGGATTCAGGTGGCGGCCGGAGCCTTGCGGATAAACGACATTCGAACCCAGGAGCGGCTGGATCACAATCCAATTGTTGGTGATAAAAGTCACATCCTGCGTCGCATAAAATTGGGCCGGCCATTTGCCGTATTCCTGTTGATAGGCCTTGATGGCCAAGAGAATCGTCTGCGCCTCGGCGGCCGCCTGTTTTTGCTTGGCGCGATCGCCCGCGCCGATTACCACCGGAAAGAGCAAGCCCGCCAGAATCGCCATGATCCCGATCACGAGCATGACTTCGAGAAGAGTGAAACCAGACTGAAGGCCGAAGCAGACCGTGGACCGTGGACTGTAGGCTGAAGACTTCATAAGACGACTATTGGCCGCAACTTTTATTTACGTGGTTAAAAAGAACATCGCGTCTTTCGGATTACCTCTTGTTTTATCGCGTATCTCTGTTCTTTGCTCATCCTTCAGTCCAGAGCCCGTTGCCAACTTACGAAATCCTCTTCAGGCTGTTCCTTTTCCCACGGTCAACAGTCTCTCTTCACGCCTAATCCCAGCTCTTGATATTCCCCTCTTTTGCGGGAGACTCCGAGAGTTCATCCAACCGGTTAGTGCCGACCGACCAGACGATTACCGTGCGGTAGATATCCTGGCCACCTACGCTGATCTTGTTATCATAGTTGGCGTCCACCAGGAAACGGTATGGCTGTTCCTTATTCGGTTCAGAAGTTGTGAACGGATCCAAAAAAGCGCCGGCGGAGTTGGTGGTATCAAACTCGTAAAAAGCAAGGTGGTCGCTGTTTTCGCCCCGGAGGATCGAAACCACATTTTCATCTATTTTCTTGGGAGCATTGCCATCTCCAAATTCTGACGGCCAGACGCGATAATGATCGAGGTAAGACTTGAAGGCCGTCTCCAGGTTTTTGACGGTGACCTTGGCTTTGGTATATTTGGCCTTCTCCCGGATCGAAAAATAAGTGGGCACGATAATGCCCATGAGCAAACCGATGATCGAAATCACCACGAGAAGCTCGACCAGGGTAAAGGCGGGTCGGCTGTTGGCCGCAGACTGTGGACCGAGGCCTGACACCGGATGACGGACGACAGACAACAGAGCTTGAGCTCTGGCCGCCGACCCCCGCCATCTCATCCCCATCGTCCTGCACCAGCGATTCTTTGCCTTCATAAGTTCGCGCCTTAAAAATTATTGGTTGTGATCGTATAGGAAATACCGTCGGTACATGTATATTTCCATTGCCATCCCGAGACCGGGTCGATCGCCTTGAGCCGGTTAATCGGGCGGGCTGCGCCATACTCTATATTCGCATTGACCATGCCGCCACCCTTGGATTTGCGTTTTCCACTATACTTGATCACATCGGTATTTTCATTAAAATCGAATATATTATAAGATACGGTCACCTTGTCGAACTGCATAAACGGACGCTTGCCTTCGCGCTCCTGCCTCAACATGAGCGGGAAGGTAAGACAATAATCGATTTTGCATGTCGCACCCTCGACGCCGGCAAGCTCCAAGGTGTTGGTTGAAAGATTTACATTTGTAAAAACGCTGTTCGAATACGTATCAATGTCCGGGACAACATTATCCCAATAATGCTTTGACGCTTCCGGCCGATTGATGCATTGATTGAGATTGTTGGTTATCGGCGTAATGGGATATTCGCCGTAGGCCGCGCGGTAATCATCCAAGGCGCTGCGAATATTGGCCAGCACTACTTCCTGGCGCGCCGCCTTGGAGCGGTAAATGGCATACTTGGAAACGGGAATCGTAATACCCGCTAGAATCGCAATGACCACGATCACGACCAGAAGCTCAACCAACGTAAAACCAGCCCACAGGCTGCGGACCGCCGGCTGATTGGGAAACGAGGCCATGGCGGGAAGATATTCCGGACTACCTCCGACCTCCGATTTCCGGCTCACGTTCTCAATTGTCCTTCGTCGTGTATTCATTTGCTTCACCCGCGTTATTCTGCGATGAAAACGGAATTAGTGAAAATCGCTTGTGAAATTTTATTGGATCCAATCCAGCCGACATGGCCATCCATAGCCACAAAATTGGCGCCATAGACCTTGTCCTGGAGATGATGAAACCCGACTTCCGTCAGCCACCAGGATCCATCTGTCCCTTTTGGGGTATCCTGGGTAACGGGCTCGCCCCAACTATTGGTGCCATTGAACATCCAATTGGTGCAGGTAATCGTCGCGCCCCACCCATCCCTGGCATTCCAGTCAATAAAAGAAACGACCTGTTCCGGGATATCTTTCTTGTTTTTGTAAACTTGCCTGAGGTTAATGGCATAGGTCGTGAAGGACGGATCCAAGATCAGCTTGTCATTCGCGTCATAGCCATCACCGTATGACATGGTCCTTTCAAAATCAGCCATCACCACTTGATTACCCACAAAATCGGTCGTATCCCGCAGCCCTTTAAAATTCGGCGAGTCCGGATCGAAGAAATTACCTTCATTTTTGATTTGCTGCAGCACCGAAGGACAAACCCGGACTGAGGGAATGCCTTCCGAAAGCGACTGAATCGTAACCCCGGTAGGCAGATAGGCAGCAGTCATATCGTCCCACCAATGCGCATCGCTGCCGGATTGTCCACCCCTCCCTTGAAGACGAGTGCCAAACCGTCCTTTCAACCCCATATGCGAAGCATCATAACCGGCTCCAGCGCCGCCCCGGCCGCCGAGGCCCGGATAAATATAGTATCCGCCATTATTGACCATATACTGATTCATGGCCACGCCATACTGGCGGAGGTTGTTCTGGCAATTGGAGGTCCAGGCCTTTTCGCGCATGGTGCGGATATTGGGAACCAACAACGAGACCAAGATCGCAATAACGGCCACCACGACCATGAGCTCGACCAAGGTAAAGGCGAAAGAGGACCGTAGACCGTTGACCATGGACCGTGGGTAACAAGCCAAAGTGCGGAGGCTGCTAACCATGAGTTGGAGACTGTAGGCTGTAGGTTTCATAACTGTAGCCCGTGGAACATCGACTTTTACTTTCGCAACGCACAAATCAAGGAATTCAATTGCTTGGACGTCTTTTCAGCCAGTGATTTGATTTCGTCCGCCTGTTTTAGATATCCTAACCGTTCGGTCACGGAAATTTGATATTGCAATTCTCGCGCCGAGCCATAGGCCATGTCCAAAAAATGTAGGTAATCCGGTTCTGAATGTCGGGCACAACCTTCAACAATATTCGACGGAATTGATAACGCCGAACGCCGCATTTGCAAGGTTAAACAGAACGTTTCATCTTTTGGAAAAGCTCGCGTTCTCACATAAACCATAAGAACTAGTTGATCGGCTACGTGAAACACGTCTAATCTAGTATGATCCCGCATTTATTCTCTTCGTTCACTGGCGTCCCATAGGGCCGCCGAGGGCTAAAGACTGCAGGCTGCAGTCCACACGGTCCTCGCCTACGGTCTGAGCATCCTGTGGGATGCCAATACTCTTCGTTCTTTTCCACAGCCCTCGGCCTACAGACTACGGCCTCTTATCTTAGTTATTCCAAGCAGGAACATAGCCATCCCCCGGCCAAGCCAGGAGTTCCGTCTGCTGGTAGTCGGCGCTGGAAAGCCACAAACGCCACAGGCCAAACGATTCCCAGTACACGGCCGGATCGGTCATGCCATCGCCATCATAATCGCCGGGCACTGAAACCGTGCCGGCATTGCCCAATCCCTGGGCATCGACCTCGGCATAATTGCAGGAAGAAAGCCAGACCCGCCACGAACCGGTGCTTGCCTGGAAAACCGCCGGATCCATAATCCCGTCGAGATCGTAGTCGGACGCCACCGGGCGATAGCCGGCCCCGCCCAAACCTGCCGCCGTAACGGGCGCATACTTCCAGATGGAGCGCCATACCCGCCATGTGCCCGTGGACTCCTGGTAAATCGCCGGGTCGGCCTTGCCATCGCCATCGTAATCGCCGGGCACAGGTCGCCAACTTGTTCCGCCAAGCCCCTCGGCCGACACCAGGGAATACCTGCTTGCGGACAACCAAGCCCGCCAGTTACCCGTGACTGTCTGATAAGCCGCCGGATCGGCAAGCCCATCGCCATCGTAATCGCCGGGCACCGGCACCCATCCGGGACCGCCGCAAGCATCGACAGAAGCCAGCGCATAGTCACTGGCCGAACACCATACTTTCCAAGCTCCCGTGCTTTCCTGATACACCGCAAAATCGGCTTTGCCGTCGCCATCATAGTCGCTGGGCACGGCCTTGAATCCCGGGCCGCCGCAGCCGGTCATGGTGAACCCCTGTGTTCCGAAAAACCAGATTTGCCACGTACCTGTGGATTCCTGATACATGGCCAAATCAGTGTAGCCATCGCCATTATAATCGTTGACCAGCATGAGCCCCGCCGGCTGACTGTCGCCGACCATAATCCTCTCGCCATTACGCCCGATGGTGTTATTGGCCAGGTTCGGATCCAGCCATTTGGTTGGCGCTGCATGCTGGATATTTACGAAGATATAATACCAGCCCGGGTCAACCGATGGCACCGCCAGCGAATTCAGCGCCGTCTTCGGCAGGCCTACCACTGCGCTTTCGCCAACCATCAGAGGAACGCTCACATTCGTCCCACCCATCCACTTATCGTCCAGATCTCCAAACACGGAATTGCTGGAAATATAGAAGTTATAGGCCACCGAGGCATTCGGCGCAACCATATCGTAGGAACCGTGGTTGGTTACCCGGAATGACGCCGCCGCCGGCGCTCCGACCACGGCCATGCGGGTCGGCAGGAACACCATGTCGGACACGCCGATATCCACCTGCCGCAGCGCGCGATAGCCGCTGTCATAGGGACTAAACCCGCTGACAAACTGCGTCGTCTTGGCCTTGACCCAGTAATAATACAACACGCCCTGCACCGAATCGATGTCGTCATAGTAATTCGTGGTCACGGCATTAACCAGCATCAGCGCCGCGGCGCTATCGCTGTTCGTCCCCCGCCACAATTCATAGCATGAGGCATTATCCGAAAGGCTCCACGTCACATAGAGATGATCCGCGGATGTGCCATCGCTGGCCGATATCGCATAGGGCGGTTCCAGGGGACGGTAGCCGGTATCAAACCCGCTCAATTCGCTGCTCCCGAATTGATTGGTGGCTTTGACCCAGTAATAATAGCGCAGGCCGGGACGGGCCAAGCCGTCCGAATAATCGGTCCCGGTTGTGACCGCCAATGGCTCGGAGAGCGACCAGGGCGCATAGGAATCCTGGCGATATAGCTCGTACATGTCGGTGTAAGGGGAAGGATCCCACATCACCGTCACCGGCTCATCCACCGTGCCGTCCGTCGCCAGGACATTCAGCGGTGCGCGCGGCACCGTGCCGCCGATATCCGACCCGCTTAAGACGCTGGCGCCGTAGGCGTTCGTGGATTGTACCCAGTAATAATAGCCCGCGCCGCGCTCGATAATCAGATCGTCCGCGTAATTCGTCGACGTCAAAGTTATCCTGGAAGCCGTGGCTGGATCGTTGGTCACGTTGCGATAAACGATATAATTTGCGGCCGCGGGTTCGATCGGCCAGGACACCCTGATTTTATTGGGATAAACGCCCTTCGTGGCATTGATCGAACTCGGCGGCGCCAGCATGCGCCAGCCGTTGGTGAAAGTGCTGAATTCGCCCATGCCAAAGGCGTTGGTGGCGCGAATCCAATAATAATAGGTCAAAAGCGACTCGGCCGTCGTATCGGCAAAAGTCAGCCCATTGGTAAGCGCCATAAAGCTTGAAGGAATAACCGTGCTCGTGTTGCGATACACCGCATAGGTGGTGACGCCCGTCGAGGCGCCCCAGGCCACATACACTCCCTGGTAGGAATTCGTGGTGGCCGTAATGCCGGCGGGCGCCAGGGGCGGCGTGCCGCCTTTGTTGGCAAAGCCATCCCCGGAACTGAAGTCGCTGATGCCGGCCACTCCATTGCTGGCCTTGACCCAGTAATAATAGGCCAAGCCTCGGATAATGCCCGTATCCGCATAAGCGACGCCGTTGGTTTTCCATACCTGCTCGGCCGTGGCTGCGCCATTGCTGAGCGCGCTGCGATAAACATAATACATGGCGGCATTGTCCGAATTGCTCCAGGTGACGTTAATGAAGTTGGTGGGATTGCCCTTGCTGGCGGTAACATATCCCGGAGGCAAGGGCGGAACCCCGCCGGCCGCGAAATCGCTGAAATAGCTCATGGCCACCGGCGTCGCTGCCCGAACCCAGTAATAATAAATCATCCCCGTGGCAATGTTGGTATCCGCAAAGCTGGACGTAAACGGGGTTTGATACAACGCAGCCGTGGCCAAGTCATTCGTCTGGCTGCGGAACAATTCGTAATATTCGGCGTTGGGCACGTCGTTCCAGCTCACCTGCACATGGTCATAATAGGCGCCCTGCGAGGCCGTCAAGCCCGTGGGCCTGAGGATTTGAGCCGCATCGAACGTTACATTGCCAGTGTGCAGGACATCGTGACGGGTCATCGGCCAATTGGTCTGTAGCTGAGATGCCGAGCCGCAAACCGCATAAAGGTTGGTGGCATCCGTCATATAGATCGTTCCATCCCGCCGGATCAACGGCGACCCATAGAAAACATAATCATCACAGCTCAAAACCCAATTGGTGGTTCCATTAGGATTGAACGAATACAACCCGACGTTGTACGACCCCACAAGAATGGAACCGCTACTGTCAATCGCCGGACCCGATTTGATCACGCCATCCGTAATCCAGATTTTGCCCGTAGAGCCATCCGGATAAAATTCATAAAGGTTGGTTCCGCAGCCGGCATATATCAGGCCATTGGATCCGATCGCGGGGGCAACCCAAACCTGCCCAACTGTATTCCAGGTTTGCGTGGCACTGCCGGGCGCATTGGTCGGATCGAAGCAGAGCAATCTGGCGCCATTGCCGATATAAATACGCCCATCGGACCCGATGGATGGCGAAGCCGAATAGGTTATATCGGACATTGCCCAAGATTGAAGAACGGAGCCGTCGGCCGGATTCAAAATATAAAGCCAGGCCGGGGACGAACTGGCCACCACAAGCGTACCGTTGGAGGCAACGGCCATAGAGGCGTACACGCTGGAGGCCAGCACGTTGGTCCACAGACAAACGCAGCTGCTTCCATTATCGCGCACGGCATACACCCTGCTGCCCAAAGTGCCAAAATAAATCGTCCCGTCACTGCCGATCGCCGGCGAACTTTCAAAAGCCTGTCCGTTGCCCGTGAACGTCCAATTGACGACGCCCGCGGGGCTGATCGACTGCAAGGCGCCCGAGGATGTCGTCACATAAATGGTCCCATTGGTTGCAATGGCGGGCGTACAACCCATGCCTTGTTGTTCGGTACCGATGGCATCATTCACCAGCAAACCGGCCGCCTGGCAAGTCCAAAGCCGGCGCCCCTGCGCGTCAAACGCATAGAGATTGGAGCCTGCCCCGCAATACACCGTGCCATCCCAACCCAAGCTCGGCGAGCCGGCCATGGCTCCGTCATAATTAGTATCCGCCAAACTCACCTTCCACTTTGCCGAGCCATAGGCCAGGCCGGCGCCCAGCTTGGTAACGAACCCGTAGTCATTCGTACGGCCGACGCGGTCGTTGTTATAAGCATGCATTGTGGCCGGGAAATTGGTGGAAGCCGTAACCCCGGCCGCAAAAATCGAGAAGCCATCGGCCTGCAGCGCCATGGCATAGGCGCTGTCGTTGGCAATGCCGCCAAGGTAAGTCGAGGCTTGCAAAGTGCTGTCTGTATTCCAGCATGAGACGAACGCATCGCGCCCGCCATTGGCAACGGTGTTGTAAGCATTGGACGTCACGGGGAAATCGGACGAAGCCGTCTGACCGATCATATAAATCCGGAGCGGCGGAGTGGCCGAGGTCAGTACCGCCGTCGCTTCGTCATCGTCGGCGCCGCCCTCATAGGTGGAGGCCAGCAAATTGGTGAGATCCGAATCCAGGCTGGTCAGGAACGCATCTTTGCCTCCCGCCCACACGTTGGCATAGCCGGGGGCAATGACGTTATTGGTAGGATTCTGGGGGTAGTTATATGAAGCCGTATAACCCACCACGCACACGACATTGGTGAAGGGCGCTATGGCAATCCCGTTGGCCGCTTCGTTGCTCGCGCCTCCCAGATACGTGGCCGCCACCATGTTGGTCAACTCGCCGGACAGTCTGGCCACAAATGCATCGCTGTCTCCGCGGCGGGTCATTTGCCAGCCGGCTTTCACGGGAAAATTGGCCGAGGCCGAGAAACCGGCAATATAAATCGAATCGTTAGTATCGATGGCCATGCCAAAGGCCTGATCGTTGCTGGTCCCGCCGACATACGTCGAGGCCTGGTTGACGCTCAAAGCCGAGTTCATTCTGACCACAAACGCATCGTTGGTGCCCCTCAAAACGGCTTGAAAAGTCGAACCGTAGATATTGTCCGTTGGGAAATTGGTCGAGCCCGTGTAACCCGCCACATAAACAGAACCCGCCGAATTGATCGCAACCGCAGAGGCCCGATCCATATTCTTCCCGCCCAGATAGGTCGAGGCCGTCAGCGATGACAGGCTGTTATCGAGGACTGCCACGAAAGCGTCATAGGCTCCGCCTTTGTACGTGGGATAGGCCGCACCCGCAACGGGGAAATCGGTTGAGGCCGTATAGCCTGTCACATAGACTTCGCCATTGGTCGTCACGGCCATGGCCGTGATGGCATCTTCGCCCGAACCGCCCAGATAAGTGGCCACCAGCAGGTTGGTGAGCAGCGGATCGAACTTGGCAATGAAGCCGTCGCTCCGCCCGCCGCCCCAATTGCCCTGATACGGGGCGCCGCTTATGGGAAAATCGAACGAAGCCGTGTAGCCCGCCACGATCACGTTGGTCTCGCTATCCAGGCTCGTGGCGCGAATGACATTGCTGCGGGTTCCGCCGATAAAGGTGGAAGCCAGCAGTGGATCGATCACCAGCGGACGGGAGGCATCAAAGGCGCCCACGCAAAAACCGACCCGGTCGCCTTCCAGCGCGTAAGCCACGGCCACGCTCTGGCGCTCCCCATGCGCGCCAACCTGGTAGGCCACCGGCGCCGTAAAGCGCACCGGCCCCAGTGAAGTGCGCACTTCCAGTTCGCCGGATGGCATGATGCCGACCCCCTCGGCGCCTTCCAAACGCAAGGCAATCAGCGATGGGTCCGCGCCGGGCGCAACGGTGAAAATCTTTTCGACGTTGTCGCCGGCGGCATGCACTTCCAGCGCAATGCCTGCATAAATCTCGCCAAACTGCACCCCGTTAAACGCAGGAATATCGGACTGCCAACGGCGGGGATCGTTACCGGTAAAAGAGTTGATCACCGCCCCGGAGCGCGCCGCGCCGGAGGGCAACGCCGTAAGGTCGGCATCCACCAGCGTTTCGCGGATGACAGCAATTTTCGAAGCTTCCGCTTGAGGACTGACGTCCGTCGTCCGTCGTCCGTTTTCCGCGCCCGGCAGGGCATACACCAACTGGCCATCGGAGGTCACATACACCGTGCCGCCGAAGGTGCGGGCATAAAACATCACCCTGGAATCGGCGAGCTGCCCCTGGTTGCGGACGAAGGGCACTTGAAGTGAAGCCGCGGCTTGACCGCCGCGCGCGGCGCTCGCCGCCAAGTCAGCCTTGGCGCCAGAGGCAAAGGTTAACCCAACCAGCATAAGCGCAAAACTCTGCTTTATTATGGAAGCCATAAGCCCTCTTTTTTTTATGCTTACAGAATACATAACGGCACAATTCCTGTCGAGCTGTAATTCACAATTCAATTTAGGCGTCAGTCATCAATGACTGGCGATCACCGATTACTTCCGCCACGTCCCGTAAACGCCAAATCCATACTGCGGGCGGCGGCTACCTCATCCAGCCTCCCCACGGTTGTCGTCACCGGCGCGGCATGCAGAGACGCGGGATTGTCCTTGGCCTCCTGCGCCAGGGCGCGCATGGCCAGGATGAAGGCATCCAGTGTTTCGCGAGTCTCCGTTTCCGTGGGTTCGATCATCATTGCTTCCGGCACGATCAGCGGAAAATAAACCGTGGGCGGATGGAACCCGCGATCGATCAATCCCTTGGCAATATCCATGGCCCGCACACCGCCGGCAACCAACGACTTGGCGCTCAGCACGCACTCGTGCATGCAGCGATCGCTGACTGCCGGAAAAACATCTTTCAAAGCATCCAAGATATAATTGGCGTTAAGCACGGCGTGGTCGCTGGCCGCGCGCAGGCCTTCGCAGCCCAAAAGGAGCAGGTAGGCATAGGTGCGCACCAGGACGCCGAAATTGCCGTAAAACGGCGCCACATAGCCGATGCTCCTGGGATAATCGTAGTCCAGACTGTAGGTGCCGTCCTTGGTCTTGACCACTCGCGAGATCGGCAGGAACGGGCGCAGGCGCTCCACGACGCCCACCGGTCCCGCGCCGGGTCCGCCCCCGCCGTGCGGCGAAGCAAAGCTTTTGTGCGGGTTGAGATGGCAAACATCGAAGCCCATTTCCGCAGGCTTGCAGCGCCCCATGATGGCGTTAAAATTGGCGCCGTCGTAATAAAGAAGACCATCCACGGCATGAATCAACTCGGCAATCCGGCGCACGTCAGGCTCAAAGAGCCCCAAGGTGTTGGGATTGGTCATCATCATGCCGGCCGTTTCGGCATTGATGAAGCCCTTCAGCTTGTCGACATCCACCGTGCCCTGCGCCGTGGATGGCGCCGCCACCACCTGAAAACCGGCCAGCGCCGCGCTGGCCGGATTGGTGCCATGCGCCGAATCGGGAATCAGGATATGCTTTTTCTTGTTGCCGCGGTCGCGGTGATAGGCCGCGATCAACATGGCGCCGGTCAACTCGCCATGCGCGCCCGCCAGCGGCTGGAGCGTAAATTCCGCCATCCCGGTAATCTCGGCCAGCAGACGCTCGGTTTCGTAAAGCAGCCGCAATGCGCCCTGCGTCAACTGTCCGCCGCCCCGCAACTGCGGCCAGAGCGGATGAATCCCGACAAAGCCGGGTTGCTGGGCCGCCACCTCGCAGGCCTTGGGATTATACTTCATAGTGCACGAGCCGAGCGGATAGAACTGAGTGTCCACCGAAAAGTTGCGCCGCGACAGGTTGGTAAAATGGCGCACGACCTCGATCTCGGGCACTTCGGGCAATTCCGCCGGCTGCGCGCGCAGCAGACGCTTCTGGATCAGCTCGCGGCCCGGCACGGTGCGGCGCGGCGCCCGCACCGCCCGCCGTCCCAGCACGCTTTTTTCGTAAATTAGTTGCATAACCTTCCTAATAAGGAGACTGTAGGCTTCATAATGAATTTGGATTGCGCAAGGCACAAATCAAGGCATTTAATTGCTTTGCCGTCTTGTCAGAAAGTAATTTGATTTCGTCCGCCTGTGTCAGATATCTCAACCGCTCTGCCACGGAAATTTGATACTGCAGCTCTCGCGCCGATCCATAGGCCATGTCCAGAAAATGGAGATAATCCGGCTCTGAATACCGGGCACATCCTTCAACAATATTCGACGGAACGGATAACGCCGAACGCCGCATTTGCGAGGTTAAGCAGAACATCTCATCTTTTGGAAAAGCCCGCGTTTTTAAATAGACCATAAGAACCAATTGATCGGCAACGTGAAACACGTCTAATTTAGCGTGGTCCCGCATCCTATTTTTCCTTCGTCACAGCCCACGGTCCACGGTCTACAGCCCTCTTCAGAGCGCCGCTTCCAACGCGGCTGCCAGGCAATCGATTTCCTCCTTGGTGCGCTTTTCGGTGAAAGCCACCAGCAGGACCGACTCCATGCCGCGGTAATAACGTCCCGCCGGGAAACCGGCCGCGATGCCCTTGTCGATCAACGCGCTGATCACATCCGCCGCATTGGCGGGAAGGGCCAGCGCAAACTCGTTGAAGAAGTTGGCATGGAAGGCCGGCTTGACGCCCGGTATGGCCGTCAATTTTTGCCAGCCGTAGGACGCGTTGGCCGCGCACAGTTCGGCGACCTCGACCAGCCCGGTTTTGCCCATGAGGCTCAGGTAAATGAGCGCGCGCAAGGCGCACAAGGCTTCGGCCGTGCAGATATTGGAGGTGGCTTTTTCGCGGCGGATATGTTGCTCGCGCGCCTGGAGGGTCAACACGAAACCGCGCCGTCCTTGGGCATCCTGCGTGGCGCCAACCAGGCGGCCGGGCATTTTATGCGCATAGGCCTTGCGCGTGGCCATGAAGCCGAGGTATGGTCCGCCGAAGGAAAGCGGCAGGCCCAGGCTCTGGCCTTCGCCGGTGACGATATCCGCCCCCATGGCGCCGGGCGTCTTGACAATTCCCAGGGCCAGGGGATACACGGACGCGATACCCAGCGCACCGCAAGCGTGGGCCGCCTCGATGAGATCGCTCAAATCATCCAGGCACCCGAAAAAATTCGGATTCTGCACGATAATGGCCGCAACATCGCGATTCAATTGCGCCTGGAAGGCGGCGCGATCAGTCAGGCCATCGCGCAGCGGAATTTCCACGAACTCAAACGCCAGGTTGGCCGAATAGCATTTCAACATCGTCCGGTAAATCGGATTGACGCCTTCATCGATCAGGACGCGGCGGCGGCGTGTTACGCGAAAGGCCATCATCGTGGCCTCGAAAAGCGCCGTGCCGCCATCGTAGAGCGAAGCGTTGGCTACTTCCATCTCCGTCAGCCGCGTTATGGCCGTCTGGAATTCATAGATGGCCTGCAGCGTGCCTTGGGCCACTTCCGGCTGATAAGGAGTGTAGGCCGTGTAAAACTCGGCGCGCCCGGAGAGGGCATCCACGGCAGCGGGAATAAAATGATCGTAAAATCCGGCGCCGCAGAAATTTGTCAGGTTGCGCGCGTTCGCATCGGCCAACCCTACGAGGCGCTGGGTCATTTCCATTTCCGAGAGGCCGGCCGGCAGATGAAAGTCGGTTGTCTGCAGATCGGGTGGAATCGCGGCGAACAGTTCGTCGATGCCCGCCAGCCCCATCTTTTTCAGCATTGCCTGATCGTCGGCCGGACTATTGGCCTGAAATGCCATTGCTTGAGCCATAATAATACCAATCGCTAGCAAACCATCAGCTTGGTTATCAGTGATTAACGATCGCGCGTTCTTCAGTTAACCAACCGCTTTTACTTGGCGCGCACGGTTCCATTCTTATATAGCGGCAAGGCTTCCACCCGGGCATTCAGCGATTTGCCGCGGACCGTAATGGTCAGAATCTCGCCGGGACGGTCGACGGCCTGATCGACGTAAGCCAGCGCCACCGCCACGTTCAAGCTGGGCGCAAACAGACCGCTTGTAATCATCCCCACCTCGACGCCGTCTTTCATCGCCAAATCTCCCGCGCGCCCCGCCATGCGGCCTTCCAGCACAAGGCCAACCAGCACGCGATACGCGCCGGTTTCCAATTCGCGGCGCACGGCTTCCCGCCCGATAAACGGCTTGGCCATATCCATGAACCGCCCCCGGCTGGCGCCGGTCGGCCGCCACTCCGGACGCAGTTCGTGGCCATACAAGGGATAGCCAACTTCCACGCGCAAGGTGTCCCGCGCTCCCAGGCCGGCGGGCAGGATCCGGCCGGGCTTGAGCAAGAGATTCCAAAAGCGGGGGACTTCGTTTGCGGGCAGATAAAGCTCATAGCCAAACTCGCCGGTATATCCGGTGCGGCTCAACAGGCACGGCGTATCCTTGATCGTCATGCTCTGGAAGCGAAAATAACCCAGCGACGGCAGGGCCTGGCCCAAGGCCTCTTCCATATCCTGGCGGGCGCTCGGCCCCTGGATATCGAGCTTGGCCATGGCCGGGGAAAGGTCCGTGAAGGTCGTGCGCGGCGAGAGGTGCGCCCGAATCCAGTCCCGGTCGCCGGCCAACGTGCCGGCGTTAACCACCAGCCAGAACCGATCGGGTCCCAAACGGAAGCAGATGATATCGTCGCGCACGCCGCCATCCTCCGCCAGCAGATAACCATAGGCGCAAGCCCCGGATTTCAGCGACGCCACCGGCAAGGTCAGCAGCCGCTCCAAGTCCGCCTCGGCGGTGGCGCCTTTGATTTCGAATTCGCCCATGTGGCAGATATCGAAAACCGAAGCGTGCGCACGGGTCCAAAGGTGTTCGGGAATAATGCCGCGATAAACGAGCGGCATATCCCATCCCGCAAAAGGCACCATCCGGGCGCCAAGGGTCACATGGTCGTTATAAAGCGATGTTTTCATTAACAGCACACCGTCGGCCGCCAACCTCGCGGCACGCGGACAAGCCGGGGTATCGGGATTCGCCAAACTCGAATGCTTAGACCGGGAGATCGTAATACATGGATTTCCGCACATCAAGAAAAAATTGACAGCAGAAAAATTGCATCTTCCGAAAAACGCTTGCGCCCGGCGGAAAAGGACATTATCTTTCCCCGGTTGTCGTTCTCCGGACATTAACACTTACGGAAAGGATTGGCCATGAAAGTCGGCGCCATATCCAATTCCGAAGCGAATGCCGCAACTTGCCTGTCACTGCCGATGTACCCGGAATTGACGACGGAAGAAATAGACTATGTCATCGCCAAGGTCCGGGAGTGGGACAGTCGGGCCTGATTAAGTTATCCGCCGGATGACGGATAACTTATGGATGCCAGGCGGAGAAACAACCCGCTTGGCCTGCGGGAATTGTCCGGCCCGGATGGAATGCATTGCGAGCCATCGAGTCAGGCGGCCAAAGACCGTGACTTTGTCGAACGCCACGATGCCCGTCGTGCGTTTTGAATTTTCCGGACATGCGATCGGGCTGCGCCGCGGGCTATTTTTTGGAGCCGCGGCGGCACATTTAGCTAACATTAACAAGAAGGAGAGCGCACGCCATGTCAGCCCCCTACCGCGTCGGCATCGTCGGCATGGGCAAACGCGGTTTGCACCACGCAAGCACATTCAAGGCCAACGGCCGTTTTGAGCTTGCGGGCATATGCGATCTGGACCAGGCACGCCTCGCGGCAGCGGCGGCTAAATTAGGCGCTCCCCCCGTATTCAACGATGCCCGGGACATGATCCGGAACGCCAAGTTGGACCTGTTTTGCTTCTGCACTTTGCCCAATTTGCGCAAGCCCATGATTCGGTTGGGAATCGAAAGCGGCGCCCGGCTGATCGCTTTCGAGAAACCCTTGGCATTGACCAGCGCCGAAGGCATGGAAATCAAGGCGATGCTGGATGCGGCAGGCGTCAAAGCCGTGGTCAGCCACCAGCATCGCTATGGCCTGCACTTTCAAAAGGTAAACGAAATTATCGCCAGCGGCGCCTTGGGCCGTGTGCATACGGTTTATGGCACCGCCACCGGCTGGATGGCGCATATGATCAGCCATCTGATCGATTACCAGCGCTGGTTCAATGGAAACGCTGAAGCCCAATGGGTCATGGCGCAGGCCGTCGGGCGCGGCAAGTTGACCGATGCGCACCCATCGCCGGATTATATCGCCGGGTTTGTTCATTTTGCCAACGGTGTCCACGGAATTATCGAATGCGGCGGCGGCGCGCCGGACGTGCCGGAAGTCGATTACTGGTGGCGCAAATGCCGCATCGGCGCCCAAGGCACGGAAGGATTCGCCGAAGTACTCACCGGCGGCGGCTGGCGCGCGGTCACCAAGAACGGCTTGCAGTCGGGGCCCGGTTGCATGAATTACGAACTCGATATGCCGCCCTATATCCAGCAGATGGCCGACTGGCTCGACAATGACCGCAATGTTCATCCCTGCAACTTTGCCGGCGCCTATAAAGGCTTTGAAATCATGATGGCCATGTGCCGCTCCGTGGTTGAAGGCGGGCAGGTCGCCTTGCCGCTGGCTTCCGGCGCGGACGAACTGTCCCAATTGCGCGCCAAGCTCCCCGCCAAGCCGGTGATCCTGGCCATGCCACAAAACGCCAAGGAGTACCCGGCTTGAAAACAACTTTTTCCGTCAGAAATCAACAATCCAACAGGAGGACGTTATGGAAGTTATTATCCAACCGAATACCGCGGCGGCCACAAACCTGGTCGCGCACCTGATCGCCAAGGCCCTGCATCAAAACCCCATGCTCGTGCTCGGCCTGGCCACCGGCCGCACCATGGAGCAGGTCTACGCCTTGCTGGTGGACATTCATAAACGGGAAGGGCTCGATTTCTCGCTTTGCCGGACGTTCAATCTTGACGAATACGTGGGTCTGCCGCCGGACGACGAACATTCGTATCGGTTTTACATGAATCACCACCTTTTTTCCAGGATCAACATCGACCGGCGCAACACGCACCTGCCGGACGGCATGGCGGACGACCTGAATGCCGCCTGCGAACGCTACGAACATGAAATCCGGAAAGCGGGCGGCATCGACTTCCAACTATTGGGCATAGGCCACGACGGGCATATCGGTTTCAATGAGCCGCTCTCCGCCCTGCGCTCGCGCACGCGGGCCAAGGCCCTCACGCCCCAGACGGTGGCGGCCAACGGGCCGCTCTTCGGCGACCCGGCGCGCATGCCCCGCAGGGCGCTGACCATGGGCGTGGGCACGATTCTGGACAGCAAACGCTGTGTCCTGCTGGCCACTGGAAGCTCAAAGGCCGAAATCATCGCCAAAGCCGTTGAAGGTCCGATTACCTCCATGGTATCCGCCTCCGCCCTGCAACTGCACCCGCAATGCACAATTGTAGTCGACGAAGAGGCCGCCGCCCGGCTGGCAGGCAAAGATTATTATCGTTTTATTTTCAAAAACGAACCGGAGTGGCAAGAGTTCCAGTAAACGCGCCGCCAGCCGGCAACGCATTCTCCGGGAACCGCGTCCCAATTCCGGCTTGCCTTGTCCATGTTTATGTCTATAATTCGTTCCGTTTTGCGAAAGTTAAGTTAATCATCGCGGGGCTCAAGCCCCGCACCAAGGAGGCGATAATGGCTGTAAAAATACCGGTTCAAGAGTTCAAACGCCGTCAGATGGATGCCCAGCGCTTGATGAAAGAGCGCGGATTGGACGGATTGCTGGTCCACAGCGACGAAGCCGAATTTGCCAATGTCCGTTATTTCTCGAACTACTGGCCGATTTTCGAAAGCGCGGGCGTGTTCATTCCCGCCACAGGAGCGCCGACTTTGCTCATCGGACCGGAAAGCGGAACCTTCGCCCGCGACCATAGCGTGATTCCCGCCATCAAAAAAATTCTGTATTATCGCGAATCCGCCGAGCCGGATTACCCGAATATCGCGCTGGACAGTTTCAAGGAGGTTTTTGCTTCTGCCAACAATGGCGGCGGCGTGAAAAAACTGGGCATTGCCGGCTACACGGCCATGTCCGTCAGCGTTTTCGATGCCGTGCGCGCGGCCCTGCCGGGCGGGGAAATCACCAAGGCCGACGATCTCCTTTATCAGCTGCGCATGATCAAGAGCAAGCCGGAAATCGCCGCTCTGCGGGAAGCCTTCCGGGTTTCGGAACTGGCCATGGACGCTGTCCTGAAACGCATCAAGCCGGGCATGACCGAACTCCAGGTCGTGGGCATCGCCCAGGAAGCTTTTTACCGGAACGGCGCGGAATATGAGGCGCACCCGACCTACGTTCTGGCGGGGATCAACAGCTCGCACGCCATCGGGCGGCCCGGCCACCGCGTCATCAAGAAAGGCGACCTGGTGCAGCTTAACATCGGCGCGCGCGTCAGCGGCTACTCGCCCAGCATCGGGTTGCCCGTCTGCATGGGCAAGATGCCGGCCAAAATGCGCGACTTGGTTTCCTTCGGACTGGAAGCGCATATCAAGACCATGGAATGGATGAAAGCCGGCGTTCCGGCCAGCGAAGTGTCCAAAAACTTCTTCGACTTCGTCAAGGAACGCGGCTACAGCGAGAACGCCTTGTATGGCCCGTGCCACGGCCTGGGCATGCACGAAGTTGAACGCCCCTGGATGGAAACCTCGTCCACCTATCCCCTGCAGGAAAACATGACTTTCCAGGTGGATACGTTCCTGTATGGCCGCCAATACGGCCTGCGCTGGGAGACCGGTGCGCGCATCACGAAAACGGGCATCGAAGAATTCTCCAAGCGCTTCCGTAAAATCGTCGAAATCAAATAAGAATCGAACCGGAGTAGTGGCCGTTTAAAACGCGCCACTACTCCGCTGTTTACGCAATTCAGCCTTAAAGGAGATCCATGCATCCTCGCGTCGTCTTCGGATTTGATATGGAAACGGACATCGGAAGTTGGACGCCCTTCTACAAGGGACTCGTCAACGGCACGCCGCGCATCCTGGATGTCCTCGCCCAGCACGACATAACCGGAACGTTCTTTTTCACGGGGGATGCCGCCCGCCAATACCCCAAGATTGTCAAGCAAGTGGACCGCGCCGGCCATGAGGTTGGCTGTCATACGCTCTATCACGAAACGATCGGCGACGAAATTTTCGACATTCCCGGCGTCAAGCCCATGCTGCCGGAAGAATGCTATCACCGCATCAAGGTCGCCACCCAATGGGTGCGCCAGGCGCTGGGCAAGAAGATCGTCTCCTTCCGCGCGCCGCGCCTGTGGGGCAGCACCGGGATGCTCAACGCCCTGGAAGATCTCGGCTTTGTGGCCGACGCCTCCTACCCGCTTTACTTTTACGAGAAACGCCTGGTCCCCTACCATCCCAGCCGCAAAGACTGGACCAAGGAAGGCAACATGCGGATTGTGGAAATACCCAATTTTGCCGACATGACCATCGTCAGCAAGGATGATTACGGGCGGGATCGCGATCAATGGCCGCTCTTCCGCACGGTTGGCGCCAAGGCCATGATGAAGCATATCGACGCCATGCTCCAGTTCTACGAGCGCAAGTGTTTGCCGGCCGTGCTCTGCTTCTACATGCACCCGTGGGAATTTTTCGAGATGCCGCAGGGCCTCGTTCACTTCGGCGAAGGCGCCGTGTTTCCGGACCCGTTTATCGTTAAAAACTGCGGCAAGGTCGCGGTGCGGGAACTCGACCGCCTGGTGGCGCTGCTCAAGGAACGCGGGGCCGAATTCATGACCGCCCGCGGCCTGGCCCGGCAGTTTTAATTTGCCGGCACGGACATCGACCCGGGCGGCGCAGAAAGCTCCCTTTTGTTTTCCATCGTGGCGGCCGTCCGGATCTGCGCCCTGACATGCGCGCCCACAAAACTTTGCCTGCCGCAGGCGGTTCCGGCCGGCGGGAAATTCTTATATGAACATGATTATCGATTGCCCATACCGGCGGACATTTCTCGCGCTGAGCGCCGCGCTGGCGCTGGCCATTCCGCCGGCATTCGCCGGGAGCCCGCACATGGTCAGCGCAGGCGGCCGGTATCACACGGAAAACACGGTTTTTACCGATCTGCCTTACGGCAACGCCGACCTCTCCTACGCTCTGGCCTATACCTATTCCGAAAAATACCTTGCCCTGAAACTGGGCGCCGATTTCTCGCCGAGCGTATCCGGCACACGGGATGCGCCCCATACCAATGCCACCGATTGCGTCATTAGCCCCCAGGCCAGCGTTATTATCAAGGATCGCATATTCCGCGGGGGCGTCGGCATCCTGACCAGTTACATCCGCGACGACCAGGGCTCAAGCGACTGGCTGAGTCCTTACTGGCAAATGATGCTGGGTCTTTGCGTGCCAGTTTATAAAAATTTTTCTCTGGAAGGCGAGGTGTATTACGTCTTGAAAAACTGGGGCAGCATCGGCGACCTCCAATTTAACGAGCTGGAATACGGCCTTTGGTTGAACTATACTTTCTGAGTATGCGATTGCCAAACCGCCGATAAATAAAAATTGACATCGATGCCGGCCATCGATCATTCTTGCGGTCGTGTTTGTCGGTGTTCATCCGTAACAATTGATTCGGAATGTCCATTATGACCGAACCTGTTTTCCAAATCGGCGCGGAGGGCGTGGATGTCGAACGCATCATGGCCGAGATCCGCGCCGCCGTGGAAAGCAAAATGGCGCGCGGCGTTTACCGCGACGTCCATATCGTCCAGGCCGAGCGGGCCAACCTGGCCAACCTGCAGGACGATGAAGCCTTCCTGCGGTATTACCTGGAATGCCTGCGCAACGCGGTTTTTATCGACATCAACGATTTCGAAATCCGCGAAAAGCGCCGCCTGGGCGCCGGCCTGCTGGTGGGCTTCAAGAAAATCCTCTGGAAGCTGCTGAAGTTCTATACTTACCGGCTCTGGTCCCAGCAAAACCAGGTCAACGGCCTGCTGGTCACCGCCATCGAAGGCTTGGACGAAAAATATCGCAACCGTCTCCGCGACCTCGAACGCCGCCTGGCAACCCTCGAAGAGGAAAAGGCCAAATCATGCCGACCGCCGAACGCATAGCCTTCGTCTGCCCGCGATTTGCCGAAGGCGCCACGGTCGGCGGGGCGGAAACACTCCTGAAGGCGCTGGCCCTGCAAGCCGTCGCCGCCGGGCGCCGCGTCACTTTCCTGACCACCTGCGCCAAGAACCATTTCACCTGGGAAAACGAAGTGCCCCCCGGCCCGCGCCGGATCGGCAACCTGGATGTCATCTTTTTTCCCGTGGATGCCGGCCGCGACATCGCTTCGTTTTTGCGCGTTCAGGACGCCATCAGCCGCCGGGCCCATTTTACGGAGGCCGACGAACAAATCTGGCTGCGGAACAGCGTCAACAGCCGTTCCCTGTGCAATTACCTGCAAACCCATGGCGACGAATTCGACTGGATTGTGATGGGCCCCTACCTGTTCGGACTGGTGTATTTCGCCAGCCGCCTGGCGCCCGCCAAAACGGTCCTGGTGCCCTGTCTGCATGACGAGGGCTTTGCCTATACCCGCGCCTTCCGCGAAATGTTCCGGAATGTCGCCGGCTGCCTGTTCAATTCAGAGCCGGAACGCGCGCTGGCCCGCCGGCTGTACGACCTTCCGGAATCCTACGGCGCGGTCGTGGGCATGGGTCTCGATCCGTTCGAGGCTGCGCCCGATGCCTTCGCCCGTAAGCATGGGATTGGCGCGCCCTACGTCATCTACGCGGGACGCCGCGAGGAAGGCAAAGGCACCCCGCTCCTGCTGAATTATATGACGCTTTTCCGGAAGCGCACGCGGCAGGACGTCAAACTGGTAATGGCCGGAACAGGCGAACTCGCGCCGCCCGCCGAGTTGCGCCCGCACCTGCTGGATGTCGGGTTTCTTTCGGAAGAGGAAAAACATGCGGCTTTTGCCGGCGCAGCGGTGTTTTGCCATCCATCCATCAACGAAAGCTTTGGCATTGTTATCCTGGAATCCTGGCTGGCCCGCACGCCGGTGCTGGTCCACGCGCGCTGCCTGGTCAACCAGGACCATTGCCGGAAAAGCAACGGAGGACTCTGGTTCCGGATCTACCCGGAATTCGAGGAAGCGCTGCTCACGCTCCTCCGGCAGGAAAATCTGCGCCGGAGCATGGGAACGGCCGGCCGGGAATATGTTCTGCGCGAATACGCCTGGAACACCATTAACAGTAAATTCCAGGATGCCCTGCAGAAGTTTACCGCCCGACGGATGTGACAACCGGGCCGCATGCGTGGCAGGCATTATTTTCAGTCCATTTTGTCTTTATTGGAATGGAACCATTCCTTAGGTTTTGAAACTTGGATTTTTGGGATTGCGGGCATCGCCCGCGCAATGGAATCATGAATCATCGAGGCATCCACCAATTTGTCGCCGGTTTCACCACCGGCGATGCCATCAGCAACGAGGCCCTGACCATGCGCGCGCTGTTCCGCAGCTGGGGCCATGCCTCCGAAATCTTCTGCATGCCATCCCACATCGGCCCGACCATGCGCCAGGAAGCCCGCGATGCCGGGCAGGCCGCCGCAATCGTTGGCCGGGACGACATCGTTCTCCTGCATCTCTCGATCGGCTCGGAAGTCAACGCTATTTTTGCGGAGCTGGCCTGCCGCAAAGTTCTGCGTTACCACAATATCACTCCCGCCCATTTTTTCCGGGGTCTGCAGGAGGAAATTGCGCGCGAGCTGGAATGGGGCCGGTCCCAGACCCGTTCCCTGGCCAAAGTGGCCGAGGTCAACATGGCCGACAGCCGCTTCAATGCCGGCGAACTGGCCGACCTGGGCTACCCCACCGTGCAGGTATTGCCGCTCGTGCTGAATTTTGACGCGATCAAGGCGCGCCCGGACCGGCGCACGCTCCGCGCGCTCAAGGATGGACGAACAAACATCCTTTTTGTCGGGCGCTGTGCGCCGAACAAATGCATCGAAGATGCGCTCTCGGCCTTCGGCTATTTTCAAAAAACCGTGGAACCGAATGCGCGCTTCATTCACGTCGGCTCGTTCGCGGGCCTGGAACGCTACCAAACCTTGCTGGCCGTTTATGCCCGCAATCTCCAACTCGACCAGGTGATCCTGGCTGGCGCGGTGCCGCAGGCCGAGTTGACCGCCTATTACGAGGCCGCCCACCTGTTTCTCTGCATGAGCGCGCACGAGGGCTTTTGCATCCCGCTCATCGAAAGCATGGCGCATAATCTTCCGGTCCTGGCGTATGCCGCCGGCGCGGTGCCGGAGACGCTCGACGGCGCCGGGGTCCTGGTCCGGGAAAAACGCTGGGATTACATCGCCGAGATGATGGGGCAACTCACGCGCCGCGGTCCATTCCGCGAGGCCGTCTTGCATGGCCAGCAACAGCGCTTGGCGCGCTATCAAGCACGCAACCTGGAAAGCGAATTGAAGTCCTGCCTGGCGCCGCTGCTATAAAACGGTGTTCAGTGTTCGGTATCCAGTGTTCAGGGACCGACCAAGAGGGAAGATGCGGTATTTGCCATACGCGCCGACTTGCCTCCTGTCGCGGAAAGACAAGCGCGCAACCCACAGCGCATTGTACCCGTACGGCACTGCTACAAACCTTGAATTTACGTAACATGCGTGCAGCGTTGCGGGTAGGCGGAATCAAGCATGCCAAGCTGAACACCGAACACTGTGGACCTTCCGCGCCCCTCCCGAGGCTGGAACGTTTCAGGTTATCTGCTGGGTATCGCCGGCGACCGGATCTTCCATGGTCTTCAGAATCGCCTCCGTTCGTTCGATCGACTTGCGGATCGCGCTCATTTCCCGCCGCAGCGACTGCAGGGATTGGGCGGTAAGGGCATAACGTTTTTCCAAAATCCGGCGGCGTTCCTGCAATTCCTCGTTTTCCAACACCAGCGCGTTAATCTGCTCATGGGCATCGGCTAGCACATCGGAAATTTCCGGAATTGGCTGATCACCCTTCTGTTCGTCAACCTGCGCGGCGTCGGCGTTCGCATCGACTTCCATGTCATCGGGAACCGGGACCTGCTGCTCGGCGCCGCAATCGGGACATGTAATCGCCAGCCCTGCTCCCAAGGCATTGATCACCAGACTCTTTCCGCAAACTCCGCACTCGAAAACAATGTCTTTTGCGGTAGTCGATGCATCGGCAACAGGTTCGTTGGTTTTATTCTCGCCAGCCATATTCATACCTCCTACTGATAGTTTTATTATCGCCCCGGCGCGAAAAAGAAGCAACGACAAAATGTCGGCAATCCGCGAAAAAAGAATTGACGCCGGCGCGGAAATCGCTATATAAGGAAGTTCGATATCGGCTGGCTGCGCGGCTTGCGTGGCCGGCGCATCTTGTTCCGTATCTTAATCAAGGAGAGCCGCCATGATTGTGAACACCAGGGAATTGTTTAAACACGCTTACGGCAAATACGCCGTCGGCGCCTACAACATCAACAACTTGGAACAGACCATGGGCCTGTTCAAGGGCTGTTTGGAAAGCCATGCTCCGTTTATGATCCAGATTTCCAAGGGCGCCAGGTCCTATACCGACAAGCGCATGCTGGAAGCCATGATCCGCACCGCTGACCAGATCTTTCCGGAATCCATTTTCGCCGTGCATCTGGACCACGGTGACGAAGAAGCCTGCATGGATTGTATCCAGAGCGGGTTCTACAGCTCCGTCATGATTGACGCCAGCATGAAGCCCTACGAGGAAAACATTGCCATCACCAAGCGAATCGTCGCGGCCGCCCACAGCAAGAACATCGTGGTCGAGGCGGAACTGGGCCAGTTGGGCGGCGTCGAGGAACATATCTCCGTCGCCGAAGACCAGGTCCACCTGACCGATCCGGCCCAAGCCGCGGACTTTGTCAAGCGCTCCGGCTGCGACAGCCTGGCCTGCGCCATCGGCACAAGCCACGGCGCTTATAAGTTTGCCGGCTCGCAGGGTCTGCACTTCGAGATCATTTCGGCCATCCAGAAGCTCCTGCCGGGATTCCCGCTGGTGATGCACGGCTCCAGCTCCGTACCCAAGGATGAAGTGGACCGGATCAACGCCGCCGGCGGCCAGTTGAAAGGCGCCAAGGGCGTCGATGCCGGCCAGTTCCTCAAGGCCGCCAAACTGGGCGTGACCAAGGTGAATATCGACACCGACGGCCGTCTGGTCTGGTGCCGCGTTCACCGCGAATATTTCAAGCAACACCCGGAAAACTTCGATCTGCGGCCCCCGGGAAAAGTATTCATGGTCGAATACGCCAAGTATATCGCCGAAAAGAACAAATTCCTGGGCAGCACCGGCCAGTTGGAATCCGTGCGCAAAGTGCTTGGCAAATAGCCGTTCAAGGGGCCCGGTTCCTCGTTCGCGGCAATGATATTGATTGTCAAAACCAGTCATGTATCAAAACCCTGAGAAGACGAACGAGGAACCGAGCACAAAGAACATTGGCGGCCAGACTCCCGCTCATTTGCTCGGCCAAACCTTTGCCTGCGCTTGCGGCAAAACTCATTCTGTCCCTACCCGCGCCGTCATTTACAGCCCAACCGCTGTTCAGCAGCTGCCTTCCCTGATGGACCGGCATCTCGCCGGCCAACGGATTAATCTGGTAGCCGACGAACGGACCTTTGCGCTGCTCGGCCGGGAATGCGCAGCCGTTTTGAATCGGGCCGGACGGACCGTCCATCCTTCGATCGTACCGGATACCCCGCATGGCGGCCCGGTCTGCGACGACATCACCAAGGAAGCCCTATGCTCCCGACTGCCGCCTTGCGACGGCCTCCTGGCCGTCGGCAGCGGCACGATCAGCGACCTGGTCAAATGGATCGCCTGCGATACAAAACGGCCGTACGCCATGTTCGCCACGGCGGCTTCCATGAACGGGTATGCCTCGAACAATATCGCGCCATCCATCCGCGGCGTAAAGCGCGTGCTCAGCGGCACAGTGCCGGTGTTCATCGCCGCCGTTCCCGCCGTGATTCAAGAAGCACCCGGCAAGCTGACCGCCGCCGGCTTCGGCGATGTCTTGGCCAAGGCAGTCAGCATGACCGACTGGAAACTCAACCAGCTGTTGTTCGCGGAGTATTACTGCCCCGTTTGCGCACAGCTGATTCGCGAACTGGAGCCGGCCTATCTGGCGCACCCCGAAGCGATCCGCGCCAAGGAACCACGGGCAATCGAAGCGCTCTTCCAAGCCCTGGTTTATTCCGGAGTATCGATGACCATGGCCGGCACATCTTCGCCGGCCTCCGGCGGCGAACATATGGTTTCCCATGTCCTGGACATGACCGCTGCCATTTACGGCGTGCCGCACGACTATCACGGGCGCCAGGTGGGCCTGGGCACGATTTTCGCCGGCGCGCTGTACGAACGCGTCCTGGCGCTGGAGGCGCCGCGCTTTCAATTCCGCACTGAACCAACCGACTCCGCCTACTGGCAGTCGCTGGCCGCCGTTGTCGAGGACGAGCACGCGCTTAAACGCCTCAAGGCCGAACGCGCGGTCCGGCGTCTCCAGCAGGAAGATTCCCTGTGGGGCCGCCTGTGCTTCGAACTCCGGCCGATGACCAGGACGGCGGCCGCCATCAAGCAATCTCTGCGCGCAGCGGGCGCCGCCCATCGCCTGGAGGATATCGGCTGTACTCGCGAACGGTTCCTGGCCGCCGCGCACCATGCCCACCAGATGCGCGCACGTTATACGATCATTGACCTGGCCCTGGCCGCCGGCATCATGCCGGACGCCGCCGAGGAAATTGTGGACCAATATTTGATCCGCTGATCGTGCGCACTCTCTTGGCTGGCAGGTCCGGCTTGCCAAACAATGACGCGGGTTCAGGCTCACAGCCTTGGCACACCTGCTGGCTGAGCCGCGTCCAATAACCGGCAGCACGCCCGCTGGAAGGCCGATGTCATGGCGATCGAGCCGCGGCCTTAAAGTCCGCTTCTCACATCATGGATACCGCGTCCACGTCCACGGCTATGCGCACGCCGGACGGACAGCGCAACGCTTTCAAGGTTTCCTTTAGGGGCAGGGTCATGGCCTTGACTGACGTCGAGCGCATGAGGATCTGAAATCGATAATGGCCTTTGGCCCGGCTGAGCGGCGCGGGAATTGGCCCGGCCAGGATGACCGCCTTAGGCAACGCCGGCGCCAGACTTCCGGCAAGCGCCTGCGCAACCTTTTCCACGGCTTCCGCACGCAAACTTTCCAGTGTAATGCAAACGATATGCGCAAACGGCGGGTAAAGCAGCTCCTTGCGCGATTCCAATTCCTGGTCGCAAAATCCCTGGTAATCAAGCCGCCGCGCGGCTTGAATGGCCGGATTGAACGGCGCAAAGGTCTGCACGATGACTTCGCCCGGAACATCGCCGCGCCCGGCGCGCCCGGCCACCTGGACCAACAATTGGAATGTTCGCTCCGTTGCCCGAAAGTCCGGCATGTGCAGGCTTAAGTCCGCGCAAATCACCCCCACCAGCGTGACCCCCGGAAAATGCAGTCCCTTGGCGATCATTTGTGTGCCGATCAGGATATCGATCCGGCCGGATTTGAACTCGCCCAGGATCCGGCCGTAAGCATGTTTCTGGGTGGTGGTATCGGCATCCATGCGCTCGACCCGCGCCTTGGGAAACAGCGCGCGCACGATGGACTCGACCCGCTGGGTCCCGATGCCGCTGAACTTGAGCGTGGGCGTGCCGCAGGTCGGGCAGCGCGCCGGCGTCCGCTGCACCCGCCCGCAGATGTGACAGCGAATTTCGTTGCAACCCTTGTGCCAGGTCATTTTCACGGCACAGTGGGTGCAAACGGCTACGTAGCCGCAAGCGGGACACAGCACCGAGGTCGAAAAACCCCGGCGATTTAAAAAGAGCATGACCTGCTCGGCCTGGTCGAGACGCCGGCGTATGGCTTCCACCAACTCGCGGGAAAAAACATCCATCCGCCCGGACTGTTCCGCTTCCACACGCATATCCACAACCCGCACATGGGGCATCTGGCGGTGATCCACGCGCTGCGTGAGCTCAGCAAGCGCGTATTTACCGTTGCGCACGTTGCAGAAGGACTCCAGCGCCGGCGAAGCCGAACCCAGCAGGACGGCACACGGCTCCAGGCTCCCGCGCATGACGGCCACATCGCGCGCATTGTAGCGCGGGGCCTCGGCCTGCTTGTAACTGGGCTCATGCTCCTCGTCCACCACGATCAGGCCCAGGCGCTCCACCGGCGCAAAGAGCGCCGACCGGGCGCCGACCACGATCCGGGCCTTGCCTTCATAGATGCGATACCACTCGTCGTGCCGCTCGCCGTCAGACAAATGACTGTGTAACACGGCAATCGTCTCGCCAAACCGGCTGCGGAACCGTTCCACTGTCTGCGGCGTCAACGAAATTTCAGGCACGAGCACGATGGCGCCGCGGCCCTGATCAAGGCCATAGCGGATGGCCTGCAAATATATCTCCGTCTTGCCCGAGCCGGTTACGCCATGCAAAAGAACCACGGACGGCTTGAGCGAATCCATGGATTGCTTGACCAGGCTCAGCGCCTTGGCCTGCTCCGGGAACAACTCCAGGGGCGCAGTCGGCAAAATCACCTGGTCGGCCAGCGGGTCGCGCAGGGTGGTTTCGCGGCCAAGGCTGACCATTTTTTTAACCGCCAGGCTCTTGATGGCGGACGGCGTCGTCCCGGCCGCGCGGGCCAGGACGTTCAGCGGCAGGGCGCCATCGCGCTGTAAAACTTCCAGAACCGCCGCCTGCTTGGGCGCGCGCTTGCGCAACGCATCCAGCGTGGTCTCATCCGGCGCTGTTCCCGCGAGGGTCACGAGCGTTTGCTCGATGAAGCCCGCGCCCTTGCGCCGGACCGCGCAGGGCAACACGGTGCGAATGGCCTGCTCGATGGTGGCGGCATAATAGCCCCCGATCCAGCGCGCCAGTTTCAGCATCGTTTCGTTAATCAGCGGCTTGGGACTGATGAGCGCGGCTATGGATTTCAGATCGTGCCGCTCGGATCGGTCCGCCAGGCCCACCACATAACCACGGGCCGTCGAATGCCCGAACGGCACTTGGACACGCGAGCCCAGGCGCACGGACGCGCCGAGCGCCTCGGGCACCAGGTAATCGAATTCGCGGTCCAGGGCGATTTCCACCACAACTTTGGCAATCTTTGACATAAAAGAAACCGAAAAGAGCAATCGCTCGCCACGGATCGCAAACCAAATACGGCTCCTTCCGATCCGGATAAAATAAAAACGCAGAGGAACTGTGAACGGATTGAATTTTCCGTATCGGGATTATCCGCGCGACCCGCGGCAATCACACGCCTGGCGCCTTTTTTCCGGTTGCATATTGCTATTCGCCGATGATTTTGACCAGCACCCGTTTGCGGCGCAGACCGTCGAACTCGCCGTAGAAAATCTGCTCCCACGGCCCGAAGTCCAGCTTTCCGCCAGTCACGGCCACGACCGCTTCCCGCCCCATGACGGAACGCTTGAGATGCGCATCGGCATTGTCCTCGGCCCCGTTGTGCCGATATTGGGAATGCGGCTTTTCCGGCGCCAGTTTTTCCAGCCATTTTTCGAAGTCCGCATGCAGGCCGCTCTCATTATCGTTGATGAACACACTGGCCGTAATGTGCATCGCGTTAACCAGCACGAGGCCCTCGCGAATGCCGCTCGCCGCCAGGCATTGCTCCACCTCCGGCGTGATGTTGACAAACCCGCGCCGGGCCGGCACTTCCATCCATAATTCCTTGCGATAATTTTTCATCGACCCCCTCCCTTTATACATTGAATTTTTTCGGGCTTATTATATCCTGTTGCGCAAACAAATCGAGGAAATCCCATGGCACGCATCACGGACCAATTAAAGCGCGGACGGAAACTGTTATCCGACGGCGCCTGGGGCACATTTCTCCAGCGCAAAGGGCTTAAGCCGGGAGAATGCCCCGAGCTCTGGTGCGTGACCCATCGCGCCGATGTGCTGGATATCGCCCGCAGTTATGTCAACGCCGGCGCCGATATGATCAAGACGAACAGTTTCGGCGGTTCGCGCTTGAAACTCAAGGCCTACGGACTGGACGACCGCGTGACCGAACTCAACCGGGCCGCCGCCGCCATCTCGCGCGAGGCTGCCGGACAGGAACGCGCGGTGATTGCTTCGATGGGACCCACCGGCAAGCTGTTGCTGATGGGCGATGTCACCGAGGAAGAAATTTACGCCGCATTCAAGGAGCAGGCCCAGGCGCTGGAAGCCGGCGGCGCCGATGCGGCGTTGATCGAATCCATGTCGGCCCTCGACGAGACCTGTCTGGCAATCAAGGCCGCCCGGGAAAACACCCGCTTGGAAATCATCAGCACGCTCACCTTCGCCCGCACGGTCAAGGGCGATTACCGGACCATGATGGGCGTCAGTCCTGCCGATATGGCCAAAGCCTGCCTGGAGGCCGGAGCCGACATTATTGGAGCCAATTGCGGGCACGGGTTTCGTCAAATGATCGAGGTTGTGAAGGAAATCCGCGCCACAGCCCCGCAGGCGCCCATTCTCGTGCACGCCAATGCCGGCTTGCCGGTCAACCGCAACGGAACGGATGTGTTCCCGGACACGCCCGCAATGATGGCTGAGTTCGTGCCCGCCCTGCTGGCCGCCGGCGCCGACATTATCGGCGGCTGTTGCGGCACGACGCCCGAGCATATCGCCGCCATTGCCAAGGCGCTGCACGGCATCAAGCGCTGACCTTGCGCCGGCAACGGCCGCCGCATTATTCCACGGAAAGCTTGGACTTGCCCTGGATTTGCTGGATCACATCCGCGTATTTCGAACCTTGCCCCGCCGTGAAGTAATAACCATCCTTACCGAGCAGATTGAGGAGGGTGACCAGGGTTTCCTTCGTTAACTTCGATTCCGGCGCCACAACGATAATGAGATGCTTGCTGGCTTTCACTTTCGTCAAATGCTTGGAAACCTCGGTGATTTGCACTTTCTTGCCGCCCATCACCATGGCTTGATCGGCCCCGACGGTCATATCGACATTCTTCGCATACTCCTGCTCACCGCCGATTTGGGCGGACGGCTGGGTGGTGGTACACCCCGAGGTGAAGGCCGCGATCAAAGCCGTGACAAAAACGAAAACAAGCGCACGTTGCATACTCGAACTCCTTTGGTTGATGTGTTTGCGTAAACTCCAAATATTGAAAATTGCTCCCGGCCCACGCCCATTTAAATAATCGATGGCATCAACCCTGCATTGTTCGCGGCGCCATGTCAACAATATTTCCGGACCGCTTTTTCAGCGCCGTCATCAGCAACATGGGCCCCACAAAAAAAGCTTTGCCGATGAAATAAAGACCGATCCCGACCGCCACGGCATCGTTGCCGAAATTCAATCCCGTCTTGTTTAGGATCCACAAGCCGCCCCCAAAGCAGAAAATAAACGCCAGAAACGCGGAAACGACGCCCATGCTTCGCATTTTGTCGCTCATTGCCAAGCTCCTTTCCAAAGACAGCCCGTCTGATCCGTTCGATGCCATCGCCGAACATTGCCGCCTGCTGAGCCAGGTCAGCCGCCGCCCTTTTTCAAGCGCCCGGCTGGCGTTCGGTACGCAGTCCCTTAACGCAAAAGGCCGGAACGTCCCGGCGCAGAAAGTAGGCCATATTCGGACTGGCCGACAGCTCGGCCGCGCGTGAAGCCACGGAGGAATGCCAGAGGTGCAAGGCGGGAGCTTCCAGGATCAAAGACCGACCGCGCACGCCGGCCTTGTGTAAACGCAGGGCAAAATCGTCGTCCTCGAGGCCCCAGCCGACATAAGCCTCGTCGAATCCGTTGACCCGCTCGATGTCCTCGCGGAAAATCGAAAAATGGCATCCCAGTATTTTAGGCTTATGCCGCATAGCCAGGCCTAAACGGCGTAACCATGCATTGCGCTGGAACTGACGATGGACACGGGAAAGGTGGCGGCGCTCCGCGTCTTCCCAGAGCACCTGCAAAAGTCTGGGATGCATGGCCTGCTGCAGAGCTTCTTCCGTCTCCGCTGCGCCGACACAGGCCCGGTTGGCCGCCAGGAACCAGCCGCGGCGCGCCGACTTCACATGCGCCATGACGGCATCCGGCAGGAGCAGAATATCACAGTCCAGGGATATGATGTAATCGCCGCTGGCCAAGCGCAAGGCATTATTGCGCGCGGCCGCCAGGCGATAGCCCTCGTCGGCCTGCCTGACGAAACGAACCGGGAAAGGCAAATCCGAAAATGCGGACTGCATCCGGCGCACATTGTCTTCGCTGGAGCCGTCGTCCGAAACCACCACTTCATCCACGCGCTGGGTGCTGAGCGCCAGCGCCCGCAGGCAGGCAATCAGCATGGCCGGCCGGTTGTAGACCGTGACGATAACGGTGATTTTCATTCCAATTCCTGTAAAACAATATCGGCGGCATGTTCGGCCGCCTGCGAGTCGCCCAATGCCCGGCTGACACGTTCAAGGCCGGCCAACATGCTCTCCCGCGCAGGCCCGTCGCGCAACAGCGGCGCCAAAGCCGCCGCCATCGCTTCCGGCCGCGCTTTATGCTGAATAAATTCCGGACACAGGCATTTTCCGGCCGCAATGTTGACCATGCCCAGATAGGGCACGCGGATCAGAAGCCGCCCGATAAAATAGGTGGCCCAGGCAACCCGATAGACCACGAGCATGGGACAACGCATCAAAGCTGTTTCCATCGTGGCGGTCCCGGAGGCCACCAAAGCCGCGCGCGCCTGGCGCAAGACTTGCCTTGTCTGCCCGGTCACCACCGCTACACGCTCCGGACCTTTGCCCAAGCGTCCCATTACGGCGCGCACCCAGCCGGCGACTTCCTCCGACGGAGCGGCAACGATAAATCCGGCGTCGGGAAATTGCTGCTGCACAAGCGCGGCCGCCGACCACATCGCCGGCAGAATTCTTTCAATTTCATGATAACGACTTCCGGGCAAAAGTGCAACATGCAATTCACCCGGCCAGGGCAATGGCGCCAAAGGTTCCGCCAGCGCGGCAGAGGCTTTGGCCACCAGCGGATGCCCCACAAAATCAACGCGCAGCCCGCTATCCTTGAACACGTCGACTTCAAACGGGAAAATCGCCAGCAAACGGTCGACAATCCGCGCCATCCGCGGGATGCGGCTGCGGTTCCAAGCCCACACTTGCGGGCAAATATAATAGAGCACCTTGAATCCCATGGCATGCGCCCGGGCGGCAAAGCGCAGATTGAACCCGGGATAGTCCACCAGCAAAATGGCATCCGGCCGGCGCGCGCGGGCCAGGGCCAGCATCGTCTTGAAAACCCGTTTGAAAAACCGTAACCGGAGCAGAACTTCCGTCAGGCCCAAAACCGCCATATCGCGCACGTCATAATGAATTTCCATGCCGGCGGCCCGCAGGTTCGCGCCGCCAATGCCGAAAAACTCGACATCGGGACGGCGCCGGAGGATCGCCCGGACCAACCCCGCGGCATGCATGTCGCCCGAAAGCTCACCGGCAATGACCATTATGGATGGGCGCTTCATAAAACTGTTTTTAACCGCAACACAGCGCAAATATTTCCGCATCGGTTTCGTTTAATTTTTGCGCCTTTTTGCGGCTGACCATCCTTGTCAGCTCAACCCCTGGCCGCGGATCTGACGGCAGATAGCCGCCGCCAATTTCAGCGCTTCCGCCGCCTGGGCGCCGCTGACAACCGGCGCACTATGCGCGCGCACGCATTCGACAAACGATGCCAGCTCGCGCAAGAGCGGCTCGCCCTTTTCGATCGGCACCTTGCTGCGCTCGATGCGCGCCTCGGTTTTGCGGTAGATCTCCCCGGCCTGCTTTTCGTAATCCAGCGAAATATAAGCGTCCGCCTGGAACACGCGGATTTTACGCAGACTTTCCGGACTGATCCGGCTGGTGGTCACATTGGCCACGCAGCCATTTTCGAACTCCAGGCGCACATTGGCAATATCCTCGCTGGCGCTCAGGACCGGCACGCCCACCGCATGAAACTCGCGCATCGGCGACCGCACCAGATGCAGGATGATTTCCAGGTCGTGGATCATGAGATCCAGCACGACGCTGACTTCCGTTCCGCGCGGACGCTGGCCCGCGCGCGCCGGCGGATAGGGCGCCAGCCGGTGGGCCTCGATAAACCGCGGCCGCACCAGGATGCCTTCCAGGAATTGCATCACGGGGTTGAAGCGTTCGACGTGCCCCACCTGCAAGACAAGGTTCTTCTGCTGGGCCGCGGCCACCATAGCTTCGGCATCGGCCATTTGGGTGGCAATCGGTTTTTCCACCAGAAGATGCACCCCGCGCTCGAGAAAATGCGCCGCCGCCTCGAAATGTTTGTCCGCCGGCACGACGATGCTGGCGGCCTCGACCATTCCGGCCAACTCGGCCATGTCGCGCACGGCCCGCGTCCGATAGCGCCGGGCAATTTCTTCGGCCCGCGCCTGGTTAATGTCATAGACCCCGACCAGTTCGGCCGTCGGCAATTCCGAATAAATGCGGGCATGCCATTGACCGAGACTGCCCACGCCCACCACGCCGACACGAATTTTTCGTTCATCCATAGAATCGAACCTCCTCATAAGATAACCGCAAACTTCAACTTCCAGGGAAATGCGGCCAAAATTCGAAAAGGCTAATCCGAACCACTCTTGGCAATCTGGACCTCGGAATTTTCCTTGTCTTTCACCTCCACGGCAATGAACGCCATGTTTTGCTTGTCCGCAGCCGCAACGACTTGCTCCCTTTCGAGCAAAATGGTTTTACGCGCTTCCACGGCCAGCACCGCCGCCTTGATTTTCTTCAGCACCGCCAGGGTGCGCAGGCCGACAACCGGAATGTCATAGCGCATATCGTGGCCCTGGCGCGCCACCTTCACGACAACGACGCCGGGGCCGCCAAGCTTGCCGGCGCGCAACATGGTCTCATCCGTACCCTCGAAGGCTTCCACCGCCAGAATCACACCTTCCTTGACCACGACGGTTTGGCCGATTTCCAAAGCGCTGGTGGCCTTGGCCGCCCGCAGCCCTAAATCGATATCCACCCGTTCGCGCTCCGTCGGCACACGGCAACCGAGCAAACCCGGCGCCGGCATCGCGTCCTCCATAAACCTGTAGGCCGGCAGGAGTTCGACCCCGATGGCCTTGAGCTCATCCCCGATAGCGCCGAAAATTGTCTTGGCATTGCGGCTTTTCAACCGGGCTAGAATCGTCAAGGCGCGGGCATCCAGACGGACATGGAACAGGTTGGAGGGCGCAATCTGGCCAGCCATAACCGCCTGGGTAATCCCATGTTGGCGAAAGGCCGCCAGCATCGCCTCCAATTGGCCGACATGCAGCCAGACGACCTTGTCGGCCGCCCTTTCGATCACGGCATCGGTTTCCCCGCGAAACGCAACGACCACAATCTGCCGCACGCCCTGTTTTCTGGCGCCTTGCGCCAGGAGCAGCGGATAAGCCCCGCGCCCGGCAATGATGCCCAGTTTTTCCGGTATCGCTTCGGTCATAATAATCTTCCGGCTGCCGGCAATGGCAGCCATTTAATGTTTTCCTGGTTATTTATACCCGCAATGACCTGCCAGATGAAGAAAAATGTTTCGCCCGTTTTCCGGCACTTGGCCGATCTGAAAGGGCTTGCCGAGGCCGGGTCAATCAGGCTATGCTGACGCCGATATCAAGACTCCGGAGCAAAAAACATATGGCCGAATTGATTAACACCTTTTCCTGGTCGATTTCGGCGCGGGCGGATTTTGAGGAATGCCCGCGCCGCCGGTATCTGGCCAAGTACGCCATGTGGGGCGGCTGGAAGGCGGAGGCCCCGGACCTGGCCCGCGCGGCCTACCGGCTGGGCAAGATGGAAAACCGGTTCACACTCCAGGGCAACGCCGTGGAACGCGCCGCCATGTGGGCTTTCCGGCAGGTCCAGGCCGGCCAGGCGGTTACCGCAGCCCAGGCCTACGAAACCGTCGCCAAGCCTTACCTGAATCAATGCTGGACCGATTCCAAAAAGAAGCTCTGGCAAACCAACCCCAAAAAATATTGCTGCCTGCACGAGCACTACTACCCCGCGCATCACCACACCCCCGAGGCGGAAATGACCGCGCGCATGATCGAGCAGATCATGCGCTGCCTGACGAATTTCCTGGAACAGGTTTTGCCGCGCCTGGGCAAGGTGCGCCCGGAGCAGGAGGTGCAAATCGCGCACGCGGATGGCGGCGATCCGGAATCGTTTCCCTTCGAAGCCATCAAGGTGTATGCCATTCCGGATTACGCCTATCGCGAGGGCGACATCCTGCACATTCACGACTGGAAGGCCGGAAGCGAAAAGACGGCGCACCGCGACCAGATGATCGTTTACGGCCTCTGGGCCAACACCAAATACAACCACACCCCCGAGCAAATCCAAGTGCACCTGGAATACCTGGCCAAGGGCGCCACCCAAAGCATGACCCTGACCGGCAACGATCTGGAAGGCGCGCGCGGGCTAATCCGCGAATCGGTCGCCGCCATGGCCGAATACCTCGTGGCCGGCGACATCCGCAAGAACCAGCCCCTGCCGCAGGAGGACTGGGAGCAATCCGCCGATCTCGACACCTGCCGGCAATGCCGGTTCTATGAGCTTTGCAAAAGCGAATTGGAGCTTGGGTAAACCTACCCGATCTCCGCGAACCTGGGAAAACGGCAAAATATCGATCCGGCATCGCCCTGACAGCGCGGGGCGGCGAAAATAAAAAAGTCTGCAGCCCCGGCGCCGGGCTTTTCTTCCATCCTCCCGGCACGTTGCCGCCGGCAGATCAAAGACCGAGCTTGGCGCGCACGGCATTTTCGGTTAGCCCGGCGACGGCCACGCGCTTGGCGCGCGAGCTTTGGCCGGCCACCAGCGTCAAGTTGCGCGCGGGCACATCCAGCAGGCGACTGAGGAACGCGATCAGCGCCTCGTTGGCTTTGCCATCCGCCGGCGGCGCCCGCAGGCGAATCTTGACGGCATCCTCATGCAGGCCCTGCACGGCATCCTGCGCGGCGCGCGGGCAGGCATGGATGGAGAGGATCACTCCGGTTTTGGTTGCGGTAACCCAGTTCATTTCCCAAGCAGTATAGGAGCGTCGGCCGTGGACGCAACGCCAAACGCTTTCAATAACAATTTATTTTTCTTGTTGACACCGCGCCCAAACGTTTCTATATATAGAAACACCATGCAACAAATAAACCTGAAAGATTACCTCGCACTGGCCAGGCAATACGACCTGGTCCCGGTCAGCAAGGAGGTGCTGGCCGATCTCGAAACGCCGGTCTCCGTGCTCCGGCGCTTTGCAAATAACCCGAACGTCTTCCTGCTCGAAAGCATCGAGGGCGGCGAAACCTGGGGCCGCTATTCCTTCATCGGCGTCGATCCCGAGCTTTTGTTCGAAATCGAACACACCGACTCGCCTGGACAAGGCGCTCCGGCGAAGTCTGGCGTAACCGATCCCCAGCTGCTCCGGCGCTTGCGAAAGGTGTACCAGGGCGTGCGCGTCGCCCCCATGCCGGGCCTGCCCCGTTTTTTCGGCGGCGCCGTGGGTTACATCGGCTACGAAGCCGTCCGCGAATTCGAACGCCTGCCGCCCCCCAAGCCGGTCCGCGGCGGGAGTCAGCCGGTCAGCCGGTTCCTGAAAGTGGATAACCTGATCGTGTTCGATAACCTGCGCCATACGATCAAGATCATCGTCTGCACCCGTCCCGGCGATTCCGCCGAAAGGGCTTACACGGACGCCTGCCGGAAGATTGAGGCCATCGAGACGATCCTGCAGCAGCCGGCCTTGCGCGTTGAAAACCGCACCTACCCGCCAGTGACGTTCAAGTCCAACATGACGCCCGACCAGTACCAGGCGATCGTCCGCAAAGCCAAGGAATACATCACGGCCGGCGACATCATCCAAGTGGTGCCGAGCCAGAGGTTCAGCGCTCAATCGGAAGTGCCGCCCTTCCAGCTTTACCGCGCCCTGCGCCTGCTGAATCCCTCGCCGTACCTGTATTTCCTAAAAATCGGCGACCAGACCCTGGTGGGCTCTTCGCCGGAAGTCATGGTGCGGCTGACGGGCAATCGCGTGGAATTGCGGCCCATCGCCGGCACGCGCCCGCGCGGCGCCACCGAGCAACAGGACCGCCAGCTGGCCGACGACCTCCTTGCCGACGCCAAGGAAAAGGCCGAGCACATTATGCTGGTGGATCTGGGCCGCAACGATCTCGGACGCGTGGCCGAAACCGGCAGCGTGCAGGTGCGCGACTATATGACGATCGAGCGCTACAGCCACGTCATGCATATTGTCTCGCACGTGGAAGCCATTTTGCGCCAGGATTGCGACGCCGCCGACGTGATCCGCGCCACCTTTCCCGCCGGTACGCTTTCAGGCGCTCCCAAAATCCGCGCCATGGAAATTATTCACGAGTTGGAAAGCGAGCCGCGCGGGGCCTATGGCGGCGCGCTGGGCTACATCAGCTATGACGGCAGCATGGATTTCGCCATTACGATCCGCACCCTGGAAATCACCGGCGGCACCGTCGCCATCCAGGCCGGCGGCGGCGTCGTCTACAATTCCGACCCGCAAAAGGAATTCGAGGAAACCTGTCATAAAGCGCGCGGCATGCAGAAAGCCGTGGACCTGGCCGCCAATGGGCTGCAGATTGAAAACCATTGAACATTCCGGAGATATTCCATGCTTGTCTTAATCGATAATTACGATTCGTTCACTTACAACCTGGTGCATGCGCTCGGCACGCTGGGCGCCGAAGTCCGGGTATTCCGCAATGACGCCGTCACGGTGGACGCCGTGGCCGGAATGCACCCGCAAGCCGTGATCATCTCGCCCGGCCCCTGTACGCCCGAGAAAGCCGGCATTTCCGTGGCATTAATCCGCCGGCTTTCCGGCGCGGTCCCGCTGCTGGGCGTCTGCCTGGGCCACCAAGCCATCGGCGCAGCCTTCGGCGCAAAGGTAGCCGGCGCCGGCCAGATCATGCACGGCAAAACATCCCTCATCCATCACACCGGCAAGGGGCTCTATCAGGGGCTCAAGAACCCTTTCGTGGCCGGTCGTTACCATTCGCTGGCCATCATGCGCGCCGGCCTGCCGCCGGAACTGACGATCGAGGCCACCAGCGAGGACAATGAAATCATGGGACTGCGCCACAGCCGGCACGAAACCTACGGCATCCAGTTTCACCCGGAATCGATTTTGACTCCGTCAGGCAAGCATCTGCTCCGCAACTTCCTTAAATTGGTTGCGGGATCTTAGGAACGACGACGGATGCAGAGGCCGCCAAGACTCATTGACAAGCAAGGATATGATTGTTCGAGTTTTTTTAACGGCAAAGCACTTGAAAAGTACGCCATGGATTTGGCAGTTGCCGCTTACTTGAGCTCCTAGCAGTTGTTCGCAAACAAGGACATTATGCACAACATTCTACAAAAACTCATCGACCGCCACGACCTGACTGCTTCCGAAACCAGCGCCGTGTTCGACCAGCTCATGGATGGCCGGCTCACGCCCCCGCAAATCGGCGCGCTCCTGATCGCGCTGCGCATGAAAGGCGAATCCGTGGATGAATTAAGCGGCGCCGCCGTCGCCATGCGACGGCACGCCGTGCTGATCGACACCGGCGGCCTGCCGGTCGTGGACACCTGCGGGACAGGCGGCGACCGCGCCGGCACGTTCAACATTTCCACGACGGCCGCGTTCGTCGTCGCCGGCGCCGGCGTGCCGGTGGCCAAGCATGGCAACCGGGCTGTCACCAGCAAATGCGGCTCGGCCGACGTCCTGGCGGCGCTGGGAATCAATATCGAGGCGCCGCCGGAAACCGTGGAGGAATGCATCCGCGAAATCGGAATCGGTTTCCTGTTCGCTCCCAATTTGCATCCGGCCATGAAATACGCCGTCCCTGTGCGCCGGGAATTGGGAATCCGCACCATTTTCAACATGCTGGGGCCGCTGACCAATCCGGCCAACGCCCGCGGGCAGATCCTGGGCGTCTTCGCGCCGGAGTTGACCGAAAGTTTTGCCGCCGTGCTGCGCATCCTGAACAGCAAGCGCGCCATCGTTGCGCACGGACGTGACGGCCTGGATGAAATCACCGTCACCACAACGACGCGCATCACCGAACTGCGCGACGGCCATCTGCGCACCTACGAACTTGACCCGCTTCCGCTCATCGGCGCCTATTCTTCGGCGGATTCCCTGCGGGGCGGTTCGCCGGAAGTCAACGCCGCCATCACGCGCCAAGTGCTGGCCGGCGCACAAGGCCCCGCGCGCGATATCGTCCTGCTCAACGCGGCCGCCGGCATTGTCGCCGGCGGCAAAGCCGACGACCTGCCGCGCGGCTTTGAACTGGCCCAAGCATCGATCGACAGCGGCCGGGCCGCGGCCAAGCTGCAGGCGCTGATCGAACATACGCAAAAAAAGTAAATGCAGGATTAAAACAAATGTTCGCAACAGATTACACGACGGGCGCGAAGCCATCGGATTCCAACTCGGAAACAGCCGGGATGCGCATGGATTTTCTCGACCAAATCAGCGTAGGCCGCGATGCCTGCGGCAAATAATATTTGTCCGATTATGAACTCGTTTCTTCAATCCATCATGGCCGAGCGCCGCGACGATGCCCGGCAGGCCGGCGCGCATTTGCCGATCGGGCAATTGGAACGAATCGTCGCGCGCTTGCCCAGGATCAGGAGCCTGAAGGCGCAGCTGGCGCGCGCGGAGGCGCCAAGCCGTCCGGCGTTCATTATCGCCGAAGTCAAAAAAGCAAGCCCATCGGCCGGCCTGTTGTCCGAAGCGTACGATCCGGCCGCAGCGGCCGCAATTTACGCACAGGCGGGAGCCGGCGGCATTTCGGTCCTGACAGAGCCCCGGCATTTTCTCGGCCGGGACGAGGACCTTATCCAAGTCCGCCAGGCGACCAACCTGCCGGTGTTGCGCAAAGATTTTATTTCCGATCCTTACCAGGTCTTCGAGACACGGGCGCTGGGCGCCGATGTCATCCTGCTGATTGCGGCCGGTTTGGAAGACCATTTGTTGAAAGAGCTTTATGCCATTGCACGGACAATCGGGCTGGATATGATTGTCGAGGTGCATACGCGGGACGAGATGGAGCGCGCCCTCCCGCTCGACCAAGCCATCATCGGAGTCAACAGCCGCGATTTAAATACGCTGAAGACCGATCTGGCCTTCGCCCGGAAACTGGCGCCGCTGATTCCGCCGGGCCGCGCAGTGATTGCCGAAAGCGGCATTAAAAGCCGCCAGGACATCGAAGACCTGCAAACTCATGGATATTGCGGATTTTTAATCGGCGAAACTCTGATGAAGTCGGCCAACGTTACCGCCACGTTGCGCGAGTTAAGCGGAGCTTAGGATTCATTATGCGCCGAACAACCGAAATCAAAATCTGCGGCTTGACCAATCTGCCTGACGCCCGCATGGCGCTGGATGCGGGCGCGGATTATCTTGGGTTTGTGCTGTACGAAAGATCGCCCCGCCACATCGCGCTCGGCGCCCTGCGGCGCCTGTTGGAGCGCCTCCCGTCCGGCGCGCGGGCCATTGCCGTTTTTGTGAATGCGCGCCGCGATCTCGTGGAATCGCTGGCGCGCGATTGCCGCCTGCACGCCGTTCAGCTCCATGGCGATGAATGCCCGGAAGATTGGAGCGGCCTGCCGGTTCCGGTCTGGCGCGCCGTGCGACTTCCGCACGGCCGTCCGGTCCCCGCACCGGACCGGTGGCCGGCGGCACGTTACGTGCTCGACGCCGCCGCCCCAGGACGCTACGGAGGCACCGGCCGGACGGCCGACTGGGCTCTGGCGGCCAAACTGGCCACCCGTACGCCGCTCATGCTGGCGGGAGGCTTGACCCCCGAAAATGTCGCCGAAGCGATCCGGATCGTCGCCCCATTGGGCGTGGATACGGCCAGCGGCGTGGAAAAGACGCCAGGGAAAAAAGATTTTCGCAAAGTGGCCGCTTTCATCGAGGCCGCGAAGGAAACGCAGCCAGACCGGAAATTGGATAGAAAGGCAGGAGTTCATCATGAAACACGAACCTGATAAGCTGGGTCATTTCGGGCCCTATGGCGGGCGCTATGTGGCCGAAACGCTGATGCCGGCCCTCATCGAACTTGAGCGAGCCTATCGAAAGGCAATGAAGGATCCGGCTTTTACCAAATTGTTGCATGCCATCCTCCAGGATTACGTTGGACGGCCTTCGCCGCTTTATCTGGCCGAGCGCCTGACGGAAGCCTACGGCGGCGCGCGCCTGTATCTCAAGCGCGAGGATCTGAACCATACCGGTGCCCATAAGATCAACAATACGATCGGACAGGCATTGCTGGCACGCCGCATGGGCAAGACGCGCCTCATGGCCGAAACGGGCGCTGGCCAGCATGGCGTGGCCACCGCGACGGCAGCGGCCCTGTTCGGAATGGAATGCGAAGTTTTCATGGGCACGGAAGACATCCGGCGCCAGGCGCCCAACGTGCAGCGCATGCAGTTCCTCGGCGCCAAGATTCATCCCGTGCACAGCGGCACGGCGACTCTCAAAGACGCCATGAGCGAAGCCATGCGCGCCTGGGTCGCAAATGTGGACGACACCTTTTACGTGATCGGCACTGTGGCCGGACCGCACCCTTACCCCAGCATGGTCCGGACTTTTCAAAGCGTGATCGGCAAGGAAGCCCGCGCCCAAATACTCAAAAAAACCGGACGCCTGCCGGACATGGTCATCGCCTGCGTCGGCGGCGGCAGCAATGCGGCCGGCATTTTTTCGGCCTTCCTGGATGACGCCAAGGTTCGACTGGTCGGCGTCGAGGCCGCGGGCTTCGGCATCCGCACCGGAAAGCACGCCGCCAGCATCGGGGCGGGAAGCATCGGCATTCTGCATGGCGCCAAAAGCTATCTGCTCCAAGATGACGATGGCCAGGTGCAAAACGCGCACTCGGTCAGCGCGGGACTGGATTATCCCGGCGTCGGACCGCAACACGCCCTCTGGGCCGACTCCGCAAGGGTCGAATATTGTTCCATAACCGACACCGAAGCGCTGCAAGCGTTCGACGACCTGACCCGCCTGGAAGGGATTCTGCCGGCGCTGGAATCGAGCCATGCCCTGGCGGAAGCCAAAAAAAGGGCGCGCAAACTGGGGTCACGCGCCACGATTGTAATCAACCTGTCCGGCCGCGGCGACAAGGACCTGGACAACATTGTGTCGTACAAACGAAAGAGACGTGGAAAATAGCATGCATGCGCACCGCGGCGATCGGGCGCTTATTCGGGTTTTAAAGCCAAGGCCAAACGAAGCTCAATCTTCTCCGCTTTTTTGGACAACGCAACGCTAAATCAATAAATACGAGCATTAACCATGAACCGAATCACCCAAACATTCGAGACCTTGCGGAAGCAAGGCCGCAAGGCGCTAATCGGCTACCTGACGGCCGGCGACCCCGATCTGCAAACATCGGAACGGAACATCCGCATGGCATTGGCCAACGGCCTGGACATTCTGGAACTCGGCGTTCCGTTCTCCGATCCGACGGCCGACGGGCCCGCCATTCAGGCCGCAGGCCGGCGCGCCCTTGCATCCGGCACGAACCTGAAGCAGATTCTGGCCATGGCCGCGCGCTTGCGGCGTTCATTTAAGACGCCCATGATCCTGTTCAGTTATGCCAACCCGCTGTTCCGGTATGGATATGCCAAACTGTGCCGTGACGCGAAACGCGCGGGAATCGACGGCATCCTGGCGGTGGATTTGCCGTTCGAAGAATCGGCCGAACTGAGCGGGCCGATGAAACACCATGGATTATTGTTTATTCAGCTCATTGCGCCAACCACCTCGAGGGAACGGGTGCGGCGCCTGCTGGCGGAAGCGGATGGATTTGTCTATTATATCCTGGTCAAAGGCGTAACCGGGGCGCGCAAGCAGCTCGGGATCAGCATAAAAAACAACATCGACCGGCTGCGGACCTGCACGGATTTGCCCATCGCCGCCGGATTCGGCATCAGCGACGCCGCCCAGGCGCGCGCCGCGGCGCGGCATGCCGACGCCGTCGTAGTCGGCAGCGCACTGGTCGAAGCCGCCCGCAAAAACCGGCTGTCTGCGCTGGTCCGCCAATTGGCCGCCGCCGTGCATGGGGCATAGGCCGGCACGGCCTATATTTACGGCATTAACCCGGCCTTCGTGCGCGCCTGGTCACAGGCGGCGAAGCACCGTCACGCAGTTGGTAACTCCCGCCCCGCCGATGTTGAGCGTGACGCCGATTTCCGGCTGGCCTTGGCCATACGCCAACCCGATCGGGTCGCCGGCCAACTGCTTATAGATCAGCGCATGCATGGAAACCCCCGTTGCGCCAACCGGATGGCCTTTGGCTTTAAGCCCGCCGGAAAGGTTGACGGCACAGACATCTTCGGCCGTAAATCGGCCTGCCAGGTAATCGTATCCAGCCCCTCCATCCGGCGATAACCCCAATGCTTCCACGCACAGCAATTGACTGATCGTAAAGCAGTCGTGCACTTCGGCAACCTGCACGTCATGGGCCGCAATGCCGGCTTCCCGGAAAGCCGTGCTGACGGCATGCTTTGCCGCCGTCAGTTCATACATGTTGGCGTGCGCTCCGATCGGCAGGCGATCGGCCGCGTGACCGATCCCGGCAATTTCGACCGTTTTGCGCTTCTCCGCCTGCGCCAGCGCCGTTGGGGACAACACAACCGCCGCCGCCCCGTCCGAAATAAGGGAACAATCGTGAAGACGCAGGGGCGCGGAAATAAACGGGTTTTTTTCGGCCGGCAACTGCAAGATCGCATCGGCGCTAAATAATTTATATTTGTCCGACGGGCCGCCGGCGCCAAAATGCGCCAGCGGATTTTGCACGCCGTTCTTGTAGGCCAAGGCCGCGACGGTCGCCAGCATCCTGCGCAGCACGTCGTCGGCAATGCCATAGCGCGCCTGATAGGCCTTGGCATATTCGGCGAACAAATCCGGAAAAGACATTCCCTGCGCGCCTTCGGTCGGCCAATGCGAGCAGCAGGCCAGCGCGTGCGTTACGCCCGCCGTGTTCAGCAAAGACATTTTTTCCACGCCGATCACCAGCACCCGTTTGAACCGGCCCGATTCAATCCCGTATACCGCATTATAGAGCGCAACGGAAGATGAGGCGCACGCCGCTTCGGTCCGGGTTATCGGCTTGAAACGGAAATTTTCCGGATCAATCTCGACCGCCGCCGGGGCCAAATGCTCCTGGTTCACGAAGACCCCCGGCGCACACGCGCCGACCCATATGGCGTCAATATCCTTCGGCAGCAAACCGGCATCCAGGATGGCGCCGCGTCCCGCTTCAACGATCAGATCGTAGATGGACGCCAAGTCCGTCGTTTCGCCGGTTTCCTTGTTCTTCTTTACAAACGCCCCGAACTTGGTGTTGTACGCTCCGATCAGGCTGACTTTGCTCATAAGATTCTTCCGGTGATTGTTTGGCCGCACGCCGGCTGTTGCCGGCTGGCGGCAACCGTTAGCTGCGCTCCAAGGCCTTTCGCGCCGCGGCCTGGGTTTCAAAAATATGCGGGGCTACGGCGCTTTTTCTCAAGGCCCCGCCCAGTTTCATGCGTAGGAATGCGCTCGTGGTATAGCGGGTCACATTCTGGTAATATTTCGAGACCAGTTGCTGCACGATTGCGGCATATTCCTCGACCAGCTCGGGGGCAATCGAAAAATTATCGTAATTGACAATGGTCAGAACCTTTTTCTCCAGCGGCGCGCAGATTTTTTCAACCGCCGCCTTGATCCGCTGAATCTGGGCCACGTCGCGTATCGCCAGGCCTTCAAAATTGACGAAGAGAATATTTTCTTCTGCCTGGTACAGGAAACGCTGCTCCATCGGCATGGCGAACAAATCATGGCGCAGGTTCATTGCCCCTTCGGCGAAAATCCGGGCATCCATCAGCCGCGGCGCACATTTCAGCACAGGCTTGAATTCCATCCGGGAAAATATGTGCTTCTCCAAATCCATGCCGGGGGCGATTTCGATCAGCTCCATCCCGTCGGCTGTCAATTTAAGGACGCAGCGTTCCGTTATATAATACACCGGCTTCCCGCCTTGCAGGGCAATCTGGCCGCTAAAGGTCACATGTTCGACCTGCTGCAAAAATTTGTTGGCCTTGCCCTCCTGATCGATGAACAGCCGGCCGTCGCGGACGGATACCGCCAGCCCTCCGGCCGTAAAAGTGCCCACAAAAACAACGACTTTCGCGTTCTGGCTGATATTGATGAAACCACCGCACCCCGCAAGGCGCGTTCCAAATTTGCTCACGTTCAGATTGCCGTGCTGATCGGCCTGCGCCAGGCCCAGCACGCAAATGTCAAGGCCGCCCCCGTCATAGAAATCGAACTGGCTCGGCTGATCGACAGAGGCTTCCGTGTTGATGGCGGCCCCGAAGCTCAGGCCGCCGGCGGGAATGCCGCCAACAACGCCCGCCTCCGTAGTCATGGTAAAATAATCGAGCACCTGCTCTTCGGCCGCAACGTTGGCCACGCCTTCCGGCATGCCGATGCCGAGATTGACAATTGCGTTCGGCGTTAGCGCAAACAAAGCCCGGCGGGCAATGATTTTCCTTTCGTCCAGGGCCATGGGCAGGATGGTCGTCAGCGGGGCGCGAATTTCGCCGCTGTACGCCGGGTTGTATCTTTCCGCAAAGGTTTGCCAGTGATTTTCCGGATCCTTGACCGGCACGACGCAATCGACCATGATCCCCGGAACCCTGACATGCCTGGGATGCAACGAGCCGCGGGCGGCAATCCGCTCAACCTGCGCAATCACGAAACCGCCGGAATTTTTCGCGGCGGTGGCAATGGCCAGGGCTTCAAGGTTCAGCGCCTCTTTTTCCATCGTAATATTGCCGTCCACGTCGGCGGTCGTGCCCCGGATAATGGCGATGGTGATCGGGAAGGTTTTATAGGCCAGGTACTCCCGGCCGTCAAAATTGATCAGCTCAACCAGGTCTTCCGCGGCGCGCGAATTTATCCGGCCGCCGCCATGGCGCGGATCAACATAAGTGCCCAGCCCCACGTGCGTGACCGTTCGCGGCTTGTGCGCGGCGATGTCCCGGTACATGTGGGTAATCACGCCTTGCGGGAAATTATAAGCTTCAATTTTATCTTCGAGGGCCAGCTTCTGCATTTTCGGCACAAGCCCCCAGTGGCCGCCGATAACCCGTTTGATCAGCCCCTCATGCGCCAGGCGATTCAGCCCGCGATCTTTGCCATCGCCCTGGCCGGCCGCATAAATCAGCGTCAAATCCCTGGGCTGCCCCGTTTTCAAAAAAATATTTTCAAGGGTGATCGCAATTTCCTCGGCAAAACCGATGCCGACAAAACCGCCGGTCGCCACGGTATCGCCGGTTTTGATCAGCTGCACGGCCTGTTCAGCGGTCACGATTTTACCGCGCTTCATATGCGCTGACAGATCCGATAAAATCGGATGGATAATTTCCTGCTTGCCCATTTGCGCCTCCGGTCCTGCCGGCCCGCCGGCTTATCCCCTGGATCCAAGCCGCAAGCCGCCGTGAATAAAACAAACATCGCCCGCTAACGCCTCGTTGCAATATAATTCGCCGGCCGGCGAAGCGACTTCATCCGCCAAGGGCGGTTTGGGCCTTGAGCAACGCCTCTTCCGCAATATCCGCAAGCACAACCCGGCCGCCAGGCCCCATCCCGTGCCGGGCAAGCGCCATGCCGGTGCCGCCGCTGCCCCCGCCTGTTAAAATTTGTGATTATGCGCATTTCGATGCACTTAAGCTGATTCCGCCGGATCTTGCGCCGCCGGCATATCCGCCGCAGGCTGGGGCCTGCCCATCCCGAATCGAATTGACCGCCGCGGCGGACAAGCAAAGCTTTTTGCACCCAGGGCGCATCACACCCACCAGCCTCCGCTGACATGAATCGTCTGGCCGGTAACATAAGAGGCTAGATCGCTGCAGAGAAACAGGATCACCTTGCCGATCTCTTCCGGCTCGCCAAAACGGCCCAGGGGAATGGATTTGAGCATTTCGGCGCGAACCGCTTCCGAAATTGATTTCCCCATTTCGGTCAGCACCACGCCCGGCGCCACCGCATTGACCGTAATATTTCTTTTGGCCAATTCTCTGCTGAGCACCTTGGTCAGGCTCACAACGCCCCCCTTGGCGGCGGCATAATTGCACTGCCCGAAAAAACCCTGGAAGGCTGAGATTGAAGCCAGGTTCACAATCCGCCCGCCGTCGGCCAGTTTCTCCGCCGCCAGCTTGCAGACATTAAATACGCCCGTCAAATTAGTGGCAATCACCGCGCTCCATTCCTCGCCGGTCATTTTTTTTATGCTCCGGTCTCGGAGAATGCCCGCGTTGTTGACCACAATATCGATTTTGCCGAAATGCTCGATGGCCCGGATGAACATGGCCGCCACCGCGGCGGGATCGCGCACGTCGGCGTCCAGCAATAGCGCTTGATTGCCGATGGCATCCGCCGTGGCTTTGGCCCGCTCAAGGTTCAGGCCCTGCGGATCATTAAAGTAGTTAACGACCACATTGGCGCCGGCCCGGGCAAGCAATGCAGCGGCGCTCGCCCCGAGCCCCTGGCCGGAACCGGTGATAAGCGCTGTTTTACCGGAGAGATCGATTGGAATCATAGCCGCTTGCCTTTCTGTACGATTTAGCGATGCTCCGCATGAATACACAAGGAAAGATGGCCGGATGCTTTCCGATATTTTTATAGCTTTAAGCAACAGATGTCAATGGATTCTGCGCGCCCGCTTGACCCCGCGCCTTTGATCAGCGGCCCATTTTTACCGCGCGGCGGGATACGGCGCCCCGGCGCTGTCCATTCAAAATAACGTGGCAACCGCCGGGCTGTTTTGGTAGTATTTGCTTACGGCTGCAGAACGCTTTTGCGTTAGGCCGGCGGCGGATCCGCCAAGGGCGGAAAATTCCAGGCAGCAAATCAGGCGGGGCCAAAATGACCACTGAATATATATACGGCATCAATCCGGCCTTCGAGGTCGTGCGCGCCCGGCGCCGCGCGATCCGCGCAGCCTATTTCGGGCCGAGCGGGGCAGGCGGCTCGCGGCGGCGCAAGCTCACCGAACTGTTGAATGAGGCCCAGGCGCCGGTAATCGCCGCCGACAAGCGCCGGCTCTTCGATCTCTGCGGGACAACTGAGCATCAGGGCGTCGTGCTGGAAACGGAATCGTATCCTTACGCTTCACTGGAGAGCCTGCAGAAAGCCGACCGTTTGCTGTTGATCGACAACGTGGAGGATCCCCAGAACGTAGGCGCCATTTTGCGCAGCGCCGAAATTTTCGGCTGGCACGACGTGCTCCTGGCCAATCGGGGCGTTCCCGAAATCTACCCCTCCGTCGTCAAGGCCTCTTCCGGCGCCACTGAATATCTTAGGATCGCCCGGGACCACACCGCCAATGAATATGTCAAGACCCTGTTGCCGCTGGGCTTCACGCTGGCAGCCCTGGATGCGCGCGGCAAGGAAGACCTCCTCAGACTGAGCCAACGGAACCCAAAGAAGCTCCTGCTGGTAATCGGCGGCGAACACCGGGCCGTCGGCCAACACATTCTCAACCAGGCCCATCACCTCGTGAGCATCCCCCAGCGCGGGCACGTGACTTCGCTCAATGCCTCGGTGGCGGCGGGAATCGCGCTTTTCATGTTACGGCCGGCCGCGCCTGCCGGGCCGGCGCCGGATCAGTCAAACATGGATGAGGACGATAGCGACGGTCTGGAATAATGCCTTCGCTCCGGTGACAAGCAGGGGCAGCCGAAGAAAGGCCTGCCAAGCACAGCCCCGGCAGCAACCGATGCCGCGGCCATGATCTTCCCTTTAATCCCGTTATTCCGCCAGCAGATCGGCGCTCAAACAGGATCGATCAGATCCAGGACGGAGGGATTCTCTTTTTCCTTTGGCTCGCGCGGCTCGGTGTCCTCGGCCGGCTCTTCCGCCGTTTCGGCCGGAGCATTACGATTGTTATTGGGACGACGCTGGCGATCGCGGTCGCCACGGTCCCGATTCCCGCGGTCGCCGCGGTCCCGATTCCCGCGGTCACGGTCGCCGTGTTCGCCACGATCACGGTCATCATGCTCGTCAAAACTTTTACGCAAAGTCGAAAGCCGCATGCAGGCCGCGCCCAATTCCCCGGCCGCCCGTTCCAGCGCGGCATCCGCCGTCAGCAGCACGACGTCTTTGCGGCCGGATAATTGGCCAATCAAGTCTTTCATCTTGGCCTGGGCGCTTTCGCCGTTCTCGGCATAAAACACGCGCACACCCTTGAATTCCTGGCCCTCGCCGGCTTCGCGCAAAGGGCGGCCGGTGAAAACCGCCTGAATTTCAATACCCTCCCGGCCGGCAAACTGGGCCAACATGCGCAGGATTGCAAAATGCTCACGGGGACTGGCTTGGCCGCCGCCATTGCGCTGGCGGGGGTCAACCATGCCGGTGGCATCCACCACATAAACCCGATCTTCCGCCGGCCGGGTCAAAGTTTTGTGCCCGCCGGAACTCATTCCAAACAACTGACTGAAAAAACTCATAATTTCATCCTTTGTGACATATCGAATGTCACGTTCTAACGGCTGTTTTCGGTTTAGATCCCCTGTTCACACGTCTTTACGCTATCCGATCCGGCCATTCGCTTCAAGTTTAATTGCATGCCGGAGCCAAAGGCGAACGGTCACATTACTTCCATGACCGGCACGGCGGTATCCCACTGCCTGAGCTTGATGATATCGTACCCCAGCTGAGTGTATTCCATTTCCAGGATTTTATCCTCCGCGGGAACCGGTTTGGAGGCCGCCCCCACCCGCAAATCCTGGCGCTGTTTTTCGATTTCCCGGCGGCGGCGCTTAAGCGCCGCCGTGCGGATGGCCAGAATGAGCGCCTTTATCGGCTCCTCCTGGGTTGCAAAATCGCTTTCGGCGGGCATAGCCAATTTCTGGGTCGCAAAGCGTGACAATGCCGATCGGCTCGCACAACGGCCTTCCCAAGAGTTTTGGGGCGCGGCCAGCGTCTGGGCCACAAAGCGCGATAAGTCCCGCTCCTCGTTATCCAGTTCCGCAATGATGCTCATGACTTCCCGTTGCGTTTCAACCGCCTGCAGGCATGCCTTCAGAACCTGACGGCAGAGCTCATTGGTTACCAGTTCCAGGGGAAGATGTTTTTTGACCAAATACGCCAATTCCGAGTTGACCACCAGATGCTGCGCCAACGCGATTTCATCTTTCGACTGCGGCATCGGCAACTCAGGTTTCCGCGGAGACGGCGACACCGTAGGCGCGCCGGACGCGGTCACCGGACGACTGCGCTTCAGAACCTTGTCCAACTCCTGTTGGAGCGCCGCCTCCGGGACAGCCAGACGCGCGGCAGCCTGCTGGATAAGCCGGGCCTGCTGAACGGCATTGGGCGTCCGGGCAATCGTGGCCACCACGGCGGCGGCAAGCCTCATCAGACCGGCTTCCGTATCCGCTTTTTCGCGGCTGGAAAGCACGTCGATTTGAAAATCCAAGGCTGACTTGGCATCCTCGAGTATTTTTTTGAATACGGCGGCGCCTTCCTTGCGCCGGATCAGCGAATCGGGGTCCTCCCCTGTCGGGAGCGCAGCAATCCGCACGACCAGCCCCACCTGGAGAAAAATATCCGCGGCGCGCAAGGCAGCATCCTGCCCGGCATGGTCGGCATCGAAGACGAGGATGATGCTGTCGGCATAACGCTTCAGCATCCGGGCATGGTCAACGGTGAATGCCGTGCCCTGTGCCGCCACCGCCGTCGAAAACCCGGCCAGATGACAGCGAATGACGTCTATCTGCCCTTCGCAGACGATGGCCTCGCGCGAATCCACGATGGCGCGGCGCGCCTTGTTCAAAGCGTAGAGGATGTGACCCTTGCGGAACAGCACGGTTTCCGGCGTGTTGACATATTTGGCTCCCGCGGCCTCGGCTTCCAAAACGCGCCCGCTAAAACCTACAACGCGCCCTTGCTCGTCCTGGATGGGAAACATGAGCCGGTTCCGGAAACGATCGTACCAGCGCGCCTGCCCTCCGGTCGGCGCCGGCTCCTCGGGACGCGGCTTGGCCGGGATGATCAGCCCGGCGGCTTCCAGCTGCTCGCGCGTATACTTTTTTTCGGCCCAGCGCAGGACGGTATCCCAGCGCTCCGGGGCGAAGCCGATCATGAACTCCTCGACAACCGCGGGCGTCAAATCGCGCGAGGCCAGGTATTTGCGGCCCGCGGCGCCTTCCGGGCGCTTGAGCAAAAACTGCTGGTAGAGCTTGGCAACCAGCGCATTGATTTCGTAAAGCTTTTCCTTGCCGCCCTGGCCATCATCGGCATCCATCTCCAGCTTCAACCGGATGCCGGCGCGCTGGGCCAGCATTTTTACGGCCGTCATGAAATCGACCTTCTCGTAATCCATGACAAACCGGAATACATCTCCGCCTGCGCCACAGCCAAAGCAGTGATAAGTCTGGCGCTGAGGATTGACCAGGAACGACGGCGTCTTTTCCTTATGGAACGGACAGAGGGCTTTGAAGGTGGCGCCGCTGCGCTGGAGCGTGAAATAGGCGCCGATTACCGTCGCAATATCGTTATTGAGGCGGATCTCCTCCAATACGGCATGAGGAAGCTTGAACGGCATGGCTACTTTTCTTCCACAGGCAGTTCCGGAAGCGGCGGGAGCGGTGCGGTTACCGTCGGTTTCGTGCCGGTATCAAGCCAGCGAATGGCATTCAGTTTTTCGACAACCGGCGGAGCACAACGGAAGACCGTCCGGCCAATGATGGATTGCGTGCGCACCAAGTTGCGCAAGTATTCGTGGGGCCACAAGCCGATGGCATACACGCACAGAAGCGTCATCAGCACGCCCCGCAAGATACCGGCAATCCCGCCCCCGGTACGATCGATTTTATCGTTAAACTTGACCGACATCAGCAAGCGCAGAATCAGACGTATAATGAGAAACAAAAGCGCAACACAGACCACGATCACCAGGAACGCCACGGCCTGCGCCAGCTCCGGTTCCCCGGACAGACGGGTATTATCGGCCAGCAGACTACCCACCGACTGGTAGAAACGCAAGCCGGACACTAAAACAACCCCCGTGCCGAGCAACCGCGCAATCTCGCCCGAAAGTCCTCGTTTCAGGCCCCACAAAAATTCCCACAGGATGAGCGCCAACGCACCCACTTCCACGATTGTCAGCATATCGCCGAAGGTCATGGTTACAACACTCCAAACCAGGTCGGGCTATTCAGCATGCCGGCCGATCCGCCCGGCATCATGCGTAAATATGAATTCTCCGCTAATCGAGATTACTTACCAGATTTATGGATGCTTGGCAATGTCCATTCCATGCCAGAAACTGGTTGACAATCCGCCCGGCCTGGCAATAATTGCACGGATTATTTCTTCGCAAGCAGCCAATTCGATGCGGACCCGCATGCCTTGCATGCAATCATGCGGGCAGAGAGGCGCATATGTCAGGAGACGAATCATTTGCCCGAACAGTCCGGATCGCAATCCCGTTCGCGGAACCCGGCAAGGCCTCCACACCCAAAGTGCCGCGGGCCGTTATCAGGAACAAGGAACCGGCGCATATTGACGATTCGCCGGATGCCGCCCCTTTCCAGGAACTGCTGCAGAGCCTCTACGATGGCGTCCTGATCACCGATACCACCGGCCGAATCATGGATGTCAACGAGCGCGCCGTGGATTTTCTGCTCTATACCAAGGAAGAACTCAGCCGGCTCAACATCATCAACATCATTGCCGGTGCCAACGAAAGCCTGCTGGAGACGCTCCGCCTGAATATTGAGCAACGCCGCTACACACTGATCGAAGCATCGTGTATCCGCAAAGACCGCACGACGTTCCCGGCCGAAATCGCCACCAACCGGCTCATCCTGACCACGGAAGGTCATCTTTGCTTTTTCGTCCGCAATATAACGAAACGCAAAAAGGCGGAGGAGGCGCTGCAACAAACCGTCACCCGGCTGAAGGAGATGGATATATCCAAATCCCGCTTCGTGTCGAATGTATCGCATGAGTTACGCACCCCATTGACGATCATCAACACCTTCATCGCGCTGGTTAATGACGGCATTGCCGGGCCGGTCTCCGCTCAGCAGAAAGAATGCCTGGAAACCGTTCTCCGGAATTGCGACCGCCTGGCCGGCTTGATCGACGATGTCCTCGACCTGGGCCGGATCGAGTCAGGGCGGGAGGAATTTCATCGCAGCCGCGTGAATCTCGCCAACCTGCTGCGTCAATGTCATCACGATTTCCTTCCGCAATGTCTCCTTCACCACCAGCAAATCAACTTGGAAATATCCGAAAAGCTTCCGGACGTGCTCTGCGATCGCGACAAGATCGCCCAGGTCCTGACCAATCTGGTAGGCAATGCCGTCAAATTTACGCCACAAAACGGCGTGATCGTCCTGCGCGCCGAACAGGAAAAGGATATCGTCCGGATCGACATCGAGGATAACGGGCCGGGCATCCGTCCGGAAGACCAGCACCGGATCTTCGAGGCCTTCATTCAGCTCGCCCGCACCGAAGACCACACGGGCGGCAAGGGCACGGGGCTGGGCCTGGCCATCAGCAAGCACATCATCGATATTCACGAAGGCATAATCCGGGTTGAAAGCACCCCGGGAAAGGGCAGCCGGTTTTACTTCACCTTGCCCATCCACACCGAGAAAAACAACTTTGACGCTTTTATTGCCGACCGTCTGCGCTTCATGGAAGCCCGCGACCGGCAATTGGCCATGCTGGTTCTCCAGGTTGCCGTCCCATCCGTTGCCGGCGGCGCCGCGGCCGGCAAGGAAGCCTTCGGACGTCTCCGCGCCCTGGCGCTCGAAGCACTGGCCTGCACCGCCGACCAGATGTTTCTATTCGAGGCCAACCAGACTCTGGTTGTGCTCCTCGACGGCAGCGAGCAGACCCAGAATGGCGTAGCCGCGCGCCTCCAGCTGGCTTCAGGAAAACAGCGGCTGGCAATCAAGGACGGCATTCGCATGGCCTACCTGGAGCCAACGCGCAAGCAGGCGCCCGGCGAATGGCTGGCACAGGCCTTAACGCTTCTGAAACCGCTAGAGATCGGCCCCGCCGCGCAAAAGACGCCTCTGCGCGTCCTCATCGTGGATGATGACTCCACGGTCCTGAATCTCATGGTACGCGTGCTTCACGAATCCGGAGCGGCGCTGGATCTCAAGTCCACGACGAGCGGTTACGATGCCTGCATCCATTTCGGCGAATGGAATCCCGACCTGGTGGTATTGGATCTTCATTTGCCCGATATTAACGGGAAACGCGTCTTCGAGTCGATGACCAAGCGCCTATCGCGCGGCGCCACCAAATTCCTGGTTGTTTCCGGTTACCGCAGCGACATCGATGAAATCATGAAAATGGGCTGCGACGATTCTCTTTGCAAACCGTTCGATTTCGATGAATTCGTCGCCAAAGTGAAGCACCTGCTGAACCTTGACGCCCAGCCGGCCGACACGCCGGCCAAGGCAACCACGCACTCATGAGCGCCAAAATTTTAATTATCGAGGACGAACCCGACCTGGTTCTGGCTCTCGTCATGCGACTTAAGGCGGAAGGCTATCGGACCGCGCGCGCGCAAGACGGCATCGGCGCCTTGGAACGGGCCCGGGAAGAAAAGCCGGATTTGATTTTCCTCGACATTTGCCTGCCGGGACAGAACGGCTTCGAGGTCTTCCAGCAATTGCGGCGCGATCCGGCAACGGCGCAGATTCCCATCGTCTTTCTAACGGCAAGATCGACGGTGGAAGACCGCCAGAAGGCCCGGCATTTGGGCGCCGCCGGCTACGTCACCAAGCCATTCCAATGGGCCGACTTGATCAAGCTGGTTCACGAAACGCTCGCGGTTCCCGATCCGGTTAAAGGCAGATAGGCATCCTGCTTTAATCGGATATAGTCCCGGAAAGATTTGCCCCGCAGTTCATTCCGCTGGAGATGTTGATGGGAAAGCGATTTCATCCGGCCGACAGCATCAACCAGAGCGGCAGGCAGTTCCGCAACGCCGATCCGCCGTTTTATGGATTTCATCATGGCCTGGGCCAGGACTCGTTCCAGTTCTTCGACATTACCCGGCCAGGGATACTGGTCAAATATATCGAATACTTCCGGAGTCATCGACCAGGGACCGAACTTGGCCGGCGCTGCCGGCTGATATACCCAACGGCTGATCAACGGCAACAAGTCGGCCCGCCGTTCCCGCAGCGGAGGAACGGGCAACGAAATGGCCGACAGCGTTTGAATCCAGGCAACCCGCTGTTTCCATGAGGATATTGTCAGACCCGGCCTGCGCAATTACGGGCAACTTACAGCTTGCGCGCTCTGCGATCAATTTTCCGGATTCGGTTGCGAGCGCGATTTGAACAACCACCGCCAGCGGGTCTGCATTTCTGTTTGCGCCGGGTCGGATGGACGGCCGTTCTGATCCATGCCGCGCTTAAGTTCTTTCAGCCGACCGTTTCCTTCCTTAACGCGTCCGTCGCCATCAAACCGTTTGGCGAACAGCTCATAAGCCTGGATCGCCTGATTGGTCAAGCTGAGATTGCGATCATAGAGCTGGGCCAGCATCCATAAGGCCTCCGGCCGTTCGGGGCTGCTCTGGTCAGCCTTTTTCAAAGAAACCACCGCCGTATCGTATTCGCTTTTGTCGAGCGCCACCCGGGCCACCGCAAGGTGCGCCTCATACCAGGTATTGCTCAGCTCGGCAGCCTGCTTCAAATGGGACAGGGCTTCGTCCGTCTGGCCGCGCTCGACCCAGTAGAGGCCCATCTCATAATGCGACACGGCATTCTGGGCGCAAAGTCCATTAGCTTCCCGCGCAGCCTGGTCGCGAACCGAAGGCTTGCCCTCGCGTTCGGCTTGGCGCGCCGCAAGCAGGTAGTTATTGATGGCGGCTTCGAAACGATCCTGCTTTTCCAGCTTACGGGCAACCTGTAATAATTCCTCGCAGGTTGGCGGCGTTACCTTGGCCACCACGGCAGGCGCGGCCGGCTTGGGTTGCTCAGGGTTAGGCTTGTCGGCCACCATGGTCGGGGGCGAATCTGGCGCATTGGCTTTGGCCGGCGGCACAATGACGGGAGGTTCCTCGGCAGCCGCAGCCAGTTTGCTGATATTCTGGATAATTTGGGAGGCTTTTTCAGCTCCTTCCCCTTTTGGTTCGAGGCGCAGATAATCCTTGAACAATTGCTCTGCCTGGCTGTCGTTTTTCAGCCAAAGGTGATTTACTATCGCCAGATTATAAAGCGCGGGAGCATAGCGGGCATCGTGCGACAGCGCTTCCTGCAGGCAGGAAATGGCCGGCATGATATTGGTGGACTGCAGTTCCAGGAGCGCCAGAGCCGTCAGGATGCTGGGCTCGCGCGGAGCGCGCCGCCGCGCCTCGTCCAAGGCCTCGCGGGCATTATCCCAGCGCTGATGGCGATAATAAATCCGGCCGAGATATTCAAGCGCGCGCGTGCCGGATGGTTCCAACTGCGCTGCCTTTTCGAAGCAGGCCACCGCCTGGACTTCACGTCCGGATTCAGCCAGAATCACACCAAGGTTATAGACCGGCTCGGTTAATTTAGGATCCAGCCGGGCGCTGAATTCAAAGGCGCCTATGGAATTTTCCGGCTGCCCGATGCGAAAATAAGCCAGCCCCAGGCCGTTATAAATGACGGCCACGGGCACATTCGTGCCGCCGAGTTTGATGCTTTTCTGCAACAGGCGGATACTCTGGGAGTAGTGCCCCCGCTTGAGTTCCTGCATGCCTTGCCGATAGGCTTTGTGGGCCGGATTTTCTCCGCACCCGGCAAATAAGAGTGCGGCGCATGCCGCGACCGTCAAGCCTCGCCCTATCCTGCCGCCGGCCATAATGTATCCCCCTCTGGTGGTAAACAAGATTGTCCGCAATGGCGGATCTACCTATGGCATGAAACCTACAAGAAACGCTCCGGTTTGGCAATGCCCATTCTGGGCTTCCGATCGCAATAATTTTCGACAATGCTTACCGTCTTGACGCCAAACCGGGTCTATGCCATATTCAATACGGTTGAACGGGTTACCGCTTGCTGACGCGCGGCGCGCCATTTGCGGTTTGTAAATTCGAAGGAAACCGACCGGACTGGCCGCTTGGCAGGCAAGCCATTGAACGATGAACCGGTGAATCTTGAACCTTGCCCGGGACGAACATTATGCAACTCAATGACACCCAGAAAAATGCCGTGCGCCAGTGGATTGCCGAAGGATGCGGGCTGACCGAAATCCAAAAACGGCTGAACGACGAATTTAAGTTGTCTATGACCTTTCTCGATCTGCGGTTTCTGGTCCTGGATCTCGGCCTGGCCGTCAAGGAGCAGGAAAAAAGCACCAACGCCGGATTGGACCTGAGCAAAGCCGCGCCGCGCCAGGCGGAGGAGGAAGCTGCCGACCTGGAACCGTCCGACTTGAACCCGGAAAGCGCCGGCGGGGTAACGGTCACTCTCGATCGCATCGTTAAACCCGGGGCGGTCATCAGCGGAACGGTGCAGTTCAGCGATGGGGTTTCCGCAACCTGGTTGCTCGACCAAGTCGGCCGCCTGGCCATCGATGCGGGCAAGCCGAATTACCGGCCCAGCCAGGAAGATGTGCAGGCGTTCCAGGTGGAACTCCGCAATCTCCTGCAAAAACGCGGAATCTAATCTGCTCGAACCAAACGCTTACTCCGCAAACAGTCGATCCAGCAGCCATTCCACATCGGCGGGGACAATTGGTTTGGGATTGGTCTGGGTGGAACCTGCCGCGACCGTTTCCCGGATGACGACCTCTTTTTCCAGGATCGGCTTGCCCCGGAAGGGCGACGGCATATCGAGCTTGATCAACAGGTGCTTGATCAGATCCAACAGATCCTGTCCCAGCGCCCGGCTGGCTTGCCCGTACTTCCCGCCCATGGCATCCCGGTTCAACTCCACGGCATACGGCAGGCAGACGCCGCAGACATATCCGTGCGGCACATGGTAACGAACTCCCAGGGGATGCGCGATCCCATGGACCACCCCGAGGCGCGCCATGGCAAAGCTCAGCCCCGCCAGATAACTGCCCATTAAAACCTGCTCGGCTGCGGCAGGATCCGTCCCGCAATAAAAAGACTCCAGATGCGCGCCGATCAGCGTGAGCGCTTTCAATCCCAGCTCATCGCTCAGCCAGACAGCATGGCGACTGGTAAAGGCCTCCAGCGCCTGGGTAAAAGCATCCATGCCTGCGTGGGCAATTACCTGCTTTGGACAATTAGCCAGAAGGGCCGGGTCGAGAATGACCAGGCGGGCCATCAGATTATCGTCGCGGATCGATTTTTTTTGGCGCGTGGCGCTGTTGGTCAGGACCGCGTTGACCGTGGCCTCGGAACCGGTACCGGCGGTGGTCGGAACGGCCGCGATCGCCAGGCCCGGAGTCTCGATGGCGGCGCCGTTATGATACGCTTCGACCGGTTGCCGGGCGTGAAACAAGCCGCCACAGGCTTTAGCCAAATCAAGGACACTTCCGCCGCCGACTCCTGCAATCCAGTCGGCCTGGTGGTTACGGGCTGCCTCCAGCAGACGATCCAAATCGGCCAGCATGGGTTCGCCACCGGCATGTTCCCAGGTTGCCACAACCATGCCGCCCGGCTTCTCCCGCAGGAGCAGCGGCAAAACACCATGCGCCGCCAGCGAGCGGCCGTGCACCAGCAGGCCGCGCCGTCCGTAGCGGGCGCATTCGGACAACAGGCATTGCGCCTTGCCTGCGCCAAACAGCATTCGCGCCGGCATGACGACTTTTTCGGGCAATAATTGCATAGGGCCAATTTCCTCTCGAAATTCGAAAGCCGCGAAGCGGAGCAAACGGGAGCAACCGTCGTTTTGCCGATTGTCCGTCCTGGAAGGCCCAAGGCGGGCTCCGGGATCCCGGAGAGGCCGACGTCAATACATCATGATGATGGCGATTATTTCCAGCGGCTCCAATCCGCTGTTAATGACCGCGTGTGATTCACCCTTGCCGGTCAGAATCGCGTCGCCCGCCTGGACCGATTCCCTGGTCTGGCCATTGTCGATCAGGCCCATGCCGCGCGTCACAATGAACAACTCATCCTCGCCATCATGCTTATGCAAGCCGATGCTGGCGCCCGGCGGCAAGGTCAGGCGCGAACACAATCGCGTGCGGGCTGTGATCTCATCCTTTTTGAAAAAATGCTGAAAAGTGACATTGCCGACGCCGCCACGCATATTGCTTCGCACCTCGGTTTCCATCTGCGCTGCCTTGCGGATCATAGGACTCCTTTCCGTGCACCTGACGTGCAAGCTTGGACGAATATTGATGGGTTGCACAATAGCAAGTTGCGCCAATCCCGTCCAGCGGAATGGAATTTCTGTGGGCTCCAGCATGGCCTATGCCTAGTTAATGCTGATGCCAAAAACCGGGAAAACATCATAATTTGTCTGCCCGGAGGACTCTCTTATGTCATGGATCAGTTTTTGGGGAGCAGGTCACCCTACGTTTCCCTGATGGTTGACATGGCGCATATCGCGGGGCTGGTCGCCACGGGTTGCCACCCCAGCCCGGTGCCTTACGCCGAGTTCGTGACGTCCACCACGCATAAAACGCTCCGCGGCCCGCGCAGCGGCCTGATCCTTTGCCGGCAAGAATTCGCCCAGAAAATCGACCACCAGATATTTCCCGGCATGCAGGGCGGACCCCTGATGCACATTATCGCCGCCAAAGCCGTTTGTTTCCATGAAGCGCTGCAGCCGGCTTTCCGCCAGTACCAGGAACAGGTGCTTCGCAATGCGCGCACGCTGGCGGAAACACTGCAGCAGGAAGGATTACGCATCGTCTCCGGCGGCACCGAAAATCACCTGCTGCTCGCGGACCTGACCGCGCTGAACATCACCGGCAAAGACGCCGCTTCCGCGCTTGACAAGGCCGGCATCGCGGTCAATAAAAACCTCATCCCATTTGATCCCCGCAGCCCTTTCGTAACCTCCGGCATCCGCATCGGCACCCCGGCGGTCACCACCCGCGGCATGAAGGAAAAAGAAATGCGGCAGATCGCCGGACAGATAATGAAGGCCCTGCGGAACATGCACGACGATTCCAAGCTGGCCGACGTGCGCCGCGAGGTCGTCGCGCTCACCGCCAGGTTCCCCCTGCCCTAGGCATTCAACGGCAGGCGGACCGGCTGGCCGGTCTTAAACGAGTGGTAAATCGCCATGACCACTTCCAGTGATTTCCTTGACTCCCTGCCATTTGTCAGCGGAACGGTTTCGTTGATGATAGAGTTATAAAAGTGAGTCCAGAGCGACTCGGTTGAATAGGAAAGCAGTTCCACGTTTTCACATTTTTTCCCAAAGTCCCGGGAAATAAGCATTTTATTACCTTGTAGACGAATATCTCCTTCAGTTAAAAACAAGGATATATCCTCATTAGAAGTTCCATGTGATCCCCAATTACAGAAAAAACTGCCAACAGCGCCGTTCTTAAAACGCAGAGATACTGCCGCCACCATTTCCGCTTCCAGTCGTCGCTGATCCTCCGCCTGAAAGGCAAATATTTCCGCGATGTCTCCGAAATACCACAGCATCAAATCAATAAGATGAACTCCGGAACCGATCAAACAGCCGCCGCCCACCGCTTCTCGCGAACGCCACCATCCTGATGAACGATTAAAATTCTGGTGGTGGATTACCAAGGAGCTTAACGGTTTTCCAAAGTCGCCAGTCTTCAGCAAGTCTTTGATTTTTATCCGTCCGGAATCAAACCGCTGATTATAGGCCACCATCAAGGTTATTTTCTCCCGCTCCACGGCAGAAATAATGGCGTCCGCTTCCACCAGATTGCGCGCAATCGGCTTATCCACTATTACGTGTTTTTTCCGGCTGGCGGCCGCCACGCATACATCCTTATGCAGAAAATGTGGTAGCGATACTATCACGGCGTCACAAATATTGCTTTCAATAACAGCTCTGTAATCAGCAGTGTAATTGGGAATGTTAAATTGCTTGCATTTTTTTTCAGCTAATTCGACATTGCTGTCACATCCCCACGTTATCTTAAATTTGTCGGTTTCTTTGCTCAGTCCATTCAAATGATATCCCGCAAAACCGCCCATGCCTATTATGCCTAAACGAATTTGGTTTGACGCTTGTTGTGTTGTCATGACATTTTTCTCCTTGCTATTGTTGTGCGCTAAAAATCCAGTCGGACGGCACGATGGCCTGCAGGCCACCGGCGGGAATTTCCAACCCCACAACCCATACGATGGCATTCAACAACATTCTACGAAATCCGGTTATTGCAAGATTTGGATGGAAATGCCCCATGGTGGTCATAAAACTGCGGCCGCCATCGGCGCGCTCCAAGGCCCAGGCCACGGTATATGACTCCGGCTCGTCCTGGATGGCTGTCCGCAAAAGCGGCGTCAGGCGGGGGTCATGATCCTTGAACCGGATGCGATAATAATATTCCTCCTTGATTTGGAAAGGAATGACTCCGGACAGGATCGGATGATTCGGGGCTGTCAGCTCCGGAGTTGTGGTATCCACTTTGATCCGTGAATACCAATGTTTGGGCGGTGGCCCGCTTTCGTAATCAAAGTAACCGCCGCACCAGTCAAACACAGAATCCTGAAAACGGCTTGGAAAGAAGGTTGCATAATGTTCAAGTACCAGACCACAGCCACGTTGCATCTGCCGCCCTATGATTTCCATCCGGTTACCGATAAGAAAAGGGTGCTTCTTTTCATTGCCATCCGAGCCGTCCGAAAACAGGACGATGGCATCGGCGGTGTCGAGCGTGCCGGCCTGTTCCGGCCATCCGTTTGCATGCAGTTCCAAACAAAGGCGGTTGGCCAAGGATGACTTCTCCAAGCACTGTTTCAACAAGGTCAGGTCTTTTTCGTATTCATGAGTGCCTAGAGAATGACTTTTGGCGCCTGCCAGAAGAACTATTTTTTTGTTCATTTCTTATTCTCCACTTGAGCGTTACGCATATCCCTCAATCCTTTGCCTTCGAAGTAAAGCCTGAGTGTTTCGATCGCGTCAGCCCCACACTTTCGGTTTTTGTTTAATGGACCCCTTTCCCTCCCATTTTTTTACAGCTGTTCGCGACTCTCCCATTCATTCATCAAATTAAATAAAACCGGGAAATAAGCCAATCAGCTTTCTTTATATTTTTTGTATTAATATTTATCTTTTATGGTTTTTTTTGTATTTTTTGCCATATTTTTATACTTTTTGACATTAGCGCTCTGACAATCATAGCAAGGCAAGTATGAATACTTCCACTAGAAGAGAGCTGATAGATACATTGATTGACGGGCTTTCGTTTAAATACCACAGCGGTAATTACGACAACGACAATCCCCCTCATCGTCATGAAGGCCGTCTGTTTCCTTTCACGGTCATTGTTTGCGTCACTCGCGGGGAGTATATCGGGGAAATTGACCAGCAGGTATGGGTAGCCAGACCACATACGGCATTGATTGTACCACCCGGAATTATCCATACCATTGAAGTAAAGAAACGGTGTTTGAATCAGTATGCCCATCTGTTTTTCTGGGCATTCCAATCAATCGATCTGTTGTCGCTCTTTCACGTGCCGGCAATTATCGGTGGTAAATCAGGCGTTTCCTTGGAAAAACTGGTACGAGCCCTGTCTCGCTTTTTCAAGACGGTCGACGATACGGAGGTCGGCCTTACCGATCTCGTGATGGCAAAGCGAATCGGATTTCAGATCCTGGAAATAATTATCAGCCGATCAAAACTCAAGGAAGAAAGTTATGACTTCCTGCTGGGCCTGCAGAAAATAAAACCGGCCATTGACCACATCAACTCTCATACGCACGAGGCAATCGCGCCGGATACTTTGGCCGCGCTGTTGAACATGTCTCAGAACAAGTTTAAAAAAATCTTTTCTGCCATCATGCGGAAAACACCGCTTCAGTATATCAGGCAGGTCCGAATTCAAAAAGCACAGGGTCTGTTGTCCAGCGGCGACTTATCCATCAAGGAAATTTCCTGCCGGACAGGGTACAAAACGATCTTCTATTTCAGCCGCGATTTCAAAAATGTCACCGGAAAATCCCCCCTGGATTATCGGCGCACTTGCCGTCTTGCCGTCTTGGGAAAACCAAGGGTCAGATAGCATGAAAGGCGGTTAGAGCTCCGTTGAGATGCGGTATATAATACCCATCAGCCATAGAAGATGCGGCCATGGTGGCCCGTCATTGGCACAAAGGAGATAACCGCCATGAATTACGCAGGGATAGATTACCACAAACGCTATTCAGTTGTCTGCATTATTGATGTGCGCGTGATGGGCAATATCTTGCACGAAGAACGCATTGAGCATGGATTTCCAGAGCGCTTCGCGGCGCTGCTGAATGCGCATGCGCCCGTGGAGGTTACTTTCGAGGCGACCATGAACTGGAGTTGGCTGTATGAGTTGCTTGAGGTGACGAATGGGATTAAGCGCGTTGCGATCCAATCAGCTCCAACACGCGTTTGACGACTTAACCACCACCCCATAACCTGTTCCCGCTTATTCACTTTCCTCAACGTCGTTAACTGCTCGCCGGTCAATCCAAGACCCGTCAGCCCTTCTGCCAACCACGCGGATGCCGCCCGTTCGTCATGTGCGCGTTTCTCCTCACCCTCGTATGTCTCACCTTTCTCGAGCGACACGCGCCAGACGGCTTCCGCCGCTTAACGTTCGGTCACGTCGAGTCGCTCCATCGCCTGTGCGGCGATGGCGATAATTTGATTGCAAACCTCCTTCCGTTTTGGACGATTATAGATTCCGGCACCTTATTGTCCAGCGTCGAACCGGCGGTGTCGCGGATGTCTTGACAAATTGGCTAAAAAGAAGAAATTACGAAACTGGTCAAGCAACGCTGTTCGAAACAAAATAAACGGACCATTGAAAAATCATGAAAACAAATGAAATTTTCAGGAGCACGAAAGAGGCGCTGGCATATGTCACGAAGATCCCGCCGGTACAGGGCAAGACCATGATGAACGTGCCGTTCGAAAAGCGCAATCTGGTCCGGTTCGGATTCATCGGGGTGGGCAGCCGCGGCCTGAGCCAGTTAAACGAAGTACTGGCGTTTAAAGGGACGCGGATCACCGCCGTCTTCGATGCAACCGCCGAACAAATGCTCATGGCCAAGGAAAAGGTAGTGAAGGCCGGATTTCGGGCTCCGGTCCTGGAAAAGGATTGGCAGAGCGTGTGCAAACGGCCGGACGTCGATTTGGTCTATATCTGTTCGCCCTGGGAAATGCATGTGCCGCAAGCGCTCCTGGCCATGGAATGCGGCAAACATGCCGCCGTCGAAGTTCCGGCCGCGACAACCCTGGCCAACTGCTGGCGCCTGGTGAATGTTTCCGAACGCACCCGCCGGCACTGCGTTTTTCTGGAAAACTGCTGCTACGGCAAACCGGAATTGACGTTGCTGAACATGGTCCGGCATGGGCGCTTTGGGACGATAACCCACGGCGAGGCGGCCTATATTCACGACCTGCGCTCCACACTATTGTCTTCGAAAGGCGAGGGGCTCTGGCGGCGCGATCCGCACCAGACGCGCAACGCCAACCTCTATCCCACCCATGGGCTGGGGCCGGTGGCCTGGTATATGGGCATCCATCACGGCGACTGTTTCGCCCGGCTGGTTTCGATGAGCAGCCGGGAAGCGTCACTGACGGAATACCGCGACGCCAAGCTGCCCGCCGGCGACCCCAGGCGCCGGGAAAAGTACACTTGCGGCGACATGAACACCTCGCTGATCCGGACCGTCAACGGACGCACAATCTTGTTGCAGCACGACGTTGTCACCCCCCGGCTCTACAGCCGGATCAACATGCTGCAGGGCACCAAGGGAGCGTTCAGCGATTATCCGCCCCGCATCTTTTTCGACGGCCAGAAGAAGCATGATTGGGCTTCTTACGAAACGGTCGAGGAAAAATACGAGCATCCGCTCTGGAAAAAGCTGGGGGCCATGGCTCTCAAACTTGGCGGACACGGCGGCATGGATTATATCATGAACTACCGGCTGGTGCAGGCCTTCCGTCGGGGATTGCCGCCGGATACGAACGTCTATGACGCCGCCGCCTGGAGCGCGCCGGTGGCGCTTTCCGCCATTTCCGTGGCCCTGGACAGCCTGTCGTTGCCATTTCCCGATTTCACGCGCGGGCAATGGCGCAAGACCGGATCGGCGCCGCTGGCCTGAACGGCGGCTAGCCGCGGCCGGTATGTGGACGGCCTCAGTCGAGGTGAAAGGGGGCAGTCCGTGATTCTTCGTATTTTATCCGGTTTTCTTCGCAGGCGATTGAGTTCGGGATCCCTGCCACACTCAACAAGCCCGGCTGCTTTGGACACTGATGCCCGATGCCCCATCGCCAGGCGCGTTGCAATCCAATCAGCTCCAACACACGTCTGACGACTTAACCACCACCCCAAAACCTGTTTTTCGCTTATCTTCTTTCCTCAACGGCGTTAATTGCTCGCCGGTCAATCCAAGACCCGCCAGTCCTTTTGCCAACCACGCGGATGCCGCCCGTTCGTCATGCGCGTTTCTCCGCACCCCCGTATGTCTCACCTTTCTTCCCCTTTATTTTCTCCCCGACCGACTGCCCAACATCTTCAGAAACAGCTCACGGTCCGCATCATCCCGATAGATCGCTTCACCACGATCACCTCGGCTCATAATATGGTAGAGAGCCCACTCATCTTCCGCTCTCGATTTCCTTGCCATATCCTTTCTTTATGCCCCAGCCCTTCTCACGTCAAAACGTGATTACCAAGATTCTCGGACGGACCCATTTCCCCTATCAAACGCCACCTGCCCTGCCTCGCGAAAAATATAAAACAACCGGTGATCATAGGTAATGGTGGGCCCCCCCATACGACACCGCGCCTTGACTTGCATAACGCACATAGGCCTTTATATCTCTCACCTTAATAAAAACCTCGAATATCTTTATCTTATACAAAACATTTTTTTCGATTCATAACACCATAAAATTCATCTATAACAAAGGGTAACGAGGAGTATTTTCAGAAATATTCTTAGTTTTTTCCCCGGATATCAAAAAAAATGCCAGGCAAAAAATCTTAGAAACAAACACATTGGAGAACCATGCCATGTATCACATCCGTTTAGAGGACTATGCGCCAAAACCAATGCCCGCCACCACGGATCGCATTGTTGCCGCTCACTACTACGGCGCTTGGAAAAAGGGATCGGCCGGCCTGCACGATGGGTTTGATGATCTGCACGATTACCCCGAACGCACCCCTTTGATGGGATATTATGATGAAGAAAATCCCGCCGTGTGCGATTTTGAAATCAAGTGGGCATTGGAACACGGCATCAACTGCTTTATTTACTGCTGGTACCGAAAAATGGAGAATATGGGAAAGCCTGTGGCCGTATCGGGTTTACGCCTGCCCCACGCTCTGCACGAAGGATTTTTGAATGCAAAATACAACGAGATGATGCAGTTCGCCATCATGTTTGAAAACAGCCCTCGTTGGGGCACAACTGATGAGAAGGATATGCTTGAAAATCTGATGCCCTTCTGGATGGAAAATTACTTTTCAAGAAAAAATTACCTTAAAATTGACAACAAACCTGTCCTTTTTGTCTTTGCAGGTGAACGTTTAGAGCAAGCTTTCGGCACCAAAGCGGTGCAAAAGTCAACCTTTGATGCTTGTCGAAAATACGCAAAAAAGCGTGGCTTTGATGGTATGATTTTCGCCCTGTGCAATTTGGAAGAAAGCGAAGAAGCCGCTCGGAATGCCATCGATCGCGGCTATGATTTCCGCTTCGGTTACAACTCGGGTTACTATCCTAAGGAGCATTATCCTTCCCAAGAATCCCTTTTCCAAGGGCAATGCGAAAAGTTTCAGCGGATGCTGGATTTGGATGAACAGCGCTTCATTCCCACCGTGTCCTGCTTTGCCGACTCCACCCCGAGATCCACGCAAAAATGGATCGATATGGGCTATCGCTCTTTCAAATATGAGATTCGTTGGTATTCCCTTCCCGACAATTTCCGCAAAACCATTCGCCGTATGAAGGAAATGACCAAGGCTCTCCCCGAGGGAGCTTATGCAAAAAAGATCTTCATGATCGACAACTGGAATGAGTGGGACGAGGGACACTTTGTTTCTCCCAGCCACCAGTTTGGCTTCCGCTATCTTCAGGCTGTGCGAGAAGAGCTGACCGAGAGAGATAATCTGCCCGACTACCGCACCCCTGCCGACATGGGCATTGACAACTTGAATGCTTCTTGGGCAATTCCCGATTTCACTGGCGTGGCTCCCAAGAGTGGGCCCTTGGCAATGCGAGGAGGCACCATGGAAGATTCAAAGAATAAGCAAGAAAACACCGTTTCTGCCGAGCACCAGGCGCCTCAAGATCGATATGTAAACTTCTTCGGAGATGGGGAGGGCTTCAAGGTTCTCTTCCTTGGCAACTCCATCACCCACCACCGCCCCAAAGAAGAATATGGATGGTTCGGAAGCTATGGCATGGCGGCCTCCGCGGAGGAAAAGGACTATGTGCACTTGGTGGTGAAGCATTTAAAAGAAAAATACGGCAAAGTGCAGGTCTGCATTGGCCAACTGGCCAACCTTGAAAGGGAGTATGAGAACAGTGAAGAGACGCTTCCCGAGCTTTATAGCGAAGCCCGTGACTTTCAGGCAGACCTTGTGATTTTCCGTGGTGGAGAAAACACCTCCTCCGAGAAGGCAAAAGCCATTCCCTTCTATCCGCATCTTCTTCGCATGGGCAGCTTTTTTGTCACGAATCCCAAGGCCAAGGTGATTGTGACCGATATGTTTTGGAATGGGTTTGCCAATCCCCTCTACCGAGAATGGGCAGAGGAAATGGGCTACGCTTTCGTTCATCTTACAGACCTTGAAACGAAGGAAGAAAACAAGGCCATCGGTCTCTTTCCTCACCGTGGCGTTTCGATCCACCCCGGGGATCTTGGCATGGCTCGCATTGCCGAAAGAATTATTAAAAAGATTTAGTTTCTGGCCAAAAATAGCGGATGGAATGGGTCAGTCCGTGATTCTCTATATTTTATCCAGTTTTCTTCGCAGGCGATTGACTTCGGGATCCCTGCCGCATTCAACAAGCCCGGCTGCTTTGGACACTGATGTCCGATGCCCCATCGCCAGGCGCGTTGCGATCCAATCAGCCCCAACACACGTTTGACGACTTAACCACCCCTGTTTTCCGCTTATCTTCTTTCCTCAACGTCGTTAACTGCTCGCCGGTCAATCCAAAATTCGTCAGTCCTTTTGCCAACCGCGCGGATGCCGCCCGATTGTCCAGCATCGTACTCGGCGGTGTCGCGGATGTCTTGACAAATTGGCTAAAAAGAGGAAATTACGAAGCCGGCCAAGCAATGCTGTTCGAAACAAAATAAATGGACCATTGAAAATCATGAAAACAAACGAAATTTTCAATAGCGCGAAAGAGGCGCTGGCATATGTCACGAAGATCCCGCCGGCACAGGGCAAGACCATGATGAACGTGCCGTTTGAAAAGCGCAATCTGGTTCGGTTCGGATTCATCGGGGTGGGCGGCCGCGGCCTGAGCCAGTTAAATGAAGTACTGGCGGTTAAAGGGGCTCGGATCACCGCCGTCTTCGATATAAACGCCGAACGGATGCTCATGGCCAAGGAAAAGGTAATGAAGGCCGGATTTCGGGCGCCAGTCCTGGAGAAGGATTGGCAGAGCGTGTGCAAACGGCCGGACGTCGATTTGGTCTATATCTGTTCGCCCTGGGAAATGCATGTGCCGCAAGCGCTCCTGGCCATGGAATGCGGCAAACATGCCGCCGTCGAAGTTCCGGCCGCGACAACCCTGGCCAACTGCTGGCGCCTGGTGAATGTTTCCGAACGCACCCGCCGGCACTGCGTTTTTCTGGAAAACTGCTGCTACGGCAAACCGGAATTGACGTTGCTGAACATGGTCCGGCATGGGCGCTTTGGGACGATAACCCACGGCGAGGCGGCCTATATTCACGACCTGCGCTCCACACTATTGTCTTCGAAAGGCGAGGGGCTCTGGCGGCGCGATCCGCACCAGACGCGCAACGCCAACCTCTATCCCACCCATGGGCTGGGGCCGGTGGCCTGGTATATGGGCATCCATCACGGCGACTGTTTCGCCCGGCTGGTTTCGATGAGCAGCCGGGAAGCGTCACTGACGGAATACCGCGACGCCAAGCTGCCCGCCGGCGACCCCAGGCGCCGGGAAAAGTACACTTGCGGCGACATGAACACCTCGCTGATCCGGACCGTCAACGGACGCACAATCTTGTTGCAGCACGACGTTGTCACCCCCCGGCTCTACAGCCGGATCAACATGCTGCAGGGCACCAAGGGAGCGTTCAGCGATTATCCGCCCCGCATCTTTTTCGACGGCCAGAAGAAGCATGATTGGGCTTCTTACGAAACGGTCGAGGAAAAATACGAGCATCCGCTCTGGAAAAAGCTGGGGGCCATGGCTCTCAAACTTGGCGGACACGGCGGCATGGATTATATCATGAACTACCGGCTGGTGCAGGCCTTCCGTCGGGGATTGCCGCCGGATACGAACGTCTATGACGCCGCCGCCTGGAGCGCGCCGGTGGCGCTTTCCGCCATTTCCGTGGCCCTGGACAGCCTGTCGTTGCCATTTCCCGATTTCACGCGCGGGCAATGGCGCAAGACCGGATCGGCGCCGCTGGCCTGAACGGCGGCTGGCCGCGGCCGGTGCGCGGACGGCATCAGTCGAAGATAAGGAACATTTCCTTGGGCAGGTAGGCCGGACGCCAGTGTGGCTTTTTGACTGTTCCCGTCAGACGGAATTCCAGGATCTTGGTAACAGGCATCATGGCAATCTGTAGAAGGCCGCCCACCAGGGTGTTCTTTTTAAGCAGTTTGACCTGCACGGCAAAGTCAAGTTCGCCATTCAAACGATAATCGCCCTTGCAGGTCAGCGTGATAACCTCGCCCTCGATGGTAATATCATCCGAGTGGATCTTGCCGTCCTTGATTACAAATGACGCGCTTGCGTCGGTCTGGCGCACGACCAGGCTCAGGCCCGGCACAATATGCCCCATAAACTCGGTCAGCCCCCCAAACAATGGATATTGGAAAAGGCGGCCGGAGCTGATCACGATCCTCCCATGTCCTGCAGCGGTCTTCCCATCTGGATCGTCTACAAAGCCTTCGAGTTCCAAGTCCCCCGCGAGATAGCCGCGGTACTGGTCCGAATCGCGCCCGGTCAGGGTGCGTGTCAGCGTTTGAAAATTAACATCATGCATATTGCCCTGGAGCTGATAGCGCAGATTGGACGAATTCAGAACGGGATACACCGCGCCCGACCCGCGCACAAGCCCCCGGCAAAAATCGGCCTGCACATCATTGATATACACGGAATCTTCCACCACATGCAGGTTCAGGGAACAATGATCCATGATCAGCTTGTTCCAGCCGGAACGTTGACAGTCGATCTCGATGTCTAATTTGTTTTTAGCCACGTCCTTGTAGCCGGCGATTCCCCAGGCGGCCACCTTGGTGGGCCCCGCAAACCGAAATTGGCCAACCACGTTCTCGATAAACGGGGCGAGCATCTTGGCCACGGCTTGCGGATCCGCAGTGGAAATGCCATTGAACCCGACCGTCTCCTTGTTAAAATCAAGATACGCGCCTCCCTGGACCGTGCCTTCCTCGCGCACCACCAGCAGAGGCGTCAGCGTCATCGACGCGTTCGTGGAAGAGAAATCGAGAACCAGATCGGATTTCATCAGCAGGTTGGTGACGCCATTGTACTGGCAACTGTCCCCCTGGGCGCGGCCCGTCAAGTGGAAAAGCCAATTGGTTCCCACCCTGAAATTAAAATCGGCCTTCGTGGTCGGCGGCTGGCCTTCGAACTGGAACCACTCGATCACGAACGTTTGGGGTACCTGCAAGGCATTCAACATGGGTAACAGGGCATTGGGATTAAAGGCGCTCGTCATTGCACCCCGGCATTGTCTGGTTTTCCAGTCATACTCGGCGGAGAGATGCAGCGGGCCGTTCCAATTATTTTTACCGATCGCGGCATCCAACGATTGGAGATTGAGTTTTTGCTCGTCAAAATTAAACTGGGCATTGACCTTGGCCACACGAGTTCCCTCGAGATCGGCATCGATCAAATCCAGAACGCCTTCGCCGCTTGAGCCTCTCATATGCATCTTGAGGCCCCAGGCGCCGAGCACCGTTTTCCGATAACAGGTGTGCCGCGCATCCGCCTGAACTTGAACATCCAACGTGCTCATGTCGGCGGGATTGAGGAAAGAGGTCACATCGACAGTCACGACGCCGCTGCCGTTCGTACTAAAACCGCATTGCCCCCATGCTTTCAACAAATTGATCAGGCGAACTTCGCGTTTATTTTCGACATTGGTTTGCGCCGGGCCCGCCGGCGCAGGACTTTTCGGCGCCCCGCCACCGTTCTCGCGCGGCAAAACCAGTTCGCCCCTCCCGGTCAGCTTGATCCCGGGCATCCGGGCGGCATATTCCTCCACCCGCAATCGCGAAGCGCTTTCATCCCAAGTTACGCGCGCCGCCAACACCCGCATCTCAAACCGCTCCATCCGGTTTGTAACGCCATTGGTTGACTCTCCTTGGTACGGCACGGAAACGATCCCGTTCTTGACCAGCACGCCGGAAACGCCGCTTTTGCCCCTTAGCCAGGACATGGGATGGAAGTTCAGAACGATTTTTTCGGCATCGAGCAAGGGAACGCCGATATCGCCCTTGCGGTGACAGCGGACATTGGTCGCGATGATACCCTCGCAAACCCCAAGTTTCACCTTCGCCAGCGTGACCACCAAACCGCTGAACTGCAGCCGCTTTTCAATCTTCCGCGCCAGCACATCCGGCAGGCCGATAAGGCTTAAATAGAGCACGGCCACGAGCGTCACAACAAAAACAATAAACGCGCCATACTTGATTTTGCGCAGCATCATAGCATCACCTGGTTATATCCTGTAAAAGCTGGTCCGCCAAAGCCTTGGGAAGAATGAATACCACTTCCTGTCCCTTAACTTTTGCATACACTCCCGAATCCTCGGAAGCTTCGCCAATAACAATGGTTTTCCGGATACTTTCCTGTCCGCTCAGGATGAAGGTTAACGAAGCGCGCGGGTCTTTCAACCCATAAATTCCGAGATCGTTATGTTCCGAGCGCTCGAAGCGCACGGCGCGCAAAGTCGTCATCCTTTCCAGCAGGGTTGTGATCGCCGCCAAGTTAACCGGCCCGACACAGGGTGCAACCGGAACCCAAGCTCCGGTCCCTTCCCTTGTCACAACCTGTTCAACATCCTTCTTTTGGAGCGTGATCTTTGTAACGGCCGCCGGATCCAGGGACAGCACCACACTGTCGCGATACGCGATCGGATCCATCGCCAGGGTAACCGCCGCCGCCACCGAGAGCTGGTAAACCTGGTCCTCGTCGGCAAACTTGGCATATATATACTCTTTGCCCGGCAGCGGCCGGCTCAGCGCCAGCGTCCGGCCGGCAGGCATACTCCCCACCGTCTGGACGGCATAGGCCGTCACGCCGGCCACTCCCTGCGTGGCGGCATCGGCAACCGGCACCGCATCGTCCAGGCGAATCACACGGGCAGGCGAATCCAAACCCAGCTCCGTGAGATTGGTGCCGTTCACGAACCCCTCGATACGCAGGGCATTCAGGCGGTTGATCAGCTCTTCCACAATGCGGGTATCCGCCTTCCACTGCGCGGGCTCGGCCACCTGCCATTCGCCGGACGCGGCTTTCTGAAGCTGTAACGCCTTTTCACCTTCCTCGAGCCGGATGCGGGTGACGGCATCGGCCGCCATAAAATATAGCCGTGAATCCCGCAAATCGCCGATGCCCACTTTCAAGGCGTCAACCTGATCTTTCCGAACGGCAAACACCGAGCCGGTTCCGCGATAAGCCGTGTAGATCAAATCGCCCTTTTCGTTGGTCCGATTGCCAAAACAAAGCTTAAGTCCGTTCTTTTCCTCATCTTTCCAGATGGCGAACTGCAGGACCATCTCGTCATCGCTCAATCCATAGATGGCCGGATCGGCCATGCGCTCGGCCACAAATTCCTGGATCTGAAGATTGAAGAGTTGCTCCAGCAGGCTGGAAACCTTGAACCAGTCGGCGCGGGCCACAACCGGCTTATGGATGATCCACTCGGTGCCTTCCCGGATAATTTCAATGAGCGGCCCGCCCAACTGCTTGATTGCAAAACCTTTCACATAGGCAGGCGCGCCGGCCAGAAGGCGCGGATCGCGCAAATCGGCCGCCGCGCGGGGAATGATTTCCAGGAGATTCGTCGAGGTGGTAATGACATCGGCTGAATTATCCACCTGCACATAGACCGCATCCTTCATCGGCGACAGGCCGCCGACTGCAAGCGTATAGCGATGCTCCGCATCTCCCAGAACCATGCGGGCCATGGGCTTGCCCAACCCGTAATCATCCAGGAAGAGCGAACGGCTTTCGCGCTGGTCGGCGGTCACGATTTCGCCGCGGGGCAATTTTGCGATCACGGCCAGCATGTGATTGAGCTTAATGCCGTCGGCCCGCGCCTCCACCGGCTTGTGAATGAACCACTGTCCCTGCTCGTTAGCGCACGCCACGAACAGATTGTCCCGGGAAAAAGACCAATAGGTAATATTTTCGGGCTCAATATTCAAAAGCCGCATATTCGGACGATCCTGCCCGTCCTCGTCCTTACCGCCCCACTCCACGATGGCAATGAATGCGCCCAGGAGTAAAGCCAGGACCAGCAGAAAAAATGTGGTTCGTCCATGCATGGCTTTTTTATCATTCCCTGCAAAGCAGGGCCATTCTCATCCGCGCCCGGCGGCAACGCCCGGCTTGTCATTCAGCTCTATTTCCGCCGATGGACCCAGACCATCAGACCCAGCAGCACCACGACCCCCGGAATACCGGCCACCGCAAGCACCGAAAGCCGCCGCAGGTGGCCGCGATCCAGGGCCACCTGGACGATCGTCGGCTCGCGCGACGCGATCGCGAGCGTCTCTTTGCGTTCCAGCAACCAATTCAAGGCATTCATGAAAAAATCGGAATTATACCCGCCCAGCAAGGCCCCGTTGGCAACCAGAACCGAATCGCCAACAATCACCAAACGCGTCGGTTGGAGTTCCACGTCCACCCCGGATACCAATCCCTTTTCAATCGCCACCGCCACCGGCACCGGCCCACGCTGGTCCACCCCGGGATCGAATTTCGGCGGATTTTGTTTGACGGAAAGTTCCGACCAGCCCTGGTCGCTGCTCGAGGCCAGGATGGAGACGCGCGGCTTGTCGGCCGACCTGTCCGCCGGCTTATCCGCCGCACTGTTGGTTCCCACAAGCGGCTGCACCGACCGGGGCATGGTGAAAATAGTGGTTATATTTTTCAGGCGCGCGGTAATGGGATGCTCTCCATAGGATGTCACCAGCAATTGCCGGCCCGCCGTGGCTGAGCTCACCACGCGATCCGATCCCAGGCGCACGCCCCAGAGCTCGAGCATTTCTTCCAGCCCGGAATCCATGCCGGGATCCAACAATAAGAACAAACGGCCGTGGTTGTTAAGGTAAGCCTTGATCATTTCGACTTCCAGATGGGTCAAACGCTTGGTCGGTCCCGCAACGATCAGGGCTGCCGCATCGCTGGGAACGGCATTGACGCCGCTGAAACTCAGCGGCTTGACTTCCAGGTTGTTCTTTTCCATGGTTCGGGCAATGATCGTATATCCCGTATAGGGATCGAAATTATCCGTCTGGCGCTCCCCATGCCCGGTTAAAAAATAAACGACGGGCTTGCGGTCCTGCAAAAGACCCTGAATCGCAGTGGAAAGCGCCTGCTCGCCGTAAAACCGGCGCAGGATCCTGGCACGGCCGGCAAGCGTCGGCGTGTAATCGTAGTCGGCCAAATCTGCCACCGGCACGATTCGGCGCCGGCTTCCGGAATCGAGCACAATCACGTTCGGCTCGCGCAAATCGTATTGCAGGGCCAACTCCTTGCTGCGGACCATGTCGCGATGGGGATCCACATATTCCACATGCAAGCGCGCCGATGCGCACGCATAGTCCCGCATCAGGCTGTGCACGTCGCGATAGAGCTCCTGCTCGCTGCTCATATAAACAACTACCCGGATATCCGTCGCCAATTGATCCAGAAAGCTCCTGGTTGCCGCCGTCAGGGCATAATGCCGCGTGCGGCTGACATCGAAGCGCGCGGCATGCTGACTGGCAATGTAATTCACCATGAGCACGAGGAGCGCCGCCAGCCCGATCGAGACCCAGACGTTCAACCCCGTCAGCCACCGTTTGAATGCAAACTTTTGTCTCATGGTTACTTCCACTGCCGCGCTTCGATCGCCTTGACCGTGGCAAACACAAAGAACACGGCCAGAGAAAGATAGAACACTACTGGCCGCGTATCCACAATGCCCCGGGCAAAATCCTGAATATGCTGGGTACTCGAAAGGTACTCCAGCGCATCCTGTACCGCCGCGCCGGGCAGCACCAGGCGCACGGTATCCACAAAGAACAGAATGCTGACCGCAACGAAACACCCCACGGCGGCCACAACCTGGCTGCGCGTCAGGGCCGAGACAAACATGCCGATGGCAATGAAACAGCTGCCGATGAGCCACAGGCCCAGGTAACCGGTAAGGATCGGCGTCCATTCCAAGTCCGCCATGCCGGGCGCCACGGCTTTTAGCATAATGAAATATGCCGCCGTGGGCATGGTCGCCAGCAGGAAAAACACAAATGCGCCGGCATATTTGCCCAGCACAACCTGCAGATCCGTCACCGGCACAGTCAGCAGCATTTCCAGCGTGCCGGTCCGGCGCTCCTCGGCAAATAACGACATGGTGATCAGCGCTATGAGCGCCAGCACCGCCACCCAGAAGAACGGCGCGCCGAAAAGGATTTCACCTATGCCGATCTGTTCACCCAAATGATGGACGAGGGGCTGGCAGAAACTCAAGCCCGTCACCACTAGAAACACCACCATGACCACATAGGCCATGGGCGTGTAAAAAAAAGCCCGCAATTGGCGTTTTAACAAGGTTACAATATTAGCCACAGTTTTATCTCCGCCCCGCAGACGCGGTTAATTCGACAAAGACATCTTCCAACGCAAGCAGCTCCTGGCTCAACTCACGCAACGGCCAACCCTGCGCGGCGGCGACCCCGAACAACGCCGGCCGGATATCCGCACCGGGACGGCACACAAGCCGATACCGGCGCCACAGATCCGCCCCATGCCCCAGGCCGCTGGCCGCCGGCCCCACCGGCCGAACAGTCAAGACACCCTGCACGCCACGGAACCGTTCGAGCACTTCTTCCTGCGGCCCCGCAATCTCAATCACCACGTTGATATTGCCGCGCAACTGGCTTGCCAGACTCTCGGGCGAATCGGACGCCACAATGCGTCCGTGATTCATAATAAACACCCGCTGGCAAATGGCTTCCGCCTCCGCCAGCGAATGGGTCGCCAATACGACAGTGACCCGACGCCCCAGGGTGCCGAGCAACTCGCGCACGGCACGCACCTGGTTCGGATCGAGCCCGATCATGGGCTCATCCAGAATCAGCAGTTCGGGACTGTGGATCAGACTGTCCGCCAGCGCCAGGCGCTGGCCATAGCCCTTCGAAAGCTGGCCGACGATCCGCCGTTCCACGTCCTTGAGTCCGCAAAGGACCTTAACTTCCTCCATGCGCTCGCGGCGTTTCCGGCGCGGAATGCCCTTGAGTTTCGCCCGGAATGAAAGATATTCATCCACCCGCATTTCCGGATAAATCGGCGCATTTTCCGGCAGATAACCAATGCGCTGCCGCACATCCAGGGAATGCAAATAAATATCCAGTCCGTCAATAAAAATCCGGCCTTTCGTTGGCGCCAGATAGGTGGCCAGGAGACGCATCAGCGTCGTCTTGCCGGCGCCGTTCGGCCCGAGAAAACCGACAACCTCGCCGCGCAACACCTCGAACGAAATGTCGTCCACGGCCACGACCGAGGAAAATCGTTTGGTAAGATGTTCAACTTTAATCATGGCTCGCCGCGACGCACAACAAAAAGCCCGGTGAATTACCAGACTCCCGGAAATTCAAAATCAACTCTACCGTCATCCAGTATGTTGATCAATTCCAAAAAAGGGCTATACTGTCAAAAACTTGCAACTGTAAAGCGTTCCGTGCTCGTGAAATTCAGGGAAAGAAGCGCCCGTAACCTTGCCTATACCGGAATGGAAGCACAAGGCCGGCCTATGTGAACGCGTGGCGCCCATTGGACGCCACGGCCGGTTATTGCTTCTCTATATTAAGCTTCTTGCCTGAAAACCGACACGGGACACGGTGCAAGAAGCGCTGCAACCGGGAGGCATTCATGCGCACCTATTCGAAAAACCAGCCTTTGGCTCCCAAAGCAGGATACTCTCGCCTCTGGCCGGACCCGACTTCTTGGAAAGTCGGGGTGGCCGAACCGGGCGCCCTGGCGGCGGACAAGGGCTTCGCGTACACGGAACGCCATCTGCAATGCGTATGGTTCGATGCCGCTTTACGTCCCGGCACGCTGCAAACCGAAAAAGGCGAGGCGGTAATCGTCGAACATCCCGGTCAATGGAACCTGGAAGATGGTCCGGATTTCATCGACGCCGTGCTTTGCGTGGGGCCAGGGCGGCGCCGCCTGGCGGGTGACATCGAAATCCACGTCCACCCCTCGGACTGGCAAAGGCATGGGCATAGCCACAACCCAGCCTACGCCAACGTTGTTGTGCATGTGACCTATTTTCCCGGCGCCATACCAGGCGCCAGCCTTCCCGCTGGCGCCATCCAGATTGCGCTGAAAGAAAGTCTGGCGGCCAATCCGTTTTTTTCGTTCGAATGCCTTGACCTTGCCGCCTATCCTTACACTGTCCGCGATCCGATCACCCCCTGTTCGCGAATCTTGAAAACATGGGATCCGGACCGGGTGGCCGGCCTGCTTGAGTCCGCCGGTGCAGAGCGCCTGCAAGGCAAAGCCGCGCGCATGGCCGCCGCTTTTTCGTCAAAAACGCCCGACCAGGTTCTGTATGAAGAAATCATGACCGCGTTGGGATATAAAACCAACCGCGCGCCCTTCCGGTACCTGGCCGAACAACTGCCCCTGGAAACCCTGCGCAAGTCATCCGACGGCAATGCCCTGAAAGCTTATGCGCTCCTGATGGGCGTGGCCGGCCTGCTGCCGGCGCAGGCCCCCGCGCGCTGGGACGCGGAAACCAGGGTTTTTGTCCGTCAATTGTGGGATCACTGGTGGAAGCGCCAGGCCGCCTGGAACGCGCGCGCCTTGCGTCGCAAGGCGTGGAAACTGAGCGGCCTGCGTCCGCATAACCATCCCCAACGCCGCCTGATGCTTGCCGCCATCCTGTTTGCCCGCAAAGACAACCTGACCCAGTCGCTGAATAGGCTGAACATCGCCGCGCCGGACGAGTGTTTTCGAAAAATCGAGGCTTTCTTCCAGCCGGAAGCCGAAACCTACTGGCAGCGCCGGTTGTCTTTTGCCGGCAAACTGCAGTCGGCGACCATCGCGCTGGCGGGGGCGAACCGCATCGCGGCCATCTTCTCCAATGTGTGCGTGCCTTTTCTTGCGGCATTGGGCAACCGGCCGGTAATGCGCCCGGAATTTTTGCGCGGCCTGCCGTCTGAAGACGACAACCAGATCATCCGTCAAACGGCCCACAACCTGCTGGGCCCCGATCACAACCCGAATCTTTACCGGTGCGGCCTGCGCCAGCAAGGTTTGACCCAGATTTTCCACGACTTTTGCTTGACCGATCGCTCCCGTTGTGGAAACTGCGCCCTGCTGAAAACGCTGGAAGAACCGCGGAAAGGATAAGGCAATTTGTTTGTGACTACGGACCATCCCATCACCATCGTCGTCGGCATGAGCGGCGGCGTGGATTCCACCATGGCGGCTTGCCTGCTGCAACGCCAGGGATTCGACGTCGTCGGCGTCACCATGCAAGTCTGGGACGGCTCAGTTGACATTCCCGCCGAAGAGCTCCGCTCGGGGTGCTATGGACCGGGTGAAGCGCAGGACCTGGAAAAAATCCGCGCGCTGACCAAGCGACTGGGCATCCGGCACGTTACCATTCCGCTGGCCGCGGAATACCGGCGGTGGGTCTTGGATTATTTTCGCAGCGAATACCTCGCCGGGCACACGCCCAATCCCTGCGTCATGTGCAACTGGAAGCTCAAGTTCGGCCTGCTGTTGGACAGAGCTCGCGCCGCTGGCCTGGCATTCGATCGCTTTGCCACCGGCCATTACGCGCGGGTCGAGGTTATGGAAGGCGCCGGCCCCGCCCGCTATCTGCTGAAACGCGGACTCGATGCCACAAAGGACCAGTCGTACTTCCTGTATCACTTGAACCAGGAACAATTGCGCAACCTTGTTTTCCCTCTGGGGACGTTAAAAAAAACCGAGGTAAAAGCATTGGCCTGCGAACTGGGCTTTGAACATCTCGCCACCCAACCGGAAAGCCAGGATTTCATCGAATGCAAGCATTACGGCGCGTTATTCAAGGGCGAATCGGTCCGGCCGGGACCGATTGTCGACCGGACAGGCCGCGTGCTTGGCGAACACCGGGGTATTATTTATTATACCATCGGCCAGCGCAAAGGGCTGGGACTGAGCGGCACAAAAGAGCCGGTGTTTGTCGTGCAGATTAATGGACCCGGCAACACAATCACGGTTGGACCGTACGCCGATCTTTTTGGCGACCGCCTGCAGGCCACAGGCGTAAATTGGATTGCCTTCGACACCCTGCGCGCGCCGCTGCAGGTTCAGGCAAAAATCCGCCAGCAACACAAGCCGGCCGATGCAACCGTAACACCCGTTGACGCCGAAGGAAAAACTGTCGCCGTCACGTTCAATCGGCCTCAGATGGCAATCGCCCCCGGCCAGGCTGTTGTCTTTTACCAGGACGACCTTGTTCTTGGCGGCGGCACCATTGCGCGGGAATGATTTTGATATCGATCCCGGTGTTTTTTGAGGATATATTGGCTGGAGCATGAATTCAACGGTCATTGGCTGCGACTGTATCGAACGTCCCAGCGGAACGGGGCGGCCACAAGCATTATATCCGGGTCCTGAAGCCACGGCGCTCAACCGCCGTGCGGTTTGAAATTCATTAACCGACAAGAAAGGCACACGATGGCATCCAATCAAAAAATAGTCTGGGTTAAATTCAACGCGCTGGAAAAGTTCATGGCCAAGGTATTTTGCGGCTTGGGCGTGCCGGCGGCGGATGCAGCCATCTGCGCCAATGTCTTGATTGCCGCCGACAAACGGGGAATAGACTCGCACGGCATCAATCGGCTGAAAACGATCTATTACGACCGCATCCGGGAAGGAATTATCGATCCGGTCACGCGTTTTGAAGTGGTTCGCAAGGGACCGGCCACGGCGGTAGTTGACGGTCACAACGGCATGGGCCAGGTGATCGCCCATCGGTCCATGCAAATGGCGATCGATAAGGCCAAAAAATACGGGTTGGGCATGGTGGCGGTCCGCAATTCCAATCATTACGGCATTGCCGGCTATTATCCGCTGATGGCGGTGGCCAACGGCATGATCGGCATTACCGGCACCAACGCCCGGCCTTCAATTGCCCCGACCTTTGGCGTGGAAAACATGCTGGGCACCAACCCCTTCACTTTTGCCATGCCGACCGACGAAAAATTTCCTTTCCTGCTCGATTGCGCCACTTCCGTAACCCAGCGCGGCAAAATCGAAGTCTATGCCAAAGCCAACAAGAAGGTGCCGTCCGGCTGGGTCATCGATGCCAAGGGCCAATCCAAGACCGATGCCAACCAGATCCTCAAGGACTTGGTGGCCGGCACGGCGGCGCTGACACCCTTGGGCGGCGTGGGCGAAGAAACGGCGGGATATAAAGGTTACGGTTATGCCGCCGTCGTCGAGATTCTTTCGGCGGCCCTGCAACAGGGCAGCTATCTTAAAATGCTGCTGGGATATAAAGACGGCCGCAAAACCACTTACAACCTGGGACACTTTTTCATTGCCATCAACATCGACGCCTTTACCGATCTGGCTGATTTCAAGAAGACCACCGGCAATATTTTGCGGGCTTTGCGCGCGTCCAGAAAAATGCCGGGAGCCAAGCGCATCTATACGGCCGGCGAAAAGGAATACCTGGTTTGGCAGGAACGCAAAGACAAGGGCGCACCCTTGAACAACGAATTGCGCAGCGAAATCCGCCAGATGGTTGCGGAATTGAAACTGAAAGGGACCCCTTTCTCCTTCCTGTAAAGCCATGCAAAAACTTGATCGCCGGCCGGCGCCGGCCTATCATAGCATTCCGAAACGAGCTACACCCGCCGAAACACAAGAAAGGAACGCCTAGTACAAAAGGAATGTTTTTTTCAACGGCTCCGGATGTTTGAGGTGCAAATGCCAAGCAAGATATACCATGGATTAGCGATCGGCCTGGCGGCCACCGGCCTGGCCCTGGGCTTATGGGCTTTTGGCGCGCTGGACCGGATTGAAGCCAAAACTTGGGACTGGCGCGTTGCCACACTGGCGAAACCCAGCCCCTACACCGACAAAATCCGCCTGATCTTCATCGACCAGCAAAGCCTCGATTGGGTCAACAAGGAAATGGCTTTGCGCTGGCCCTGGCCCCGTACGGTTTATGCTCCCATCCTCGAATTCTGCCGCCGCCAGGGCGCCAAGGCCGTCGCCTTCGACATGCTCTATACCGAACCTTCCGCCTATCAGGTTGAAGACGACGCCACCTTCGGCGCGGCAATCGCCCAGACAACGGGCTTTGTCAACACCATCTTTCTCGGACGCGAAACCGGACGGACAACAACCTGGCCGACAAATCTGCCGGCTTCTCCCGTAAAAATCAAGAATCTGCAAACTTGGCTGGCCACTGACGGTCACAATCGCCTCGTCATGCCGCAGGCCACGTTCCCGATTCCGGAAGTCGCCACCAATGCCACCCTGCTGGGTAATGTCGAAGCCCGCCCAGACTCGGATGCCATTTTTCGACGCCTGCCGCTGTTTGCCGTGTTCGACCGGCAGGTCGTGCCGACGCTCGGCCTGGCCGCCTACCTGGCCGCGGCCGGCAACGAAACACTTTCCATCGAGCCTTACTGGATGAACATCGGCGTGCGCCGGATTCCGCTCGACCGGCGCGGCAAAACGATCCTGCATTTCCGCGGGAAGTCGGAGACCCACCGGCGCTACAGCGCCGCGGCCGTGATCCAATCGGAATTGAAACTCCAGGCCGGCGAGACACCGCCCATCACGGACACCAAGGCCTTCAAGGACTGTTACGTGTTTGTAGGCTGCAACGCTCCGGGACTCCTTGACCTGCGGCCGGCGCCGGTCAGTCGCATTTATACCGGCGTGGAACTGCACGCCACCCTGCTCGACAACCTCTTGGCCATGGATCCGCTCCGGGATGCGCCCTGGCCGGCAACCGCCGCCCTGACACTCCTGTTGGGATTGTTTTGGAGTCTGACAACGCTCTATTGCCGCAATGCCCGCGATACGACCATCGCTTTTGCGGTAGCCTTGCCCATTCCCATGATCCTGTGCGTGGGCGCTTATCTCCTGGGATTCTGGCTGCCGTTTCTGGTCCTGGAAGCGGCAACCACTTTTGCGCTCGTAAGCGCCGTGCTGGCAAATTATGCCACCGAAGGGCGGCAAAAACGCTTCATCCGCGGCGCATTCAAACAATACCTGAGCGAGGACGTGATCGAACAGATCGTCCAGCATCCCGAGCGCCTGCAACTGGGCGGGGAACAGCGCACGCTTTCGATTTTCTTCTCCGACTTGCAGGGCTTCACCACGATTTCCGAGGGTCTTAATCCCCAGGAATTGACCGCTTTGCTCAACGAGTATTTAACCGCCATGACGGACATTATCCAGGACGAGGGCGGCACGGTGGACAAGTATGAAGGCGATGCGATCATCGCCTTCTGGAACGCGCCCCTGGCGCAGGACGATCACGCCGTGCGCGCCGTGCGCGCCACCCTGCGCTGCCAGGCGGCGCTGGCTGAGATGCGGCCCGCCATCCACGCGCGCATCGGCAAGGACCTGTACATGCGCGTCGGGCTCAATACGGGGCCGGTGGTGGTAGGCAACATGGGTTCGCGCAACCGCTTCAACTACACCATCCTGGGCGACGCCGCCAACCTGGCCTCGCGGCTGGAGGGAATCAACAAACAGTTCGGCACCTACAGCATGATTTCGGAAGCCACCCGCACCGCCATGGGCCAAACCTTTGCCGCCCGCGAAATTTCGCGCGTGTCCGTGGTCGGACGCAAAACGCCGGTCAGGGTATTCGAGCCCATGAGCCCGGAAACTTTTGCGGCGCACGCCGGCGATTTTGACCAATTTGCCCGGGGATTAAACGCATTTTATCGGGGTCAGTTCGCCGAAGCCATTGCGCATTTCGAGCCGCTCCGCGAAAAGGATCCCGCCGCCGCCGCCTACCTGCGAAAGTGCCAGACATTGCAGGCCGAAGCGCCGGCAGCCTGGGAAGGAGTCTGGGTCATGACCGAAAAATAGTTGCGTTTCAGGTATGCCGGCAATATATTGTCCTGCGTTTATCGTCCTGATCTTACCGGAACGGGTTTATCGAATTACTGCCTGTCGGAGAAACCGGCGGGCAAAGGATGCTTCTTTATCGAACGCCACGACAGATCCGGGCGGCTACATGTAGCCGCGGCATTCCACCGCCATGCGACGGGATTGGAACAGGCGGTAATTTTTATTCTGAATATAATTGGCATTAAATCACATGGCCTTGCATAATATGCGCTTTACCCCTACCGCCATTCCGGACGTATTGCTTATCGAGCCCAAGGTGTTCGAGGATCCTCGCGGGTTTTTCATGGAAACCTACCGGAAGGATGCTTTCGCGGAACATGGCATAAACGTGGATTTTGTCCAGAGCAACCATTCTCAATCCGTCCGCCACACTCTGCGCGGGTTACATTACCAGGTCGGGCACCCGCAGGGAAAATTAGTCCGCGTGCTCCGGGGCGAGGTCTTGGATGTTGTCGTCGATATCCGCTTTGGCTCGCCGACCTTCGGCCGTTGGATCAGCGAGGTCCTGTCGGCCGGCAATAAAAAGCAGCTTTATGCGCCCACCGGCTGTGCCCATGGTTTTTGCGTGCTCAGCGAAGCGGCCGAATTTCTGTACTATTGCACCGATTATTACTATCCTCATGGCGAAAAAGGGATCATCTGGAATGATCCGGACCTGGCTATTCCCTGGCCGACAACGCAGCCGATTTTGTCTGCAAAAGACCAGCGCAATCCGCGTTTCCGCGATATTGGCCGGGATTTCACCTATTGACCGAAACCGGCTGGCATGGAATGACTTCATCGGTTACAGTTGTATTTATTTCAGCATCGGCAGGGTCGGAAATTCGTGGTTGATTTCTTTAGGTTGCGGGCTGCGCCCGCATAAAAACGGAGAAAAGTATGAAGCTGAAAGGCATAGTTCTCGCAGGCGGGACAGGATCGCGGCTGATGCCGTTGACCAAGGTCACGAATAAGCATCTCCTGCCGGTAGGGAATAAACCCATGATCTATTGCCCGATCGAAAAACTGATCGGCGCCGGCATCGACGAGATCTTGATTGTTACCGGCACGGAGCACATGGGCGACATGGTCAACCTCCTCGGCTCCGGCCGCGATTTTCACTGCCGGTTCACCTACAAGGTCCAGGACGAGGCCGGCGGCATCGCCCAGGCCTTGAGTCTTGCCGAAAATTTTGCGCACGGCGCTCCCATGGCCGTCATTCTGGGCGACAATATTTTCGAGGATGCCCTGCTGCCGTATGCCGACGCCTTCCGCGCCCAAGCCAAAGGCGCCAGAATCATCGGCAAGGAAGTCAGCGATCCGGAGCGCTTCGGCGTGGCGGAAGTTGCCGGCGACCGCGTGCTTTCCATCGAGGAAAAGCCCAAGAAGCCGAAATCGAACATCGCCGTAACCGGGATTTATTTTTATGACGCCCAGGTTTTCGAAATCATCCGTAACTGCAAACCGAGCTCGCGCGGCGAGATGGAAATCACCGATGTCAACAACGCCTATATTAAACGCGGCGAATTGCATTTCGACCGCATGTCCGGATGGTGGAGCGACGCCGGCACGTTCCAGTCGCTGGCCTACGTCAACAGCCTGGTAGCGCGCAATCCGCCGAAAGTTTAGCACCCCGTGGCGATGCGTTCGGTCTGCGGCGCTCAAAGCATCAGACGACTCAGGTTGGCGCCGCACACGGCGACCAGCATCTCCGAAAGGCAGGTCAAAACCTTTGGCCTGGTTTCGATAACCTCTGAACGGATAAATTTATGTCACAATCGATTACCATCCTCGGCGGACGCGGCATGCTGGGTTCGGACTTGACAACCACCCTGGCCCAGGCCGGGCATTCCATTCGTGTCCTGGACCTCCCGGAATTCGACTTGACCAATGCCGGCCACCTCGCGCAGGCCCTGGACGGCGCACAGGTTGTCGTCAATTGCGCGGCCTTCACGAACGTGGACCAGGCCGAAAAATCGGTCGACACCGCCCTGGCGGTAAACGGCACGGCCGTGGGCGCGCTGGGCGCGGTGGCCAAAAAACGCAATGTATTTGTCGTCCATATCTCCACCGATTTCGTTTTTGACGGCCGCCAAACAAGGCCATACGTCGAAACCGATCAACCCAACCCGATCAACACCTACGGCCGGTCCAAGCTGGAAGGCGAACGGGCGCTTCAGCAATCCGCCTGCGCACACGCCATTATACGGGTACAGTGGAGCTACGGCCGCCATGGCGCCAACTTCATCAGCAAGATCCAGGAACGCGCCCGGAGCAGCTCCGCCTTGAAGGTAGTTGCGGACCAGATTGGCGCGCCAACCTGGACGGCCGACATGGCGCGGGCCATCGCGATCCTGATCCGCGACCGGCGCGAGGGGCTTTATCATTTTGCCAACGCCGGGTACGCCTCGCGCTTCGAGGTGGCCAGGCTGATTGCCGCAAAGCTAGGCTTGCCGGTTAAAATCATGCCTTGCGCCAGCGAGGAATTTCCGGCCCCGGCCCTGCGTCCCAAAAACTCGTGGTTCGACACGGCCAAAATCCAGTCCGTCCTGGATTTTCCGATCCGCTCATGGCAGGAGGCCCTGGCGGAATTTTTACAGAACGGGAAGGGCTGATGCGCCCGGTGACCGCCGGGATCTTCAAGCAACTTTTGCAAAAACATTCTGCGCCGCGCCGAGCAACGCCGAAAAGTCGATATTGGCGCCCGGTACCGCTTTGATTGCCATGCCCAACTCGCGCAGGCGCGCCGCGAAGGCGGGACCGAACAGATCGAATGATTTCGAAATCTGCCCGCCGAAAACCAGGTTTTCGATTGCGAATTCCTTAAAAACTCCAGCCAGCTCCTCGGCCATGATCCTACCGGCTTCGTAAAAGACCTTGCGCGCCAGCGGATCGTTTTGCACCCGAGCCCGTTGGGAGATTGCATACACATCCAGTCCGGATTCGGGAATCCCGGCATATTTGCCGTATTGGGCGATAAAACCCCGGCGCGAAATTCGATCCTCTAGAATTCCCTGGCCGAATGGCCGGTTAAAAACGGCAACGCAGGGGCCGCCACGGCCGTTGTCCACGATGACTGAATTCCGCATTACGCCGAAACCGAGCCCGGTGCCGATGGTAATGGCCGCGACGTTCGCTACCCCCCGCACGGCCCCGGCCCAGTGCTCGCCAACCAGGAAGGCATGCACATCCTGCTGAAAGATAACCGGAGTTTTTTCGGTAAAATACGCCAGCCGGGCGAACTCCTCCCGCAAGGGAAGGTTCTTGATCGACCGGAACTTGTGATCCATCAGGCTTATGCCTCCGGCATAGTCAAAAGGGCCCGGCGTCGAAATTCCAACTCCGGTTATTTGCAACGCATGCGCGCGGGCGAATGCGAACGAAGCGTCAAAGACTTTTTCATAAGCGCCGATGACTTCCGCTTTCGAGCCGGAAAAAGACGCCGGCGTCTGCAGGAAGGACCCCGCGATTATCCCGCCGCCTGCCGCAACGAGGGCGGATTTGAAGTAAGTGCCGCCGGCATCGATCGCCAGGACTGTTGGCTGGCGGCTGCCGCGGTCTTCGCCGGAGGCGCCTGCTGCCTTCATTATATTAATCCGCTGAAATTGTTCTTTAAATGCGTTTTATGCACGCAGACCGGCTGGTTGCCAAGGTTGCGGATGACATAAGGGCCGACGTTTGCCGGGACAACGACCACGTCAAGATAGTTCTGGATATAGCGGCGTTCCGGATTGTTTTTGGCGAAAACGGCGACTTTTTCGCCGTCAACCAGTGTCAGAACATGGAAGACGCCCTTGGTGTCGCCTTCGATTTCCTTCTCGAACTCATAGCGGTACAGCCCGAAATAAAGCAGCGGGTTTTCGCCGACAGCGTACTCCGCCCAGCCCTTGCCTTTGCGGAGCAGGCGTGGTCCTTGCACGATGTTTTCCCTGACCCAGGCGCCGGTGCGCTCCGTCCGGAGCACCTTTTCACCGTGATAGGTATGGATGGGGCGCGGAATGCCATCGAGGTCCTGCCGGAGGTAATCGTACAGCTTGAAGGTATAGGAACCAACCGTCAGGCTGCCGATCTCGAGGATGACCTGGTTGCGGCCGGAGGAGTGGACCGTGCCCGCCGGGAGCATGACCTGAATGCCTGGCTTGGATTCGATGTGGTTGATGTACTTTTCATAATCGACCGGCTTACAATCAGTTTCGGATTTTTTCGCCGCGGCAATGAATTCAGCCGCGTCGGCGCCATCCTGCAATCCGACAAAAGTCCTGGCGCCATGGCCCGTGGCAACAATGTAGTAGCTTTCATCCTGCCGGCCATGCTCGTTGAAATTCTGCGCCGCATAGGCTTTGTCGGGATGCACTTGGATGGACATATTGCCGCTGCTGTGATACGAATCGTCGTAATTGAAACGGATCGGGAAATAGCCGTTAAACGTCCGGGTGCATTCCTTGCCCATCAACGGGACAGCTTCCCTGTTGACAAAGGTAAAGAAGGGGATTTCCAGCAGATGCGCGCCCGCCTGCACCAGCAGGCTGACCTCAAGCGGAATGAGATCGAACACCCAGGCGCAATTTTTCATTGCATCCGGAAGCTTCCTCAATTTCTTGATGTAATGGCCGCCCCAAACGCCCTCCAGATAGACCGGCTTGCAGCGGAACGGATATTTAACGAGCGCCGCGCAGATTTCGGCAAATGCTTCCCTGGGCACGAGCTTCATCGTTTCCGGATTGTCGCTGGCAATGTAATAATCGATCAGATCGCCCTTGACCAGTTCGGCGCGCAGATGCATCGTCAGCTCAAAATCGTAATAATAGCAGCGGCGCATCATCGCCTTGAAGGGGCGCGCATGACTGTCGCCAAAATTCTTGAAACGGCCGTCCTTGATCCTGAGAATCGCCTGCTTGGGCGTGATATCGAAGTAAACGATGGCATCGACGAACGGGCGCAACTCACGAAAGGCGGCGCCGGGGCCGCCCAGAATAATCGCCGTCTTACCGGCGCTCCGCTTTTGCACCGCGCCGAGCCGTTTTTTCAGCAGGGCCAACCAGACACGTTCAAACAGGGTTTCAAAGCCGCCCTCGAACAATTTGCCAAAGAGCAAAACCGGGTCTTTCTCCCGGTCGTTCGGCAGATTGGCCGCCAGCATTTTGTCAAGTTCCCGCGCCGATTTATAGCCGGCCGCCACATCGATAATTTCGGCCGTTATCCCGGCAACGGAAAGCGCCTGGGCCACCAGGTTGGCGCACTGCTCCCATTCGACGCCGACATAGCCATCCAGCGCCAGGATGAAGCTCTTTTTTTTGCCGGACTGCAAACGGCGTTCGATCGCATCGGCGAGATGCAAGGCGATTTTCCGCGGCCCGACAACGATCGCATCGATCGCCTTTGCGGAAAGGGCCGGACAGTTCACGGCCGACTGGTCGTCATACGGATACGGGTTAAACATGAAACTCATGCCGATCTTCCCCTCGATTATGCTTTTTACCGACAGTTACTATGGGTTCGATAACCGCGAGCCGGTGGCGGATGTTTTTGCCGGCAACACCCGCCTTCCGATCCCGTGGCGGCTCTGCTGCGCAACGAAACAGGCCGAGTCCATTCATGTGCCCGGCGCATGCCATTCGAATCCGTTGATTTTGGCGAAAAGCTGCAGTTCCTTGCGCCAATCGCCTTCGACCACTGCAAAATGCTGGGTTGCGCCGACGGCAACAATCTTTTCGAACAGCTGCGTGACCGGACATTCCGGCCTGAAATCCGAATGCGAGTAGCTGCACAGGCTATGCTTGCCGGGCAGGGATTCGGCGACAAAACAGACGATCTTATACTTGCCGCCGATCTCGGAAAAATGCGCGATCGTCTTTTTCCCGGGCGGGATGCGATACCAGGCGAAAGGAGCGCCGGCATACTTGAACGACGTCTTGGCAAAGCGAACATCGCGCGCAACCCGCACCAGCTTGCGGAACCGCGCGTCCGTATGATCGTTAGGCCCGGCATGGCCGGCGGCAAAGATGTTCGCCGCTTTTTCGACATGAAACGGCTCGATAAAGTTGACGTGTTTCCCGGTCAGTTGCTTGAGCACATATACCATGGTCCCCGCTCCCAGATCCCCTTCCGGAACGAGGATCGCTTCGCGCGCATTGAACGAGGGGTGATAAAATCCCGGACGGAGACCGATGGTTTTAAAAAGCTCGTGGTCGACATCGTTGAGAACCAGCGCGTCCAGGCCCAGTTTTTCAGCCAGCGCCGCCAAAGCCAGCGAGGCGCGCGCGGATTCGAGGAAAAGACGCTCGTCCACATCTTTTTCCACGGCATACAAGCCGGCGAGTTCGCGCATATAGGCCGCCGCCGCACCGTTTGGAATGGCTTCGATTTCCGCCTTCAGCCTGGCATAGCTGATGAAATTGAGTTCCGGGCCCACCTTCGCAAAAATATCATACGGGTCGATATACGTCGACCACATGATTTCATTATAGTTGGCGGCCAAACCAAATCGCGCGCGCCGCAACCTGGAGCGCGCCCGGGAGGCGCAGGCAAACGCGCTGATCCGACCGGCGGCTGCCGCGAAATCATCGACCACCACTTCAATGTTTTTCCCGAATCTGGCGATCGAACCGGAACCTTCCAGGCTCCCCACCAGGCCGCCCTGCGCCAGAAACTCCATAAAATCGTCATCCGAGCGCGTGTTCCGGAAAGGCATTTTCGAAAGGACCGGCAGATAGAGCAGCAACGGGAGATCGTACATATCGCGCAGGAACGCGATCCATGAAAAATCCTCGCTCCATGAAAGGAAGGAGCAGATCACACAATCGACTTTTGCCTCCAAAAACGCCCTGATCGCCCGATCGACTTCGCCGCGCTCATAGACCACGCCGGGGAAAACCGGCTCGACAATGGCGTCCAGCTGCTTTAGAAACTTTTGCGCATATTTTGACTTGCGGGTTTCGTAATCGCCCTGACGGGTATCGGCGCCCAACTTCCGGAATCGGCGGCAACCGATCAGTAATATGCCAACTTTCGGTTTTGCGGTTTTGATCATTATTTCCTCTCCGGCCGCATGGTTGCGGCCGCACCGACTCGGGCCGCGCTCTGCGCCGAGCACGGCCTGCCCCGGCGCCCAGATGCCAATCTCATTTGACGAATTTATAACTTTTCTTCACATAGCTCCATGAGCGGTTTTTATCGCGCAGGCTAAGGATGATCGTAATTAAATCCACGATTGCAAATTGGGCGGCTCTTGACCGCATCGCTCCCAGGCGGATCGCATGCTCCCCGCCGCAGGCGGTCAAAAACAGGCTGTCGGCCAGACGCGCCAGGGAACTGCCCTCAAAACCGGTTATCGCCGAAACATATATGTTTTTTTTGCGCGCCGCTTGCGCCAGATTGACGATCTCGGCGGTTTCCCCCGAGTGTGAAAAGAGAATCAACACATCGTTCCGGTCAAGATAACCAAGGAACATTTTCCACATTTCATTATCGGGGTAACAAATCGTGTGGATCCCCTGCCGCATCAGCTTGATATTCAGATCTTCCGCCGCCAAGCGCGAAGCCCCGGCGCCGCAGAGCATCGTCATCTTCGCCGCCGCTATTCGTGCGGTCAGTTCGTCGAACACGGCCTCCTTGGCATTGCCCAGCGTCTCTTTCAAAGTGGCGGCGTTCAACTGCAACAATCGGTTGCATAAATCTTGAAAACCGCCGTTTGGCGTTTTGCCCGCATTGTTTTCGTAATCTTCCCAGAGCATGCCCGTCTGCCGCGCAATGGCCAGCTTTAATTCGGCATACCCGCTATAATTGAGCTGCTGCGCGAACCTGACCACGGTAGTCTGGTCGCAGCCGCAGGACTTGGCCAATTCCTTGGCGTTTTTTTCCAGAATATCCGCCGGACTGTTCAGCAGGACATCCGCCAATATTTTCTTTTTTTTGCCCAGCCGCGAGTACATCCGGCTGATCGATCTGCGGTAATCGTCCTGCTTGCTCATGAAATTACATCCCGCTCAAAAAGCATCATAATTGCTTTTGATTTATGAAAAGCCATTTCGTTGCTTTTGTCAATTGAATTTTTCCGGTTTGGGCGCCGCCTTGGCCTGGCCGCTGGAACCAGCGCGTTTTCCCGGTTTCTTAACAATGACAGAAAATCGCGGCGCAAAGATGCCCGCGCTACCTGATTGCCGGCATGCGGACAGATCGGCAGGATGCATTGGCCGAATACCTATCGAATCGCGCATTTATTTGCATATTGGTATAATTATCGCTATACTTTAAATATAGATGGAAAGCTATTGTGGTTAAATTGAACCTAAGCGGGGCAGGTTATGAAAAATTATTTCGTGATTCTATGCGGACTGGCAATCGGGTTATGGAATGCTCAACTGGCCATGGCCGAGTCTGCAAGAGTGTCCAACGATTTTGACGGCGACGGCAAGACTGATCCGGCCATCTATTGCCCGGGCACGGGACAGTGGCTGGTCTTTCTGATCGGCAGCCAGACGGTGACCAATGTCATCACTTCTGGCGGTAAAAACAGCCTGCCGGCGCCCGGCGACTTCGATGGCGACGGCAAGACCGATTTTGTTGTCTTCGACTCCACCACGGGCAACTGGTGTGGCCAACTTAGTACCGGGGGGGAAGGCGAAGCTAACTTTGGCCAGCCCGGTTCCTGGCCGGTGCCGGCCGATTATGACGGGGATCGCGTTACCGACCTTGGCGTCTATGACCCCATGACCGGCATATGGTCGCTTTATTCCCTCAGCAAGGGATGGTGGGCATCGCTCCAGTGGGGATTCCTGGGCGATTTTCGCCCCTGGGAAAACCCGAAAACATACACGGTCCTGCCCATGCCGTTCGATTATAACCAGGATGGCATGGACGATTTCGCTTATTACTACCGTGGCACGAATATGCCGTCTTCGGGTGGATCGATTTATTATGTCCGCACGGGCACATCGGAAAATTATACCTGGGGCTCCTCGGGATCCCTGCCCGCGCCAGGCAATTACCAGATATGGCCGGACGACTCGGAATTTCCGCAGGGTCTGTGCGCCTACAAACTGACAACTGCGGAATGGGGCATTCCCTATCGCTCCGCATTTTACATGGGCACTTACGGCCAGACGCTGCCGGTGAGCGCCGGCGATTATGACGGCAACGGCTATGACGACAATGCCACTTACAACTATGTAACCGGCGAATGGACCATTATCTACAACACGGGCACAGTCGCCGTGGATGGCCGTGAAAAAGTCTCCGGTTTCTTCGGCGGACCGGCAGCTGTGCCCGCCAATATCTATTCCACGATTTACGCTTTGGCCCGCTATTCGCCAAAGCCGTGGTGACGGCTCAGCCAAAGGCTGCGTTCTACCGGTTGCAAGCTGCGGCATAAACTTCGCCATAGGCCGCCAGCATGGGCATAAGCGCGAAGTCGGTGCAACCGCGCTGGAGGGCTTTTGCCTGACATGCGCCGTAATTATTCATAAGTCTTTGGATCGCCGCGCGCAAGTCATCCGGCGCAAGTTTGGGCACAACCACCCCGCATTGCGTCTCCGCCACGTAATCGGCCATGGGAATGCAGCCGCTGACCAGCACCGGCTTGCCGGCCGCCAGCGATTCCATCAGGGAGTGCGGATAGGCCTTGACCAGCTTGTCCGTTTCCGCCAGGACGATGGTGGCGTGCACCCGCGCCAGCAACCGGTCGACATCCGTGGCTTCATTAATTATTTCCACGCGCCGGCCCAGGCCGCGCCGCGCAATATGCCGCTCCAGTTCAGTGCGCAGGAGCCCGCGCCAAAGAAATACCAGACGCAGCGGCAGCGACCCGGCAACATCCAGGAGCAGGTCGATGCCCTTCGTCTGGAATTGACGTTTGATCCAGGGCGCAGATCCTACCAACAGGACAAGTTCTTCGCGCAAAGGAAGAGACACGGGATTGAAATGCTCCACAGCAATACCCGGCCGAATGATCCGATAGCGCACCGAACGCATAGCCTTAAGCACGGCTTCGTCCCGCGGGTTGCACGAAACGATGGTATGGACCATTTTCAGCCAATCACCAGGCCCGGACCGGAGATCCGTCCCCACACCCGTTATTGCCGAATAAATCAACGGCTTATGCAGAACCTTCAACCAGGGAAAAGGATAGAGTGTGGCATAATACAGATGGTGCAGGTCCACAGAGGGTTCAAGTTGCCGCAGGGCAGAGCGCTGGTGAAGGCCGTATAGTCTTTTAGGAAATATACGGCTGGGCCGGGACAGCGGATAAAGCTGAAGGCATTCGCCGCCAAACCGGTCACGCAGGGACGCGATCTCCTGGAATACCGCATCCGTGCCCGGGATGGGCGGGACCGGCGAAGTAAGATGATACAGGATATTCATATTTTGTTACTGCCCAGGCATCATCTCCGCAAATATTTGCAGCCTCGGAAGATCCGCACCGGCGAAACAAAAGATATCGCGAATTTCACCGTTGAGGATCAAACCGTCCGGATCGGCGATCACTGCTTTGTAATCCATGCATTCATTTAATCAACGGAGACTTGCTTCCTTTTTTCGTTTCCACCAGGTTCGCACCAATTCCCGCAAGGGGGGTTCGCTCATCGTCGGCGTCAGCAGCCGTTCCAACTGCTCCGGCGCCAGTCGCATGTTCGCCTGGATTCGGCGGCGTTCGCGCCGAATATGCGGCAGGACCGGCAGGACGGCGCAATATCCGGCTAATGCGGCCAGCGGCCGCCGGTAGGCAATGAAAAAATACATCTGGCCATAGAGCAAGGACAACGCATGCCGGACGAGCAGGCGCGCCGGCAGATTTTTCAAAAGCAGGATAATCCGGTTGCGCGTCATGAGCCGCACATACCGGGCATGATGCAATCCGCTGCCATGCCCCTGGTGAAGGACTTCCGCCGACGGAACCAAGTTGTAGCGATAGCCGCGCAGCCGCCCGCGCAGGCCCAAATCCACATCCTCAAGATAGGCAAAAAACCGCTCGTCAAATCCGCCCATTTCGTCCAAAAACGATTTCCGGTAGAGCGCGGCGCCGGCGCAGGGCGAAAATATTTCGCACTTATCTTCATATTCCGCCGCATTTCGGCCATGCCCGCGCTTGGCGGCAGCGCCCTGCCAAGAAAGGCTGTCGCCGCAGTCATCGACAATCGCCGGATCGCTCATGGATAACATTCTGGATGTCAGAGCGCCGACATCCGGCGCGCTCTCATCCATGGCCCGGACAAGGCTGGCCAGCCACGCCGGACGCGGCAAGGCGTCCGTGTTCAGGAGCGCCACGTATTGAGAGCGGCTGGCCTGGATTCCGGTGTTGACCGCAGCGGAAAAGCCGCGATTATGTTTCCAGGCAATCAGGGTAGCCTGCAGCGCATGCTGCTTCACCAGTACGCAGCTGTTATCGGTCGACCCGTTATCCACCACAATCACGTCAAAATCACAGAACGTCTGCATCTCCAGGGCATCGAGGCATCGCGCCAGCCAGGCGGCCCCGTTCCAGACCGGAATGACGACGGTTACAAGAGGAATGTTCATACTATTTATCATGGGTTACAGACCGGCGCGGATACTTCAAAAAGGAACAAATGATATGCATACGAATTTTTTTTCGGCATCTGCGAGATCCGTAGTCAAAACATTCGCCTGGTATGGACAAAACCGCTACCTGATCAACGCCAATTTTACAGGAACAATTCATTCCGATTCCCGAACCGGCCGGCCAGGCCATCGCGCAGGGCCTGCCAGGCCGCGCGCGCTTCCGCCGGCCGGCATTGAATCAACGAGCGCAGCGTCATCGCCAGGCCAACAGCGCTCCAGAAGCAGGCATACCGAACGCGCCGGGACGGATAAAATTTTCGAATATAGAGAAAGCGATTGCGCAGCGTGTAATAACGGTAAAGCGTGGAGCGCGCGGCGCCGCCGGGATCATGTTGCGCACAGGCCCGCGTGCAAATCGCCCGGTCAAAACCTTTTTCCCCGGCCCGGCGGCACAAATCGGCCATTTCGCCGCTGAAAAAATAATCTTCATCGAACAGCCCCACCGCCCGCAACACTTCGACCCGGATGAGGGCAACCGTGCCCGGCACATAATCCACGCTGATTAGGCGGTGCAATGCAATCAGCGCGGGGAGATCGGCCGCGGGGCATTCGCGGCGCGTCCCGCGATGGCGCGCAATATCCCTGCCGCCGGCGGTAAAAATTGGCTTGCGGCCGGCCGGCGCCAAACCGTTGGGCGAGGCCTGGCCGCGCCGCTCATCCAGGAGCGGTCCCACGATGCCCAGGCGCGGATGTTCGGCAAGCTCGGTCAACAGGCGCTGAACCTGGTCCTCGTTAATGGCCGCATCGTTGTTCAGCAGCAGCGCGACATCGGCCTTTGTGGATAAAATCTCGCGCAGGGCCAGATTGTTGCCGCCGGCAAAACCAAGGTTACGGTCGCTGGCCAGGACATGGGCCCCGGGACATTGCTTCCGTATCGCATCGTAACTGCCGTCCGACGAGGCGTTGTCCACAACCCAGATCTCGGGCGCCACACTTGTCCAGGCCGCCACGCTCTCGACGCAGCGAATGGTGACGGCCGCCTGGTTCCAGTTCAAAATGACCACGGACATGTTCATAAATTAGATGGCGATTCCTGGTCCTCGCAGTTCTCGCCGCCTCTAAACCGGCATATTGCAGCGATCGTTCGACAAAACGGCAAACTACCCTCAGGCCCGGCTTGCTCATGGGGTTCCGGGCACAGGCGCCTCCATCGATTTCTCCTCCCAGTAATAGCGATGCAGGCTGCAGGCGCGGGCCAGACCCAAGGGCATCCGGTCGGCAAAATGACTGCACAGCACTCCGGCCATTTTGGCCAGGGTGTACAGAGAATAATAAGGCAGATACAGTGGGTGATGCCGGAGCATATAGCCTGTTTCCCGACGCAGATAACGACGGCCCATGGCCGCGCTGACCTTGAGATCATGCGCGGGAAAAATCTTTGAGAGCGAATACACGCTGTCGAAATAGCGCCGGAACGCCAGGCTGAGCGAATAGCGGTGCGAGTGCACAACCACGGATGCCGGCTGATAAACCAGGGCGTAGCCCGCCGCGATCACATCGCGCGCAAACTGCTGGTCTTCACTCATGATCAGAGTTTCGTCAAAAGGGTGGCTCAGGAGCATCGCGCGGCGCGCCGCAGCGCTGACATTGGAAAAAAACACGTCCTCCAGGGCGAGCGCGCGCCCCTCAGGCCGCACACGCCGCACAGGCCGGCCGGGCGGAAAATGGTAGTCCAGGAAAAAACGCTCCGTGGGCGGCGCATCCGGACGCGGCACTTGGCGGGAACAAACCGCCGCCACCTGGGGATCGGCCAGCGGTTCCAACAGCGCCGCAAGCCAATGGCGGTCACCCGGCAGGGCATCCTGGGTCATCAGCACGATAATTTCGCCGGTTGCCTCCCGAACGCCGAGATTCCGGGCGCGGCCATGCGAAAACCGGGCGATGGGCACGACGCGCACATTGGCCTGCGCCAGCGCAATCCGGCGCGTATCGTCGGTGGACAAAGAATCAACCAGCACGATTTCGTCCGGCGGCGCAGGTTGCTGGGCGGCCAATGCTTCCAGAAGCGCGGGCAATGTGCCGGCGGCATTCAGCACCGGAATCACCACCGAGATTTTCAATATTCACCTCGCCCCGGAACGCCAATGAAGAATGCCGGACGAAAAATGCGGAAACCGCCCGAGAAAAATCCGGATGAATTCCAAATTCTCCAGCTTGCATTCATAATTCTGCATTTCTTCAAGTGTCCGTTATGCCCGTATTTTCGGATTCCGGCGGGAGCCGGTCAATATGACGCGGCAGCGCCATAATGCTGAACAGGAAAGATGCCGCACCGATCTGCACGCCGTTAACCAGGCAGATCAGGGCGAAAAACAGCAGGCGCTGTTGATTCAGCGCGCCGAATCCGCTGGCCACCCACTGCCCCATGATCCAGAACGTTAGCACCAGCCCCGTGCCGATTACCAGGGCCGATACAATGCAAGCTTTTTCGAAGGTAAACCAGCGGTAAAACCAGGCGATAATCGTGTCTTCCTGCAAGCCGGAAAGATGGCCATAGGCTTTGGCCAAAAGCCCGATGGTGACTATCTGGATACTGAGGATGTTCAGCACGCCGCCGATCAGCATGCAATGAATGTCAACCAGGCGCCCGTGAATGACGATCGGGCCGAAGGCCAGCGGCAGGGAAATCGCCAGTCCAATCACCCAGGCGACGATCCCCGGCGCCAGGAGCAGGAGGGTTGGGCTGTGCAGGATCATGAAGCGCAGGTGGCGCCAGCCATCCCGAAACGAATGCAATTTGGATTCGCCCACCCGGGGCCGATAAGTAATATCCCGCTCGGTAATCCGCAGCTTGCAGCGTATGGCGCGCACGACCATCTCACTGGCAAATTCCATGCCGGTCGTGACGCAGCGCAAGCGGCCATAGGCCTGGCGGGTAATGGCGCGCATGCCGCAATGCGCATCGTGCACGCTGTTGCTGTGAAAAAGCAGCCGCAAGGTGGCCGACAGAATCGGATTGCCGATATACTGGTGAAGCCGAGGCATGGCGCCCGGCTGAATATCGTTCATCCGATTGCCCATCACAAGATCCGCCTCGCCAGCGATAATCGGCGCCACCAGCGCATCAAGAGCGGAAAGATCATAGGACAAATCGGCATCGCCCATGACGATGATATCGTAGCGGGCATTGTCGAATCCCTTGCGCAGGGCAGAACCATAGCCGCGATGCGGCTCGTTCAAGACCCGCGCCCCGTGCGCTCGGGCCACCTGGGCGGAGAGGTCGGTGGACCCGTTATCCACCACGATGATGTCTTCGGCCATGCCTAATCTGGCAATTCCGCGGCGCGCCAGTTCGATGACCTGCCCCAAAGAGGCCTCTTCATTCAGGCAGGGAAGAATTACCGAAATACCCCCGGACGGCTCGTTGCCCATGATTATTCCTCGCTCTCGTCGACCTCATTGGCGTCAATCGACTCGATAAACGGAGTCGCTACAGGCTGCATCGGAGTCTGCACCGGAGCCTGCACATCCGTCTGGTTCGGATTGACCGGCGCCTGCGGACTCAGCATGCCGGGAGGAACAAGCGACTGGCCGGCGGCGGCAGGCATGACCGTCTGAGCCGCTGCATTGGGGTTTTCCTGCCCGGCGGCAACCGATTTGAACGGCGAGGCTTGCGGACGGAAGGGCGAAACAAAAGGCGTAGTCATGTTGGTGTTGGGTTTAAAAAAGGACTCGAGACTTTTCGGCGTATTGGTTCCCATGCGCTGAAAGGGCGAGGCGCCGCGCCGGCGAAGATCCGAGAAAAACGGTCTGCGGTTGCCGCTCTGGTCAGTCACGCCGAAAGGCGAAGCCACCGCCTCCGTGGACATGCTTTTTCGGGGAAGCCCAAACGCGGGCGCACCCAAAGCGCCCGCCGGAGCCGCGGCATTATCCTTATCGGGATGCAACTTGATCACCATGGTTTCGTCGCCCATTTTCAGGGACGCCTCTTCCTTGTCGTAATTCACCGCAACCAGTTGGATACCGCCGATCTCCTGTCCGATGTCCAAATAAACGTGCTTGGTCGTTTTCTTGTCCAGAATGCAGACCCGCAGCTTTTCGCCATCGTCAATGATGGCCTTCATTTCATAATCCTTGGCAAACGACTCGGCCGTCGCCAAATCCGCAGCGCCGGGCAAAACAATGGGCGCCACTTCGCCAAACGGCTTGCGGTCAAGCACCACCTGATATCGGCTGAAATCCGCCGTCGTGACGGCCCGCACCGTCAGGGCGCTTCCCCATCCTGCAATAACGATTGCCAGGCAACAACTTATGTTTTGAGGAAATTTCATGATTATGCCGGTTTTCACCTTGGCCAACTGCGCACTTCCAGCCTTTTTTGAACCTGAAAATATTATCAAAGATTGGGTTGGAAATTCAACAATGGTTATCATATCATGCACGTTTACTTTAGCAATAGTTTTCGGCAGAAGAAAGTCAGGCCCATGTGCGCGGGACAGGGCTCCATGGCGTAACACGCTTCGACCAAGCTCATGGCAGGCAATCGCGCGCTCACCATAAGGGGGCATATATATGAAATTATTAATTACCGGCGGGGCGGGGTTCATCGGCAGCAACTTCATCAATTATATGCTGACCGAATACCCGGACATCCGGATCGTCAATTTCGATGCGCTGACCTATGCCGGCAACCTGGAAAACCTGACGATGGCCGCGCGCGACCCGCGCTATACGTTCGTTAAGGGCGACATTACCGAGGAAGCGGATGTTTCCGCCGTGTTCCAAGCGCATCCTGTCGATGCCGTGGTGCATTTCGCGGCCGAGAGCCATGTGGACCGCAGCCTGCATTTGGGACCGGAAGCCTTTATTCGCACCAACATCCTCGGCACCCAACGCCTGCTGGATGCCACCCGCGCTCAACACATTAAGCGCTTTGTGCATGTTTCCACCGATGAGGTGTATGGAAGCCTGGGGAAGGAAGGCCGGTTCCTGGAAACTTCGCCCATCCAGCCCAACAATCCCTATGCCGCCACCAAGGCCGGTTCCGATTTCATGGTGCGTGCCGCGCATCGTTCACACGGCTTGGACGCCGTCATTACCCGCTGTTCGAACAATTTCGGGCCCTACCAATTCCCCGAAAAGCTGATTCCCCTGATGATCGCCAACGCCCTGGAAGACAAGCCCCTGCCGGTCTATGGCGACGGGCAGCAGGTGCGCGACTGGATTTACGTGCTTGACCATTGCCGGGGCATCGATTGCGCCTTGCGCCGTGGCAAGGCCGGCGAAGTTTATAATATCGGCGGCATGCACGACATTCCCAATCTGGAGGTCGTCCAATTGATCCTCAAGCTCTTGAAAAAACCGCTCTCCTTAATCCAGTACGTCAAGGATCGCCCCGGCCATGACCGGCGCTACGCCATAGATTCCACCAAGATCGAAACCGAACTGGGCTGGCAACGTCAATTCGATTTCGAGACCGGCATGCGCGCCACCGTGGATTGGTACCTGCAAAACCGCGCCTGGTGGGAACGCATCCGCAGCGGGGAATACAGGACATATTACGCCGCCATGTATGGCAAGCGCTGAACGACGCCCGCATCTGTAGCGCGGCAACCTTCGCCGGATCGACTCGAGCGGCTTCGGCTGCGGCCGGCGGCCCGTCGGCGCGGCCGGTGTCCCGCGGAACGGCGGCCGCCACTCCACCGCAACGTCATCCGCCACCGACAAAAGCTCCCAGCCGGCGCAGCGATTCCTCGGTAACCGCAATTTTCCACGCCGCGTGCTCGGGATCGAATTGATATTCCATCGAAGCCTCAAACCCGATGGAGGTATCCGTTTCATAGCAGATTAACGCCATCTTTGTGTTCTCAATCTCCTCCGTCGCTATCTTCCGCATGGCGTCAGCAAGCGAGACTTCATCCCTGCTGTGCGTCAGATCCGAGGCCCATTTCCAAAGCGGTTCCGTGTCTGCCGTACGGTTCTTTTCTGCGTTGTTGCGCAGATTCTGCAACAAGGTCTTTAAAATCTGCCACTGCTTGACATGCACCGTTGTGCGATAGGTATGCTCCATGAATTTGCTGACCGCAAACTGCTGCATGGCCCGCTCGCGCTTTGCGCCGGTCAGCGATTGCATCGCCTGCTCCATATGCCGATTGCCTTCGCTGAACAGCCGGCACACCTTTTTGGCGCGCATTAAACGCAGCTCGGTTTGTGCCGGCGCGCGGAAAACATCCTCGCTGTACACCGGAAAGGCGATGGCATTGCCTGAGTGCGTAGCGTACCACACGCCCGGGATGGTGACCCCGGTTTGATCCCAGACCAACGGGTAGGTCGGCCCGATGCGGAAGGGCCCATACTGGTCGGTTGCCCAGGCGATCACGCTGCGGATCCCCTCGCTGAAGCAGTGCCATGCGGCCAGAGCATCCTGTGCGCCGGCAGCGTAATCCCGCCGTGCGATACGCTCCATCGCATCGTCAAGTTCAAAACCGTTCGTAAAAAACGCATTCTTGGCAAGCTCGGCGACAAAGGAAGGCAACCACCCGTAGTGATGGCTCTCCATTAATCCCGCAAGGTCATGTTTTGCATGCGATTCGACCAGCGCACGATAACGGCGGTTCCACTGCTGCGGCACGGGCAAATAGGGCGCAACCCCCATGTCCCAGGTGCGCCCGCCCGTATTCGCCATCGCATACAGCCGAATGCCCAGTCGCTTGGCCTCCTCCGCCTCGCTGACATAATACTGGCCCGGACCCTCAAAGGAAATCGAGTAGTCGTCCACGGTGTATTCCGCCCCATTTTCACCATGAAAGTGCTCGAACATGTCGAAGGTCACCAGCAGTGATATGCCCCGCGGCAGGTTGCGGATCAATTCCAGGCGCGGTTCCTTCGGTTTGAATCCCCAGTTATATGACCAGAATACGATATCCGCCTCCGGGTTATGCGCGCAAATCACGTCTTTCACCATCCGCACGAGCTTGGGGTAATCGCTGCAGGGATACCAGCCGACATTGCTGCCTTTGTCCGCGGGCGTGCGCAGCTGACACCGTTTACCGCAGGTGTGCGGATCGCGGCTCGGAAACTCGAAGGTTTCACCGACAAAAATGATGCCCTTCAGCCCGGGGCAATGCGCAAACAGACGGCCGAAGGAATTCTCGTAATACTCGCGCGCGCCCTCGTCGTCGGGATGCTTGTCGCATTTGTAATGACTGTAGACATACACATCCAGCCCATACCCCTCCGCGCGGGCCACCAGGTTATTAAAGTCACAATAGCCGTGTCCCGAGCCGGGCCACAGCGCATCGGGATCGGGTGCGCCGTGAAGACAGGTATTGACGTCACAGGCATACACGATGATGGCGTCCATGCCCGCATGTGCGACCGCCTGCAGATACGCATCGGGAAAGGTGTCCAATTCATAGCCGGAATGAGTCATGCGCGGCGAGAAAAGCGGCGCGCGCTCGCAATCCTCAAGCGTTACGACCGGCCCTTCGTTTTGCCGCAGATCATCCTCGACATGATACACACCCTGGGCCGCACCACGATCGGTTTTACCGCAGATAAAAACGCTTTGCGCAGTGACGGTGACATGGTACGCCATCTTCTGCAGGGATTTGAACTCGCACGGATAGTCCTGCGCGGTACAGATAACGATCTTTTTTTCAGGCGACTTCAGTTCCGCGCGCACATTCCCGGTTTTCCGAAGGCGCGGATAGACCGACAGTGCGGTATCGAAAAAGTCGCGCAAGTCCCGGCCTGCATATTGCAGCAGACGGGAAGCGGATGCGGGAACGAGAATCTCCCAGCTGTCATCGATCCGGCACCCCGTCAGGCTCCGCCATACGGCGTCATTTGTAATTCCGGACGGATGCAGCGGGAGCATGCGGTTGCGAAAGTCATATTTTTCCGCCATGGTTCCGTTCCTTCCTTTCAGCCCGCGTCACGCAAGGACAATTTTCCCCACCAAGGATGCGTTTGCCTTTCCGATTGCATCCTTACCCAAACAGAAATACCTGTCAAGCTGGCAGCACAAAACTCAAATTCGCGGCTTCGCTGCGGCACGAAGTTATGCGAGGCCGTCGGAACGGCTTCAAACCCGCGAAACCAGCGCGCTTTCAGCACAAAGTCCTTACTGATTGCGTTGCACAAAAAAAAGGCGGATTCCCGTTAATTCCACGCGCGCAGCGCGTCGATGGCCACGCAGGGGATAAGCTTGACTTTGCCGGAAAAGTCGGGTTAGCATCGAAGCCGTTTGTTACGACTATATTCATGCTTGGAATGTGCAGATTTGACGATTGGTTATGGCAAGCGATGAACGAGAAAACCATCAGTTCCCAACGGGCCTTTGACGGGCGCCTGCTCAAACTCGACGTTCTCGAAGTGGAACTCGACAGCGAGCGGGGGTCCGGCCCACGCCGGCACACCCGGCGCGAAGTCGTCCGCCATCCCGGCGCGGTGGCAATCTGGGCGCGCGCGCCGGATGGGCGCTTCGTGTTTGTCCGCCAATTCCGCAAGGCGATCGAACAGGAACTGCTGGAAATCGTGGCCGGCACGCTGGAAGCCGGAGAACTCCCCGAAGCCTGCGCCCGGCGCGAAATCCGGGAGGAAACCGGCTACACAACGAAAACCATTACCTTCTTGGGCAATATCTTTACGGCGCCCGGCTTCTGCACGGAACGGATCGCCCTTTTTTATGCCGAGTTGGCGGAGCGCGGGCCGGCCGACCCGGATCCCGACGAACATCTGGACGTGGTTTTGCTTGACGAAACCGCTTGGAAAGCCATGATGTCCCGCGGCGCAGTCCAAGACGCCAAAACCTGGGCGGCCTGGGGAATGTTTCAAACCAGAGTAACTACTGGGGAGGCATATAGCGGCAAAGGCACATAGGCACAAAGAAGAATTGACTGGCGATAACAAATCACTTCATTGTGTTTCCGCTTTGTGCCTTTGGTACTCTGTGCCTTTGTGCCTGTTCAGCTAACCATGAATACCGAACCGAAATTGAGTGTGTTCCAGCGCATCTGGAAATTCATGTCCGAAAGCATCTGGGAGATCGAACTCCAGTCGCTATCGCGACTGAAGCGCCTCGGCATTAATTTTGTCCGGATTGTGTTCCTGGTATTGAAGGGTTTTCAGGACAACGAATGCCCCCTGCATGCGGCCTCGCTGACCTATAACTCCCTGATGGCCATCGTGCCGATCCTTGCGTTGGCCCTGGCCATCCTGCGGGGCTTGGGCGCGGGCGATTGGGCCGAACAGCACCTTATCGAGGCCATCGTAACGATGCCGGACCAGTTCCAGAGTTTTGTGGCCAACCTGTTCATGTATGTGAAAAACACGAATTTCGCCACGTTGGGCGGGATCGGGCTGATCCTTTTGCTTTGGACCGTGGTCCAGGTGCTGGGTTGCGTGGAAATGTCGTTCAACCAGGTCTGGGGCGTAACCATGCCCCGGCGACTGTTGCGCAAATTTTCGGATTACCTGAGCATCGTCGTGGTGGTCCCGATCCTGATGGTGGCCGCCACCACGATCAACGCCACGCTCAGCAACCCGACGCTGATCAATTTGCTTCAGGAAAGTTTTGGTTACGCCCATTTTCTATATTCATGGTTTCTATCCTTCCTGCCCCTGCTGGCAACCTGGGTGGCCTTCGTTTTCCTCTATAAACTGATGCCCAACACGCGGGTCCTGGCCATGCCGGCGATAGTCAGCGGAATTATCGGCGGCTCCCTGTGGATCATCTGGCAATGGTTTTACATCGAATTGCAGATCGGCATCAGCCGCTACAACGCCATTTATGGAACACTGGCCTCGGTGCCGATCTTCCTCTTCTGGCTTTACATTTCCTGGTGGATCATCCTGCTGGGCGCCGAAATCGGGTTCGCCCTCCAGAATTATTCGACTTATAAAATGGAGCAGAAGGCGCACGGGGCCAGCACCCAGTCCCGCATCATGCTGGCGCTTTCAATCATGTCCCATGCGGCGCAGTCCATGATGATCAATGTTCCCCAGTTCGAAATCAATGCCTACGCGCATACCCACCGCGTCCCCGTCCGGCTGATTCACGAAGTCGTGGGCGCCCTCGTGAGCGCCAACCTGCTGGCGGATGTATCGGACGGCGAAGACCGTTACGTGCTGCTCAAGGTTCCGGATTCGATCCGCGTCAAGGATATCATCAACGTCATCGTCCAGCACGGGGTTACCCCCCGCAGCCTGGGCCTGGACATGCTGAACCCGGCCATCCGGCACGTAATGGGCAAAATGGATGCCGGCTCCGCCGAGGCCCTCAGGGACTTCAGCGTCGCCGACCTGCTCCAACTGCACTCCCGGCTGAACCAGACCCCGCTGATGACCCGCCAGTCATAAGCTGGCCGAAGGAATGGCCAGGCCTGACCGCGGGTGACACGGATCATCGCTAAGGGATTGTTTCCGCACCGGCAGGCTTCGCCGAATAAGATATGATTGCATTGCAAGAAAACAACAGCTGCATATTGCCATGGTAAAAAACGGATTGGATTACTCACGGCGCCCAGCTGATGACCGTTAGGAGGCATTTTTGTGGAAAGCGCATCTGCTCCGATCGACTTCGCCAAATCGCTGAACGCCGAGCAACTGGCCACGGTAACTGCGCCGGATGGGCCGCTCTTTGTGCTGGCCGCAGCGGGCACGGGCAAGACCCGCACGCTCGTTTACCGCGTGGCCTATCTGGTGCAAAAGGGCATAGATGCCCGGCGCATCTTGCTCCTGACCTTCACCAACCGCGCCGCGCGCGAAATGCTCGAACGCGCCCAGGCTCTCGTAGGCGGCAGCGTCGGCGGATTGTGGGGCGGCACGTTCCACCATATGGCCAACCGCATCCTGCGCCGGCACGCCACGGCCCTGCAGTACGGTCTCGATTTCACCATCCTGGACCACGACGATTCCATCACCTTGATCAAGAACTGTCTCTCCGAACTGAAGCTGAAAGGCAAGGAATTTCCCAAGCCGGAAGTGGTCCTTTCGCTCCTCAGCGGGGCGGTCAACCGGCGCCTTGCCGTGCGCACGGTCGTGGAACAGCGCTTCGAAACCCATCCCGTCGATCCCGACGCGGTCCTGCGCGTCCTGGAATTGTACCAGAAAAAAAAGCGCGCCCAGAACGCCATGGATTTCGACGACCTGCTGATCAACGGCCTGAAACTTTTCCAGGAACACACCGAGGTGCTGGAACGTTATCAGGAGCAGTTTCTCTATGTGCTGGTGGACGAATACCAGGACACCAATCCGATCCAGGCCGACTGGGTGGATTTGATCGCCAAGCGCAATCGCAACCTGCTGGTGGTCGGCGACGATTTCCAGAGTATTTATGCCTGGCGCGGCGCGGACTACCGCAACATCATGACCTTCCCCGACCGCTACCCGGACGCGCGCACGTACCGCCTGGAAACCAATTACCGCAGCGTGCCTGAAATTCTTACGGTGGCCAATCACTGCATCGCGGGTAATCCGCGCCAGTTCCAGAAAGTTTTGCGCGCCACCCGCTCAGCCTATCGCAAGCCCACCCTGGCCATCCTGCGCGACGGCGGCCACCAGGCGCGCTACGTGGTCGAAGAGATTAAGCGCCTGCGGCGCGAAGGCTGCGCCTGGCGCGAAATGGTCGTGCTCTATCGCGCCCATTATCACGCCATGGAACTGCAGATGGAACTGGCCCGCGAGCGCATTCCCTACACGGTCACCTCCGGCGTCCGGTTTTTCGAACAAGCCCACATCAAGGATGCCTGCAGCCTGCTGCGCATCCTGCACAACCCGGGAGATGAACTGGCGTTCGGGCGTTTGATGGCGCTCCTGCCGGGGGTGGGCGGGAAAACGGCGGAAAAAATATGGCGCGCGCTCGGCGGACACTTCGATGCCCGCGATGCCGCCCAGCGCCAGGCGCTGCACGATCGCCTGCCGGCGGCCGCCCAAGCCTTGTGGAAAAAAGTCGAGCCGATCCTCGAAACCTACGAGTCCATGCTCAAGGATGATCCGGCCGAAGTCCTCTTCCAGTTTTGCAAGGTGTTTTACGAACAATATGCGCTCGACACCTTCGACGATGCCGAGCGGCGCATGGAAGATTTGCAGGAAGTGATGGATTTCGTCTCGAGCTTCGAATCCACCGAGGAATTTTTGAACGAGGTGGCCCTGGTCACCAACCTGGATGCCGAAGCCGACCGCATGGACGGGATCGCCAAGGACAGTCTGCGCCTGAGCACGGTGCACCAGGCCAAGGGTTTGGAGTGGAACGTCGTCTTCATCCTTTGGGCGTCCGACGGCATGTTCCCCTCCAACCGCTCCATCAACGAATCCGGCGACGACGAGGAGGAGCGGCGTTTATTTTACGTGGCCGTGACCCGTGCCAAGGACGAGTTGTTCCTGTGTGTGCCGGGCGTGCGCCGCGCCCCCGACGGCTCCACCCAGTTTCTTTCGCCCTCCCGCTTCATCACGGAAATCCCTCCCGACTGCCTCCGCCAGGAGCATGTGGGCTTCCTCTAATCCGCCCGCGAGCCGAACACCCGCATGACCGCTCCGTCGATGAAAACCCGGGCATCAAAAAAAGATTATACTTTGTATTGCAAAGTACTTTGCTTGTTGCTAGACTCGGAAGCGAAGAAAGGAAAGCCATGATTGCCCATCATATCCACGACGCCCTGGCGCAAGTCCGCCGCTTGCAGGAATTGATTCTCGCCAAGCGGCTTTTCCGCGGTTATTCGGGAATCGCGCGCATGGCCGGCGGATGCCTGGCCCTGCTGGGCGCGGCGATCATGGGCTCCCCCATATTTCCGGCAACGCCCAAGGCCCACTTGCTGGGCTGGGCAACCGTGTTGGGCGCCGCCCTGATCGTCAACTATGGCGGCCTGCTGGGCTGGTTCGTGGCCCGGCCGGGGACGCCATCGGGGCTCCGCCATTCCTTGCGCGAACTTGTCCCGGCAATCGATGCGGTCCCCTCCCTGGCGGTCGGCGCCGGACTCAGCCTGGCGCTGATTTTGCATGGCGCATACGATCTTTTGTTCGGAACCTGGATGTGCCTGTATGGGCTGGCACACATGCCCTATCGCAACAGCCTGCCCTTGGCCAATTACCTGGTGGGCGGCTTTTATCTCGTGTGCGGCGCCGTCATGCTGGTCTGGCCAGACACATCGTTCACCAATCCGTGCCCAATGGGCCTCGTTTTCGGCGCCGGCGAGCTGACCGGAGGATTCATGTTGTACCGTTTGAATAGAGAAACTGTCCTGGAACAGAAGGAAGATACCGGCCATGAAACCGACCACTAATCGCCCATTCGATTGCCTGGAAAAAATATTCCACGAACCTAACCGCCTGGCCATCATGTCCGCCCTGTGCGCTGCGGATGGCGGCGTTCCCTTTACCGACCTGAAGACATCCTGCCGCCTGACTGACGGCAACCTGAGCCGGCATCTTAAGCTGCTCGAGGAAACCGGCGCGATCCGCGTCGACAAATCGTTCGTCCAACTCCGTCCACGGACAACCGTCCACCTGACCAAAGTCGGATTTAAGCGTTTTAACGAATACCTGGCAGCACTGACCACTGTGCTGGAACAGGCCCGGCAGGCGGCGGGCAGCGAGTGCGCAAAATCCCTTCGACCCGTCGTCGGCAAAACGTTGCCAGCATAAACTCCAAAATCGATTGACTCGCTGCCTTTGATGACCAAACCTATGCAAAAGAGGTCGCCATGAAAACAAACCTCCGATCATTGGCGCCCGAAATCACGGCGCTGGCACTGCTCATTGGCCTGCCGCTGGTTGGTGTTTTATCAGGCAATCAGCCGATCGAGTGCTATCTCGAATTCCCGCCGCTCACGCATTATGTGAAGCACAGCGGGTTTTCCTGGCCGGTATTTATCGGGTTGGCTCTGCTGGTTCTAATGGTTGTCCTGCCGTTCATCATCCGCATTCTATGTTCAAACCAGACTGCACAGGCGGAGCCTGCCGCACCTCAAACCAGGCAACCGGCAACACCATCGCTGGCGCCACCACTCTTATTGTCCGCCGCCCGCCGTTTCCCGTTTTGGGGCTGGTTGGGCCTTGCGCTCATGCTTGGCGCCTGGGTTCTCGCCTGGTCCCGCTTTGCATGGTTCGCTGCGCTGCAATCATTCACTTTCAGCCCGCTGTGGTTCGGCTACATTATAATCGTCAACGCCTTGACCCAGCGGCGCACCGGCCAATGCATGCTGACCCGGCGCCCCCGCTTCCTGATTTCGCTTTTCGTGGCCAGCGCCGGCTTCTGGTGGCTGTTCGAGTACCTGAACCGATTCGTCCAAAATTGGTATTACCTCGGAGTCGGATCCCTGACCCACCTGGAATATTTCTTGTTTGCCACCCTCCCCTTTTCCACCGTTCTCCCGGCGGTTCTGAGCACCTTCCATTTGTTGGCAACCTACCCGCGGATTTATGCCGGACTGAGCGACTTTTTCGGCCTGCCCCGGATACATTCGCGGCAGGCAGCGATCGCCGCACTCATCCTGTCGGCCGCCGGCCTGGCCGGCATCGGCTTGTGGCCGGACTATCTGTTTCCTTTGCTCTGGCTGGCGCCGCTGGGAGTGCTGGGCGGCATCCAAACATTGGCCGGGCGCACAACGGTATTCGCCGAATGTGTCCGCGGCGACTGGCGGCGGATCGTCCTCCTGGCGCTCGCGGCGCTGATTTGCGGCTTCTTTTGGGAAATGTGGAATTATTTCAGTCTCGCCAAGTGGATCTATGCCGTGCCTTTCGTCAACCGGTTCCACATTTTCGAAATGCCGGTTCTCGGCTATGCCGGCTACCTGCCCTTCGGCCTGGAATGCGCGCTGATCGCCGATCTACTGGGCAGGATCAAACCGATCGGGGAAAAACATTGAAAACATCCTCCCATCGGCTTCTCCAACTCTGGCAGCTAATGCCGGAATGGAAACGGTCCGTTCTGGTCATGACGATCCTTCTTCTATTATTGCTCCCATGGACCGATTGCATGCCTGTTTTCTGGCAATCGGCATTCGTAAGGCCGACAGCATGGATCGCCTCCTGGTTTATGTCGGCCGACTGTGTTCCCACAACTCAGGGCTGCATGCTGATCACGCCTTCTGAGCCAATCCATGTGACCCTTGCGTGTAGTGCCGCCAAGTTTTTTGTGCTTCTGACTTCGCGGCAGGCCAAGCAATCAGGTATCCGGCGCAGCTCTTAGCAGAGCCGGATGACGGCGTGTTTCAAATTCGGTTCCCTGAGCCTGGCGAGGGATTCGCAACAGCAAGGCAAGCGGCTCAAGATCGCCGCCGCATTTTTCGAACTGAATTCGAGCACACTTGAAGCACAAAGCACGACGAAGAAGCAGACAATCATCACAGGAGAAAGCATCACATGCCATCCATCGTCAAATTCGCCCGCAGCCAAAATCAGGCGCGTTATCGCGAAATGCTCCGGTTTTATTGCTTGTTTCTGGCGGCGATCCAGTGCTCCGCCGGTTATGCGGAAGTCAAATTCCTGAAAACCGTGGAACTGCCCGATGTCAATCTCTCCTTGAAGATCATGCCGAATTCGAAGGAATCCCCGCCCCCGCCGCCAACCGCATATACCTACCGGATCGACGTCAATGGCGTGGATACTCCCTGCGATAAATATCTGCCGGCGGATCTCTGGCGCAACAGTCAAATCGCGGGCCGGTGGATCGATAACTCCGGCAATATCCTTACGCTGGCCGCCATAACCTCCACCTTAGCCACCGACTTTCCAAGCCAGCATGTCCGGCGGGAAGAATATGTTCAAAAACTGGCCGCAACGGAATCCAAAACGCCATTGACCGACCAGGAGCTGACCCAGTGGGTTACCGACTTCATCGATACGCAGGCGCTCCCGATTACCCCCTCGCCGTCCGCGCCGCCGCGATTAGCCAGACTGCTTGAATTTTCGGCAGGGAACCCGGCTGCGAACTTTATCATGTACGCGTTTCAGCTTAACCCGAATGCACCGGGCCAATTCAACGCCCCCAAAACTTGGTTTTGCGCAATCCTGCAGATTAGTCCCGCAACCGATCGCAAAATGGCGCAGGCCGCCATGGCCGGAGATTTCTTAAAATCCCTGGCGCTTTCCGGCAAACCACGAAGCCAGTCAGTTCTGCCAAGCCGGACACGAAGCGCAACTCCGGTCGCAGCCACCAACCGTTCGCCCGAATTCATGGCCAGCCGGCAGCAGGTGGCCGAGAGCATCCGCAACATGAAAAACTGGTGGTTTGTCGAGACCCAGAACTACATCATCCTCTCCAACATGAAGTCCCGCAATTCGACGCTGTTCAAGCAGATCCGGGCCAATCTCGAAACACTCCGCTCCTGTTTCGAACAATTCATTCCGCCCCGAGCCGAGATCACATCGGTCAGTGTCATCCGTATCTTTGCAACACCCGAGGAATATCTCCAGTATACAGGCAACGGCATGGAATGGTCGTATGGCGTCTGGATGTCGGACAAGAAAGAACTCAGCATTCGCCCGGCGGAATGGGGTAACGATGCCGCAAAAGGGCAGCAGATCCTGGGAACAATCTATCACGAAGCATTTCATCAATACATATTCTACGCCCTTGATCGGCAGCCGGTCTCGCTTTGGTTTAACGAAGGCCATGCGGAATTCTTTCTAACCAGCGTCATCGGCGCCAATCGGATTGACGTCGCCGAAAATCCGGATAATGCCCGCGTTATCGACACTCTGATCGCAGGCGGGGGCATCGATTTCAAGGGGTTGCTGCACATGGAGAGCGAGCAGTTCTATGCCGCCGACGTTAAAACCGCACAGGCGCATTATGCGACGGCATGGGCCTTGGTTTACTTCCTGCGCAAAGCGGCGCCGCTGGACAAGTCTTCTCCTTATGCCGGCATCATTGACGCCTATTGCGACGCCCTGATGCAGCTTAGAGCTGCCGACAAGGCCACGGACAAGGCTTTCGAGAATATCGACATCGCACAACTTCAAACCGACTTCATTGCTTTTTGGAAGGCGCCGGCGCAAAGGGCGCAAGCCGACCGCAACCGAATATTTAAAACATTTAAAGTAACCAACGACTCTTTCCAAAAACAGCCCGCTCGTCGCTGAACCATCGGCGCGGGCGTGCAAGCCAAATTTCCGCAATCTACCCTTGGCGCCAAAATCACCGCGCGCTCCTACGGAAAATGGCTGGATTTTGCCCGGCTTAATACGCGCATTCTGATTTTATGGCACTTGACTTATCACCTTAAATGGCGACAATTAAAGTCGTTATTTGGGAGCTTTTTATGACTGTGCAACCTGTTTCTTTGAGCAAGCTTAGGACGTTTGCCTCGGCTGGGCGGATCCTGGCAACGGGCCTGTGTCTCTGCTTGCTGGTTACCACCTCCTTGGCCGACACGTGGCGCTTTGCCGTCGTCGGCGACACCCGCGGCGATGGCGCAAACACCCCCTCCAATCGGTGGGTCAACACTCCGGTTCTGTCCGCCATCGCCAAGGCCATCAGCAACGATTGCCCCGATCTGGTGCTTATCACCGGCGACTTGATTTATGGCGATCCGGTATCTTCGAGCGGCACCAATATGGCCGTGCAGTTCGCCCTGTGGACCAATGCCATGGCGCCGGTTTATCAAGCCGGCATCCCGGTTTATCCCGTGCGCGGCAACCATGATGCTTCGGGTGACAGCTCCCTGGGCACCGCCTTCCTGACCGCTTTCCCCGACACGCCCCGCAATGGACCAACCGGCGAGGCCGGCTTGACTTACAGCTTCACGCACAATAACGCCTTCTTCGTCGCGCTGGACCAATACTGCAACGCGCATACCGTCAACCAGGCCTGGCTATCCAATCAATTGGCGCTCAATACCAAGACGCACATCTTCACGTTCGGCCATGAGCCGGCAGTCCAGGTTGCGCATTCCACCTGTCTGGCGGAGCACCAAACGGACCGCAACGCAATGCTCAACAGCCTGACTGTCGCCGGCAGCCGCATCTATTTCTGCGGACATGACCATTTTTACGATCATGCCATCGTAACCGCGCCGAACGGACGAACTATGCGGCAAATGGTGGTCGGTACCGGCGGCGCGCCGGGCGCAAACTGGAGCGGCTTTTATGGCACAGATTTCGGCGAAGAGGCCATGGCCACCAACGTCCGCCACATCGGTTACACCAACGGCTACTGCCTGGTGACGATTTCCGATTTTTCCGTGAAACTGGAATGGAAAGGTTCCGCCGATCTGGTCACCTGGCAGACCGGCGACACGCTCCAATACGCACTGCCTAATCCGGCTGTGCATCGCATCAACGATTATGATGGCGACAGCAAATCCGACCCGGCCATCTACGATGAAGCTCGCGGCAACTGGACCGTCCTGTTTTCGAGTCTGCTCTATACGGTCGGCGCACAACCGACCCTGGGAGGCACCGGTCAAAGGGCCGCGCCGGGCGATTACGATGGCGACGGCAAAACCGATATTGCCGTAATGAACCAGACCGGCACATGGCGGATACTGTTATCCGGCAGCGGCTATGCGCCGATAACCACCAATTTTGGCGTGGTCGGCGCCGGTCCAGCCGGCGCCGATTATGACGGCGACGGCATAACCGATCTTGCCTATTATGAAAAGGCATCGGGCACCTGGGGTATTTTATACTCGCGTAGCGGCCAGTCCGTGACGGCCCAATGGGGCGGTCCGGGGCTGATCCCGGCATCGGCGGATTTTGATGGCGACGACATCGCCGATCCGGCCCTTTACCAGGAATCGACGGGCGCATGGTACGTTTTGCTTTCCGGCAGCGGCTATCAGGAGGCCTTCGTAATCTGGGGCGAACCCGGGTATCAGGCGACGCCCGGCGATTATGACAACGACGGGCGGGCGGATCCCTGCGTTTACAATCGAACCACAGGCGAATGGCTGGCCCTGCTTTCCGGCTGCGGCTACACGAATTCGGTCTCGGTCATCTGGGGCAACGCCGCGTATAAGCCGGTGCCGGGCGACTACGACGGCGATGGCCGCGTGGACCCGATGGTTTACGCCGACTCGCTTGCCGACTGGTCCGTGATGCTTTCCGGCAGCACCTATGCCGGCGCCGGTCTCTCCTTGGGCGGCACAAACTGGGAAGCAGTCAAAACGCTCTGGCGCGAAGACCTCGTTTTCATGGCCTTCGGCGACAGCATCACCTATGGCTCCGGCAGCAGCAGCAACGGCCCCAACACCGGTTACCCAAAACTTCTGGAAACCAAACTGCGGCAATCTTACGACGGTTATTTTCTCTCCATCAACAAGGGTATTCCCGGCGAAGACACCTATGAGGGATTCGATCGGTTTGCCGAAACATTGGCGACAACCAATCCCAATCTCGTCCTGCTCATGGAAGGCACTAACGATCATAACAGCGGCTACGATTTTGACGAGATCGAGGAAAACCTGCGCAACATGGTCAAGATCGCGCTGAACCGCAACATTCCGGTGATCATCGCCACAATTCCCCCGGTAATCACCAATGCCTACCAGGACCGCAGCGAACAGATGGCCAGAATCATGGCCTTCAATCCGCGCATTTACAATATTGCCGCCGATTTGCATATTCCCGTGGCCCCGGTATTTGAAGACATAACCTCCGTTCCCGGCTGGGAATCCCGCCTGATGGAGCAGCTCTCCGCCAACCATCCCAATGATGCCGGCTATCGAGTCGTGCGCGACGCCTTTTACCCCATCATTGCGGCCGGCATCGAAGCCGGGCAATATTAATCGATGCCGAATGGCCCACCGATGCAAGGCATTGCGGACACGGATGAACCTCGTGCACGGGCAGGCCGCCAGCAACAACTCAACTGATAAACCAGGATCGTGCTTGATCGATTCCGACCGGTAGCCTCCAGCCCAAATACCTGCGGCCTCGGCGGACCTATGGGCCGGCAAAGCCCGAAGACGTCACGCGTTGCGCCCCTTTTTGTATTGCTTAAGAACAGGTCTATGGATAATACTCTTCCCTCGAGAAACGCCTGTACATCTTAAATATCAACCTGGAAACTCCATGACACCACGCGAACTATACGACCGGACGCTTCGGATGATCCAACCTGTGCCGCACGTTTGGATCGAAAGAGCCTATCAACACCTGGATTCCCTGACCAAGCCCCGGCGCAGTCTGGGCTATCTGGAGGAAATCGCATCGCGGCTGGTGGCCGTGCTGCAGCAAACCGAACCGAAAATCGAAGGCAAACGGGTATTTGTGTTCGCCGGAGACCACAAGGTCGTGGCAGAGGGCGTCAGCGCTTATCCTTCGTCGGTCACATTGCTGATGGTTAAAAACATCGTCGGCGGCGGCGCAGGCATCAACGTGCTGGCGCGCCGCGCCAACGCCGGAGTGGAAGTGATCGATATCGGCATGGCGGAGAACCCGGGCAAACTCAAGGGACTGTTGCACCTTAACGTCAAACGCGGCGCCGATAATATCGCCCGCGGCCCGGCAATGACCGCCGATGAGGCCGTGCAGGCCGTGGTTGTGGGCATCGAACGCGCCAACCATGCCGCGGATCATCAGGTGACCATGATGGCCACCGGCGAAATGGGCATCGGCAATACGACGCCGGCTGCCGCGCTTTTTTCCGTCCTGCTTGGCCTGCCGGTAAACGACCTGATCGGCCCCGGCACGGGACTCGACACCAAAGGCATGGCGCATAAACGGCAAATCGTGGAACAGGCCATAACCGTCAACCGGGCTCGCTGCTCGGACCCTCTTTCGGCGATGGCGGCCTTGGGCGGACTGGAAATCGCGGGCATCTGCGGTCTGTGCCTGGGCGCGGCCGCGCGTGGGCGGCCGGTAGTTGTCGATGGGTTCATCTCCAGCTCCGCCGCGCTGATCGCCATGCGCCTGTGCCCGGCTGTCAAGGACTACCTGTTCTTTGCGCACATGAGCGCCGAACCGGGGCACCAAATATTTTTCGAAAAGGAGCGCCTGCGCCCGATCGTCAGCCTGGATATGCGCCTGGGCGAGGGCACCGGCGCGGCCATCGCCATGCAAATCATGGAAGATGCGCTGGCCATCTACAACGAAATGGCCACCTTCGAACAGGCGGGCATTGCGCCCGGAGCCTGAAGGCATCCTTGATTGCCGATTGTGAATTGTTGATTTAGGATCTCAAATATCAGGAAAAGAAATCTGAACATCGACAGTTAATCGAAACGCATAAACGCTAGTTAAGCTCCACACCGGGAATCTATCGATGACCAGAGGTTTCATTACCGCCATGCGGACATTGACGATTTTGCCCACGCCCGGCAAAGACGTCGAACGAATGGCTGATTCTCTATATTACTTTCCGCTGGTAGGCGCGCTCATTGGCGGACTTGTAACGCTGGCCGCCTGGCTGCTGGGCAGTGTCCTGGCCTGGCCTGTGGGCGCGGGCGTGGCGGGCGTGTTTGTGTCCGCGTGGATCACGCGCGGCCTGCACCTTGACGGCCTGAGCGACACCGTGGATGGCTACTACGGCGCCCCTACCCGCGAACGCCGGCTCGAAATCATGAAAGACCACCACGTCGGCGCTTTCGGCGTCGTTGGCATCGGCCTGGTTTTGCTGGTAAAAACGGCCGCGTTGGCCCAACTGGCACAATGCGGACAATGGGTCTGGATTCCGGTCCCGTTCATTCTCGCGCGCCTGATCCAGGTTCTGCTGGCCGTTACGCTCCCCTATGCCCGCAACGAAGGCGGCACCGCGGAAGCGTTCGTCAAGCAAGCGGGCGCGCCTCATTTTATCGTTGCGGCTATCCTGGCTCTGGTCTTCTGCGGCGCGCTGGTCCAAATCGGCGGGCTGATCTTGTTCGCACTTACGTTTATCGTCGGTTATTTGCTGGCCAAATGGATGAAACGCGCCTTCGGCGGCGTTACCGGAGACCTGTTGGGATTTTCCAGCGAACTGATCGAATGCCTCCTTCTGTTCGCCATCGCCGCGGTTATGCCTTGCCTGGAAAACGGGTTGTTGTGGTTCATGGAATGAAACCGCCGCCAATAAGCGCGTTTTGGATGATGCCGCCACTTTTGTCTAAAACGAATATTCAGGAATGGATTGGAACGCCGACAGCAAAATAATATCCGCAAATTATCGATCGACGCGACCTTATGCTCTCCCTGTTCATAAACAAATCTTTACAAGCTTATGTGCCGGAATTTTAATCAGGACTGTTGATCGGCCTTGGCGCCCCCTTCGCGGTTCGCAGGCATTCTATCATGAAATCAGTCGTTATCTGCCTTTTATCGCTTGTTTTCCTGGCGGCCGGTTGTGCGCCAGTCCGGACGGACAAGGCGACGGAAGGGGAACGGATTGTCTCGCTGGCGCCAAACCTTACGGAAATTGTCTGCGCCGCAGGCGCCGGGGCCGCACTGGTCGGTCGGACCAGCGCCTGCGATTATCCTCCGGAAATCGTCAAATCCGTGCCCGTGATCGGCGGATTCGGCGCGCCTTCCATGGACCTGCTCCTGAAAACCAGGCCAACGCTGATTATTGACGTGGACCTCGAAGACGAAGCGGTGGCCAACCTGATGGCCCAAATGGGTGTCCGGCGTGTGCGGGTGCCCTGTTCAACCCTCGACGATATTCCGCAAGCCATTTTGGCGGTCGGCCGCCTGGCCCATACCGATCCCATTGCCCAACCGCTGGCCGAGCGTATCCGCCGCGAGATAGCGGAACAGCGCAACGCGCTGGCCAAGCGCAAAGCCGCCGGACAAAGCATGCCCTCCGTTTTCGTCGAAATCTGGGACGACCCGCTTATGACCGTCGGTCGCAACTCATTCGTTTCGGAGCTCGTCGCCCTGGCGGGCGGCAGGAACCTGGGCGACGAAGTGACCGACAAGGATTATTTTCCCGTTGCCGGCGAGTGGGTCATTGCGCGCAATCCGGATATCGTCCTGTGCCTGTATATGACAAAGGGCGACGGGCAAAAGACAACCGACTACGGACAACCGACGGCGGAAAAGCAGAAATCCGGCGTCTTCAAGACTTCGCCGGAAAAATCGGGAATCATCGACCGGGTGGCGGCAAGAGCCGGTTGGATGCAGATCAAAGCCGTTCGCGAAGGGCGCGTGTACGGAGGATTCGACAACAACCTGATGCTTCGCCCCGGACCACGTGTCCTGGAAGGCATCGCTGCATTGCGTGAACGCATTCAAGAATGAAATGCGGAAAAACAACTTGAAACGCAGCTAAACACGGTTTGGCACGAGTTTAACTTGTCGCGGCAAGTAATTGCCTTATTCATTTTTAAGAATTATTTTTTCTGTCATGAAAAAAAGCGCTATCTGGATACTGCTGGGCATCACGCCGCTGGTCTTGGGCGCGTGCCTGTTCCTGGGCGCGGCCAACTTTGCCATCCGGGACTGGTCGACGCCGCTGGGCCACGCGATTCTCTGGTTGCGTGCGAGCCGGGTCGCCGCCGGGTTCGTGGTCGGCGGCGCCCTGGCCTGTTCGGGCGTCGTGCTCCAGGCGCTCCTGCGTAATCCTCTGGCGGAACCTTATGTCCTCGGAGTCAGCGGCGGATCGGCTCTGGGCGCCGCGCTGGCAATCTTTTTCGGAGTTACCGGCATGTTCGCGCTTTCTTCCAGCGCCTTTGCCGCCGGCATTCTGGCGCTGGCCATCGTTTATTTCCTGGCAAACCAGAGCGGCGCGCCATCTTTGTATGCGTTATTGTTGAGCGGCGTCATCATCAGCTCGATTTGCTCCAGCCTGCTGATGCTGATCATTTCGATTGCCCCGGCAGAAGGCTTGCATAGCATCACATGGTGGATGCTGGGCAACCTGCAGGTGACTTCGCTGCCGCTCCTGGCGGTCAGCGCCGGATTGGTCCTGGCAGCCTTTATCGGAATCTGGCTGATGGCGCGCGAATTGAACGCCCTCACCCTCGGCCGTGAAATGGCCCACCACTTGGGCGTGCGCACGAACTTGATCGTTACCGTGGGGCTCTGCCTGGCCACGCTCATGACCGCCTCGGCCGTCGCCGTCGCCGGCCTCATCGGGTTCGTCGGCCTGATCGTGCCGCACGTCATGCGCACCATCGTCGGTCCCGGCCATCGGCGGCTGATCCCGGCCGCAACGCTCGCCGGCGGGCTGTTCCTGACCCTGTGCGACACGCTGGCCCGCACGGTCGCTTCGCCAATTGAAATCCCGGTGGGCGTTATCACGGCTCTGGTGGGCGGCCCCTTTTTCCTCGTCCTGCTGCGCCGCCGCCGCCACAGCGGATGGACCGAATGAGCTGGCGTCTTGTAAATGTCAGATAGTAACCAATCGATACAGGGATAATTTATCCGGTGTGCAGCTGACCGGCCTGGCCACGGAGTTGTGCTTGATTTCAAACTGCTTTTTGCCATAATAATTAAATTAAGAGTTTATGAGTGTCCGCTGAGTGATAGGGAGCTTTGAATTACCGCACAAAAGACGTTGTTTGTCCACGGCAGGCGAAAACCAACCAAAGACAGGAGAGTCATGCAAACATCAATGCAGGCGCAACGGCAAAACTGGTTCGGGCTGGATTTTTTACGGACGCGTATCGTCCTGGTCTGTTGCTTACCTGTGCTTTTCTTGCTGGCAACGGTGGCAACCGTAAGGGCGGACACCTATGGCGATTACACCTATACGATCTATCCTCTGGGAATCAGGATCGACGGCTATACCGGCGCGGGCGGGGATGTGACCGTCCCGTCCAACATTGTGAGCCGGACCGTCATCGGCATCGGACGCTATGCCTTTTCGGCCTCCAGCAACCTGACCAGCATCACAATCCCCGACAGCATCAGCTACATCGAGGAATATGCGTTCAATGAATGCACCAAGCTGACCGCCGCCACGTTCGGCAAGGGGCTCGCCAGCATCGGATTCAGAATTTTCGACAACTGCACCAACCTGGCGGCCATCACGGTGGATGCAGGCAATGCCACCTACAGCAGTTTGGATGGAGTCCTGTTCAATGGCAACAAGAGCACCCTCCTCCAATTTCCGCCGGCCAAAGCCACAACCTACACAATCCCCGACAGCGTCACCGGCATTGGGGATGAGGCCTTCTTTTACTGCACCAGGCTGGTCGGCGTCACGCTCGGCGCCAACGTCGCCAACATCGGGAACCTGGCATTCTGGGGTTGCTCCAGCCTGGCCGGCATCACGCTGCCCAACAGCGTCACCCGCATCGGCGACAATGCCTTTTCGGGCTGCACGAGCCTTGCCGAAGTCACAATGGGCGCCAACGTCGCCAACATCGGGAACTCGGCGTTCTATGAATGCACCAGCCTGACGGGCATCACAATCCCTGCCAGTGTCACCAACATCGGCAGCGGGGCATTCGTAAGATGCACCGGCCTGACCGACATCACGGTGGATGCAGGCAACGCCGCTTACAGCAGCTTGGGCGGACTTTTGTTCAACCATGACAAAACCACGCTCATCCAGTGTGCGGGACGTAAATCCATCGTCTCAATCCCCTGCGGCGTCACCCGCATCGGCGACGGCGCCTTTTATTGGTGCAACCGTTTAGGCAGCATCGCAATCCCCGACAGCGTCACCAGCATCGGCGACGATGGGTTTCACTTCTGCACCAGCCTGACCGATATTACGATCCCTAACAGTGTCACCAACATCGGGTATTATGCGTTCGAAAACTGCACCAGTCTGGGCAGCATTACGCTCCCATCCGGCCTCACCAGCATCAAGTACTGGACCTTCCTCGGCTGCACCAGTCTGAACAGCGTTTCGGTCCCCGCCAGCGTCACCAGCATCGGCGACGATGCCTTCGCTTCCTGCATCAATCTGACCGGCGTCTATTTCCGAGGTAATGCCCCCGGTGGAAGCACAAACGTGTTTTACAACGACAACAACGCAACCGTGTATTATGTGGCCGGGACCACCGGCTGGGGACCGACTTTTGGCGGGCGGCCGACCGCGCTGTGGGACGCACCGCCGAAACCAATCATCAGGGCCAATGGCGGCGTGGGCACGGTCGCCGTCAATTATCCCGAGGCCTTTTCCATCACCGTGGAAATGGATTCGGGATCTTATGTCGGCGCACCGGTTGACTGGTGGATAGTTGTTTGCGCCGGATCGTCCTGGTATTACATGGATAGCGTCGTGGGCTGGACACAAGAGGGCGCCTGGCGTCCGGTGAACCAAGGACCATTGTTTAATCTGCCGGCCCTTGAAGTCCTGCATGTTCCCGGTTTGGGAAGGGGCCTATACACGTTCTATTTTGCAATCGACTATCCGATGGATGGCATCCTGAATCCGGATGGAATCATGTTCTCCGATGCGGTTAATGTGGTCGTCCAATAGCGCCAATCGTTCGTGTCCGGAAAAGATACGACAAGACTAAACACGTCTCACACAAAGGCGCCAAGCCACAAAGGGAAGCTTCCCGATCTGAACCTTTGTAAGCTTGGTGGCTACGTGTGAAAATACGCTCGATCCGGACCTGCGGGTCGATTTTACCGCACGATGGCGAAGGTTCGCCCGACAACGTAGAACATCTCATAAAAGGGATTCCGGCCTCGCAAGCCAGTGTCCCTTTTTTGCTTTCCGCTCTTTGTTCTGTTCTGTCCGTCATCCCGACGGTTGTAGGTAGTGGCGTAACTACTGCCATGACAGGCTGGAATCAAGTTTTTTCGATAGACGGAGATGGCACCTTAACGATAACGAAATTTTGCCGTAGCGTAACACGCATAACCAACAATGTTATTACTATAAAATAGGAGATATATGAAGTCTTTCCTGGTAAGTATTACATTGTTTCTTTCTTTGGGCAACATTCTATTAATGGATGTATCTGCCTCCAACATGGACAATAATGACGTCTATACGAAAATAGAGCAGGCGTCTACGAGTAATATTCAAATTATTGTCCAGAGTTTATCGGAGATGGAAAACTTGTGGCCTCAAAATCCGGAGGCATATTTTCGTTCTGCAAATCATGCTGCAAGAATTTTGGGCGGAGCGTTAACAAATTCTGATGCAAAACAGTCTCTAACGAACCTATTTGATAGAATACTTGATAAAAAAAGCCCCGCAAATGACGAACAAGCCATAGCTTACTTTGACCTTAAAAGTAAGATCATTCTCTATTATTTCAATTTTAATGAGGTTCGAAATGATAAATCACGGCTGCTTGCTATTGCAGGGTTTATAGGAGAAGTGCGGTCTCGTATGATTCCAAACTATGCTAATCAAGGCACGGGATATCCTGGGCGCGAGATTCTACGACAGGCAGGTGTCATGCATGCCAATTCTATAACAAATGCTGTGCTCAAGCAGGCTTACGAAAAGGCCGTGATTGATAACAAACAAGATCTTATTATGAATGATCTGCAGCGAACACTACGAAACGCCGATATCTCATTCCATTTGTTACATAATTGTTCTCGTGTCTCATCCGCTGATCCCAAAAACGAGAATTTTTTCAAGGAAATAATTTCAAGTGCTCATTTATCAAAGGAGGAGGGAAGGAAGATAGGAGGCGGTATCGGGGTTTCTCATCTTCCGGAATCTGGCAAGACAAACGATCTTGGTACTACGGAAAACACCATCAAACCATAAGTGGAACCAAATCGGTCAATGGCTGACCTTCCTCCCTAAAACTTAAGCATATTCAAAAAGATTCCACGCCCCGCCGAATATCGCTTTGTCTTCCCCCGCCCGAATTGATATCTTCACCGGCATCACTATTGAATATTTAACCGCCATGGGAGTTGGAGCGAATGAGTCTGGCCTTCGAATTCGAGCATGTGACCGCCGGGTATAACCGGTCCCCCGTCCTCCGTGACATCCATTGTTCGGTTAAGGAAGGCGAGATGGTCGCGCTTCTGGGGCCCAATGGGGCGGGAAAATCCACACTCCTGCGGGTACTGACCGGGTTGCATCCTCCCAGCGCCGGCAAGGTCCGGCTCTTTGGCCAGGACGTGAACCGCCTGCGGGCGCTGGATCGCTCGCGCCTGATTGCAGTGGTGCCCCAGGAACTCAAGACGCCCATGGCCTATACGGTGGAGGATTTGGTGCTCATGGGCCGCGCCGCCCTGCTCAGCCCTTGGCAGGCGCCCTCCGCAACGGATCGGCTGGTCGTCGAACGCGCCATGGTTTACACCGATGTCAGCGACCTGCGCGATCGCCCGCTGGAGGCGCTTAGCGGCGGAGAGAAACAACGCGCCGTCATCGCCATGGCCCTGGCCCAGGAACCCCGCATCATCGTCATGGACGAGCCGACCACCCACCTCGACCTGAATCATTCGCTGGAAATCATGCAAATCATCGAGCGCCTGAACCGCAACCAGCGCGTCACGGTCCTGATGACCAGTCACGATTTGAACCTGGCCGCCGAATTCTGCCAGCGTTTGATCCTGCTGGACCATGGATCCCTGATCGCCGACGGCGCGCCCTCCGAGGTCCTGCGGGAAGATACTTTGCGCGACGTGTATCACTGCGCAATCCGCGTCGGACAGGAACCGCACACTGGCGCGGTCCTAGTCCTGCCGACACGGCGGCTGACCGAGCCCCAGGCCGGGAAACAACTGCGGGTGCACGTCATTGCCGGGGGCGGATGCGCTGGAGAACTCCTGCGCCGCTTGAGCCTGGCCGGCTGCCGGATCAGTTGCGGCGTGCTCAACCAGCAGGATACCGACACGCAGGTGGCCGAAGCTTTGGGCGTGGAAACGGTGCTGGAAAAGCCGTTTTCGCCGATTGGTATGACGGCGCTGGAGAAAGCCAAGGCGCTGGCCGCGGATGCCGCGGCGGTGGTCGTTTGCGAAGTGCCGTTCGGTCCGGGAAACGTGGTCAACCTGGAGATTGCCGACCAGGTATTGAAGCGCGGCGGCCGCGTGCTGATCAACGATCGCAATCTTGAAAACCGCGATTACAGTCCCAACCGCGAAGCGCTCGCTTGGATCCGGCGGCTGATCGAATCCGGCGCCACACCCTGGGGCCGGATCAACCAGGCGCTGGATATCCTGACGAATTTGCGGCCATAATGCGCTCGATCGTTTCCTGGAAAAGCGCCAAGCCCGAGACGGGGACAATGATGGTATCCCGATGGTTGCCGACTTCTTCCGTTATCTTCAGGAAACGTCCGTTGGCATTTTCCTTGAAATCGAAGAAGAATTGCTTGCGTTCGATCTGCACACGCTCGCTGAACAATTGTGTCTCCACCCCTGATCCTCCCGATTAGGTTCAAACCATGTGGCGCAATGTAATCGGCCACACCAGCAAAATCAACAAAAGATTCGGAGAAATAAAGACTTGACTTCACCCCTCTATATTTTAAGCTGAACGTAGAAAATCAATGAAAGGAGCATTGCTTATGGAACAAACATTGTCCAACAACGAGAAAATTGCGGAAGCCCTGCGCCTGCTGGAAGATGCCGCCAAGGGCAAAAAAGACGAACTGCGCACGTTGGTATCGAATAAATACCAGCATTTGAAGAGCGCGCTGGGCGAGGCCGAACTCGGCATGGCCGAAGCCATGGCGGCCGCCAAGAAAAAGACCGTGGAAGCGGCCCTCCACGCCAAGGAAATCGGCGCCGAAAAAGCCAAGGAAATCGCCGCTGACGTCGACAAGCAAGTCCATGCAAATCCGTGGCCTTATATTGGCGGGGTCGCCATCGCCTCATTGCTGATCGGCTACATTCTGGGCAGGAACAAATAAAGTCCGGCATTTTTCGCGCACAAAGACACCAATGCCGGATTTTGCATCAGGCGGCCAAGAAATCTAATGGGGCGGCTTCGCGCAGATGCTGCGGAACAACTTATTCTTCATATTGTCGGGCGGTCGTGTCATAGCGGCTTGTCCGCCGGACGGGAAATTATGTGGACCCGTATTTTACGAACCGTGTTTATGACCGGGGCCGTGTGGTTGTTCAACAAATATCGGCAGACGTCCCTGGACCTGATCAAGCTGGAAGCAGCCATCGGCTACGTTAAAGGGGTACGCTCGGCCCGCCAGGCCTTTCTGGCATTGCTGGCTGCCATTCTGGGTATCGGCTTGCTGGCCGCAGGCTTCGTAATCCTGCACATCGGACTGGGAATGCTGTTCTATCTGGCCTTTCAGAGCTGGTGGGCCGTGGGCATCGGAATGCTGGTCCTCGGCCTGATCTATATCCTCGTGCCGCTGCTCATCATCCGCCGGCTATGCGCCGAAAAAACCTGGATGCAGTTCTTCAAGGCCGATAAAATCGTCGAACAGGTAACGAAAAAATAATCAAGAGAGTTCTTCGTTCCTTGCTATTGGTTCTGCACTTTATCCTCTGTCGTCCGCCGTCCGCTTTCCGCCGTCCGGTCTCCGGTCTTCCCCACCGCCTCCATGATCAGCACCACGCGGCCCACGCCATCCGCCTGGCGCGATGAAGCTATCGAGCACTCGACCAGCCGCCAAGGCGGACGTTGCATCTCGGCCTCGCGCAGAAAATCGGGCACCTGGCCCAGGTTAAGCTCGCTGAACACCACTTCCATCTGCCAAAGCGTCCAGCCGTCCGCCAGGTTGCGCGCTTCGCGTTCCCTGATTTCCGGCGTCGCATTGGTCACGATGGCGCGACTCAAGCTCGCCAATGAAACCGGCAGCGCGTTGCTCACGCCCTCGAACGCACGCACCGCAGCCTGGTGCCGGTCGCGCATCTGTTTCATCGCCAGCAACTGGTCAAGCGTCTCGATTTTATTCCGGATTTTCCCGCGCAGTTCAAGATTTTGAAAGATCACGGCAAACGCCGCCAGCGCGCCGGACAGGAATACCACCAGCGCGCAAATATGCAGGAGCAACAATCCTTTGGGCTTCATGGTCCACCTCCTTCGGCATTGACCGTGAAACGCACCTCGGCCTCCGCCACGGCCTCCTGGCGCTCAAGTTTCACGGTATAGCCCAGCGCCTTCAGGCGCTGTTCCAATTGCCCGCACCGATCCCAGTCCTCCGTCACGCCGGTCAATACCAGGCTGTTACGCTTCAAGTTCAAGGTCTCGAATCGCACGGACGATTCCCGGCCGGCCTTGATCACCCCGGCCAGCCGAACGGCCAGCGACGGCGCAAACGCGTCCAGGAAAGGCGTGGTCTGGGGCGACTGTTTTTCCCAGGCCTTCTGAACTTCCGGAATCTCGCGTCCATACAAAATTGTCGCCCCTGGCGCCAGTTCGCCGGCAACCGCCGCAATTTCGGATTTAACGCGGTCAAAACGCCGCGCGCTTGCCAGGTGCGCCGCCAAACTAAAACATCCCAGCAGAATGCCGGACAGCAGAATGATCATGGCGGCGAAACGCGCGCGCCGGACCATGACACGCAGCACAGCCGCGTGTGTAAAAGATTGCCGCCGCAAATTGCACCGCAACGGCCCGCTTTTCAGCGCGCGCCGGCACAGGGCGCGCGCCAGGAACGCGGATGGATCGTCCATCACCGCCAGAGGACCAGGCCAGACCGAAGACATTGGACGATATAACGCATCGACCAAGTCCGATTCGCCCGCGCGGACGCCGCAGAACAGCCATTGCACTCCGGCGCCCGCCGGCAAATCCGCGTGCAGGATACGCTGAAGACGGTTGACAAGGGCGCCATTCGAGGCGTTCCGCCCTTCAACCGATTCCGGATTTGCAGGCGCAGCGGATAATGCCGGCATCTGCAGGCTGTATGCATTGCCGTAACGCTCGCCACGCCCGATGACCAGAGTGGTGCGATCGTTGGCCAGGCAAATCAGCGCCCGGTGCAACGCCGCTTTGCGGGACGGGGCAGCCGGCCATTCCACCAGGCTCTGCGTCCAGAGCGCGAGGCCCTCATGATCCAACAGCATCGGATCAATTCCCTGTACCCTGTAGCGCTCCAAGCAAGCTTGAATGGCTTCGCGGCGGGCGGCGCAAACCAGGGCGCTGATTGTACCCTCGGGAGTCCGCCGAAATTCCACAAACCGGTAAAGGCAGTCCTCCACCGGAAACGGCAGCTGGATATCCAACAGCGAGGGCAGCACTTTCTCCGCTTTAGTCCGCGACGTCAACGGCGAATTCAGCCAAAGGGTCAGACTTTCCTGCACAGCCAGGCAGCCAACCGTCACCCCGCCGCCCGGGGCCAAATCGCCCTGCCCGGCAGAAGAAACACGCAGCGCGGACACCTCATCCGGAGTCAACACGGACTGGCGCACGGTGCCGCCCAACGAGAGCGAGGCCCGGACGTTGACCGCCGTGCCGCCCGCAAGCGTCACGCCATAACAAACCCGCGGCTTGAGTGGCGTTGCGTTCCGGCAGGTATAAATCAATTTTTCGGAGGTTGCCATCAGCGGTATACCCAACGTAATATTTCAACTTCTCCCTGGTCGGCGCGGCGCACGAGGGCGTAAACGGTTTCCTGCTGTCCGTTCCGGGAAGCCTGAGCGGCCAATGAAAAATAGTTGCTGTGTGTCGCCAGGTAAGGACGCAGGGCAGCCAGGGTTTTGCTATCCAGCACCTGATCGAGATCGATTACGGGATGGGCGTCGCGCAACCGGCAAATACTCTCCGCCAGAACGCTGCGGCCTGCGCCCAGCACTCCCTGAAGCACCTCGCGGCCGGCCGTATTCACGTTAACGGGAATAATCCCCGCCACCCGATCCGACAATACCGTGAGCACCGCAGGCGTCGCGCGCCGCTCCACCCGCGTGGAGTTCAGAACCCGATCCAGCTCAATCAGGCTTTCCATTGGGGCATTCGGCGGCGCCAGCGCGAGGTGCGCTTCATGATAATAGCCCGCCTCGCGCGCGCCTTCCGTGTCGCGGTCCATCCAATCTCTCAGCGCCTGGGTTTCTCCAACCGGATCAGGCCATTCGCCGGCAACCAATATATCCTGGACAATCGCGGATGGGACGCGAACCGCCGTGTTGCTTGGCATCACCGCCAGGTTATTGACGTTGAAATACCGGTTCTCGTCGGTCACCAGGACACTGGTCTCGACGTCATTCGGCAGACGATTGGTTTGCAGGGCGGCCCAAGGCTCATTGGTATAATCAACCTGCAGGTTGTCATCGGCGGCCAGCACGCGCAGGGCATTCCAGGCAGCATCGTCCGCCGCCACGCGCAATTGCGCCCGCAGCGCCTGGCGGTCTTCGAATCGCAGGGCCATCCGCGCGACAACCTGGGCCTGAATGACAAAAGCCAGGATCACGGCCATGAAAAGCAGAACCGTTACGAGGATCATGCCCGATTTGCCGGCCGACTCGGCAGTGCAAGCCCGGGCAATGGCCGACGGTTGCCGGCAGAGGGAATCATCAGAACAAGATTGACGGACATCCTGATGTGTGGTGTGATAAGGCGGTAATGGAATGGTCCATCGCATTTCGTTATTATTACCAGATACGGCATTAAAGTCAAACGGGAGGAGCATCGGATCATGAAGACGACTCTGATCGGGTTTAGCGGCATCGCGCTTGGCATCTTGGCGCTGGTGTCCGTTCCCATCGATCTCAGGGCCACCCCCGACCCTGCAAACGCATCCGCCAAGACGGAAACCTCGGGCAATCCATCGTCGCCTGAAAATCAATTCCTGGCGGCTTACAATTCAATGTCAACAGCCGATGTGCTCAAGGGAAAGGGCCTGCTGGCGGAAGCCGAGGATCTCTATACCGAAGCACTTGATTTTTTCGTCAAAATATCCGCCGATTATCCGCAATGGCAGCCGGCTGTGGTGGCATTCCGGATCAATTATTGCCGCGAGGCGCTCAAGCGCCTGCAGGACCCTGCGCGGGAGAACAAGGCGCCGGACAACGGGCAACCGTCTATCCAGCGCAGCCCTTCGGGCGAAAGCGCGGCAACCGACGACGGCATATCGGGAACCAATAATCTTTCGCCGCTGAATTTCAAGCTTCAGCAAGCGGCGTTCAAGGAACGCAGCCGCGATTACACCGGCGCGCTGGCCATGTATACCGCGCTTCTGGAAGAATTCCCCTTGGAACCCTGGGCGTTGAAGGGCGCCTGCCGCTGTTATTTGCGGCTCGGGCGCCTGGACCAGGCGCGCCAGTTGACCCGCCAATCCCTGAACTTGCCCGCGCCCGACGCCGAATTGAACCTGCTGGCCGCGCTGGTGGATTGCCAGGACGGACGCTACCAGGCGGCCATCCCGCTCTTGCGCAAGTCATTAAAGCAGAATAACACCTGCCCCGAGACGCACGTGGCCCTCGGAGTGGCCCTGGCGGCCACCGGCGCCACTCAGGAAGCCCAGGAGGAAATGAAACGGGCTCTGTCGCTTAATCCGAAACTCGGCGATGCCTTCTACAATCTGGCGCGCCTGAGCCTGCAGCAAAAGCCGAGGGATTTCGATACGGCCCGCGTCCATTACAAGCTTGCCTTGCGCAACGGCACGACGCCCGATCCCGAACTCGACAAGTTGCTCGCCGAGTGATCAGTCCCTCTCCGGGCGGACATCGCGGGCCATGAGGGTTTCCACGGCCTGGGCGGGACTCCGGCCCTCGTGGAGCACGGCATGGACTTCGTCCATTATCGGGGTGCGCACGCCATGAGCGCTGGCCAGCGCGCGGGCAATGGCACAGGTCGTTACGCCCTCCGCCACCTGGCGCATGCTGCCGATAATCCGATCCAGAGGCTCCCCTCGCCCCAGCCTTTCGCCCACCAAGTGGTTCCGGCTCGAGCGGCTCGTGCAGGTGACAATCAAGTCGCCCAGGCCGCTCAGTCCGGCAAAAGTTTCCAGCCGCGCGCCCAGGGCAACGCCCAAACGCGTCATTTCCGCCAATCCGCGCGTCACGAGCGCGGCCCGCGTATTATCGCCAAAACCCAGGCCGTCGCTGACCCCCGCCGCCAGGGCCATGACATTTTTTAAAGCGCCGCCCATCTCGACGCCAACGACATCCTCGGACGTATATACCCGGAACTGCGGCCCGGTCATGATCTTCTGCAAAGCATGCGCCCGGGCATGATTCGCGCAGGCAATGACAACGGCCGTCGGCACCCCGCGCGCCACCTCGCCCGCGAGGCTCGGTCCGGACAACACGGCCACCGACTTGCGGCCAAGCACTTCTTCCGCCACCGCCGTGAGACGCCGGCGCGTGGCGCCATCCAATCCCTTGCTCACGCTCAAAAGCGCGCAATCCTTCGGTAATCGTCCGGCAAACGATTCCAGCACGCTTCGATAAAATTTCGATGGCGAGGCCAGGATAACAACCTCGGCCCCATCCACGGCTTTGTTGCGGTCGGCCGTCAAACGCAAAGCTTCCGGCAATGGTACGCCCGGCAAGAAATCCTTGTTCTCGCGTTCGCTGCGCACCCGCTCGATATACTCCGGGAAAGGACCCCACAGGCATACGGCATGCCCCTGCTTAACAAGGTGCAAACCAAGCGCCGTTCCCCACCCTCCGTCACCTAATATGGCAATGCGATGCATGGATTCGTTTCCAACTTGTCGTTCTTCGCCGCGTAAACAGCGCGCTTGATTACGGGTTCGCCGGCTTCTTTTTGAATTCGAAGCGGTTTTCGACGCCGTGAAGCAAGCGCTGAATATTACTTTTATGCCGCACGATGACCAGCGCGCATAGGAGCGTCAGGACCGCCGGCACAAGCCATCCTGTTCGATTATAAAAAACCCAGACCGACCCGGCCACGGTTAAGGCTGCGGCGATGGAAGCCAGCGAAACATAGCGGCTCGCCAGGAAAACCAGAGCCCAGGTCGACAGGCCGATGCCGGCCGATATGGGCGCCAGGCCGAACAGCGTACCCACGCTGGTGGCCACACCCTTGCCGCCCTTGAAACGCAAATACACGGGCCAGTTATGTCCGGCAATCGCCAGGCAGGCGCAAGCCAGCGGCAGCAAGCCAACGCCGCTGGTCACTCCCATCGCTTTGGCCAACAGGGGCGGCAGGCTGGTGGAAACGAAGCCTTTCAGGGCATCGCAGGCAAAAGCCGTAAGTCCCCACCCCTTGCCCACCGCGCGGAAAACATTGGTGGCGCCAATATTGCCGCTGCCGACCTTGCGGATATCCACCCCCCTGGCCTTGGCAATCAGCAGCCCAAATGGAATGGCGCCCAGCAAATACGCGCCGGCGCCGCAGATAATATAAATCATTGTTGAGGTCATAATCGCATTTTGAAATTTCAAGATCCGGATTCCAAGACCCAAGTTCGTTGGCCACGGGCCGCAACTTCAAAAAAATTTACGCGAAACGCCTGATCCACCTCAAGCGTCCGCTCGAAAAAAATGAAAATATCTAAAAATGGCTCGCACGACACGCAGAAAATCTTCTCGATCTGAATATCGAATCAACTCTGTGCGCGCTCCCGGATGCGCATGCCAAACTTTGACTTTCCTGTTGCTTCTCACTATTAACATGAAATTAGCAAATAACCAAGAACAGGCCGTTATGAGCGAAATTATTCCGTCAAACGGAACCGGAAAGTCAGCGTCGTTTCGGCCTCGGCGCGCCAGACGCCCGGCTCAGCGGATACATACCGCGCGCGCCGGGCGGCGTCCATGGCGGCTTCATCCAACGCGGAATATCCGCTCGAACGCGCCACTTCACAGCGAAGGGCGCGGCCGGAGCTGTTCACCCACACGCGCACAGCAACAACACCTTCCTCGCCGCGCAGACGCGCGCCAAGCGGATAATATGGCCGAATGGCCGATTTCATCCGCACCGCGCCGCTCACCCCTTGACGGGGCGCAGCGGCAACTGAGTCCGTCGTCTGTTGCCCGGCATCCGTCGTCTGGCGTCCGGTGTCCGGCGTCAGTCGTCCGTCATCTGGTGTCTGGTGTCCGTCTTCAGTCGTCCGTCGTCTGGCGTCCGTCTTCTGGCCTCCGTCCGCCAGCACATTGGCCGATGCCTGGTCAACTAGCGGCGCCATGGGTTCCGCCGCAAGCCTATCCTGATCGTCACCTTCCTCGGGCATGGGCTCCGCGACCGTCTCCACTTGCTTTCCACTCTCGTCCTCCGTCAAGCTTTCGTCCGCTGCCGTCTCGGTGCTCTTCACGGCCGGCCCAGCTTCACCCGAGGGACTTCTTTGGGCAAACTGCACTCCGCCATCCTTTGCCTTCGCTTCTTGCTTCGCGGTTGCCTGTCGCCCGTCATCTGGCGTCTGCCCTTCGTCCGCCATCGCCACAAAGGTCACGGCCAGGCTGGCATCGCCCCCCTGGAAAACCGGCCTGAGCGCCGACGGCCGCACGGCCCAGAACCAGACTGCGGCCACGACCAACAACCCATGCAGGAGCAGGGCAAGGCTGAAACTAGTCAATAAATCGGTCCAACGATTCATGCTTTCATTTCCCCTGCACTTCGAACGCCACCGACGGAACACCGGCGGTCCGGAGCCGGGAAAGCAATTCGATCCCGATGCCGAGCTGCGCCTGACGATCGCCATGAATCAGCACGGCGCTGGGCGTGCGTCGGACGCGTTCCGCCACGCGCTTGACACAGTCATTCATGTCGCAGGTCACCCCATCCAGGGAAAGCATGTTTTTGGCATCCAGCACGATCCGGACGACCGTCTTTTGCTGGGCCTCGCCGGAAGCCACCGGGAGCGTGACGCGCACGCCCTGGTGCACCGACATGGAAAGAATGGCGTAAATAAAAAACACGAGCAGCAGGAAAACCACGTCCAGCAGGGGGATAAGCTCGATCCGCGCCTTTTTATACTCGTAGCCGGTCGTCAGGCGCATGATCGGATCCCTTCCGGAAGGCGGTTTCGAACTGGGCGCTCGTTTGCTCCAGGCGCCGGGTTTCGCGCTGGACCTTGCTGACAAAGGCATTGAACGGCACCAGCGTCAAAAGCGCCACGGTAATTCCCACGGCTGTGTTGATCAGCGACTCCGCCACGCCGCGCGTCACGGCGCCCGAACTCTGGATATCGTCCATGCCGAGCACATGGAAGGAACGGATGATCCCGAAAACCGTTCCGAGAATGCCCAGGAGCGGCGCCATGGTAATGATGGTGTCGAGGGCGGAGAGCCCGTGTTTCATGCGGGCGACCTCGTCATTGGCGGCGATTTCCATATTTTCGGCCAACCCGTAACGACGGTGCTTCAGGCCGGCGGTCAGCACGCGCAGGATGGCGGTATCCTGGCTGCGCCCAATATCCAAGGCCTGGTCAAACCGCCCATTTTCCGTGTGTTCAAACAGGTCTTCCAACGCGGCTGCGCCCTGCCGGTTACGCCGTTCCGCCCGCCACCAGAAGAGCATCCGCTCGATCGTGATGGTCAACGACACCAGCGAACAGGCCACGAGCGGCCAGAGAACCGGACCGCCCTTGATGAAAAAATCCCGAATGATGTCATACCCGTACATGGGTCCTATCCCATCAAACGCCGGCCATGAAGTCAAGAACGGAGGACGTCGCCAAGGATAGCGCTCCATACGAAATCTCACGCCAAGCACGAAAAGCGCCTAAAAACAAGGGTGAGCGGCATTCAGCATGCCGCCCACCCTCTGACCGACATCGGATCAATTCCAAGACATATATTAATCAGGGCGTTGCCGCCAAGTGGCGTGCGCCATCATCGCCATACTGCGCCGCGCCAAAGGCCAGGATCGGCAAGAATATGATCGGCAGCAAGATCAAACCAACCGCGAATCCGGCGCCCTTGCCGAATTTTTCCGCAAAGGCCAGCGTGGCGATAATCCCGAAGATAATGTTCAAGACCGGAATGCAAAGCCAGATCAGCCACCATCCCGGCTTGCCGGCGATCTTGAGGAACACGTATGTATTGTAAATCGGGATAAGCGAGGCCCAGCCCGGCCGTCCCGCTTTGACAAACACCTTCCACAGCGCAACAATCATCAGGATGGCTATTGCCAACCAGATAATCATGACAAACAGCGACGGCATCATAACACAATTTTCCCCTGTGCCGACAGCACCGGCTGCGACTTCGTCATTCACATGCGCCTCCTTTCTTCTGCATTATGGACGGTTGCGTTTGGATCAAATCAACTTTATCAAAAAACGCCCGCAAAGCTTCAAATTCAATTTTTATTAATGTACGGCACGATCGATTCCGAGTCAATTTTTATATTCTTAAGAATACGGTCCAACAATCCGCGCATTATCGAGTTATGCGATCTCATCCTTCCCTGGGGCGAGGATCAAGGCCTCCTCCAAAGGCTTGGGGTTCGCCAGTTCAAGGATCGAAAAAAGCTCGTTTTTACCACTTGTCTTTGCCACAATGACTACCGATGAATATTCATCTGGCACAAACACCGTCTCCGGGACAACACCGACTGGCCTTCTGCGGCGATATGCTTGAATTCACGCTGCGCTTGTCGCGTCCGGAGCGGGGCGAGGCCCGTTTGCGCACCAACATCGGCCACGTCGAAACCGCGCGCCGCGAAATCATTCGCGAGGCCGCCGAACACCAGAAGCGCCTGGCCGAGGATTGGTTCGATATTCCCATGACGCGGGTGGACGACCAACTCTATCGCCTGACCCTGCCATTATTGGAACCAGGTCATTTCGAAGCCAAGGCACTCTTCCTGCCGGAGGACTCCAATCAGCCCTATTGGCCGGAAGGCACAAACACGGTGATTAATGTTCACCCGGCGGAATATTGCTGCGCCAACAGCATTTATAATGCATTTGTCCGGCAGTTCGGCCAGGAACCGGAAGGCCACAGTGTTACGTCCGCCAACCGGCGCGTTGCCGGCAGACGCCCGCAGCTGGCTTTCACTCCGGACCAGGCCAAAGGCATCCAAGCCCTGCAGGCCCATGAATATGCCGTGATTCCGCCCTCGGGCACGTTCCGCGATGTCATCCGCCAGCTGGATTTCATTATCGGCCGCCTGCAGTGCCGGTCGCTCATGCTTCTGCCCATTCACCCCACCCCGACCGTTTATGGGCGCATGGGCACTTTCGGCAGTCCCTATGCGGCGCTCGACTTCATGGACGTCGACCCGGCCCTGGCCGAGTTCGACACCAAGGCCACGCCGCTGGAACAATTCGGCGAGTTGGTGGATGCCGTTCACGCGCGCGGCGCGCGTCTCTTCCTGGATATTGCCATTAACCATACCGGCTGGGCCGCCAAAATCCACGCCGAACATCCCGACTGGCTCATGCGCGAATCCGATGGCACAATCCGCTCGCCCGGCGCCTGGGGCGTGGTCTGGAGCGATTTGACCGAAATCAACCATCAGCACGTGGCCTTGTGGCATTATCTGGCAGAGGTGTTCCTGACCTGGTGCCGGCGCGGCGTGGACGGGTTCCGCTGCGACGCCGGCTACATGATCCCCGTGTCCGCCTGGGAATTCATCGTCGCCACGGTGCGGCGCGAATTTCCCGACACGCTCTTCCTGCTCGAAGGCCTGGGCGGCAAAATCGAAACCACAACGACGCTCCTTAACATCGCCAACCTGAACTGGGCCTATTCCGAACTATTCCAGAACTATGACCGCCGGCAGATCGAAGCCTATTTGCCGGGCGCCATCCGCATTTCGGAAACCGACGGACTTCTGGTGCACTTTGCCGAAACGCACGACAACAACCGCCTGGCATCGCGTTCGCTGCCCTACGCCCGCATGCGCACGGCGCTCGCGGCGCTTTGTTCCAGCAACGGCGCCTTCGCTTTCGCCAATGGCGTGGAATGGCATGCCACCGAAAAAATCGATGTGCACGGCCGTTCGTCCCTCGCCTGGGGCGCAGACGAGAACCAGGTGGACCGGATTACGCGGCTGAACTGCATCCTGCAGACCCATCCCGCCTTTTTTGCCGGCGCGCAGCTGCGTCTGATTCACCAGGGCCAGGACAACAGCATTGCATTCCTGCGCACAGTTCCCTCATCCGACCGGCGTCTGCTGATCCTGGTCAACCTGGATGACAGCGCCGTTCAGCCGGTCGCATGGAACCCGAACGATGTGAGCCCGGCAAACGGCAAATTGATCGATTTGCTTACCGGCCGCGTGCTTTCGATCGCGCCGCATTTGACGGGCAACGGGATTTCCTCAGCCGATGGCCTGGCGCATCTTGACCTGGAGCCGGCCGAGGTTCTCTGCCTGTCCCCCGACAGCCGCGATTACGATTTAATTCTTGCCGCCGAGTCACGTTCCCGGATCCCGGAAGCCGGGCAGCACAAAGACTTGCCGCCGGCGGTCGTCCAGCGCCAGGGCTTGCGCGCCAAGGCGCTGGAAATTGTCAAATTCTGCCGTGACCTTGAAGATTTTTCCGCGCTGGATCCCAACCATCTGGCCAAGGAACTGGCGCAAGACCCGGTCGCTTTCTGTCACCGCCAGGACGCGCCGGGCATGGCGCCGCGGGTCGTCGCCTGGGAATGGCCGCGCGATTTGACGCGCGAGGTCATGATTCCTCCCCATCATTTCCTTTATCTGCGCGCGACCGTCCCGTTCCGCGCGCAGATCGAGGAAGGCAAGCGGGTTATTCGGCAGGCCCATTCGCTGCCCATGGTCGACGGCCATCATTTTATCCTGTTCTGCCCCGGCGCCGCGCGGCATGAAATGCACCCGGGCAGATTATCGCTCTCCGTTTATGAGCCGGAACGCACCCGACATGCCGTCGCGCCCTTGCTCTTTCTGCCGCCGGGCAATGCGCTGCGCGCGCCGCTCGCCTGCACGCACAAGGATATGATCGATGCGCTCCCCATGGTCCTCAGCACCAACGGGCGCGGTGGGATGCTGCGCGCGCCGGTACGCTGGGCGGAAGTGCGCAGCCGATACGATGCCCTGCTGGCCGGCAACTTGAACCCGGATTATCCCGAAGACCGGCGGATCATGCTGACACGCTGCCGCGCCTGGCTGGTGTTCCAGGGCTACTCCCAGGATATCACGATCGACCGCCTGCAGGCGTTCCACCTGGACGCCAACGCCGGTTTCTGGCGTTTCCGCGTGCCGTTCGGTTTCGGCCAACCCGTCTTACTCGATATTCGCGCCGAAATGATCGCGGGGGAAAACGCCATGCGCCTGACGTTCCGCCGTCTACCCTGCGCGCCCGGCGAGAATTGCCTGGCCGACGATAAGTCCGTGCAACTGATCATCCGGCCGGACATCGAAGATCGCTCTTTTCACGAGGACACCAAGGCTTATCTGGGACCCGAGAGGGATTGGCCCCGCGCCGTGAGCCTCGACCCCGGCTCCATGCAAAACCGGGATGGCGCGCCGTCCGCCGCAGGATTCACATTCGCGCCGCACCCGGAGCGGCAGTTGCATGTGGCCGTCACCGCCGGCAGTTTCCGGATCGAGCCCGAATGGCAATACATGGTTCATCATCCCGTGGAAGCCGAACGCGGCCTGCAGGCCGATTCCGATTTGTTCAGTCCCGGTTACTTCAGTTGTCCCCTGCCCGGAAACGCCACGGTGACATTGCTGGCGCAAATTTTGACGCCGTCGGAAAACGTGCGCCTGGCGCCGGCAAAACCGGAGGAAAGCCGCAGCCTCCCGCCGGCGGATGCGCCGCTCGCGGACATCCTCGATCGCGCTATGCAGCAGTTTATCGTCCGGCGGGGCGCGCATAAAACCGTAATTGCCGGTTATCCCTGGTTCCTCGACTGGGGACGCGACACTTTTATCTGCGCGCGCGGCTTGATCGCCTCCGGCCGCCTGGACGAGGTCAAGGCCATCCTCAAACAGTTTGCGGCGTTCGAGGAGGGCGGCACGCTGCCGAACATGATTCACGGCAACGATGCCCGTAACCGGGACACATCCGATGCGCCCTTGTGGTTCATTGTCGCCTGTGCGGACATCTGCCGTCTAACGAACCAGCCAGGCTCACCATCCCCGGCTCCCGGCAAAACGGAGAAGAATCTGCTGGCAGAAATATGCGGCAAACGGACCCTGCGCCAGGTGCTGGAATCCATTGCCGAAGGCTGTCGGCGGGGCACTTCCAACGGCATTCGCATGGACCCGCAGAGCGGCTTGATTTTCAGTCCGGCCCACTTCACTTGGATGGATACTAATCACCCCGCCGGCTCACCCCGCGAAGGCTACCCCATCGAAATCCAGGCGCTCTGGTTTGCGGCCCTGTTGTTCCTGGCCGGCTTGGAAAAACGCGCAACGCCCTGGCGGGAACTGGCCGGCCGCGTGCAAGGATCCATTCACAAATATTTCTGGAACGAAACACGCGGCTATTTTGCCGATTGCCTGCATGCGCGCGCGGGCCAAAGTGCCGCGCAGGCGATACCCGACGACGCCCTGCGGCCCAATCAGCTCCTGGCCTTGACCTTGGGCGCCGTGAACGAGAAAGCCATCGGCGCACGCGTGCTGGATGCCTGCGCGGAATTGCTGGTGCCCGGCGCCATCCGCACGCTTGCCAACCGGCCGGTGGAATATGCCCAGCCCATCGTGCGCGATGGCCGCCTGCTCAACGATCCCATACGGCCTTACTGGGGGCGATACGAGGGCGATGAAGATACGCGCCGCAAACCGGCCTATCACAACGGCACGGCATGGACCTGGCTTTTCCCATCGTTCTGCGAAGCCTGGGTCACGGTGCATGGCGGCGCTGGACGCTCCGCGGCGCTGGCATGGCTGGGCAGCAGCGCCAAGCTCATGCGCCACGGTTGTTTGGGCCAGATTCCGGAAATTGTGGATGGCGATTACCCCCATACGCAGCGCGGTTGCGACGCCCAAGCCTGGGGCGTGACCGAACTGTACCGCGTCTTGAAAAAACTTGATTCGCAGGATTGATGCATGGGATATTTTTTTCACGCTGGTCCAGGAGTCCGGCATTTTACCAAGAAGATCGATCCCGAGACTGGAAAACTGCATTACGCGGTTGCGTCAGCAACCTCTTGGCCACGGATTGAATCCTCGCCCTCACGGGTGCAGCGGCACGGAATCCATCGACTGACGAACACATGAACATGGACAAATATCACATGAAAAACCAATCGTTAAAACGCAACAATCCGGACGTTGGCGCGCCCGCCTGCCCGGTCCTGGTCTATTTCGGCACACACTTCGGGCCCCCAAACCAAGGTGTTTATCTAAGCCGTTTCGACGAAGCCACGGGGCAGCTCAGCACACCGGAACTGGCGGCGGACGTGGTCAATCCATCTTTCATGGCCTTTCACCCGACTCGCGCGCTGCTCTATACCGTCAGCCTGATGAAACAGGCAAATGGCACGACCGCCGGAGCGGTCAGCGCCTTTTCATTTTGTTCGGAGACCGGCAAACTAACGCGGTTGAACCAAGTTGCTTCCGGCGGCACAGGGCCCTGCCACCTCATCGTGGACCGAACGGGCCAATGCGTGCTCGTGGCTAATTATAGCTCCGGCAGCGTCGCGGCGATTGCCGTCCGGCCGGATGGTTGTCTTGTGGATAAAGCCGCCGTCAGCCAGCATGCCGGCGCAAGCGTTGACCCCGTGCGCCAGGAAGGTCCGCATGTGCATTCCGTCAATCTCGATGCCGCCAATCGCTTGGCCTTTGTTGCCGACCTGGGGCTCGATAAGATCTTCATTTATCGATTCGATCCCGAAAAGGCGACCCTCACGCCGCACGATTTGCCGGCAATCGCGGTCAAGCCCGGTTCCGGTCCGCGCCATTTGGCCTGGCACTCCTCCGGCCGTTTCGCCTATGTCAGCAACGAGCTGAGCAACACCGTCTCCGTTTTTCGCCATGATCCGGAACGCGGGCTGCTCACCGAGCTGCAGACAATCTCCACCTTGCCCTCTGGCATCCAAGCGCAGAACACCGTCGCCGAAATTCAAATCCATCCCTCCGGCCGGTTCCTGTATGTTTCCAACCGCGGCCACGACAGCTTGGCGGTTTTCGCCCTGGACCGGGAAGCGGGTACCCTGACGCCGGTAGCAATCGAACCCTGCGGCGGCCATTGGCCACGGCACTTTGCATTCGATGCCGCCGGCAATTGGATGCTGGTAGCCAACGAGCGCGCGGACAGCATCACAGTCTTGCGCGTGGACCAGACCACCGGCCGGCTGCAATTCACCGGTCAGAGCGTGACCGTCCCCGCGCCCGTTTGCGTAAAATTTCTGCCGCGTCCCTGAGCTTCAGCCAGCCATCCTATATCGACGGGCCGGTGGAATTCATCCTTTGGCGCACTCCGCAGCCTGTAATAGGCTTTCCAGATCGTCCTTTTTCATGCTTGCATTCGGGCCGCCGATTTTCTACCGTCTGTCTGCGTTGGAGGCTTAGCTCAGTTGGTAGAGCAGCTGACTCTTAATCAGCGGGTCGCCGGTTCGAGCCCGGCAGCCTCTACTCCCCCAATTCCGGGTGCTTTCATTTTGAAAGCACCCATTTTTGTCCATATCCTGCCAATCTTTTTCCTGATTTCGGTAAAAAATGGTCATCCAATCCTGTTTTGACCTATTTTAGGCTACCGAGCCATTCGTGGGAGCAAAACCATTTCCAATCGACACGGGAAGGCAAATAATCTCGCAATTCATACCTAGAGCTGATATCATTCAAATGAAATTATATAGATGATACGAAAACGCAATGGAGGACAACGCTCATGAAAGTTATGTTCTGCCTAATTGGAATAATGCTGTTACCGTTTTCATTGGTCTATGGTGAAGAGGAGGTCAAAATGCAGAATGTGTTTGAAAATATTCCATATCAGGATGAGGGTATGGGACGGAGGGAGTTGGTATCGGAAATGCCCCTGTTGATGATGCAGGTGGCCTTGAAGCCAGGGCAGTCTGTCCCCCAGCATAACGCCAATTCCAATGTCCACATCCTGGTCGTCAAGGGGGAAGTCGTTATCACGCTGGAAGGGAAGGATATTGTCGCCAAGGAAGGAGCATTGGTTCCCGTAGCCTTTAAGACGCCTATGTCCGTTGCCAATAAATCAAAGGACAAGGCTTCTTTCCTGATTATCAAGACCCCTAATCCAAGTCAGATGACAGGGCAAATTAAGAAACAATAAAGGCGCCTTGGGTAGCCCTTAAAACAGGGGGATATAAGGGGAACCATTAAAGGCCCCGTCAAGAGATCATAATTCCGCTTAAGTTTCCGATCATGGAAACTGCCTTGCTTTGACGCTAATCCAACTTCCGCAGTTAACTTTGTTAGTCGTTAATAATACGACATCGACCCTCAAAGTCTTCACCACATCGCCTTTTCCAACACCCCTTGTTCCCGAACCCTCCAATTCCTTGGAAATTTATGGGACACGGCTCGTCTTATTAAAATCACCTTCCCGTGCAATCAATCCCTAATCGGGCTATACTGCATAAGTTGGGCTAAATTTCAGCGCCGATCTTCGATGCATATGAGCGGCAATGCATACGGAATAACCGAACACCGGGTAGCGCAGTCCAGATGATCACAGGAATTCTTCCTGCCCGGCAAGCAACGTCACCGGTTTTTTGCCAATGTATGTTATTATTTCCAACCAATAGCCTACGGCCTAAAGCCCACGCTCCCCGGCGTCCCTATGGGACGCCAGTGAAATGTGTTATATAATCAGAGACCAGGCGGGATTTTCGAGCGCATCATTTCCTTCCGGTCCAACTTGCGCCCATCCACTATAAAAGTTCCATCGCCAACTGCGTGAATAGTTCGCTTTTCCTTTCGTGAATCATCAAAGTACGCCGCAATGCCTTCGAAGACGACGATATTGTGCTTATTGACGATGTCGACAATTTTACACTCGATATTCGCCAGGCATTCTTTTATCAAGGGCGCTTTGACATGTTTTGC
>CAZTWL010000003.1:0-127356 GCA_964617825.1 uncultured Verrucomicrobiota bacterium
CAAAAAAAGGCGAGTGAGGTGTTGCATACGAAGACTCCTTAATGGTTGCTTTTTTTCACACGCAACAGTATTTGCTCCGCAATTTATTTCATTCGATTCCCATGAGGATCACGTCGTCAATATCAATTTCGCTGTTTGGCATTGGCCAGAGCATAAGGCAATGGACTTCGCTTTTGTCCTCTGATGGGCGTTTGAAATCGAAGACCTCATGTTTCCAGTCATCCGCATCGATCGCCAGAGTTTTGATGGTTGACGTGCCCAGTCCTTTCTGCCAGTCCGCAGAGTAGCGGAGCATACAAATGCGCAAGCTGCCTTTGCCGCGGAGGCGCATACTCATGCGTAAATTGTCGTCTTTGACCTTTTGCTCCTGACTAATGAAACCTTGCCGAAGGCGAACAAAATAGTTGTCGGTTGTTTTTGGGTGCAGGAGCATCTCCAGGTTCCCCCCATATTGACCGGCATCAGAGAGACCCCACTTCTGCGGAGTTGTTCCATTTTTCACGTTCCAGTGTTTCGGAATGCGTTTCGCATCGGTTGAGATTTCGTTGAATGAGCCGTTACTCAAAATTCGCGTGTCGATCTCATGTCGATTGCCTGCAGTGACTTTTCGTGGTGTCGCGAAGGTCACCGGCATAAACGAATCAGCACCTTGTTCGATGTCACCGCTGAGTGTCGACGTTTCGGTCTCTTTGTCGTCATTGCCAACGCGGCGGCAGCGCATGGCATTGATCTTCAGTACGGTTCCAGGCTTGAAACGTCCGCCAGTGATGGAAGTGGAGGGGATGCGCATTTCGACAAAATAACGGTCGTCGGCTACTGAGGTCTTAACTTTCGCAGCGGTGTCGAAGCCTCGATTAAAGCCGCTCTCCTGTCCTGCTACAGTTATTCCATCACACACTACGCCAGCGGCGTTGACCCGCAATTGTATATTATTGTCTCCCTTTATCGGGTCGTTGATGAAAAGTTCAATGCCATTGTCTTCCCAACTGGAACTATCATGTTTCTTAACCGTTGTTTTGACTTCCTGCGGCCTGGATTCAAGACATTCAAAAGCGACATAGAGATTCTCAGAGTCATAGGCCAGTTTAACACCTGTCTGGTGGCGGATCGCATTGCTGCCGTGAACAGGCCGGAAACGCGTCATCGTCTCGGCGTTTTGCCAGTCACGATCATCAAGCTTGCCATCGATTTTGATTTTGTCAAACAGTGAATAGATTATCAATTCCCGATATTTGCTGATATATTCATCGTGCTCGACAATCCACGTTTTTTCGAAAAATTCGCGTTCGAGTTTGACGTGTGCGAGTGCGCGTGGGTCGGGATCACTGGCGGCGGCTTTTTCGCCTGCATTCAAGAATGCGTAAAGTTGCTCTCTGGCTCCTGGCTCATCGAGAAATTTTCCGACTGGTGTGGTGTGGGCGGAACCCCAGCAACCCGCAGCGTTCATATAAAGCTTTGTCAGAAGAGCGCGAAAATCGCGGATGCCGCCCGCCCAGCCTTTGCCGTAATACAGCGAGTTGATCTCCTCATAGACCTGGTCATAGTCGGCGTTGACATCCCACTGGAAGGTGATGCCCATATACATGGCCTGCCACATCATCCGCCAGTTGTTAAGGACAAAATAGGTGTTGTAGGGGGCACTGAAAGTGCCGTCCGGACAGGACATTTCGGTCTTCATGCCGGTGAAGTTGGGAAAGTATTTTTTGTAAAAGCGCAGTGTGTCCACCCAATTTTTCTCGACTGGAATAAAATTGCCTCCAGCGCTGGAGAGCATTTCGTAGGTATAGAGCGGCACACCGTAGTCGTTCCAGTTTTTTTGGTACTGGTAATACCACCGGTTGACGGGGCAGTTTTTGTCGTCAAGGGCATGTTTCCAGCAACGGCGGTGATTGGAAATCATAATCAGACCGATATGCTTGTTGGGCTTCACTCCTTTGGGGGGCTCAGAATAGTTCTGGTAGGTCCAGCCATTGAAGATGATATCCGGCTTGCTTTTGAAAATGATATCGGCTACGGCATTGGCGAATGTCCAGTAACGTGTTGAGACAATGCCAGCAGCTGTTTCCTCGGCCGGGTCTATCGCTTTGCAATTATCACACTGGCACCACTTCGTGCAGTCGTTGTTGCCAAAAGACAGCATCAGCGGGTGCCGCGAAGTTTCGTAGAACCTCAGTACGTTTTTCGCGACGATTTTAATTACCTCCGGATTGGAGGTGCACGGTTGCGGTTCGGAACCGCCATGGCTGCTCATCACCCGTTTGCCATTGATCAGCGGATAGTATTCCGGATGTTCGGCAAACATTTTGGCAACATGCGCTTGGAAAGCCTTACCGATGAGCTTGGTGCCTTTTTCGTCAGTGAGGGCGAAGCTGTTCAGCAAGGGGGAAAAACAATGCCCGCCAATTTGCGAGATCGGCCCGTATTTGGCCAAGCCGTCTTTGTAACAGGGATGAGAGCTGGACGCGGCGAAGCGCATGTTGTTGCGAACCGCCCAGTCCCAGGTCTTCCAGATGGGAGAATTCGAGTTCATGCAAACTTCATTAATATCGCGGCAGGTGAAATCGGGATTCTTCAGGGTTGTGCCGATCGGTACGCTGATGGTCGGGCGAACTGTGAAATACTCCCCTTCGTCTCCGGGAAAAAGCCAGCGGATGCCGCCATGTTTCTTGAGGATTTCATAGACGCCATAGAGAACACCGATGCCAGACTTGCCTTCGATGCGCAACTCGTTGGACTTGGCGGTAATCTTGAAACCGTCATCCAGCAGTTCTTTGTCAGGGGAAAGTGCCAGAATGATGGGCAGCCGAGCAGTTGCCGGTGCGGCAACGATGGCAGGCTTTTCACCACCTGAAATTTTGCCGAGAAAGAGGGATAACTCCTCGGCTGCAAAAGTCATTGCCTCGTCCGCACCTGCCGGCAGGACAATGCAGGCAGCCGGTTGCCCGTCTTTCATCAGTGTCAAATCTGCCGCCAGCAAAGGGAATGCGGCAAAAACGCTGATAATCACGGTTAAAATGTGCTTCATGGGAGTCTCCTGGAGAAAGTTGAAAAAATGATAATTTAACGATTTATGCAAAGAACAGCAGTCGATAAGCTGGCTAAAATGGCAATGTCCCATCAGCGGCAAATTAACCTACCGATGAGGGGACATTCTATCTTTTTCTTCCAATGTTTAGGGATGTGCGTTGCATGCGCTGTTCAGCAAAAAATTCGCGTGTTGACTTCCTGTCAATTGCCGGGGTTGCCCTTTCGCTGCGCAGCAAAGTTTACCGACATAAAAGAATCGGCACCGTGTGGGGATCCGCCACTGATTGTCGAGTCCTCGGTCTCGCTTTTTTCAACTGTATCAATATCTCCGATGATACGGCAGCGCATGGCATTGATTTTCAGGACCACGCCATGATTGAAGCGGGTGCCGGTGATGGAACGTGAGGGAATGCGCATCTCAATAAAATAACGGTCGGCGGCGAAGGAGGTCTTAATTTCGGTGTCGGCGTCGAACTTGCGGTTTATGCCGCGCCCGCCCTGTCCTGCCGTAACTACCCCGTCGCAAACGATGCCGGCAGCATTGATCAGCAATTGTATGTAATTCCCTCCCATCAGCGGGTCGTTGATGAACAACTCGACATCATTGTCCTCCCAAATGGGGCCATCATACTGCGTGATTGTCGTCTTCACTGACGACGGGCGGGGCTCCAGACATTCAAAGGCAGCGTAGAGGTTGTCAGCGTCGTAGGCGAGCTTGAGCCCGGTTTGGTGACGGATCTGCTTTGTTCCGCTGAAGGGCCGGAAGCGTGTCGTCGTCTCGGCATTTTGCCAATCTGCTTCATCGAGTTTGCCGTCGATGTTGATTTTACCCGTCAGTGGATAGATTGTGACTTCGCGGTAGTTGCTGACATAATCATCATAGGCGGCGACCCAGGTCTTTTCGAAAAACTCGCGTTCGAGTTTGACGTGTGCGAGAGCACGCAGGTCGGGATCGCCGCCGGCGGCTTTCTCGGCAGCATTCAGGCTTGCGTAAAGTTTTTCCTTGGCGCCTGGTTTTTGGAGAAATTTTCCGACTGGTGTGCTGTGAGCATAGCCCCAGCAGCCGGGAGCGGTCATATAAAGCTCTGTCAGCAGCGCGCGGAAATCGCGGATGCCGCCCGCCCAGCCTTTGCCGTAATACAGCGAGTTGATCTCCTCATAGACCTGGTCATAGTCGGCATTGACATCCCACTGGAAGTTGATGCCCATATACATGGCCTGCCACATCATCCGCCAATTGTTGAGAACCAGATAGGTATTGTAGGGTGGGTTGTAAATGCCGTCCGGGCATGCCATTTCTGTCTTCATGCCGGTGAAGTTGGGCAGGTTTTGTTTGTAGAAGCGCAGTGTGTCAACCCAGTTTTTTTCGACCGGCATAAAGTTGCGTCCAGCGCTGGAGAGCATTTCGTAGGTATAGAGGGGCACATTGTAGCTGTTCCAGTTTTTCTGGTATTCGTAAAACCACTGGTTGACGGGGCAGTTTTTGTCGTCAAGGGCATGTTTCCAGCAACGGCGGTGGTTGGAAATCAGCACCAGTCCGATATGCTTGTTGGGGTTGGTGCCTTTCGGAGGTTCGGAATAGTTTTGGTAAGTCTCGCCGTTGAATAGCAAATCCGGCTTGGCCTGGAAAATGATATCGGCGACGGCATTGGCGAAAGTCCAATACCTTGTCGAGACATGGCCGGCGGCCTTTTCTTCGGGTGGGTCAATCGCTGTGCAGTTTTTGCACTGGCACCATTTTGTGAAGTCGTTGTTGCAAAAATCAAGCAGCACGGGATGTCGCGACCTTTCGTAGAATCGCAGTACGTTCTTCGCGATGATATTAATGACTTCCGGATTGGAGGTGCATGGCTGCGGTTCGGCACCGCCATGATACGAAATGACCCTTTTGCCATTGATCAGCGGATAGTACTCCGGATGCTCGGCAAACAATTTTTCCACATGTTTTTTGAAGGCTTGTCCGACGAGTCTCGTTCCATGCTCATCGGTGAGGGCGAAGCTGTTCAGCAAAGGCGAAAAACAATGCCCGCCAATTTGTGAGATCGGCCCATATTTTCCCAAACCGTCTTTGAAGCATGGGTGCCCGCATGACGCAGTGAAGCGCATGTTGTTGCGAACCGCCCAGTCCCAGCTCTGCCAGACGGGCGAATTCGAATCCATGCATACTTTGGAAATATCACGGCAAGTGAAATCGGGATTCTTTACGGTTGTGCCGCCCGGCACACTGATCGTCGGGCGCACCGTGAAATACTCGCCTTCCTCACCGGGAAAAAGCCAGCGGATGCCGCCGTGCTTCTTCAGAATTTCGTATACTCCATAGAGGACGCCATTGGAGGTTTTTCCTTCGATGCGCAGCTCGTTGGATTTGGCGGTGATCTTGAAACCGTCATCCAGCAACTTTTCGTCCTTTGAGAGGGCAAAATGGATAGGCACCAGCCCTTCTACTGGTGCGGCAACAATGGCTGGCGTGTCCCCACCAGAAATTTTGCCGAGAAAGAATGACAATTCTTCCGCTGCAAAATTCAGCACCGGATCGGCGTCAGATGGCAGGACAATACAAACGTTCGGCTTGCCCTCCTTCACCAGTGTCAAATCTGCGGCAAAAACTGGAATCATAGCGAAAAGGGCCAGAAGCAAAGTCGCAATGCGATTCATCTCCGTCTCCTCAATGGGGGTATGGGAATATTACGGCTGCTATTACTGAAAAATTATTCATCATGGCATGGCCATGCCATGATAGAGAATTTAGCATTCTTTAGTCTTACTGGTCAACAGCGCTGTGTCAGCGTAGAGTTTTTCAAAAAAACCAAAGCGAGATACCATAAAGTCCTCGACAGTGGTATCGCAATAAAACTCGCGCAATAAAGGCTCTATTTCCTCCTTCAAGGCCGCTACTTTCTTTGCCCGGACAACCGGCCAGCGGTTCATGTAGGCGATGCGGTAGTCAGGCATGACTTTGCCCAGACGTCCAAAGTAACACATGTTCCAGTTGCAGAGCTGTTTGATATCGGACAAGAGGAGGGATTCGGCAGCGGCGCAGAGGCAGAGCAGCTTGTAACGTTTGTTTCTGAGGTCGAAGTTGGCCAGAGCGTCTTGGCGGATGGGATTTTGGCCGATGGCCATAATCGCTGCAACAACCGCATCTTCGGGAGCTTGTCCATAAAGGTGTTGCGAGAGAGCGTAGACGAATTTGTTGTAATCATAGTGTTTGCCAGACCACATTGTCTGTGCGGCGTAGAGTATCGTGAACCAGCAGCATTCGTGTGGCTCAGTGGGGCAGTCTGCGGAAGCGATGCGCCCCCACCCGGTGGCGCAGACACATTCAAGTTTCTGTTCGATAGCAGTTTTTGCCCAGGCATCCAGATTCTGGGCACGCACTGACAGAGGCGGGACTGAGCCTACCCAATTGTCACAGCCGGAAAAGCCGCTGGCGCCCCAGACTTTGAAGCCTTGTGCGAGGTAGCCGCTGACATGCGGGAAGGTGTTGCCGTTGCCGCCGTAGCCGTAGGCCCAGTACATGAGAATAGCCTTGTTGCCGAGAATCTGGCATTGTTTACGTTCCTCATCGGTCAGACTGGCTTCGGCATTGCGGATGATATCATCCCACATGATCGGAGTTCGTCCGGCGGCCATAACACATTCGATGCTTTTTTGCACTTTGAAGATGTACGAGCCGGCTTTCCCGAGTTTCTGACAGGAAGGGCATTCGCCGAGATTGATGGCCTCATCAGCACCAATATGGAAATACTGGTCGTGTTCGGCGAAGCATTGCATCAGCTCGTTGGCCATGTCATTCCACAGCTTCAATCCTCTACGATTGGTCAGGCAATACTGGTAAGAGTGGTTGTTCTCACGCAAATCCTTGTAGCGTGCATGTTTCAGCAGGTAATCAACGTGCGCGATACTTTGCAGTTTCGGAACAATCATGATGTTGAGGTCTTTGGCCAGCAGGCTGATCTCGCGAAAGTCAGCAAAAGTATAGGCGCCTTTGACTCCTACGCCAGGGGCGCATTTGTAGCCGTATTTATCCTCAATCTCCAGCAGGATGGCGTTGACTTTGAATGACGCCAGAATGCGCAGTTCCTCTTTGAAAACCTCGAGTTTGGGTTGATAGCCTTTCAGATCCCAGTGAATCATACGGTAGCGAATGGCGGCTTCGTCGCGCAATTCACCGCATCTCGCCGTTTTGCCCATTTGGAAGAGAGTCTGCAAACCATAAAAAAGGCCACTGGCGGATTTGGCGTCGATGCGCAACGCATCAGGCGCAATCTGGATGACGAAGGCGTCGAAACCTGATCCTGCGTCAACAGCAGCAAGTCCTTTTGCACCCACGGTGAATTGGGCAAAAAAACCGCTCTTTTTCGCTGTTATGTTCAGGTTGGAAAAGTGTTGACGCACCTGCGACAGTGCCTCTTCGTTCAGGCCGGAACAACTCAGCTTCTTCAGACGGGAAAGGTCACAAAAGTCATCCGTTGTTTTCATGCTTTTCACAGTCGGGAGCAAATTCATAGTCATCTCTTTCCTTTTGTTGAATATGTACTTAGTGACAAGGGGAAAAAAATTATTCTACAATGGGTGAAAGGAAAACATCGTCAATATCAAATTCGCCATTGACTTGTATGGCTAAACATTGGCGGTGGTCGAGTTCATTGCCGGGGTGGTCAAATTCAAATTTGCCATTTTCCCATTCGCTGTAATCACCTTCCAAGGTATGCAGGAGTTGCGAGGGCAGTTTTTTGTTGTTTTTATCATAACGATAGACTAAGAAGCTTATTTGTCCTTTTCCGCGACCTGAGTAGGTCAGGCGGTAGCGCGGGGCTTTGATTTTGATGTCGTTGGTGAGAGTACCCTGCACAACGCGCAAATAATGGTTGCCACTGCAGGGGGCTCGTTCGAGCCAGGTGAATTCTTTTTTGCCTTTCCCGGCATTGGTGAAACACCAGCCGGAAGGGACTGTGTCGCTTTTGATGTTCATTCCTTTGTAATGCGGGAGCATCTTGCCTTGTTCGTCAAAGGAGCCATTGCTTAAAATTTGGATATCGATTTCTGCAGGCTGCCTGGCAAGACTTTGCGCGGTGTGGCAAAGGTCACCGGCATAAATGAATCGGCACCGTGAGGGGTGCCGCCACTGATTGTCGAGAGCTCATTCTCGTTTTTGTCAGTTTTATCGATGTCGCCGATGATGCGGCAACGCATGGCATTGATTTTCAGAACCAAGCCCGCATTGAAGCGGGAACCGGTGATCGAAGTTGAGGGAATGCGTATCTCGACAAAATAACGGTCAGCGGCGAAGGAGGCCTTGACTTCCGCGTTGGAATCGAAGTCACGGCTCAGACCACGCCCGGCCAGTCCTGCTGATACTGTTCCGTCGCAAACGACACCAGCCGCGTTGAACAGCAATTGAATGTAATTTCCCCCCATCATCGGGTCGTTGATGAACAACTCAACATCATTGTCCCCCCAAATGGGGCCATCATGCTGCGTGACTGTCGTCTTAATATCTTTCGGCCGGGACTCCAAACATTCAAAGGCGACATAGAGATTGTCAGCGTCATAGGTCATTTTGAGAAACGTTTGGTGGCGGATCGGGTTGCTCCCGAAAGCAAGCCGGAAGTCCGTCGTCGCCACAGCATTTTGCCAATCTGCTTCATCAAGTTTACCGTCGATGCTGATTTTGCCCACCAACGGATAAATTGTTGCTTCACGGTAGTTGCTGACATAATCTTCATAGGCGGCAACCCAGGTCTTTTCGAAAAACTCGCGTTCGAGTCTGACGTGTGCCAGAGCACGCGGGTCGGGGTCGCTGGCGGCGGCTTTCTCAGCCGTGTTCAGGAATTCGTAAAGTTTTTCTTTGGAGCCGGGTTTTTCGAGGAATTTTCCGACTGGTGTGCTGTGGGCATAGCCCCAGCAGCCAGGCGCGTTCATGTAAAGCTCTGTCAGCAGCGCGCGGAAATCGCGGACACCGGCCGCCCAGCCTTTGCCGTAATACAGGGAGTTGATCTCCTCGTAGACTTGGTCATAGTCGGCGTTGACATCCCATTGGAAGTTGATGCCCAGATACATGGCCTGCCACATCATCCGCCAATTGTTGAGGACAGAATAGGTGTTGTAGGGGGCGCTGAAAGTGCCGTCCGGACAGGACATTTCAGTCTTCATGCCGGTGAAGTTGGGAAAGTATTTTTTGTAAAAGCGCAATGTGTCCACCCAGCTTTTTTCGACCGGAATAAACCGGGTGCCGGCACTGGAGAGCATTTCGTAGGTATAAAGCGGCACATTGTAGCTGTTCCAGTTTTTCTGGTATTCGTAAAACCACTGGTTGACGGGGCAGTTTTTGTCGTCGAGGGCGTGCTTCCAGCAGCGGCGGTGATTTGAAATCATCACCAGGCCGATATTCTTGTTGGGTTTGACTCCTTTGGGCGGCTCAGAATAGTTCTGGTAGGTCCAGCCATTGAAGATGATATCAGGATTGTTTTTGAAAATGATATCGGCTACGGCATTGGCGAAAGTCCAATACCTGGTCGAAACAATGCCCGCAGCCGTTTCCTCGGCCGGATCTATCGCTTTGCATTTATCACACTGGCACCATTGCGTGCAGTCGTTGTTGCCAAAAGACAGCATCAGCGGGTGCCGCGAAGTTTCGTAGAACCTCAGTACGTTTTTCGCGACGATTTTAATTACCTCCGGATTGGAGGTGCACGGTTGCGGTTCGGAACCGCCATGGCTGCTCATCACCCGTTTGCCATTGATCAGCGGATAGTATTCCGGATGTTCGGCAAACATTTTGGCAACATGCGCTTGGAAAGCCTTACCGATGAGCTTGGTGCCTTTTTCGTCAGTGAGGGCGAAGCTGTTCAGCAAGGGGGAAAAACAATGCCCGCCAATTTGCGAGATCGGCCCGTATTTGGCCAAGCCGTCTTTGTAACAGGGATGAGAGCTGGACGCGGCGAAGCGCATGTTGTTGCGAACCGCCCAGTCCCAGGTCTTCCAGATGGGCGAATTCGAGTTCATGCAAACTTTAATAATATCGCGGCAGGTGAAATCGGGATTCTTCAGTGTTGTGCCGCGTGGCATGCTGATGGTCGGGCGGACGGTGAAATACTCACCCTCTTCACCGGGGAACAACCAGCGGATGCCGCCGTATTTCTTGAGAATTTCATACGCGCCGTAGAGGACGCCGATCGGCTCGGCCCCGATAATCTGGAGACCGTCCGGTCCGGCCTTGAGCGCAAAGCCTTCCGAATCGAGCCCGGCCTGCGCCTGCACGGTTAGCCGCACTGGGTAGGTCCCGTCCACCGCGTTGGTCCCGATGGCCGGCGCCGGGCCGCCGGCGATCTTACCGAGGTAAACGGACAATTCTTCCGCCGCATGCCGTTCCACCGGACCCGCATCCGGCGCCAATACAATGGAGCATGCGGGGGCGCCGTCGCGCATGAGATCATACCCTGCCGCCGGCGCGGCCGATGTGGCCAGCGCGCACAAAATTGACAAGGCGGCTGTTTGCAGGATTCGCGCGCCCTTCAGATGATGCATGAAATCGATGGCAAAAGTCCGGCGTTGAGTTGGCATAGAGGTTCTCCTTGCAATTTATGGGTTAGTGCAATTTACTCTGACCATGGACACTTGATGCGCGTTAGCTCACCGTCTTTGCGGGCCGAGCCGGCCGCAAAATGGCCCGGCGGGGCCGCATTTTTCTTCTTGTATCCGATTTTGTTCCGGGTTGCTTTTTCCGGTCCTAATACAATGTCATTTCTTTCCCAAGATTCTTTGCGCCGGCCAGGTTATACGCTTCATAAGCCACGCCGACGTCTACCGAGCCCATCCCCACGGGCGCATAGACAATAATCTCCTCCTGACTTTCGCGTTTGGCCTTTTTCCCCGCCATGACCTCGCAAATATCGCCGTAAATTTTAGTATCGTCTATCGTCAGCCCCGCCATCTTCCGAATGCGGCGCAAAGCGCAGGCTTTTTCATCCAGGTACAGCTTGTCGGCCACCCCGACAATCTGCGGGTCAAGATCGGCAAAGGCGGAAACCGTGGTAATGAAGTCTCCCGGCTTGAGCCATTCGGCCATCATCAGGGGCGCCTGGGCCGTTGTGGTTAAAAGGACAATATCGGATTCCTTGACCGCTTCCTTGACCGAACTAAAGGCCTTTACCTTGAAAGCGTGTTTCTCTCCCATGTATTCGGCAAAATCGGCCATGGCCTTTGCGTTGATATCGACGACATGCACTTCCTCAAACTTGAAAAAACGGGTGACCGCTTCCAGGTTCGTTCGGCCTTCCGCCCCGCAGCCGACGACCGTTATTACCCGTGAGTTTTTCCGGGCAAACAGTTTCGCGCCGATCGCCGTGGAAGCTCCGGTGCGCATGTGCGTAATCCATGTGCCGTCCATGACAGCCAGCGGCATGCCGGTCGCGGCGTCATTGAGAATAATAACGCCCATGGTTACGGGCAATCCCCGCTTTGAATTCTGCGAAGTGACATTGACCCACTTGAGCCCGGCGACGTTCTTGTATTTCAGGAAGGCCGGCATGCTGTTAATCCAATGCATTCCGGCGCATCCGGGCTCCTGTAATGGAAGAGATTCCTTGGGAGGCGAGTAAATATCGCCTTTGCCAAAATGCGTAAAAACGTCTTCGGTGATCTTAATTATCTGGTCTAAGTTCAAAACCGATTCAATATCTTCTTTCGATAAAAATCGCACCTTGATTTGCTTCATTTTACCCCTTTGCATTATGCGCGCGAGCGCCAGTTGTTTGATTCCATCTAGCCCTGAAGCGATTAAATGTGATCCGGCCTTGTGAAGGTCCTTGCCCAAAACGGTTGAAAACAAGCTCAATCACTGAATTCATCACGGGAGTGTTAAGGCCAAAAATCCGTGAAAGGCCGGCCATCAAAACCAGGCCGCAGCTTAGATCTTCATCTTGATTCCATGACGGCGAAAGCCGTCATGGAATATTTTTCCGGATAATCAATTTACTGCCGGAGGCGGATCGGCCTTTGGCTTGACGGATTGGCATCTCAAATCCCCGCGGCCAAGATCATTCTGCGTTACGTTTTGTTCCCCCGGCATCAACCGGCATTCCATAACCGACGACGGCCAACCGGATGTTTTTCTTTTTAATGGCATTCTGCCTTTTGTTAATCGATACCCTTTCGGCTTTAGCATTCAATAAATTCTCAACTCCCGAACAGGAATTTCAGGGCGTTGACCTGCGCCATTTGCGTTTGCTGTTCCGGCGACAAATACCGCAAGCCGTCGATTTCGTCCGTGTACGTTCCCTTCAAACGGTATTTCGTCATGGACCCGTCGAAAGTCTTGCGGTCGGTAATGAAAGCATAGCAGGGGGAATCGGTGCCCCAGACCATGGTGTCGGGGAAGCGCTCGACCAATGCCTTCAGGACTTTGCGGTAATCGGAATAATCCGCCGGGAAAACGTCTTCGGGCTTGGATTTGTCAAGGTGGCTCCGGAAAACGTCCACCTGGATTTTCATGGCCGCATTGTCCACCCAGACGTTTTTGCGCCGGTCGGCTTCCTTTAAAAATCCGTCATGGAAAAGCAGGCAGTGCGCCAGGCAATAGCGGACTTTGGGAAAGGCGTCGATCAGTTTGAACAGGTCCCCGGCGTAGGAGTATTTTTCCGCCGGACCGCTGGTGGAATGAAAGAGCACCGGCAGATTGTTGCTTGCGGCGAAATCGAAAAACTCGGGATGCTCCAGCAGCGCGATCGCCCGTGACTGACAAGCGATCGGCACGATTTTGATCCCATAAACCGGATACTTTTTAATCAGCTCTTGCATGACCGCGATCTGTTCCCGTTGATACCGCCCGGGATCGAAACAGAAAAACGGCAGAAAGCGCGCGGACAGCTCGGGGCAATACTCATAGAGCTCGCGCAGGAGATGGCGGTTTTCCAATTCGTACGGGACAGGCGACAGCGGCGCGGCGTCCTCGACTAATTCGCCGGTGTCAACCATCCGCCGGAAGTCGCAGAACAGCTCCATCGTGAAAGGAAACACCACGTTGATATCGATTCCGCCGGACAGCTGTTTATAGTAGATGCCTTCGAGCGTCTCGGCATAGGGGTATTCCCCTTTGGCATAGTGCTTCATTGCCACCCCCACGTGGGAATGGATGTCGATGGTTTTGCCCTTGAGTTCCCGCGCTGTGATTTTATTGACCATAATTCTACCCTTGATTTCCGGTGCTTTTATTTTATTGACCATATTGAATGCCCCGCCGGAGCGGGGCGGCTAATCAGTAGACCGAGACAATGCTGCCGCTGGGCGGCACGATCCAGCCCCAGACAATCGTGCCCGGGTCGGACGTGTTTTGGGAGGAGGTTCCCCCTCGGCCAACCGCGCCGCTGACCGAGTTGGATATGGCGCTCGGGGACCTGTCGAAGATGCGCCAGACGGCAATGCGTCCGCCACCGCCGCCACCGCCGCCATTAGGCGGGGAAGCATTGCCTGTGCCGCCATTAGCCTGCAAGACACCATCGGAGCTCCCGACAAAAGTGCGGCAGGTGATGTAAATTCCGCCTCCGGAGCTGCCGCCGCCATGGGCACTGGCGCCGATGGTGCCATTGGCTAAGATGGCGCCCTGGATGGCAACGACATCCGTGGCGCGGATTTGTACGCTTCCTCCGCCGGCTGGCCCGAGTTTGCGGGGGGTGCTGCCGCCTCTTGCCCCGCTGCCCGGCGCCGTCGGCGCGTTGGAAAAACCATAGGTCCCACCTGGGTTGCCAATATAATAGCCCATGGAACCCGCCCCGCCATACCCGGCGCCATTAAAGAGGTCGGGCACCCCGACCCCCCAGGCCTCATCTCTGCCGCCGGCATAACCGAAAGAGTTGGCATTGAAGCCGGCATAGCTGGGCACGGTCAGGTTTCGCATACGGAACAGCACGGCAGCACCATTGGTGGAATGCGCCGCGGGATAAATCCAGCAGTTGCTGGCCAGCGCGATATTACCACCCACCGCAACCAGGGCGCCATAGTCCGCGGCCAGGCCGGCGTTGGTCAATCCGGCATAAACATAAAAACGGCTGCCATTTGTCAGGATCAGATTGTTCGCGCAATTGAGCGCCGGCCCGGATGTGGCGCACGATAGGCCTTCCACCCGCGTGCCCGTCCGATAAGCTTCGCGTGCTCCCAAAACTAACGATGCGCCGCTGACTTGGATATCACCGCAATTGACCACACACGCATTCGTGATTTCAAGCTTGATTTGCAGGTAATTTGTGCCGGCTATGGTCAGCGTATTGGTGACTGTTATCGTCGAGGCGGAAAAACGCATCCACACGTTACTGACCATCCAATCCGCCACTGCTATGCTAACCGGCTCCGGCGCCAGCCACTGGCCCGTGAAAAGATTGGTGGGCGAGAAGAAATAGTTGTCCGGAAAATACAATGTGCCGATATCGCCGGGAGTATAAATAAAATTGCCGCCGGAACTGAATGAAGCCGCAGAAAAACTTATGGAGGGCACTGGCAAAGCGGCCTGGGCTGCCGTGTCATATATGACCGCGATCCGCCCGCCGCCCGCGCCGCCGCCTTGACTTTTGATAGGCGTGGGGCCGGCATTGGCCGTGACGGCTCCGTTGGTGCCGGTAATTTTCGCGCAGGTAATATAAATGCCGCCGCCCGATCCGCCGCCATTGTGCGCTGAGCCGCTATAGTTTCCGCCATTTGCCGTGATGCTGCCGTTCACGACCACCTGAACGGCGGTGACACACACCGCGCCGCCGCCACTGCCGCCCGTGGAGCTGGCCTGATTGCCGGCATTCCCGCCGCTTCCGGGATCCATCGGCGCCATGGCGTTACCATAAGTGTTGGTCGCGAGAGAATAATCGCCAGCCCCGTTCTGGCCTGCTCCGCCATAACTTGCGCCCCAATAACCACTACTGCCGCCAGGACCATGCCCCCGTGCATAATTCCCGGCGCCGCCGGCATACCCTTTGCCATCGACATTAATGGCGCCATTGCTTGCAATGGAAAGGAGGTTGCTGCAGGTCACATTTACCCGGTTGGACATGGCAGTATTGGTAAATGGCCCCGCGCAGGTCAGGATGCCTCTGCTCGAAATCGTCAGATTGGTGACATAAAGCGTCGTGTCCCAGTTGGAAAAAGACAGCGTTCCGTTGCTGACCGTCACCGAGTCGAGCCAGGGCGTGGAGGCCGAGAGCATGGCCAGTGCGCCCTTGTTGGTTATTTCAACGTTGTCTCCCGCCGCCGGCACGCGCGTATCCGCCGGGCTGGCCCAGTTGGTCCAGTTCTCCACCGCCGCCCAGTCTCCCGTCATCCCCGTCCAGGTCAGCGTGTCCGCCCGCGCCGCGATCAGGCTGACCGCAAAATTCAGCCCTGTCATGAGCAATGACAATCGACGATTCATCTCCGCCTCCTTTTCGCGGTCTTTGGTGAATCCTTCGCCCAGCAGTCTGCGCGGCCCGGCTTACCGCTCCGGCGCCGGCGGAAACCGGTACGGCAAAGTGCGCGCCCCGCTTTTGTCCGTAATGTCCGCCGCCACGGCGCCCGAAAGTATCAGTTCCGACGGGAGGATCTGCAGGATGCTCGCCGGCACCAGCGGCGTCACCGGTCCGTGCGCTGCGAGCCGGCTGATGAACTGCTGCCAGATGGCGTCTCCTGCACGGCCGCTGTCCCAGAAGCTGATCCGCTTCGAACCGGCCAACTCGCGCGGCCCGATCGTCGCCGCCTTGGGCGGGTGCCAGGACCAGTCGCCCGCACTACCCGAGTCCGGGTAGAGCGTGTTCTGGCAGATCGTGATCGGGTGCAGGTCTACGATCCGCGCGCCGGCCTTCAGGTAAGCCTGGATGTCGTTCCCGAATTCCTTGCCGAGGTGCGGCTCGAAAAACGCGATGTGCCCGCTCCAGCCCACACCCCCGTAACAGACGTCGGCGCCGCCCAAGTCCTCGATCATCTTGCTGTAATGGCCGATATTCGAGGTCAGCGGGAAATGGATCTGGCTTTCGGGCATGCGCAGGGCGGGATCGATCCGGCTGAAGAAATCGTTCCACATGTAATACTGGAACCCGCCGCGCCAGTCGGCCGGCGCGGTGTTGCCGTCCTGGTCCGCGTATTCGTCCATATTGAAGGTGTGCACATGGTGGCAGGGAAGGCGCAGGCGATTGATCATTTCCGCCGCCCAGGCGTAAGCGGCAATGGTGGCCGGGAGGATCATCACGTATTTCGAGCGGCCCTCCTCCAGGCTTTGCTTGATGCCCGCGACGATGTCGAGCAGGCGCGCGAAGAGAAAGGCGTTGTCCTGCTCGATCACCTCGATGCGGAAGTTTTTGTTGGGATGCTTGCACACTTCGCTGCGCGGGATGGCCCGCACCCGTTCGCAGGCGGCTTTGTCACGGAACGGCAGGAACTCGGCCAGGCCATAGTTGAATCGGCTCATAAAAAAATCTTCCTTATGGCTGATAATCGTAGCAAAGGCGGAAAAGCCTCGCAAGCAACTAATCCTGCGAAATGTTGGCCTTTTGTGCGATTAGTCATGGACTGGGCGCCGGACTTTTTTCAGCCAGCGGGAGAGCGTGGTCTTGTCGGAAAACCCCAGTTCGCCGGCCATGGTCTTGAGCGGCAAAGACCTGGCCAGCAGCCCCTTGGCCTTTTCAATGCGACAGGCGTCGATGTGCTGGTGCACGGTATAACCGGTAATCCGTTTGAAAAGACGGGCAAAATGGCTGGAGGTATACCCGGCCAACTGCGCCAGTTCGGCCAGGGAAGTGTCGAAGTATCCGGTGTTCTCGATGTGGTCGCGCATCATCTCGATTTTCTCGCGCACCAATACTTCGCGGTCGATGGCGCCGGCCGGACGCTGGCCGAACGCGATCAGGCCCGCCATGAGTTCCGCATAAAAGGCGTTCAGGAGCAGACGCCGCTGCAGGTCCGCCGTCGGCGATCCGGACGCATCGTTCAACTTCAGGGAATGCAGTATTTTGGCGAGCGTGTCGACCGGCATCAGGCTGCGCCAGGAATTCAGCCGGCGGACGCGCCCGCGCTGCACGACGGTATCCTGCAGGAAGGCCTGCTTCGGCGTGATAAAGGTAAGCCAGAGATGGCGCAATCCGTTGTCGCCGGGCCGATAGCGATTGATGTGCGGCTCGTTGGGCGCAATCAACGTTACCGTTCCCGGCGTGCATTGGAATATCTGCGACCCGATGCCATATAAACAGGTGCCCCGTATGGCAATCATCGCTTCATAGAAAGGATGCGCATGATTATGACGGTTCATCCATTGCCGCAAGGCGGCGGAATGGGAGAGAGCCGGAGTCTGGAACGGCGCGATTCGCACGGCCCCGGCGTCGCGCTCAAGTCGCTTAAGGAATGCGCGATCAAAAAACGGATGACTGTCAATGCCCAGCTTTTGTGCGCAATTGGCCATACGGATTTTTTCGTGCGAGTTGTATCCGAAAACATTTGCCAACCCCCTGCCGGCGCCGGCGCAGTGGATTGCCTGAACAGGACGTCAAGCATAGACCATGAATGCGTGGTTGTCGATCCTTGACGTCGGAAAAATCTGTTATCTGCGAACCTGGGAAAGCCTAGGGGGTGGCTTTTGCCGGGCGCTTGCGTTCCGCCGGACCTTGGGCGGTTGCGTCGATTGCCAGGGTGAGGGCGATGGTTGCCAGGAGACCGATCAATGCCCATGGCGATCCATGAGCTTGACCGGGAATTCCACCGTGACAGCGATTCGAGACATGCATCAGGCGCCCTCCTTTTGCGATGCGGCATTGATTCTGACCATTCCATTTTTATGCTATCCGGAGGCTGTCTTTTTGTAAAGGACCATGATTTGGCCCTGTCGTTTGCCCGGAGGACTATCGGATTGACCAGTTTTGATCTTCGGTGTAATTGATAAAGAGTTTGGCGGATATCCAAAAAAGCCAAGGGCGATTTTTGTTTTATTTGCGCATAATCTTTTGAAGTCAATATGACGATTCCTTTTACCCGTAAGATGCTGATGGATTGGGGCGGAGAAGAAGTGTTTCGATCCGGCTTGGCCATGTTCGAGAAGGGGTTTGTCCAGTCCGTAACCTACGAGCACCCCGTGGTCAAGGGCACACTCAAGGTCGGCGCCGGAACGCTGGCCTGTCAGTTCACCCTGCGGCCGAAAGGCGGCGCCGAAAATCAGTGCCGCTGTTACAATTGCCAGGAACGTTCCCTGACCTGTGTTCACATGATCGCTCTCGGCCTGGAACTTCTCCGCCGGCAGACCGATCCCGACCGTGAGATTAAGATCAAGGAGGAGCAGCGCCGCGCGGCGCGTCTGGCGCAGGTGGATGAGTCCGCCTACCTGAAGCGCGTTCCGGAGGGCACGCCGGGCGCCATTTCCGTTACCTTGTGTTTGACCCTCGGCCATAATTGGATGGATGGCTGCCGCGCCGGCCGCGTTCCGCTCCGGTGCGAAATCGAATGCAACGGACGCCGCGCTCCGCCCGAAATCGTTTCCCGGAAACTGGCCTTCACGTTTCCGTCCCGGGATGAATCCCTGCTTTTCGTGCTGGAGGATATTTCGGAAGGTCCGCTGAAAGGCAACCTGGAAATCGGGCTGAGGGATTTTGCCAATTTGTTGCAGTTGCACGCCGGCAAGCCGCTGGCCATCGAAGGCCGGCAGCCTCCGGCGACGATCAATACCGTCCCGCTGGTATCCATCCTCAAGCTGGATATGGACGAGCGCTCGGGCGAACTGGTCCTGGCAGTGCATAACGAGTTGCCGGTCAGCGAAGTGGCCGCTGCGCCATTTTATATCGTTGCCGGGAAAACCGGCTGGGTCTTCGGCGCCGGGCAGTTCTGGCCGCTGGAAAAACTGCTCCCCATTCCTTTCCAGCCGCTCTATGCCCAGGCGGTGACCATTCCGCGCACGGCTGTGCTCCGGTTCATGAATACCGAGCTGCCGTTGCTCGCGAAACATATGCCCGTGGCGACCGAACTCAGTTTGGACCTGTTTGCGCTGGAGCCGGCCGAACCCCGTTTCCGGATGGAAATTCGCGGCAGCCCCGCTTCGCTGGCGGCCGTATTGTATGCCGAGTATGGCGCGGTCGCCGTGGTGGCCGGCAAGCCCGATCCGGCTGATCCGCTGGCCGTGGCGGACCCGGAGGATGTGTGCCGTTATCTGACGCGCAATCCGGAGCGCGAACAGCAGGCCTTGCAACGGATCAAGGCCTTTGGTTTTGTCGGCGAGCGCGGCGATGCGCTTACGCCGGTTGTCGGCGAGCGCGAGGTGCTTAACGTTCTCGGCAGCGGCATCCATGCCCTGCGCCGGTTGGGTTGGAAAGTGGAGTTCAATGGTTCGGTCAAGCCGTTTATGGACTCGCTGGAATCCGCCATGCCGGTCGTCCACGTCCAGGACGATGCCGCCGCCGGCTGGTTCGATGTCGGCTTTGCGTTCGAAGACGGCCAGGGGCAAAGTTTGTCGGAGTCCGAAATTCAAAGGGCCCTGCTCAAGGGCGACTCCTTTATCCGGAAAGGCGGCCGGACAATCTTGCTCGATGCCGGCGCGATCGAGGCGGCCCGCGATATTTTTGCCGACTGCGCCGGCGGCGACGGCGCGCGCGCCGGAACCTTCCGGCTCGATGGCGTTTATGCCGCCTACATCAAATCGTCCCTGGATGCCCTGGAAGGAATCGATGTCGAAGCCCGTCCGGAATGGCTGGAGAAAATTCGGGGGCAGGAGAGCGGGCGTCTGGTGCTGGAGAAAGCGGTTCTACCGCCGGATCTGGAAAAGATCATGCGCCCGTACCAGAAGGAGGGCGTCGCCTGGCTCAGGTTTTTGGAGCAGAACCAGTTCGGCGGGATTCTGGCCGACGACATGGGGCTGGGTAAAACCTTGCAATCCCTGGCATGGCTGAGCCTGGCGCGCCAGCACGCGGCGGCGAAGGGCAAGCCGGCGTTGATTGTTTGTCCTTCGAGCCTGGTGGACAATTGGGCGGAGGAAGCGTCGCGCTTTACGCCGAAGCTGGGCGTGATTGTGATGAGCGGCGGCGACCGGCATGCAAAGTGGAACGATCTCGAGTCGGCCGATATTGTCGTAACCTCATATGCCCTGTTGCGCCGGGATATCGAGTTGCTGGCGGCCCTGGATTTTTCCGCCGTGGTGTTGGACGAGGCCCAGCACATCAAAAACCGCTCGACCCAGAATGCCCAGGCTACCAAGCGTTTGAAAGCTGTCCACCGCCTGGTTCTGACCGGCACCCCGATCGAAAATAGCGTGGCCGACCTGTGGTCGATCATGGACTTTCTCATGCCGGGCTATCTCGGGCCCTATGAGCGCTTCCGCTTCGGTTACGAGGCGCCCATTGCCCAGGGCGGCGAGGCGGCCGAAGCGGCGCAGCTTAAGCTGCGCCGCAAGCTTCGGCCGTTCATGCTCCGGCGGTTGAAACAGGACGTTGCCAAGGACCTGCCGCTCAAAATCGAAAAGCTGGCGAGCTGCGTGATGACCCGCGACCAGCAGCTCGTTTATAAAAACCTGCTGCAGGCCTCGCAGCGCAAGATCAGCGACTTGGTTGCGCGCAATGGCTTCCAGCGCTCCCGCATGGAGATTCTAACGACCCTCCTGCGCCTGCGGCAGACTTGCTGTCACCTCGAACTGCTCAAGCTGAAGGATCTCGACAGCCGGTATCCATCAGGCAAACTGGATCTTTTCTTCGAACTGCTCGACGAGGCGATCGATGGCGGACACCGAGTGCTGGTCTTCAGCCAGTTCACTTCCATGCTGGCCATTCTCCGGCGTGAATTGGAAAAGCTTGGGTTGACATACAGTTATCTCGACGGGGCCACGCAAAACCGGCTGGCCGTTGTGCAGGAATTCAACACCAATCGTTCGATTCCCGTCTTCCTGATCAGCCTCAAGGCCGGCGGGACAGGCCTGAATCTTACCGGCGCGGACATGGTGATCCATTTCGACCCGTGGTGGAATCCGGCCGTCGAGGCGCAAGCCACCGACCGGGCTCACCGCATTGGCCAAAAACGCACCGTTTACAGCCTCAAGCTGATAACGAAGGATACCGTCGAGGAAAAAGTCCTGACCATGCAGCGCCGCAAGCAAAGCGTGATCGACGCGACATTGGCCGACGACGAGCAGGTCATGCAGAAACTGACCTGGGAGGATGTGAAGGACCTGCTGAGTCTGAGTTGAAGATCTAACCACATGCGAGCGGTGTAATTTCGGTCTTTGTGCGTCGCGGTTTTTTGTGGTATTAAGAAACTTGTTCGGGCCATGCAGGTGGAAATCTTCCGCGGGAGATCGACATGCAAATACAGTCTTATGTTTACGGCCGGAGATTGGAATTGATCCTGGCGGGCAAAATGGATGCGCTGTCCGTTCCAGAGGTGGAGCAGACCGTGGCGGCTGCGGTTTCGCCGGCGATTTGCGTCGCGATCGTGGATTTATCCGGCGTGGATTACATCAGCAGTGCTGGCCTGCGCCTCTTGCTGAACCTGTTCAAGAAGCTTCAACAGGCGGGAGGGACCTTGGCCCTGGCCGGCACCAAGCCGTATTGTCGCAAGGTCATCGAATTGGCCGGGTTTGGCGGAATTTTTCCAATGTTCGATCAAGTCGCGGATGCCAAAGCTTTCTGCGATCAGGTGCTCGAGCAGAACAGTCTGCCTCGAACCTGATCATTTTTGCTTATTTTAGATCGAACCGGACGGTTATTCCAGATCGAATCTGGGTAAAGGGTGGCTGGGCTATCGTCTTTATCGGATTCTCAATAATGATTATTGCGCTGGCGTCGCCTGGGAAGCTGAAACTTAGGCATTTGGGCCTTGGGTTATTGGGTCGGAATCGACACAAAACAGTGGCAAAAAACGAAGCTAAGTCTTGCAAAACATCGCTATGGTTGACGTTCTTTTCGTGAATTAATCTGCGGTCGACAGTCATCATCTGACACTGCAGCCTGAACATGCCATGGGATCTTGGCGACTAATTCAGGCTTAGTTATGGGTCAAAAGTAGCGGATGGCGATATTTTACTGGTGATTTAAGGCGTAGGTCATCTTGGTATGAATCTTGCTTGATGAATATTTACTAATGCTTTCTCGAGCATATAAAAGTGAATATTAGCGCCGGAAAATTTGGGCAAGTGGTTAAGCCTGCGCTAAAATTGGATGGCAGCCGAGAATGTAGCCGGCATCTGGCGGCGATTGCGGCTTGAATTTTCCGGGTATGAGTCTAACATGAAGTTAATGAGAAAGCATGAGCATGACGGCGCATTGGCATTTACCCTGGTTGAGGTAGTGGTTGCCACAGCCTTGATGATTCTGGCTTTGGCGGCATTTGTCACCACCTTTGTCATGTCGAAGAAGTCGGCGGTAATATCCGAAAACCGGATGGAAGCTTTGCATGATGCCAGGAATGAAATGGAACAGCTTTTGTTGTGCAAGTACTCGGATACGCGCCTTAGCGTCGGGGCGCATTCAACCGACATGGCTGGCGTAAAATACGGGGTGGCGATTGTTACCAACAGCTCGTATACCGTGAAAAACATTGTGGTGACTTCAAAATGGGTCAATCCCGGCGGCATTATCACATCGTCGTTTGTTCTGACGGGATCGATTAGTTCGGAGTTGCACCAATGAGCATCGGGATGGCCAAGGATACGGATCCGGGAACGATCGGCGGCGGTCGCCTGGGCTTCTCCCTGGTCGAGCTGATGATTGCGGTGGGGTTGTTCGGTCTTGTAATGGCGGGTTCGTTCGGCGTGTATAACATGTGTCAGCGAATGTGGCGTTCCACCTCGCTGAGCATGGATTCGGCGCGCATGGCCAGCTTGGCGCTTGAACGCATGGTCTATGGGGTGGGCAACGGCAGCGGCTTGCGAGCGGCCGCCGGCATCCTGGTCGATACGAACAAGCACAAGGATTCGACCAGCGTGAATTACTGGGACACGAAGACCAATTCGCCGCCGGCGGCGAATAATCCCGCCAATAATTTTTGCTGGTCGACATCGCCGGCTTATAATGACGGCAGCTGGCGGATCATATATTCCAATAGCTTGGATGGCGTGAAGTATATCGATTATATAAAAAAACAACGAAGTATCGTCATGTGGCTGAATACCAACGATGCTGCCAGTAGGGTGTTGATCTGTAATTATGTTTTGTCGGCATCGGTGTACACTGTATCTAATGGCGCGGGGCCAGCGGGGATTGTCATCAGCAATCTGACAGTCTGGAAAAAAGACGGGACATATACGGCCAGCAATCGGGTAAGCACTTTTGTCAAGAGTCGCAACAAGTAAGCGATGGCGGCCGCCATGGGGGTGTTATGAGCGAAGCCAAGCGGGAATCGGGGGTCGTACTGGTGGCGGTAGTGTGTTTGGCGGCCGTGGCAGCTATATTGTCGATCGGGTTGATTTCGGAAAGCGGAGCGCAGTTGAAATTGACGAATCGGCAGACAAGCATGGAGCAGGCTTTTTATATTGCCGAGGGCGGCGCGGAGCGGGCGGTCTCCTGTATCCAGCGGGCCGGAACCAATTCCATTATAGGCCATACCGTTACCGGTGCATTAGGCAACGGTTCCTTCGCGGCCAGTATCTTCGGTTCGACGACATCGCCGGATACCGGCGGCACCCATGCCGTCGAGGGCTGGATCAGCATTAATCCGAATAACAATTCGGGAAACGAATTTCTCATGCTGCTGTCCGGAGGGGGCTCCTACACGCGGGACAATTTGCAGGATCAAAGTTTATCCGATTTTAGCGGCACGGCCGGCATGGTGCATGTAAAACCCAAAGGCAATTCCGATCAAACTTTAACGGTGGATGGCGCAACTTATACTCTGGATAAGAGCTGTGCCTACACGTTTACCGCGGAATCCATGAGCGTGATCTTATCCAACGACAACCGCAATGCGCAAGGCAAGGCGGTGGGCAAATGGTGGCTTTATATCGACGGCAATAACGTGGCGCTTGCCGACGATTCCGCGGGCAGCTCGCAGGCTCTGCAGTATTTTACGATTTATTCCGTCGGCACGGTCGGATCTTCCCGGCGGATGGTGGTCCTGGAAGGTGTGCACCAGACGAGTTGGGCGAAGTACGCGCTGTGGTATAACAACGGCCCCGGGGCGATCTGGATCCGTGACGGCGAAACGTTCGATGGCCCGGTGCATGCCAATACCGAAATCTATCTCACGGGCGATCCGGTTTTTAACGCGCTGATTTCTTCCACGGCCAACGGCTGGGGATCGGGAAGCGATACCAATGATGTTGCTTTTAATGCGGGCTTCGAATTGAATGCGGCGATGCAATCCATGGCTTCCATCAACTTTTCCAACATGCTTGCGCAAGCCTCCATGGTAATTACCGGCAAGACCTCCATTACCATGGCGGGAACCAACCTGCTGATTACCAGTTGGACGCGGGGCTGGACCAATTATCCGGTGGCGGTGCCTTCCAATGGATTGATCTATATCCAAAACGCTCCGTCAGGCGGCTCCAGCAGCATGCGGACCGGCACGGTTGATGTGGCCGGAGTTTTGGATGGCCGCCTGACAGTCGTGGCCGCCAATAATATTCAAATCACCAATCAGATCGTCTATGCCAATACCAACATCGATCTTTTGGCGACCAACCTTTCCGACGATGCCCTGGGCTTGGTTGCCCACCGGGATGTCATTGTCATGGACGAGGCCCCGGCCAACGTAAAAATCTATGCCCATATTATTGCCGAGGGCGGCGCCTCGGCATTCTCTTCGGACGGCAGCTTTTACGTCGAGCATTATAATAGCCGCTCGCCTTCCGGCTATCTCAACGTGTATGGGGGAATCGTGCAATTTTATCGGGGCGCGGTGGGCTTGGTGGATGGCACTGGTTTTGGCAAGAAATACACATTTGACCGGCGTTTTGCCGTCAACCCGCCGCCTTATTACCCGGCGGTAACCAACGATTATCAATGGCAAGGCTGGCGCGACAAGCCGCTATGACAACCGGACATCCATCGCAATCTACGCCCTCGGTGTTGATCATGGGGGTTTCCGCCGGGGTGGCGATCCTTTTGCTGGGATTTTTGATCCGGTCTTTTCTCGGGCCTTGTTGTGCGTCCCAGCCGGGAGGCAAGCCCGGGCTGGAATCCGGCGCGGCGCAGTCGGCGGCGAGCGCGGAACCTGGTTTGCAAAATGCGAGCGTCAAGAACGATGCGCAGGAATTCGTGCATCATGCCGATGCGGCGGAACCCGCTCCGGCGTCTGTGTCCGCGCCGGCGGGGCCGGTTCGAGCCGCAAAAAAAAGCGACGATTTCGTGGTGGATTATCAGGTGCTCCGCGATCGCGAAACCGGGCGCAAGGCGACGATCAAAAATATTCGGGAAGTAGCCAAAGAAAATCCAGAATCAGGCTATGCGCTGAACGACGAGCAACTTCGCAAACTCGATCGATCGGGCGCATCCTTCCAGTGATGCGCGCATTTTCGGTTTGCGGTCGGGCGCCATTGACGGGCAGCGAGCCATGACTTTAGGGGAGTTGGATCGATGAATTCCGGGCTTACAAAGAACCAGGCGTTGGGAAAGCTTCCCGGCTGTTTCGGGGGGTTTACCCTCATCGAACTGATGATTACCGTGGGGTTGTTCGGTCTTGTAATGGCGGGTTCCTTAGGCGTGTATGTGATGTGCCAAAAATCCTGGCAGGCCACCGTGCTCGATATGCAAACCGATCAAATGGCTGACATGGCCTTGGCAAAAATCGTTACGGGGGTTGGCACCAATTCCGGAATTCGCGAGGCATCGTCGGTTGCTTTTTATTGTTATCCTTCAAATGTGGCCAGCAGCGCCTATCTGCACAGCCACCTCAGTCCGTCAACATACAAATACTGGCTCTATTCGTCAATGTCGCCGCCGGAAGCGAACGACGCGCGCCTGGACTTTAATTGTTCCTTTGCGTGGTTCAATGACGGCGGCAGCTGGCGGCTGATGTATTCGAACGCCGCTTGCGGAGCTCAATACATCGAATATAATTGCCCTTTTCAGACCCTGTCGCTCGGCGTCAATCATAATAAGCGCATAATGCTTGGCACTTATGTGGCTGCCGCAACCGTAACGACCAATAACGATGGCGTTAACATTGCAATCACGGTGGCTCGCCGAATCGGCAACTTTGTGTCGACGAACACCGCTTCCGCCTACGTGCGGTTGAGAAACAAGTTCTGATCGACAATATGATTAAGCCCGGAGAATTGCGTCATGCGCGCCGTGCCGAGTGAAGAAGGATTCGTTTCCGGAAAGGGGGGCCTGTTTGCCCTGGCGGTCCTGGTGGCCGTTCTGGTTGGCGCCTTGATTTATTTCCTGCCCCGCGTTGGGAACAAAACCGCCGATGCCTTGACGCCGGGTGACTCCGTTGACGCGGCGCAGACGAACTTGTTGACCGCGGAAGAGATCGATAGGCAGCATGCCCAGTATCAGCCGCCGCCAGTCCCGGCGGTCGCTGTTGCGCCGCCGGCTGTCTCGCTGCCGAAACAAAATGAGGCGGAAATCGTATTGCAGAAGGAAAAAGCGGCGTTTAACAGTAAAATTGTCGAGCGGATGAAACAGTACGTCAAAGACCATCCCATGCGGGATACCCGGGAGCTTGAAAGGCAAATACAAATCCGCGAAACCCAGGGCGGTCCGATTCAATGAGGTTGAGTCATGCCAAAGTGTGAAACCGGCAATGCGGCGTTTACCTTGACGGAAGTCGTCATTGCCGTGGTGTTGATGGTGCTTGCCTTGGGCTTGTTGATTTCGGCGTTTATCAGTTCCAAGCGCAGTATTGCCGTGGCGCAGGCCAATCTCACGGCAATGCAGGTTGCCCGCAGCGAAGCCGAGCGGTTGCAGACGAACGCCTATGACGATATCGTTTCCGCTTCCACAAGTTTAACCAATAAGTTCGTTGCCTATCGGGTGGACGATGTTGTGGTTACCACGAACAAATTCAAGGATATCACGATTACCGTCGAATGGCTGGCCCCGTCTTCTTTGCGGCGCCAGACGCTGACTAATTATCTGACCATCTGCGATCCGGACTGAGGCGAACTCCGGCAAGGAAATCCAGTATGATTCATAAAAAATACGCAGTAGGTGACAGGCCTTGGGCCCAGGCGCCGAACGATGCTTCCGGTATGGTCTTGGTCGTGGTTATCATTTTGGCGGGGGTGGCCGGTATCCTTGCCGCCGGACTGCACTTTGCCAGCGGCGCGCGCATCACGCAGGTCCGTCAGGAAGTGCGCTTCGAAAAAGCTTTTTTTGTGGCCGAAGCCGGCATCGAGCGCGGCAAAGCCGAACTGCGTTATCGCGCTGCCAAATTGAACGCAGTGCTCACCAATGGTGGTGTGCTCTTCGGAGGCTTCACGAACTATGGCGAAGGTCAGTTTTATGTCTGGGTCCGGAACAACGCTTCCGAAGCAAATCCAGTCGTGGACACGGACCATATTGTGATCATCCGCTCCACGGGCATTGTGGAAAACGCCACGAGGGTAATCGAGGCGGAAGTGCGTGTAACCCCTTTAGGGCCGTTGCAGGCCGAAGGCGCGATTAGCATATACGGCACCAACACCGCCTTGAGTACGTCCGGTAACGCCAAGATTGACGGTGCTGATTGGAACGTGCCCGCCGACTTTTTTGCCACCGGCAGCGCCGCCAATGGCACACTGTCCAGTAACCAAGCGATGCCGGGCGTTCTTTATACCTCGGACACAACCGTTATCAATGAAAAACCTGGTTCGATCATTGGCAATCCGCCTCAAACTAATGCAGCAGGCGTGTTTAGCGAGACATACTGGTATCAATTCTTAAACAAAATTATACCGTTAGCAACGTCATACACGGGTGGTATCATGGGAACTCGGGATGCCCCCACCATAACGACGTTGCTGCCGGGCACTACTACGATCAACAACAGTGACGCGGTGTCCGGCGCGGGCATTTTAATTATACCGGGCGATGCGAAGCTTCACATCAAAGGCACGTTCCACTTTGAGGGATTGGTGATTCTGGAAGGCGACGGTGATATCAACGACGGCGAAGAATTGACCGAGATCGGCACGGCCAGAATCTTAGGCGCCATGATTTGCGTGGGCGGTGAGTTGAATGTTAACTTTAAAGGAACCGCTGATTTCAAGTATAGCACGGAAGCCTTGGACAACCTGGTAAACCTGCAAGTGCCGGCGCCGCTGGACATGCTTAACTGGAAGGAAATTAAGGCTTCATCCACTAATTGGTGACTTGGTTAGTTCCTGGCCGATCGGGAGGCATGTTCTGCAGTGCCTGGCGGGCGGCCGACTGCTGGGCTTCCCGCTTGCAGTGGCCCTGTCCCGTGCCGCTAACCTTGCCCGCGATGGAAACTTCCACTGTGAAAATGCGCGCGTGCGCCGGGCCTTCCTGATTGACGATGCGATAGTTGGGATTGATTTTCCAGCGCTTTTGGGCGAGCGCCTGCAGCTGTCCTTTGGGATTGTCGCCCCAATTGTCGCCGGGGCGAATTTCAATTTGCGCCAGGAAAAGGGCCTGGAAGATTTTACGCACGGCTTTCAAGTCCCCGTCCAGGTAGGCGGCCCCCAGGATAGCCTCCATGGCGTCGGTGATATTGGATTCCCGCTGTTGCCCTCCCGACGCTTTTTCGCCTTTGCCCAGTTTTATTTCAGCGCCAAGGTTGAAGGAGGCGCCAATTTGGGCCAGGGCTTTGCCGCTTGTCAGGCGGCTGCGCAGACAGGTCAATTGCCCTTCGTCGATATCCGGATAAAGGCGGAACAAGTAGTCGCTGGCCACCAGGCCCAGGGCGGAATCGCCCAGGAACTCGAGGCGTTGATTGTCGTTCAGAATGCCAGCGCTTTCGTAACGGTAGGATCGGTGCAGGAGGGCGGTGGCCAGAAGATCCTTTTGGCGGAAAGTATAGCCCAGCCGCTTTTCCAGCAACCGGTAAGGATTGGTTTTTTTAAAGAAGATTTTCATGTTCCAATAAAGAAAATCGAACACAAGGAACGCAGGGATCGCATAGCCGGCATATTGCTTTGCGTTCTCCGCGATCTTTGCGCTTAGCTATTCCGGCGCCCTCCTTTCAGGCGCGCGGGTGAAATTGTTCGTGAATGGCTTTTAGCCGTGATTGGTCAATGTGCGTATAAATCTGCGTCGTCGCGATATCGGCGTGGCCCAGCATTTCCTGGATGATGCGCAGCGGCGCGCCGTTGTGCAGCAGGTGGCTGGCGAAGGAATGCCGCAGGGTGTGGGGGCTGATGGGCTTGACGATCCCCGCCTTGCGGGCATACTGTTTGACCATTTTCCAGATGCTTTTCCGGCTGAATCCTTTCCCGGTGCGCGTCAGGAAAACGACCCGGTTGAGCGGGTCGGCGGTCAGTTGCGGGCGCACCTGGGTCAGGTATTTGGTTAAAACCGCGCCGGATTTTTCCGAAAAGGGCACGACCCGTTCCTTCTGGCCTTTGCCCACGCAGCGCAGGTAACCGGCGTCGAAATGAACGTCGTTCAGGGTCAGCGCGCATAGCTCCGAAACGCGCAGGCCCGTGGCGTAGGCCATTTCCAACAGCGCGCGGTCGCGAATGGCCCCGGGTTTATCGCCCTCCGGGGCGGCCAGCAGCCGCTCGACTTCCTTGAACGAGAGCGTCGCGGGCAAAACCTTCCAGAGCCGCGGCGACTCCATCACTTCGGTAACGTTCTGACTGAGCAAGCCTTCCTGGTGGAGAAAACGGAAAAAAATCTTGACGGAAACGAACAGGCGCGAAATTGAATTGAGACTGAGCGCATGTTCCTTGGCGTCCATGAGAAAATTCAGGACATCCTTGCGGGACACGGCGTTCAGCGTGGTTATCTTGCGGCGTTCCAGAAAGTTAATGAATTTGTTCAGATCGGCGCGATAGGCTGTCTGTGTATTTGGGCTTAAGCCCCGCTCCAGGCCGATGTAGTCGATAAACTGGTCAACAAGGACTTTCATAAAGCAAAGCGGAATCAAGCATGCAGAATAAAAAATGAAACCCGTACGGAAGCCATTCGTCGCCCGGGGATATTGAATTTCTGCATGTCTAATCCGGCATTTCGCATTTACTTGCATGCCGCCGGCAAGGCGGCGACCGCATTGGTCGGGGCGCGAATATCATTGGCATCGAATCCGGCGCCGGCGATCGTGAATTCGATGTTTTTACGGGCGATAACCATGGAATCGTAGATGACGGTCAAAGTGTGCTGCTGAAAATCCGGATGAATGGCTTTGATGCCCTGTTGACGCATGAAGGCGTCCTGGATGATCTGGGTGCAGGCCGGATTTTTCAGGCCGGGCACGGAAATAACAACCGTGCGCATGTCCTGCTTGCGGCACCCGGCCAGGCAGACGATCAGCAGCATGATTGGCAAAAGTGCTTTCAACATAATTTATCCCTCCCGGACCGCGCGGTTTTTTCTGTTCATCAATCGCTTTTCTTATACACTAAACAGCCGGTGGAAATCAAATGGAAAGGAATCAGTCATGAATAGCGATCAGATCAAGACCGGAGTGGAGCGGGCGCCGCAAAGAAGTCTTTTGGCGGCCCTGGGGGTTAGATCCGAGGATATGAACAAGCCATTTATTGGCGTTTGCAATTCGTTTGCCGAAATCATTCCCGGGCACATGCACCTGAATACCGTTGGCCGTTTGATCTGCCGGCAGATCCGCAAGGCGGGCGGGATTCCGTTCGAATTCAATACCATAGGTGTCTGTGACGGGATTGCCATGGGCCATATGGGGATGAAGTATTCCCTCCCGAGTCGCGACTTGATTGCCGATTGCGTCGAAACCATGGTGCGCGCCCATTGTTTCGATGCCCTGATCTGCATTCCCAATTGCGACAAGATTGTGCCCGGCATGATCATGGGCGCTTTGCGGGTCAATGTGCCGACCATCATGATCAGCGGCGGACCGATGGCGGCCGGCCGCTCTTCCGAGGGCAAAGCCCTCGACCTGATCAGCGTTTTTGAGGGTGTGGCGGCCTGCCGTAACGGCGCCATCAGCGCCGAGCAGCTGGATGCCATTACCGCAAAGTCCTGCCCGGGCTGTGGGTCCTGTTCCGGATTGTTTACCGCCAATTCCATGAATTGCCTGTGTGAAGTTTTGGGTTTGGCCCTGCCGGGCAATGGTTCCGTGCTGGCCAAGGATCCCCACCGCCGGGCGCTCTATGTCAAGGCCGCCAAGCGTGTTGTGGAAATGGCCAAGACCGGTGCGCCGAAACCGCGCGACTTGATCACGACCGCCTCGCTCGATAATGCCTTTGCCCTGGATATGGCCATGGGCGGCAGCACAAATACGGTCCTGCACGCGCTGGCGCTTGCCCATGAAGCGGGCGTGAGCTATGACCTGAACCGGATCAATGAAATCTCGAAGCGCTGCCCGAATATCTGCAAGGTTTCGCCCTCCAGTCCGTATCACATGGAGGACGTCGACCGTGCCGGCGGGATCAGCGCGATCGTCAAATCAATCCAGGCCATTCCTGGCCTGATCCATCCGGATACCCCCTCGGTGACCGGCCGGACGCTGGCGCGCAATGTCAGCCGGGCGAAGGTTTTGGATGCGGCGGTCATTCGTCCGCTCGACAATCCTTATTCGCCGGAAGGGGGCTTGACCGTCCTTTGGGGCAACTTGGCGCCGGAAGGCGCCGTGGTTAAATCGGCCGGCGTGGCGCCTTCAATGCGCGTTTTCGAGGGCCGGGCGGTGATCTTTAACTCGGAGGAAGAAGCCGGCGCGGGTATTCTGGCCGGGAAAGTCAAGCCGGGCCACGTGGTGGTGATTCGTTACGAAGGGCCGCGGGGTGGGCCGGGCATGCAGGAAATGCTGGCGCCCACGTCTTATATCATGGGCCAGGGATTGGGTGAGCAAGTCGCCTTGATCACCGACGGGCGGTTCTCGGGTGGGACCCATGGCGCCTGTATCGGCCACGTTTCGCCGGAAGCGGCCGCGGGCGGTCCCATAGCCCTGCTTAAGGAGGGGGACGTGATTCGCATCGATATTCCCGGTCGTTGCCTGGAAGTGAAGCTGACCGAGACCGAACTCCAGCGCCGGCGCGCCGAACTCCCGGCCTACGTGCCCCGGCCTTTGACCGGTTACCTGAAGCGCTACGCCGAGAAGGTTACCAGCGCGGGGAACGGAGCCGTGTTGAGGTAACTTGAATGGCAGGAAAACTCAAGGCATTGTGGCCGCGCCGGAGACGGCGCGGCGGCATGCAAGCGTCGCCGCGCAGCCTGCTTAGCCGAAATGGTCCTTGATATATCGAATGGAAGCGTCCAGGGAAGGCAGAATTTTGGTGCAGTAGCGTATCATCCAGGGGCTGCTGTCCTTGAAGGTGAACGGCGAAAACGCCACGACAAATTTTCCCAGATGATGGGAGGCGTAAAACACTTCCATGGCGGTGCCGATCGAAGGTTTGTTGTAATTGACGAGCAGCAGGTCCGCGTTACGAATGTCCTGCAGATCGAATTCCACGATTTCATTGGCGCTATCCACTTCGCGATCCTTGAAATTACGGCGCATGGGATCCAGCAGGGTGAATGTGCGGCCGAGCTTTTTTGCAGCAGTTTTGCGCCATTCCAGGGCCACGCCGCTTTGTTCATCCATGATCGGTCCGCAGAGGTAGATGGTTTTCATATAATTGTTTGGGTTATAAGGTGTAAAGACTCCGGGGTTGGAAATTCGATTCCGGTTTGCAACCGTTCCTTATAGCGGACATTTTAAAGCACGACGCGCTAATTTCCAATTTCAAACTAAACGCTGAATTTTTAGGCTCACAATATCAGGCTTCCATGCATGAAACAACCGTATCTTTTAAAACGATCGGGTGCCGCCTGAATCAGGCGGAGACGGCGCGCTTGCGTTCCGTGTTTCAGGCGGCCGGTTACCGGATTGTTCCCTTTGGATCCGCCTGCCAGGTTTGCGTCGTTCACGGCTGCGCGGTCACGGCCAAGGCGGAACAAAACAGCGCCCGGCTGGCGCGCGGCGCCAAACGCCAGACCGGCGCTTTCGTGGTGCTGGCCGGTTGTCCGGTGGCCGCGGGCGGACGCGCCGGCCATTTGGCGGATGCCGCGGACCTGCTGGTCAATCAAGCCGACAAATTCCGCTTGCCGGCCTTGCTGGCGGAATATGGGTTTCCGCCGCCGATGCCCGGAGCTGCCTTGGCTTTGCCCTTGTTCGATACGGCACGGGCCATTGTCAAGATTCAGGATGGCTGCGATTTTCACTGCGCCTATTGTGTTGTTCCGCGCGCGCGCGGTCCGGCTCGGAGCCGGCCATTCGACGAGGTGATTGCGGAAATCGAGGGGCTGGTCCAGGGAGGATACCGGGAAATCATTCTGACGGGCGCCAATATCGGCTGTTATGATCATCAAGGATGCAAGCTGTCGGCTTTGCTTCGCCGGATCGAAACAATCCCGGAGTTGGCGCGCATCCGCTTAAGCTCCATCGAGGTCAGCACCGTGGAGCGCGAAGTGATCGATTGCATGGCGGCATCCCCGAAAATATGCCGGTTTCTGCACCTGCCGATGCAAAGCGGGAGCGATCCGGTGCTGCAGGCCATGCGAAGGCGCTATGCCATCCGGGAATACGTCGCCGTTTTGGAATATGCTCTAAACCGGGTCGAGGGCATAGGCGTGGGCGCCGATGTGCTGGTGGGCTTTCCGGGGGAGACCGAGGCCGATTTCGATGCCACAGAAGCCCTGATAACGCAAAAGCCCTTCAGTAATGTGCATGTTTTTGCCTACAGCCTGCGTCCCGGGACCGTCGCGGCGGCGCTGCCGCACCAGGTGCCGGACGGCGAAAAGAGACGAAGGGCTTCCAGACTTTTGGCGCTGGCGCACGAAAAACGAATGGCATTTGCCCGCCGCTGGGTCGGCCATGAAGTGTCAGTCCTGATTGAAGCGGTCAATGCCGAGGGGGTCGCCACCGGCTGGACCGGCGAATATCTCCCCGCGCGCATCCTGCCGGCTGCGATGCCGGTGGAGGGCAAGCCCTCAGCCTTGCCGGCGTTGTCGCGCACCAATCCCGTCTTGGCCCGCAATCGGGTCGTCCGGTTTGTGCCGCATTCTCTCGAAGGCGATACGCTGATCGGCGAAGTCTGAGTTTTTCCTTGACGGCTTGGCATGGCGTAACCTATTGTCTGCTTACGGATTAGGCCGAAAAGCCGATATAATGACCCCTAGGAGGAATTGAGATCATGACGAAACGGGATTTGGTTATGCGGATTGCCAAGGAAACCGGATTGATTCAGCAGGATGTGTTTGCCGTTCTCCAGAAAACTCTTGATTATATTGTGGAAAGCCTGGCCAAGGGCGAAAACGTGGAATTTCGTAATTTTGGCGTTTTTGAAGTCTGTATTCGCAAATCCCGTGTTGGCCGGAACCCTAATCAGCCTACCCATGTGGTAACGATTCCCACCCGCAAGGTGGTTAAATTCAAAATGGGCCGGATCATGAAGTCCCTGGTCATGAAACCCGTCAAATCATGACGACGGAAACCGCTCATTTTGATGCGCCGCGCGGCATGCGGGATTTCTATCCCGCAGAGATGGCCGTTCGCAACGCGATTTTCGATGCCTGGATCCGCTCCGCCCGCGCCTTTGGCTTTGCCCAATACGATGCCTGCGTTGTGGAATCCCTCGACCTGCTCAAGCGCAAGAGCGGTGAGGAAATTGTCGAGCAGATCTACGCTTTCAAAGACAAGAGCGACCGGGATCTTGCCCTGCGTCCCGAAATGACGCCAACCCTTGCCCGGATGATCGTTGCGCGGCAGGGCCAACTGGCCTTTCCCTTGAAGTGGTTTGCCGTGGCTCAGTGTTTCCGGTATGAGCGCATGAGCCGTGGGCGCAAGCGAGAACATTACCAGTGGAACCTGGATGTGGTCGGCGAGGCGGCCTTATCTGCGGAAGTCGAAGTGCTGGCCTGCGCTGTCCATGCCCTGGGCCTGCTTGGCTTGAATGCTGGGGAGGTCAAGGTCCATCTCAGCAGCCGCGCCCTGCTGGCTGATTTGCTGGCGAAGGCCGGCATTCCGCCCGCTTTTCATCCGGCCACCTTCCTGGCGCTTGACAAGCGCGGCAAGCTGGAGGATGCCGATATCCGGCGCCTGCTCCAGGAATCCGGGCTGGACGCTGCGGCCATTGAGGCGGTGTTCCGGGTCGCCGGCATTCAAACGCTGGACCAGGCTGCTGCCATGCTTGGCGCACAGACGCCTTCCCTGGCCGCGGTGCAAACGCTGTTCCAGCTGGCGAACGAATATGATTTTGGCGCCATGCTCTGTTTTGATATCGGCGTGGTGCGGGGGCTGGGCTATTACACCGGCATGGTTTTCGAAGCGTTCGATTGCGAGCGTAAGTTCCGCGCGCTTTTCGGCGGCGGCCGTTACGACAATCTGCTGGGCGATGTCGGCGGCGCGCCCATGACCGCCGTCGGCCTGGGATTTGGCGACGTGGTTATCGCGGAACTCCTGGCCGACAAGGGACGCCTGGCCGGGCTGCAGGCCGGCATCAATTGCGCCGTGGGTTACATGGATGAGCTCCAGCAGCCGGTCGCGCGTCAGGTTGCGCGCGCCTTGCGCCGCGGCGGACAGAGCGTGGATCTGGCGCTGCATGCCGAGAAGCCCAAGCAGTTTTTCGGGCGGGCCGGCAAGGGCGAATTTCAAAAGGCGGTTTATGTCGGGCCCGACGATGTGGAGCGGGGCACGCTGCGCATTAAGAACCTGGCCGACCGCTCGGAAGAGGAAAAGCCCCTGAAAGACCTGCTGGCCTAAAACCGGTTGCCCGCGGACGATAGTCCTTTTAGCCCATTCGGAAAAACCGGCGCGAGGGCGCCTATGCCGGTTTCTGTGCGGGCGTGCCCGGCATGGCTTCCGGCGCTTTTGGCGGCGGCAGGTTGATTTTCAGGTGCAACTCGCGCAGCTGCTTTACGGTCACGTCGGAGGGCGCGCCCATCATCAGGTCCTGGGCCTTCTGATTCATCGGGAAGGCGATGACTTCACGAATGTTCTGTTCGTTGGCCAGAAGCATGACGATGCGGTCGATGCCCGGGGCAATGCCGCCGTGCGGGGGGGCGCCCAGCTGGAAGGCGTTGATCATCCCCGAAAAGCGCTCGTCCACGGCCTGCTTGTCATACCCGGCCAGCTCGAACGCCCGATACATGATTTCAGGGTTGTGATTCCGGATTGCGCCGCTGGATAGTTCCACGCCGTTGCAGACAATGTCGTATTGATAAGCCCGGATTGTGAGCGGGTCTTGTTCCTGCAGGGCCTGCATGCCGCCTTGCGGCATCGAAAACGGATTGTGCGAAAAAACGATTTGCCCGGTTTCCTCGTCGCGCTCGTACATGGGAAAATCGGTGATCCAGCAGAACTTGAAAATCTGGTCGTCAATCAACTTCAGGTCCTGTCCCAGTTTGACGCGCAAGTCGGCGGTGATCCGGGTGACGTCGCGCGGGCGGTCGCACACGAAGAACACCACGTCGCCGGTTTTAACTCCGCATTCTTTTGCGATCGTCGCCAGTTGCTCGGGCGTCAAAAATTTGGCGATGGGCCCCTTGACGGCGGCCTCGGTCCAAACCAGGTAAGCCAATCCTTTGGCGCCGAGGGTCTTGGCATACTCCGTCAGTTTATCGAAGAAACTCCGCGGCTGGGAGGCGATGCCGGCGACGGGCAGAGCCCGCACGATGCCGCCCTGTTCGACGACCGACCGGAAGGCGTTGAACCCGGATTCCTTGAAAAGACTGCTCATATCCCGCATTTCGATCGGGATGCGCAGGTCGGGCTTGTCGGTCCCATATTTCAGCATGGCTTCGGCGTATGGAATGCGCGGGAACGGCGGGCTGTTAAACGGTTTTTTGGAAAACGTCTTGAAAACGTTGGCCAGGACGTCTTCCACAACGGCAAAGACGTCATCCTGGGTCACGAACGACATTTCGATATCCAGCTGGTAAAATTCGCCTGGCGACCGGTCGGCGCGCGCATCCTCATCCCGGAAACAGGGGGCTATCTGAAAGTAGCGGTCGAATCCGGCAACCATCAGGAGCTGCTTGAATTGCTGGGGGGCCTGGGGCAAGGCGTAGAACTTGCCGGGATGCACCCGGCTGGGCACCAGGTAGTCGCGCGCGCCTTCGGGCGAACTGCTGGTCAGGATCGGCGTTTGGAACTCCTGGAAACCCATGGTCTGCATGCGTTGGCGGATAAAGGCGATGACCTGGGCGCGCTGCAGGATGTTGCGGTGGATCCGGTCGCGGCGCAGGTCCAGGTAGCGGTAACGGAGCCGCGTGTCTTCCGGGCCGTCCTCGTCGGTGTCAATCTGGAGCGGGAGCTTGCCGCAGGGCGCTTCCAATGTTACGGCATCGGCCACCAGCTCGATTTCGCCTGTGGCCAGGTTGGGGTTGACCGTTTCGGGCGAGCGCGCCACCACGGCGCCGGTGACGGTGATCACGCTTTCCATATGCAGGCGTTTGCAGAGGTCGAAAAACTCGCGGTCGGGTTGAATGACCACCTGGGTCAGGCCGTAATGATCACGCAGGTCGATAAACAGCAATTGGCCGTGGTCGCGTTTGCGGAAAACCCAGCCGGATAACCGGACGGTCTTGGAAATGTCGGTGTGACGTAATTCGTTGCAGGTATGCGTGCGATAAGGATGCATAAAGTTATTTCTGATTTCCGATTGTTGATTTTCGATTTGAGAACAAGAAAGTGATTCCGGACCGGCAGGCTTATGCGCCTATGCCGGCGGAACGGATGGTTGAATGTTGGCCTGTTCGGTGTTGAAAACGCCCATGGCGCGGAATTTGTCATAGCGCCGGCTCAAAAGGGTGTCCGTGGGGACCTTTTTCAGTTCGCGCAAATTGGCCAGGAGGCGCTGTTTCAGGGTTGCGGCCATGGCTTTGCGGTCCGTATGGGCGCCGCCCAGTGGCTCGGGAACGATCTCATCCACCAACTTGGCTTCAAGCAGGTCCTTGGAGGTCAATTTAAGCGCCATGGCGGCCTGGCTGGCGAAGGCGCGGTCTTTCCACAGGATTGCGGCGCAGCCCTCGGGCGAAATCACCGAGTAATAGGCATGTTCCAGGATCAGGATGCGGTCGCCGATGCCGATGCCCAGGGCGCCGCCGCTGCCGCCTTCGCCAATAATGGTAACTACAATCGGCACCGGCAGGAGGAACAATTCCCGCAGGTTGACGGCAATGGCTTCGGCCACGTGGCGCTCCTCGCCGCCTATGCCCGGGAAGGCGCCGGCCGTGTCAATCAGGGTTAAAATGGGGCAGGCGTATTTTGTCGCCAGCTTCATCAGGCGCAAAGCCTTGCGGTAACCTTCCGGATAGGCCATGCCGAAATTATGCAGCACATTGCTTTTAACATCCCGTCCCTTCTGGGTGCCCAGGATCATGACCGGCTCGTTGTCGATCCGCGCAAATCCGCCCACCATGGCCTGGTCGTCGGCGTAATGCCGGTCCCCGTGCAGTTCGATGAAGTCCGTGCACATGTTCTCGACATAATCCAGAGTGTATGGACGCTGGGGATGGCGGGCCAACTGGACTTCGTCCCAGGGGGTCAAGTTCCGGAAGATGTTGCGCTTGGTCTCGGCGATTTTTTTTTCCAACTCGGCCAATTCCGCCGAGACGTCGATATTTTGCGCCTCGCTGAACGTGCGGAGCTCTTGCAGCTTGTTTTCCAGCTCCACAATGGGCTTTTCGAAGGCTAATGAATGATTGGCCATGCGCTAAAATCCGTGTGGTTTCAAGAAAATTAACTTCTATTCGGCGATCGTTACGCTGGTTCCCGGGGGCAGCAGCAGGAAAAGCTCTTCCACCTCGTTGTTTTTCAGGCGGACGCATCCGGCACTGGCCTGGTGCCCGATCGTTTCCGGTTCCCATGTGCCGTGCAGTCCATAGCCGCGCACCGCATTCGTGGTTCCCGTGGCTTGGAGCGACATCCAGCGGGTGCCCAGCACGTTTTCCTTGTCGCCAAAAGGAACCATCTTGCCGTCCGGACGCCACCAGGGCGGTTGTTCGATCTTGTCGCCGATGATAAAGGTTCCCGTCGGCGTCGTGCCGAATTTGCCCGTGCCGACGCGGTAACGCTTGAAAAACCGGTCGTTGACCTTGACCACCATGTCATTCCGGCTTTTGCTGACCGTCAGGGTAAAGGTGCCTTTAAAGACCCGCAGGCGGTCGCCCGGGTGCAGGACGGTGCGTTGGAGAACATTGTTCGTTTGAATGAGGGCTACCGTGGTCTTGAATTTCCGGGCGATGCGCTCCAAGCTGTCGCCTGACTGGACGGTATATTCCTCTTTTTCCGGCATGGCGGCCGGCGACATGACCAGCTCTATATTGAGTTGCCCAATCAAGGTTTCCAGCGATTCGGTCAAGGCGGCGTCATTGGTGGTTTGCGCCATGAGGGCATATCCCTTTTGGCGGGCTTCCTCCAGGGATTTGTTGGCCGCCAGCGCGCGAATGGCCAGGAAATCGCGTTGCTGGGGGCTTTGTGCCTCCGGATTTTCGGCGGGCGCGGCGCTTGCTTGCGAGGGGGCGGCCTGCTTTTCCTTCCAGGGACGGGTGAGCACGACAGCGGCGATGGCGGCAACGATCAGCAGGATGATCAGCAGGAAGGGCGTCAGGGTTCTTCGATCTTCCGATTGCTGGTTAAGAATGTTTTTAAACTCATCAGCCATGACAAAACCCTCTGATGAAAAGATGCAACCCTGACGTGATTCCGAAAAAGTGGAATTAACATAGTTCATTGCCCCATGATTGGCAAGAGCATTTCCCGGCTTGGCCTGGACCATTCCCGTGAGCAAGGCTTGAAATGGCGGCCCGGCGCCAAAAGGGGCGTTGTCCCTCCGGCGGCCTATCTGGGTTATTGTCAGAGCCCAAAATCGTGGCCGTCCCCTGGCGGAGGCGCAACACTTATATGTCCAGGTGGGGCGCCGGCCTTGCTCCGTTTCCCGATGCAGGGCGTTTATTGTCGGAATGGGCCTTCAATGAGCGACTCCCGTGGGGGTTCGATTTTGCCACGCGGGGAGGCGCCCCAAAGTAGCGCTTGAAGTCACGCGACAACTCGTGCACGCGCGAATACCCCAGATATTCGGCCACTTGGGATACGTTCAGGTCCGAGCACATGAGCAGCGCCCGGGATTCTTCCATGCGGATGGCCCGCACGCGCTGCAACGGACTAAGTCCCGTTGCCCGCCGGCACAGGCGCACGACGGAGGCCGTGCTGCGGCCGGCCAGCGCGCTCAGTTCGTGAAGCGTGGGCCGGAACAATTTCTGCTCGCGGAGTTTCGACTCGATGGCCCACCAGGGGGCGTAGCTTTGCCCCGCCTGCGGCACGTGGACTCTGAGCGAATTGATTCGATAGAGAATGTCCAGAAGTGCGATGTGCATGCCCAGGGCGCGTTGCTTGCCTTCGGTCACCAGAGACGCTTTCTGTAATGTGTAAAAATCCCTGCGGATCGCCGGCGTCGAACGGATTACGCGCACGTCCAGGGGCGGCGGTTCGATCTGCGGCGCCAGGAACCCGACCGAGAACAAAATCACTTCCGCGTCATTTTCGACCCACTCAATGTCTTCCGGGCCATGATACCAGGTCACATGCCCTTTCCTGATGTCGTAGGCGCGGCCGTCCGTGACCAGCCGGTATGATCCGGACACGACCAGTTGCACGACATGCCCCGGCAGCGAACGGCCGTGCCAGTGAAAGTGGGGTTTGCGAATGAAACGCCAGAAACCGGTGATGGTTTCCACCGGACACGGGGTTAAGGATACCGGCGGGTCATACCGTGTGACAACTGCATCCATGCGGTCAAACTAACAGAAAACGTCCTCCCAAGTCAATCGGCGAGTGATCCGAATTGCGACAAAAAAGACGCTGGCTGCTAAATACTTCGCCGCCCGTGTCGAGGCATAATGGCCGCGAAAAAGCAGGGTTGTAATTATTATAAGGGATTTGTGGCCGGCTAACGAACCGTTGCGGAGTTGCGCAAATACAATAAGGAGAACAATTGGGTTTTTGAGGAATTTCCGAATTTCGTGTTGGTGAAGACTTCCGTGCCATAGGCAGATCCGCCTATGGCGGAAAACGGTGCAGCTGCGCCTGCTGCGGGGAACGATTAACGCTCACTTCGCAGGCGGCTGGTGCGGTAACGATTTATTCCGGCGTAGCTCTGAGCGAAGCCGGATGTTGGCGTGGTTCGAATTTGGATGCCGCCGAAGGCGGATTTGCAAAAGCAAGGCCAGCTTGGGCCGGATATGGGCGCGCGGCGCGCCGCGCGATACTCGTGTATGCGCAAGCGCCGGAAGCCCGCAGACGGCTCAAGATCGCCGCCACATTTTGCGAACCAAATTCGAAACACTCGAAGCATAAAAACAGACGAAGAAGCAGACAAACATCATAGGAGTCATGTCATGAGTTTGAACGTTGGGATCATCGGATTGGGATTCATGGGCAAGATGCATTTCGAGACCTATGCCAAATTGGGCGCCAAGGTTGCGGCCATTGCCGACGTGGATTCCCGCAAACGCGCCGGGGATTGGTCGGCCATTGCCGGCAACATCGGCACGGCTGGAAAACACCAGGACTTGCGCGGCATTCATGTTTATGAGGACGCCGCCGACCTGCTGAAGGATCCGGCGGTGGACGTCGTCGACATTACCCTGCCGACCTATCTGCATGCCCGCTGGGCGATTCGCGCGCTGCAGTCCGGCCATCACGTAATCTGCGAAAAACCGATGGCCTTGAAATCGACCGAGGGCGTGGCCATGATTGCGGCCGCCCGCGCGGCCCGCCGCCGGTTGTTTATTGCCCAGTGCATTCGGTTCTGGCCGGCATATGCCAAGGCCCGTGAATTGGTGCTCGGCAAGAAATTGGGCAAAATCGTCAGCGCCGCATTTACCCGCGTGAGCCCCCGGCCTACCTGGAGCTGGCAGCACTGGCTGGAAGACGGCCGTAAGAGCGGCGGTTGCGCCCTGGACTTGCACATCCACGATGCGGATTTTGTGCTCTATATGCTTGGACAGCCCCGCTCGGTCCTGAGCCAGGGTTTGAAAGGCGATGCCGGCGCTCTGGATCACGTCACAACTTTTTATAACTATGCGCCGAACACGATGATCCAGACCGAAGGCGCCTGGGAATATAACGCTGGCTTCCCGTTCTCCATGACCTTCCGGATTGCCTTCGAAAAAGCGAGCTTGGTTTTCGATGCCCAGGGACTGCGGCTCTGCCCGCCCAAGGGTCCGGCCAAGCCGGTGGCGGTTGCGGAAGGCGACGGTTATTTCCACGAGCTTAAGCATTTCCTGGATTGTATCCGGCGGAATTGCGCGTCGCCGGTGGTGACGCCGGAATCGGCCCTGCAGAGCGTGAAACTCATCGAGGCCGAAGCCAAGTCGGCGCGCTCTGGAAAAGCCGTTCGCTTCAAATGATCGATCAGGCCCCGTAGCGGGGTTGAGTGTTTTGTATTTGCATCAAAAGGAATGGATCATGAAAAATCTTCTCCAGATGAATTATTGGACCATCGGCGGATTCGATGGCGGGAAGCCTGTGGCCCAGGCTTTGGAAGAAGCCGCGGCCATGGGGCTCGGCGGCCTCGAATTGACTTTCGGAGCGGGCGAGTTCGCGCCGGGCATCACCGAAGCGCAATGCCGCGCCATCCGCGCCAAGGCTGCCGGCCTGAAACTGCGGATTGAAACCCTGGCGTCCGGTTTTTATTGGGATCATCCGCTGTCTTCGCCTGATGCCGCGGAACGCGGCAAGGCCATCGCGTTTACCAGGGAATACCTGCGCGTGGCCGCCTGGGTCGGCGCCAAGACCGTGCTGGTCCTGCCGGGCGCAGTGGCGGTGCCTTGGGATCCCTCCAAGCCGGTTGTGCCTTATGCGGCAGCCTGGAAGAATGCGACCGCTTCACTGCGGGTGTGTCTCAAGGAAGCTGAAAAACAAAAGGTAACCATCGCCCTGGAAAACGTCTGGGGCTGGTTCCTGACCGATCCCATGGCCATGAAAATGTTTGTGGATCAATTCAAGAGCCGGCGGCTGGGCGTCTACTTCGATGTCGGCAACTGCCTGATCAACGGCTATCCTGAACATTGGATCGAGATCCTGGGCAAGCGCATTGCGGCCGTGCATTTCAAGAACTTTGCGCGCCAGGATGCCGGCGGTATGCTCCATGGATTTGGCGATGACCTGCTCAAGGGCGACATCGACTGGAAAGCCGTGCTGGCGGCGCTGGCCAAGATTAAATACAAGGGTCCCTTCACGGCCGAAATGATCCCGTTCAGCCGGTTGCCCAATCTTGTGCTGCCGGATATGGCTTTGGCGCGCGATTCCGTTGCCAAGCTGAAGCAGATTGCGGCCATGGCCTGATCGGGGGGGCGCAATCGTTTCAATCCCGGCGAACTTTGCCCCGCGCAAGTTCGCCGGAATGGGCTTTGAATTTCCTTAGTATCGAATCAGGCCGCAAAAACGGCAGCGGGTTCGTGTTGGCCGGCTTTGCGCCAGCGATTTCCCTGCCCGTTACACGTATTCCACCGTGGCCGGGGGTTTGGGCGTCAGGTCGTAGAGGCAGCGATTGACGCCGGGAATTTCCGTGATGCGCTCGCAGATCTTGTCCAGTTTTGGCCAGGGCAGGCGGGTGGCGGTGGCGGTACGGGCGTCGGTGCTTTCGATGCAGCGCACGACGATTATCCGGCCGAACTCGCGCTTGTTGTTGCGGATGCCGGTGGCGTAATCGTTCAGCAGCACCGCCAAATATTGGAAGGCGCCGCAGCCGGCCAGCTCCTCCTCGACGATTTCCGTGGCGCGGCGCACGAGGTCCAGTTTTTCCTCGGTCACCTCGCCGACAATCCGCGCAGCCAACGCCGGGCCGGGGAACGGCATGCGCCTGGAGATTTCGATCGGCAGCCCGAGTTCGGCGGCCACGGCCCGGACCCCGTCCTTGCGCAGGGTTTTAAGCGGTTCGAGCACGGCGTAGCCATAGGCTTCTTCCGGCTTGATGCCCAGTTGGGAGAGAATGTTGTGTTGACGCTTGATCCCGGCCACGGTTTCCTCGATGTCGGTCAGGATGGTGCCGTGCATCAGGAAATGCGCCTGGGTCTCGCGCACCATGCGCACAAACACCTTGGCGTAGAATGTGTCCGTTATGGCCTGGCGCTTTTTCTCAGGATCGGTAATGCCCTTCAAGGCGTCCAGAAATTCCCGGCGCGCGTCAATAGTCTGCACGGGAATGCCCAGGTCGGCGAATATTTGCACGATGCGCTGGGGTTCGCCCGCGCGCATCAGGGCGTTGTCCACAAAAATCGTTTTCATCCGGCTGCCCAGCGCCCGATGGCCCAGGAGCGTCACAACCGAACTGTCCACGCCGCCGCTCAGCGCGTTAATGGCGATTCCATTGCCGACTGTCTTGCGGATCTCCGCAACCTGCTCTTCAATGAAACTTTTGGCATGCATGCAAAGGACTCCTTGATGGTTGGATGCTCTGTTCGATAGGGGCAGTATGCCATAATACCGGCAAAAGGAAATCATTCTCTTGCCGCGTTGCGCCCCGGACCGGGAAGCCGACATTGACGCCTGCCCGTGCCGTCACTATACTGCCGGAACTGAAAATGATGCATACATCGAATAGATTGGGGCGCAGCGTCAGCTCATGACTATGGCCGTTTCCATTCCGGGCGACCGGGCTGAATTTCTGGGATCCCTGGTTTCCCAGTTTTGCGCGGCGCCGTTTGACGATGAGGCGATCGCTGCGGCGTTGGGCCATCCGATTTGGCCGAACGGCGCCGGGCCGGCCGTGGAGAATTGCATTCAGCCCGGCGAAACCGTTTGCCTGGTGGTCTCCGACCAGACCCGCAAGACGGCGGCGCACCGCGTTCTGCCGGTGCTCCTGCGGCGCTTGACGGGGCGGGGCTGCAAAACGAGCGATATTTTTATCCTGGTGGCGACCGGCATCCATCGCCCGCCGACCCCGGCGGAATTGGTCAAAATCCTGGGCGCCGACCTGGCCGCAGCTTTTGCCGGCCGCATTTTTATTCATAATCCCGATGACGGAAACGGGCTGATTTCCATTGGCCGGACCCGTCGAGGACATGACGTGCGCCTTAATCGGAGAGCGGTGGAGGCGGATCGACTTGTCCTGCTTGGCGCGGCTGCCTACCATTACCATGCCGGGTTCGGCGGCGGACGCAAGTCGCTCATTCCCGGCCTGGCTGCGCGGGCGACGATTGCCTATAACCACAGCCTGACGCTCGACCCGGAACAGGATCGCATCTTCCCCGGCGTGGCCATCGGCCGCCTGGACGCCAATCCCGTGGCGGAGGAAATGCTGGAAGGCGCGCGCCTGCATCCGCCGGATTTCATCGTCAATACGGTATTGACGCCGGATGGGCAATTGGCCGGAGTCTTTGCGGGAGATCTTGACCTGGCGCATCGGGCCGCATGCCGGTTAGTGGAAAAAATCGACCGAGTGGATATCAGCCGGAAAGCGGATTTGGTCGTGGCCGATGCCGGCGGGGCCGGCAACTGGATTCAGGCCCATAAGGCGCTGTTCAATGCCTCGCAGGCGATTCAGGAAGCCGGACTGGTTGTTTTGAATGCGCCTTGTTCTGAAGGACTCGGCAACGAGCGTTTCCGCTACTGGATTACACAGCCTTCGTTGGCCGAAATTTACCGTGGTTTGCGGCAAAGTCCCGAAGTCAACGGCCAGACGGCCTTGTCCACGCGTTTGCGCGGCGCGCGCGCGATCCTGGTTACCGGGATGAATGCGCGGGATGTAGCTGACTTGCGGATCGCGACTGCGCCGGATCAGGAGTCGGCCGTCCGGTTGGCGCTCGACGAGCTGGCGCGGGCGGGCATCAAGCGGCCGACATATTACCTGATGCCGGAAGCGATGGCGGTTGTGCCGTTTTTTGGAAAGTAGCTCCGGCGGTTATCCTATCCAAGAGATAAAAAATGTTGCGTTTTGTTATACGTCGAATTCTCCAAATGATCCCGACCGTTTTCGGGGTGATTGTGATCACCTTCATTCTCTTCAATATCGTCGGCGGCAGCCCGGCCGCCATGACGCTCGGCAAAAATATTTCGCCCAAGGCGCTGGAGGAATTCGATGAACAGCGCGGCTTCAACAAGCCGCTGCTGGTGGGCCGTTGGAGCGCGACGCGGGCGTATGAGGATACGACCTTTAACCGCAATGCCGGACCGTGGCGCCAGGTCGAGGGGGCCGCCTACAACGCGCCCCGGCGTTGGGAACCGGGCGCGATTACGCTGGCGCCCGGCAAGGACTATGCCCTGCCGCTGGCCTTCCCGCTGAAGGCCCAAACGAATTATCGCTGGAGCCTAAAATACCGCCTGCGCGCGGGGGCGGCGTCTTTCAGGATTGCGCGCGCTTATCGGGCTGCTGAAACGGAAGGCGGCAGCGTCGAACGCCAAACCCGGTTTCTGGCTGCGAACGATGCCTGGCAGACGATCGAACTGCCCTTCAATACCGGGTTGAAATCTGCAGCCCTTAAAATGGCGTTGCATGTCGAAGGCGGGCCTCTGGAAATCCGCGCGCTCAAGTTACGGCGGCAGAACGCGAATTGGTTCGATACCCAGTTTGTGTTTTACCTTGGGCAGATTGCGCGCTTCGACTTCGGCAAATCCAATTTTACCAACCAGCGCGTTTCTCAGATGCTGAAAGACGGCATCGTGCCCTCGCTCTGCCTGACCGTGCCGATTTTTCTCGTTGGGCTGGTCGTGGCGGTCAGCATTTCCCTGCTGTGCGCTTTTTTCCGGAACACTTTCGTGGACCGCTCGATTGTGGTGATCGCGGTGGTGCTGATGAGCGTTAACTACCTGATTTGGATAATCTTTGGCCAATACCTGCTGGGCTATCGCTGGAACTGGTTCCCATTGTGGGGCTTCGAATCATGGGCTTTTCTGCTCCTGCCGGTATTGATCGGCGTGGTCAGCGGCTTGGGTGAAAGTGTCCGTTTTTACCGCACCATCATGCTGGACGAGATGTACCGGGATTACGTGCGCACGGCCTTTGCCAAGGGCGTAAGCCGTTCGGGAGTTTTATTCAAGCATGTCTTGAAAAACGGCATGATCCCGATTCTGACCAATGTGGTCATTGCCATTCCCTTTCTCTATACCGGGAGTCTGCTGCTCGAAAGTTTCTTCGGTATTCCCGGTCTGGGCCATATGAGTATTGACGCGGTCAATTATTCCGACGTGGACGTTATCCGCGCCATCGTGCTGATCGGCGCGATCCTGTATGTGATCGCCAATCTGGCGACCGATCTGTGTTACGCGTTCTTCGATCCGCGGGTAAAACTCGGGAGCAATTGAGCGCTTTAACGATTCGGCGATGGGGAGGATGAAGAAGGTGCATATTCGATTGCCAGGTTTTTTAAAGCGCTCAACGACCGAAGCGCGCGATTGCTCCGTTTCTTCCCGTTCTCTTTGGGGAGATGCCTGGCGGCAATTGCGCCGCGACCGGATTGCCGTGGCGTCTTTCTGGGTCATTGTCGTCTATCTGGCGATGGCGCTCTATGGCGAGGGGGTGTTCTGGTATTTTCACTGGAAGGATATGCCGCCATCCTACCAGCAGACCAATTTGCGCGAGGAATATCTCGCGCCGAGCATCTTCCGGCATCCGTTTGCGTCCGTTGCGATTACCAATCAGGATGCGATCGCCTCCTCCCGGGGCGATTGCGGCAATCGGCCCGGCGGGATTGCCCGGTTCTGCGCCGGCTTGCGCGCGCTGGCCCATCATCCGTTCGGCACGGACAACCTGGGACGCGATGTTTTCCAGCGCACGGTCCAGGGCGCGCGCATTGCTTTCCAGGTCGGGATAATTACGTCATGCATTGCCATTCCCATCGGCGTGCTGCTCGGGTGCCTGGCCGGATATTTTGGAGGCAAGACGGATGATTTCGTGGTCTGGCTATATTCCACCTTCTCGTCCATCCCCGGGCTGCTCTTTATTCTGGCCATTGCGATGGTTGTCGGCAAGGGACTGCTGGGCGTGTACTTGGGCATCGGGCTGACGACTTGGGTCAACTTGTGCCGGCTGATCCGGGGCGAGGTGATGAAACACAAGACGCGTCCTTACGTGCAGGCCGCGCATGTTTTGGGACTGGGGGACTTCCGGATCATATTCCGGCACATCCTGCCCAATGTATTTCATATCGTCATTATTACCTTTTCGCTTCGCTTCCCGGCCGCCATTTCCACAGAAGTCTTCTTGAGCTTCCTGGGTATCGGCGTGCAAGGCGAGCCCTCCTGGGGGATCATGATCAGCAACGCGCGTCTGCGCCTGTGGCAGGGCGTGTGGTGGGAAATTACCTTTGTGACCGCGGCGATTTTTTTCATTGTGCTGGCGTTTAATTTGCTGGGCGATGCGTTAAGGGACGCCCTTGACCCGCGCTTGCGAACCAGCGAGCGCTGAGAAAACAGGCTGTGGGCTGAAGGCTGCAGACTGTAGGAAAGTCAGGCCGGGCCGCGCCGGGCGCGGCAGAATTGCTCCTCCCCCGGGATGTGCCAGGTGGCGGGATAATCGCGGCATTGCCGGGGTTTGACGCTCTGGATGCGGCATTGGTTGGCCTGCAGGAAGATGCAGGCGCCATCGGCCGCTTCCGCCAGGACAAGCCCGGAGCGATTGGCGCGCAGACGGGTATAGGCGTCCGTGAAGTCATGGACCGCCAGGCGCAGGAAACGGGCGATGGCTTCGGTTTCATCGTCCCGCAGGCGCACGTCGCCCGGCTGGCGGCAGCAGGCGCCGCACCGGCTGCAGGCGACGGGAGTTGATGTCTGGTCGGGCATGGGACTGATGGTATAAAGTTGCGAAAATATTTTCAATGAATTCCATTCGCGCAGTTTTATTCGATTTTGACGGCACCCTGACGTTGCCGGGGAGCATTGATTTTGCCGGGATCAAAAAGGTGATCAATTGTCCGGGCGATGTGCCCATTCTGGAGTTCATCGAGGGGCTGTCGTCAGCGGTTGACCGGAGCCGGGCATGGCGGGTTCTGGAAGAATTCGAAGACGATGCCGCAAGGCGTTCCCTGCCCAACGTCGGCGCCGAGGATCTTGTCCTGTTCCTGAAACGCCACCGTATCCGGCGAGGTATTCTTACACGCAATCGGCATGCCTCGGTGGAAACGGCGCTCGGTAATTTTGCCCGTTTGGGTCTGGCGGATTTTAATGTCATTGTCACGCGCGACCATGTGCAACGGGCCAAACCCGATCCCGAAGGGGTCCTGTTGGCCGCCCGTCGCCTGCGTGTGCCGGCTGCGGCCCTGATGATGGTGGGCGATTACCGGTTCGATGTCGAGGCCGGCCAGCGCGCTGGAGCGGCCACTGTTTTTCTGGAAAGTTCACTGACTACGCGGCGTCCCGATCCGCCGGCGGACTGGACGGTGCACGCGTTAAGCGAAGTCGCGGAAATCATCAAAAAAGAAATTAAAGATTCCAAATTCCAATGAATGGGGAAAACAAATTTGGAGTTTATTCTAAGCGAGTGGTCATGAAGGATCCCATCCTTGCTGTAAACCGGCTCAGCGTATGTTTCCGGACGCGGACGGAGCCGATCATGGCGGTGAGCGACGTTTCGTTCGATGTCGCGCCGGGCGAAACCGTTGCCTTGGTGGGCGAGAGCGGCTGCGGCAAGAGCGTCAGTGCGCTGGCCCTGACCAGGCTGGTGGCCGAGCCCGGTTATGTGGCCGGCGGCGCCATTCGGTTTGCCGGTTGCGACGTTCTGGCCATGGACCGCTCCCGTTTGCGCCGGCTGCGCGGCGCGGAGATTGCCTATATTTTTCAGGAACCGTCCAATTCGCTCAATCCCGTTTTCCGTGTCGGCTGGCAAATTGCCGAGGCGCTCCGCCTGCATCGCCCGGGAATCGACATTCGTGAAGAAGTTATCGGTCTGCTGCGCCGTGTCGGCCTGCCTGATCCCGAGCATCGGCTGAACGCCTATCCCCATGAGCTGAGCGGCGGAATGCAGCAGCGCGTCATGATTGCCATGGCCCTGGCCTGCCGGCCGCGCCTGCTGGTGGCCGACGAGCCCACCACGGCCCTGGATGTCACAATCCAGGCGCAGATTCTGGACCTGTTGGGCCGTTTGCAGGCGGAGTCCGGCATGGCCGTTTTGTTGATTACCCATAATCTGGGCCTGGTGGCCGGCGTGGCCCGCCGGGTGAATGTCATGTATGCCGGGCGCATTGTGGAACGGGGGCCGGTCGCGACCGTTTTAAGACGGCCGGCGCATCCCTACACGCTTGGGCTCATGGCCGCCGTGCCGCGTTTGAGCGGCGGCAAAACCCGCATGGCCGGAATTCCCGGCGTTGTGCCCAATCCGGCGCATTTGCCTTCGGGCTGTCCGTTTCACCCGCGCTGTTCGAAGGCCCGGCCGCTATGCAGTCAACAGGATCCGATCGAAACAATTATAACAGAGGACCATCGGGTACGATGTCACTTTTGGAAATAACCGATCTGCATGTTCATTTCAATGCCGGGCGCCGTCATGAAGTGCGCGCGGTCAACGGCGTCTCGTTGGCCGTCGAACGCGGCGAGAGCGTGGGCCTCGTCGGCGAGAGCGGTTGCGGCAAAAGCACGCTGGGCAATGCCGTCCTGCGGCTGGCGCCGGTCCGGTCCGGTGGCATCCGTTTCGAAGACCAAAACGTGCTGGCGCTCGCGCGCCGGGCTCTTTTCCGCTACCGTCGCCGGGCGCAAATGATTTTTCAGGATCCGTACGGATCGCTCAACCCGCGCCTGTCGATCGGCGCGGCGCTTGAGGAATGCCTGGCCGTCCACCGGCTGGGCACCCGCCTGGAGCGCAGGCAGCGCGTGCGGGATCTGTTGCAGACGGTCGGGCTCGATCCCGATTATGCTGCGCGTTATCCCCACGAGTTCAGCGGCGGCCAGCGCCAGCGTGTCGGCATTGCCCGCGCCCTGGCGCTGGATCCGGTTTTTGTCATCGCCGACGAGCCGGTCTCGGCGCTGGATGTTTCCGTGCAGGCTCAAATCCTGAACTTGTTGAAGGACCTTCAGCAGGCGCGGGGGTTGACGTATCTGTTCGTTGCCCATGACCTGGCGGTGGTCCGCTATATGTGCGACCGCATCCTGGTCATGTACGCCGGGCGGATCGTTGAAGTGGCGGGAGGGGAGGCGCTCTTCGAACGCCCTGCGCATCCTTATACGCAGGCCTTGTTGAACGCCGTGCCGGATGTGGAAAAAGGATTGCAGGCGCGCGCTGCAGGCGCGCGCCTGGATATCGTCAAAGGTGAAGTGCCGACGGCCGCCTCGAATCCGGCGGGATGTCCCTTCCATCCCCGCTGCCCGCATGCCAGGGACCTGTGCCGCAGGGAAATGCCGGACGAGCGCGAGGTAGCTCCGGGCCATATGAGCCGCTGCCATTTTGCCGGGAAACTGTAGATGTGGCAACAGGTGTCATGATAAATGATGAAAAACGAGTGAATTAACAATCAGAAATAATGCCGGCAAAGTGCGGCAATGTCATTGAAAAACAAAGCGAAAAAAATCAAACAATCAGGATATTATTTCCATGGGCGAGGTCCTATACAATGGCATTGAACTCCCGGACGAATGGCCGCCACGGGATATGAATCTGGGTAGCGCTCAACCACAGCGCGTTCCATATCTGGAAACGCTGCCGAAGGTCGTGCCGATCGATCTCGGGCGCCAGCTTCTTGTCGACGATTTTCTGGTGGATGCCGGCGCCACAACGATGACGCGTGCATTCCACCAACCGGTGAAGTATCCGTGCAACCCAATCTTTTTTCCGCAAAGCGCTGAGGAGTTGGATCCCGCGTATCCGCCCTGTGCCGTTGCAAAGTGCGGGGGAGTATGGCACGACGGTCGCGACGATCTGTTCAAGATGTGGTACATGACCGGCTACCTCGGACACATGGCCTATGCGACCAGTAGGGACGGCATACATTGGGACCGCCAAGAACTGGACGTGGTTCTTGGCACCAACCTGTGCCTGCCGCGCGATGTGCATCCCGATTCGGGCAGTGTAGTGATCGACTATGACACGCCAAATCCGGCGGAACGCTTCAAGATGCTTTTGCGCGAGCCGAATCCGCCGGGCAAGGGCTCTTTTCCGGGTATGCTGATGACCTCGCCGGACGGTATCCATTGGAACAAGCCACAGCCGACCGGCATCATGGGCGATCGCAGCACCATGTTCTACAATCCGTTCCGTCAGAAGTGGGTGCAGAGCATTCGTGCATGGCATCCGACCACGTATCGCCGCAGCCGGTTATACTGGGAACACAGCGATTTCCTGCAGAGCGGGGCCTGGCAGGACCAGCAGCCGCGACAATGGCTCCGGGCGGACTGCATGGACCATGGCGTTGACTGCAATCCGGAACTGTACAACTTGGATGCAGTCGCGTACGAGAGCGTGATGCTTGGCTTCCACCAGATTCTGAGAGGGCCGCCAAACCACATCGGAGAGAAATGCGGCCTGCCGAAGCTGACTGAACTCACGCTGGGTTACAGCCGCGACGGCTTCCACTGGCATCGTCCGGACCGCCGATCGTTCATCGGTGCGCGTCGCGAACCCGGTTCCTGGGAATATGGATATGTGGAGTCCAGTGCCGGCATGTGCCATGTGGTGGGAGACGAGTTGTGGTTTTTCTACTCCGCCTACGCGGGCGATCCTAATCGCATCGGGGTCCCGTGGTATGTCAACGGCACATATGCCAACGGTGCGGTGGGACTGGCGAAATTACGCCGGGACGGGTTTGCATCCATGTGTTCACGTTTTCCCGGCGCCATGCTTCAAACTCGTCCGGTGCGTTTCAAAGGCAACCGCCTTTTCGTTAATGCCAACACGGCCGGTGCAAAGCTTGGTGTGGAGATCGTCGGTGCCGATGGTAAAGCCGTCCTTGGCTTTGGCATGGACGACTGCGTGCCATTCCTTGGCAACAGCACCTGCGTGGAAATCCGCTGGCGCCAGGCCGACTTGGCCATCCTGCGTGGGCAGCCGGTGCGTTTTCGTTTCTGCCAAGACCGCGGCGACCTCTACTCCTTTTGGGTGACAGACTCGGCAAGCGGTGCCAGCGGCGGGTATGTCGGCGCCGGCGGCCCCGGTTTCACTGGACCGATAGACACCATGGAGAAAAGACGTTGAGGGTTCCGTGCGCTCCGCAAGTCGCTTTTCAAGCTGTCTGTCCATGGGGCTTTTCATCGGTGCCAGCCACTCCCGCATCCACGTGCGCAAGCAAAGTCAGCCCGCTACCCTCCAAAATCTTCGCAAGCCCCTCCGGTAGACGTTTGTCAACGGTGTCCTTTTGCAAGTCCCGTCGGCAGACGGCGCTGAAATGGCGGGCCATGTGTTCGCGGACTTGTATCAGGGTGGGACAGGCGGCGCCGAGAAGCTTCTCGAGCGAGGTGACGTTTTCACCCACCAGCCCGCAGGGGATAATGGTCGCAAATCCGGAGAGGTCGGGCTTGACGTTGAAACTCATGCCGTGAAATGTTACCCAGCGCTTGAGCCGGATGCCGATGGCCGCCAGCTTGCCGGCCGGGGTCCAGGCCCCCGTGATTCCCGGTCGACGATAGGCCGCTACGCCAAAATCCCCCGCGGTGCGGATGGCGATTTCCTCCAGGTTATGCAGGTAGCCGTGCGCATCGGTCTCCTGCTCGCCCAGCCTAATGATTGGATACATAACAAGCTGGCCGGGCCCGTGCCAGGTTGCGTCGCCGCCGCGCGATGAGCGGTAAAGATCGATCTGCCGTTTTTTCAGGTCGGCGTCCGACAAGAGTACGTGGCTATCCTGGGCGCGCACGCCGAGGGTAATGACGGAGGTGTGCTCGAGGAACAGGACCGTATCGGGAATGGTGTCTGCAATGCGCGCGGCTACCAGCGCGGTCTGCAGGCGCACACCGGCATCGTAAGGGATCGGCTTTCGAATTGAAATGGCCCAGGCGGTCATGGGCGCATTAAATACCGCTGCCGGCGGCCTGTCAAGGCGATTGAAATATTCGGCGACTATAGTCTTTACGTCCTAACGTTGGTGCGCTAAATTCCGAACAGTTAACTGATCAATTAGCGGTATTTTTTTGGGAATAGCCATGGTCCATCGTTATGTTCTTTCCGTTCTGGTTGCCGATCGCGTGGGCATCCTGAGCGCGATTACCTCGGGTGTGACGGACTTGGGCGCCAACATCGAGGGCATCAGCCAGACGGTTGTGCAGGGGTATTTCACCGTCATCATGACGGCGGCGTTTCCGCAGGCGATCGGCGAGGAGGCTATTCGCCTTGCCGTTCTGAAGCGGTTCCGCAAGGACGAGGCCTCCGTGCTCGTGCGCCCATACAAGGTGCGCGCGTCGGCGTCAGCCGCCGGAGACCGTTATATTCTTACCATGTCCGGCAAAGACCGGCCGGGAATCCTGAAGGCGCTTACCGGATATTTGGCCGGGAAAAATATCAACGTCGAGGATCTGTTTTTCAAGATCGACGGCGAGCATGTTACCCACGTGGGGGAAGTGACCGTGCCGGCGCAGCTCGACATCAAGCAGGTCCAGAGCGAGCTGCGTGCCGTAATGGCGCCCTTTGCCCTGGTAATCGGGCTGCAGCACGAAAATCTGTTCCGGGCCACGAACGATGTCGGCGCCATCCGGTGCCTTTTGAACCCTTGACGAAAGCGAAAGCAATCAGCCATGCATAGGACCGATGATATTTTGCAGACCGTGCGCATGCTCCAGCAGGAAAACCTGGATTTGCGCACCGTGACGATGGGCATTAATCTGCTCGATTGCGTCGGAGGCGATATGGCCGCGGTTGCGAAAGCCGTGCGCGCCAAGATCAAACGCAAGGCCGGCAACCTGGTGAATGTCTGCGATCAGCTCACGACCAAGTATGGCATGCCGATCATCAATAAGCGCATCGCGGTTTCGCCGGCCAGTCAGCTCCTGGAAGGGCGCGCCCCGGAAGACGCGCTCAGCCTGGCCCGGGCGTTGGACCAGGCGGCGGCGGATGTGGGCGTGGATTTGATCGGCGGGTTTACCGCCCTGGTGCACAAAGGCATGACTCCCGGCGAGCGCTTGCTGATCGAGTCCCTGCCGCAGGTTCTGAGCCAAACCAAGCGGCTATGTTCCTCGGTTAATATCGGCACAACCAAAGCCGGCATGAATGTGGATGCCATTCTGCTGGTGAGCGCTACGCTCTTGAAGATTGCCGAGGCCACAAAAGCGGCGCATGGATTCGGTTGCGCCAAGCTGGTGATTTTTGCCAATGCCGCGGAGGACAACCCGTTCATGGCGGGCGCCTTTTTGGGCGCCGGCGAGCCGGAGTGCGTCATCAATGTCGGCGTCAGCGGCCCGGGAGTCGTCAAGCGCGCCATTGACCGGCTGGTCGAGCAGTTTCCCCGTTGCACGCTCGACGAGATTGCGGATGAAATTAAGCACACGGCTTTCCGGGTGACGCGCACCGGCGAACTCATCGGGCGCGAAGCGGCGAAAATGCTGGGGATGCAGTTCGGCGTGCTGGATCTGTCCCTGGCGCCAACTCCGCGTGTCGGCGACAGCGTCGGCGAGATTTATCAGGCCATGGGCGTCAAATATGTCGGTGCTCCGGGAACCACGGCGGCGGTGGCCTTGCTGAACGATGCGGTCAAGAAGGGCGGCGCCTTTGCGTCATCCTCGGTGGGCGGGCTGTCCGGCGCCTTCATCCCCGTGATGGAAGATCACGTCCTGGCCCGGGCGGTTGCGGATGGAGCCCTGTCGCTCGATAAATTGGAGGCCATGACCGCCGTGTGCTCGGTGGGCCTGGATATGATCCTGGTGCCGGGCGATATCAGCAGCGCGACCCTGAGCGGGATTATCATGGACGAGGCCGCCATCGGAATTTATAACCAGAAAACCACGGCCGTCCGGCTGATCCCGGCGCCCGGTAAGAAAGTCGGCGAGATGGTTGACTTCGGCGGGCTCTTCGGCTCCGGGACGGTGATACCGGTCAACAGCTCATCCGGCAGCGCCGATTTTGTCCGGCACGGCGGACACATTCCCGCCCCGATCCAGAGTCTGCGGAATTAAAGCCTCCGGCGGACTGAAGGATAGGAAAATCAATCGCAGCTCGTCTCACAGGTCGCGGCAGCGCGGAACTTGCCCTATTTAGCCTGTGCTGCGATTCATTGTTCGTCGGGCAGCTTGGCTTTGTAGGCGTCAGCCGAAAGCAGGGCATCTACGTCGTCCGGGCGATCCGGGTTCATTCTGAAAATCCAGCCTTCGCCAAAGGGATCCGAATTAATAATTTCCGGCGTGTTCGTCAAGTCTTCATTGATTTCCACGACGGTCCCGGCGATGGGCGCATAGACGTCCGAGGCGGCTTTAATGGATTCCACCACAACCGCCTCTTCGCCGGCATCCAGGTGCCGGTTCAGCTCGGGCAGTTCGACGTAGGTGATATCGGAAAGCTGGTGCTGGGCAAAGTCCGTAATCCCAACCTCGACCAGGCCATCTACCGACCGCACCCATTCGTGTGTTTCCGTATATTTTAAGTCGTCAGGATTGCTTGCCATGATTTCTTGCCCCTCCATGTTTGAGTAATATAATAAATATATAACTGCTCAAATATTTTGCACCGCCCGTTTTTATGTTATCTTTCCTATCTATGCAACATTTATTTACTTTTTTTTGCTGGCTGACCGGACCGATTGACGATAGCCTGTAATGCAGGCAGGGGTGCCTAAGGCTTGAACTGAAATGGCAACTGGAAAAATGCGAAAGCGAGGGTGAGCATGCTCGCCAAAACCGGAGTCAAGAATTTCTTCGAACGCCATTGGGAACAAATCGTGCTTTGGGCGATCCTCGTCGGCCTTTTTTATCTTTTGAAGCCCTTTTTCCTCCTGATCTTCGAGACATTCCTGATCGTCTATCTCACCAAGAGCGTTGTTCAATGGATTGTGCAGCGCACGAAGCTGAATTATCGGTTGACGGTGGTGGCCGTTTTCGTGCTCTTTGTGAGTTTGCTGGGAGTGATCGGCGCCTGGGTGGGGCCGCAGCTGGTTGCCGAGTCCAACCGCGTGTTCCTGGAATTTACCGGCGATGGCGAACAGCAAACCCAGGAGAAGATCGACCGGTTTGTCGAGAAGATCGTGGTTAAAAGCATGGGGGTGGAAAAGGCGCAGGAGGTCATCGAATCGGGGGAGTATGCAGCCGTGCTGGATTCTGTGAAAGGCGAGGTTGCCAATGTCGTTAAGACGGCCCTGCCGCACGTGCTCAATGCCATCTTCCGCCTTTTCAAGCTCGGTTGGCATATTATGGTTTCGCTGCTCCTGGCCATTGTCTTTGCCTTTATCCTGGTCATGGATTGGCGGCGCATTGTTGAAAAAATGAAGGGGTTGGAACGAAGTCGGATCCGTACCTTTTACCTGGGAGCCGCGCCGCATCTCGTTGCCTTCGCCGATGTCCTGGGCAGGGCGCTCTGCGCCCAGGCGATCATCGCGGTCTGCAATACGATCCTGACCGCAATCGGACTCTGGATTTTCGGGGTGCCGAATATTGCCTTGCTTTCGACCATTGTGTTCTTTTGCGGGTTCATCCCAATCCTCGGGACATGGCTAAGTTCCATCCCGATCCTGCTTTTTGGCATCCAAGTTGGCGGGATGGCGATGGTCTTCAAGCTCATTGCGCTCGTTGCCATCGTCCACGCGTTTGAGGCCTATGTCCTCAATCCAAGAATCACGGCCAAAGTCCTGCATGTTCATCCGATTCTGGTTCTGATCCTGATTCTGATCGGCGAACGGTTTTTCGGCATCTGGGGCATGGTGGTGGGCGTGCCGATCGGTTATTACATCATCAGTGTTTTAACGCAGCCGGAGGAAGAATTGGCCTTGGAGTAATCGGGTAACGCCTGCGCGGCTTTATTCAGGAAATTGCGATCAGGAAAGATTCGATGAATGCGAATGCAACCACAGGTATTCCGGAAATCGACCGGCTGGCCGGCGGAATAATTTCCGGCGATAATATTATCTGGGAGATTGACTCGGGCGTGCCCGTCGAACGTTTTGTGGTCAGTTTTCTTGCCGCTTGCGCGCGCGAAAAATCGCTGGTGATCTATGTCAGCTTCAATTCCTCCCCGCAGACGATAACGAATAAGTATGCCGCGCTGCTGCCGAAAGAGGACTTTGTGCTCGTGGACTGTTTTTCCTCGGGCAAGGGCAACAACGACAAGGTCTTTTTAAATTTCTTCAAGTCGGCCGGCGGCGGAGCCATTCACCTGGCGAATCCCTCCGATCCCGTCAAGCTTGAGGAGTTGTTGATCGAACTGGGGACGCACGGCCAGCGGCGGGTGCGGTATATCTTTGACAGCCTTACGGGCATGCTGAATCTTTGGGGCGCCGAGGAAAGCGTGGTCCGATTGTTCGGCCACATCTGCCCGCGGCTGTATGACCTGAACACGATTGCCTGCTGGCTGCTGGAGAAGGGCGCCCACTCGCCGTCGTTTCTGGCCAAGATCCGGCATATAACCCAGGTGGTCTTCGATGTTGCGGTCGCGCACGGGGCGCACAGCCTGACGATCAGAAAGGCAAGCAATCGCCACTGCGAGCATGTCGGCATTCCCCAGCGATTGATCCTGAGCGAGGATGCCATCAGCGTGGCCGTCGAGTCGCGCGAAGGCCGCGAGTTGGCTTTGCTGACCCGCATGGGCGAGGTGTTGGGCAGCGCGCTCAATCCAAACTCGTTTTTCGAACGGACCATGGAGGCCTTGGCCAACGAACTCGGCATGGTGCGTGGGACCCTGGTGCTCCTGGACAAAACTTGCAATAAATTGAAAATTGTCGCCGCCCATGGCCTTTCGCGCGTGGAGCAGGACCGGGGGCAATATGCGCTGGGCGAGGGGATTACCGGGCAGGTCGTTAAAACCGGGGTGGCGGAAATCATCCCCGATATCGGCAAAGACAGCCGTTTTCTCAACCGGACAGTTGCCCGCAAAAAAGACCTGGCCAGCCCCATTGCGTTTATTTGCGTGCCATTGAAGGTCGATGACGAGGTCGTCGGCGCATTGAGCGTGGATCGTCCCTTTGCCATCGAAGGAGCGGTTCAAAAAGACTTGCGGTTGCTTTCGATCGTGGCGACCATCGTTTCCCAGGTATTGAAGATCAACCACCTGATGCGGGTGGAGAAAGAAGAAATCCTGGCGCGCGATCGGGGGCGGCTCCGCGAACTTCGCAGCCGCTATCGCCTCGATAATGTGATCGGCGAGAGCGAAGCCATTCGCAAGGTTCTGGCCATGGCGGCCACGGCGGCTAAATCGCGGGCCTCCATCCTGGTCACTGGCGAAACAGGGACAGGCAAGGAGTTGATTGCCAAAGTGGTGCACTATAACAGTGCCCGGGCCTCGGGTCCGCTGATCAAGGTCAATTGCGGCGCGCTGCCTGAAGACTTGCTTGAGTCGGAACTCTTTGGTCACGTCAAGGGCGCCTTCACGGGCGCCTTGCACGACCGGAAAGGCCGCTTCGAAATGGCGAATGGCGGCACCCTTTTCCTGGATGAAATCGGGGAAATGAGTCCGCGGTTGCAGGTTAAGCTTTTGCGCGTCCTTCAGGAAAGGGAATTCGAGCCGGTCGGCAGCCCCAATACGATTGCGGTTGACGTTCGTGTGGTTACCGCGACCAGCAAGGATCTCAAGGAGGAGGTGCACAAGGGCCTTTTCCGCGAAGACCTTTATTATCGCCTGAATGTCATTCCGATTCACCTGCCGCCCTTGCGTGAACGCCGGGAAGATATTCCCCTGTTGATCGACCATTTCCTGGAGAAATTCAATCACGAAAACCATAAGAATGTTCGCAAGCTTTCCCGGAAAGTGCTCGATATCTTTCTCGAATATCCCTGGCCGGGCAATGTGCGCGAATTGGAGAATTGCATGGAACGCGTCGTGGTGATGATCGAGGGCGATACTTTGTCCGCCGATTTCCTGCCGACGGAAATCCTCGATCATGACCACCAGTGGGCGCTCCTGCGCAAACAGCCGTCTTCGCGGGACATCCTGGATATCCGTGCCGCGGCCGAGCGCCTCTGCGCCGGTACGGAAGATCTGGCGGCGGCCCGGAATTTGCTCCTCCAAACGATGGAGGAGATTGTGCTCCGTTGCGGGCTGCTGCGCAAATTCAGCCAGCGGGATCTTGCCGTCAAGCTCGGGCTGAGCCGGATGACGTTGCGCAAGAAACTGCAGGCCAGCAACCTGAAATGAAGCCGACCTTCACGGCGCAGACATGGTTCATAATGTAGACCACGGACGGCGGAACACGCCCTGTTTCCAGCCATTTTCTGCCTATTGTTGGAGGATCATGGCGCCGTCATTTGTCATATTAATAGCCAGTGGCTAATAATTAGACCACTTTGCGCTGTTACGGCGCTTGACGCGATTTATTATTTAAGTTGTTAGGTATTGAATTCAAGCATGTAATGATGATATACGTGCTTTGCCGGTTCGAAAATATGGCAAGTTGGCATGAGTTGTGCTAAATAATTTAGGCGTAATCATTGCGTGGCAGAAGATAGCGTTGAAAGCGGGCGTCTGATGGCGACTTGGGGGACCAAGGCGGGGTTTAATTAGTGCCGACTTGGCCCTGAGAATGGCGGCGGAACGCGCGCTTTGCGATGCGGATGCGTCGTGAATGGCGAAAAGAGATTATTCTCGAAAGGCGCGGGCAATGCGGGTAGGATACGACACTTAGGCCAGGGCGCTGAATCTTCTGAAAACGACAGCTGCCGGATATGTAGTTAATCATGGGATAAAGGAGTGCATGCGATGAATGACGAGATCCGATCCGATTTGAAAAGCCTTGTTCCGGACCTGTATGGCGCGGACGTGTTCAACGATGCGATCATGCGTGAGCGCCTGCCCAAGTCCGTGTACAAGAAACTGCGCGCTACGATCGAGGATGGGACGGCTCTGGATTCTTCGATTGCCGACGTGATCGCCACGGCCATGAAAGACTGGGCGCTCGAAAAGGGCGCCACGCATTTTTCGCACTGGTTTCAGCCCATGACCGGGAGCACGGCCGAGAAGCACGACGCCTTTATTGCGCCCCAGAATGACGGCACGACCATCATGGAGTTCAGCGGCAAGGAACTGATCAAGGGCGAGCCGGATGCCTCGAGCTTTCCCTCGGGCGGGCTGCGCGCCACCTTCGAGGCCCGCGGGTATACGGCCTGGGATTGCACGAGCCCGGTCTTCGTGAAAAAGGACGGGGAGAATACGACGCTCTTCATTCCTTGCGCCTTCTGCGCTTACACCGGCGAGGCCTTGGATGCAAAAATGCCCTTGCTGCGTTCGATGGAAGTGTTGAGCCGGCAGACGATGCGCGTCTTGCGGGCGCTGGGGAATACGACCAGCAAGCGCGTGACGGCCACCCTCGGGGCGGAGCAGGAGTATTTTCTGGTGGACCGCCGCTTTGTTGACCGCCGCCTCGACCTGATGCTGACCGGGCGCAGCCTGTTCGGCGCGCCGAGCCCGAAGGGTCAGGAAATGGAGGATCAGTATTTCGGCACATTGCACGATCGCATCGGGTCGTTCATGGCCGATTTGAACAAGCAGCTTTGGAAGCTCGGCGTTTCTGCCAAGACCCAGCACAACGAGGTCGCGCCCGGCCAGTACGAGATTGCTCCGATCTATGGCACGGTGAATGTCGCCACCGATTGGAACCAGTTGACCATGGAGACGTTGCAGAATGTGGCCCTGCGGCACGGATTCGTCTGCCTGCTGCATGAGAAACCTTTTGCGGGAGTCAATGGCTCCGGGAAGCATAACAATTGGTCCATGGCCACGGATGACGGGCTCAACCTGCTGGAGCCCGGTATGACCCCGCATGCGAATGTAACCTTTTTGGTTTGCCTGTGCGCGGTGATTCAGGCCGTGTCAAAGTACAGCAAGCTCCTGAGGGCGACAGTTGCCACGCCGGGCAACGATTACCGGCTGGGGGCCAACGAAGCGCCGCCGGCGATCGTCTCCGTTTTCCTGGGCGAACAGCTTACGGACATTTTTGTTCAGATGGTCCGGGGTGGGGCCAAAGGCAGCGGGCCCGATGTCGAGGATATTTTTCTTGGCGCAACCACGCTGCCCAAACTGCCCAGGGACATGACCGATCGCAATCGGACGTCGCCTTTCGCCTTTACCGGTAACAAATTCGAATTCCGGATGCTGGGGTCGTCCCAATCCCCGGCGATGGCGAATTACGTCTTGAATACGATTGTGGCCGATTCGTTGGGCGCGATGGCGGACGCCCTGGAGAAGTCGAACGATGTTGCGGCCACGGCCCGGGCATTGTGCATGGCCATTGCCAAGGCGCACCGCAAGGTGATTTTCAACGGCAACGGCTACGCCGAGGAGTGGCACAAGGAGGCCGCCAAACGGGGGTTGCCGAATATAAGGAACTGCGTGGACAGTATTCTCAGCCTGCTCGAAAAGGAGAATGGCGAAGTGCTCGCGAAGCATGGGGTCTTGAGCCAGGCGGAACTGCATTCGCGCGTGGAAATCATGCTCGAACATTATGTCAAGACGCTCAATATCGAAGCGCGGACCTGCCTGCAAATTGCCAAAAGGCAGATTATTCCGGCCGTGGTCGCTTTCAGCGGCCAGATGGCGGAAGGCGTCGTGGCGCTCAAGGCTGCGGGCGTGAAGCACGAATGTGCGCTCAACCTGCTGGACAAGGTGAATGCCCTGGCCGACAAGCTGGATAAGAATGTGGCCGCGCTCGAGAAGACTCTCTCCGGGGCCGGCGCCGAGGAAAGCCTGGAAAATAAGGCCCGGATGTTTCGCGACCATGTTTTGGCCGGCATGAATGCCGTGCGCGAATCCGCCGATGCGCTCGAAGCGATCGTCGACAGCAAGTTTTGGCCGTTGCCGTCATACGCGGAAATGCTCTTCTACCGGTAACGGCTTGGTTGATCGCGACCGGATGGGAGCGTGTCAAAATGGAGTCTGGCAGGTGCCTTTATGATCCGCGCTGTGAACACGATGCCTGCGGCGTGGGCTTTGTCGCCAATATCGACGGAACCAAATCCCATGCGATTGTTGCTTCGGGCGTCAGGGTTCTGCAGAATCTTCTGCATCGCGGCGCGGCCGGCGGCGACGAGAAAACCGGCGATGGCGCGGGTATTCTGGTGCAAATTCCGGACGATTTCATGCGGCGCTCCTGTGCCGCTTTGAGCTTGGAACTGCCCCCGGCCGGCAGATATGGCGTCGGCATGCTGTTTTTGCCGCGCGATCGAAGCCTGGCCGGAAAATGTCGCGCGGTGTTCGCCGACGTCGTTCGCGAGGAGGGGTTGCCTTTCCTCGGCTGGCGCGAGGTGCCCAACGATCCTTCCGTACTCGGCGCCAAGGCGCGGGAAGAACAGCCGCTGATCGTTCAATGCTTCATCGGCGGAGTTGCCGATGATCCGGCAGTTACGGAGCGCAAGCTCTACGTTATTCGGAAGCTGGCCGAGCGGCGCATCGAAACGCAGCTGCAACCGGGCGCCAGGTTTTATATTGCCAGTCTCTCGTGCCGGACGATTGTCTATAAGGGATTATTGCTCGGCACGCAGCTGGACGAATTTTACGCCGATCTTCAAGCCGCGGATTTCATCAGCGCCCTTGCGATCGTTCACCAGCGCTACAGCACGAACACCTTTCCGTCCTGGAAGCTGGCGCAACCCTTTCGTTACCTTGGACATAACGGTGAAATCAACACGCTGCGGGGCAATATCCGGCACATGCAGTCGCGCGAAAAATTACTGGCTTCGCATCGCCTGAATGGCGCCATCGGGAAGCTGTTGCCCGTTATCGATGCCGAAAGCAGCGATTCAGGCTGTCTGGATAATGTGCTGGAACTATTGGTGGCCGGCGGCCGGGATATTCCCCATGCGATGATGATGCTGATCCCCCAGGCCTGGGGCCCCAAATATCCGATGGGACCGGATTTGCGGGGATTCTTCGAATACAATTCGGGATTGATGGAGCCCTGGGATGGCCCGGCGGCCGTGGCGTTCACGGATGGTTCCGTTGTGGGCGCGCTCCTCGATCGCAACGGGCTCCGCCCTTGCCGGTACACGATTACCAGAAGCGGCTTCATGGTCCTGGCTTCGGAAACCGGCGTCCTGGATTTTGCTCCCGGCGAAATCGCCGAAAAAGGCGCCCTGCGTCCGGGTGAAATGATCCTGGTCGATTTAAATAAGCGGCGGCTGTTGAAGGACAAGGAAATTAAAAACGACTATGCGCGCCGGCTGCCGTATCGACGCTGGGTTGAAGAGAACAAAATCATGCTCCACGGGCTTTTCAACGACGTCGCGCCGGTGCTGCCGGATACGGCGCATCTGCTCTTGCGCCAGAAGCTGTTCGGCTATACGCGCGAGGATCTGGAACTGGTGATCCGGGTCATGGCCTCCCACGCCCATGAACCCGTCGGCTCCATGGGCTGCGACACGCCGCTGGCCGTTCTTTCCGAAAAGCCGCAATTGCTCTATGCCTATTTCAAACAGTTGTTTGCCCAGGTCACCAATCCGCCCATCGATCCGATCCGCGAAGAGCTGGTTATGTCGCTCATGACTTTCATGGGCAATCCGGCCAATATCCTTCAGGAAAAACCCCAGTATGGCCGGCTGATCAAACTCAGGCATCCCATTCTTTCCAACGAAGATTTGGAAAGAATAAAATCCTTGAACCTGAAGGATTTTATGATCGCCACCTTGCCTATCGGTTTCCCCTCCGCCGCGGCGGTTGCCACCGCAGGGACGGCCGCCGCCGATCGGGGACAAGCCCTCGAAACCGCCCTCGAACGGTTATGCCGGGAAACGGAGACGGCAATCGGCGCGGGGCGGTCGGTGATCGTTCTGAGCGACCGCGATTTGCCCGCCGACATGATTCCGATTCCCGCCCTGCTTGCGGTATCGGCGGTCAATCAAACGTTGGTGCGCATGGGCAAGCGGACCGGCGCGGCGCTAATTTTGGAAAGCGGCGAGCCGCGCGAAGTGCATCATTTTGCCCTGCTCCTGGGTTATGGCGCGACGGCGATCAATCCCTATCTGGCTTTCGATATTGTGGCGGAGATGGCCGGCAAGGCGCTGCTGGAAGGCCAGATCGGGGTCACCCGGGCTTTGGAGAACTACATCCGGGCGATTTGCAAAGGGCTGCTGAAAGTGATGTCCAAAATGGGCATCTCGACGCTGCGCAGCTACCGGAGCGCCCAGGTGTTTGAGGCGGTAGGTTTAAGCTCCGCTTTGATCGACAGCTATTTCCCCGGCACGGCCTCCCGTATCCAGGGAATCGGTTTGGCGGAAATCGCCGCCGAAGCCGACGCGCGCCACGCGGCGGCTTATGACCGTTCGCCCGGCGCGGCGCTTTTGCTCCCCAGCGGCGGCCGTTACCGCTACCGCAAGGATGGCGAGCGCCATCTCTGGACGCCGGATTCCATCTCCAAGCTTCAAGGCGCGGCGCGCAACAATGACTCCGGCCTGTACCGGGAATATGCGCGCCTGATCAACGATCAGACCAGGCAGGCGAGCACTTTGCGGGGACTGTTCAAGTTCAAGGAACGTCCGGCCATTCCGATCGGGGAGGTCGAGCCGGCCGCCGAGATCATGAAGCGTTTTGTGACCTCCGCCATGTCGTTCGGCTCAATCAGCCGGGAGGCGCACGAGACGCTCGCGATGGCCATGAACCGCATCGGCGCCATGAGCAACAGCGGCGAGGGCGGTGAAGATCCCGCCCGGTACGAACCTTTGCCCAACGGCGACAATCGCTGCAGCGCGGTCAAGCAGGTCGCCAGCGGCCGCTTCGGGGTTACGACGGAATACCTCGTGCATGCCCGGGAATTGCAGATCAAGATGGCGCAGGGCGCCAAGCCGGGGGAGGGCGGGCAATTGCCCGGGTTTAAGGTCGGCCCGGAGATTGCGCGCGTGCGCCATACCACGCCGGGGGTGACGCTGATCTCGCCGCCGCCGCATCACGACATTTACTCCATCGAGGACATCAAGCAGTTGATCTTCGATTTGAAGAACGTTAATCCCGCCGCCGGGATTTCCGTGAAACTGGTTTCCGAAGTGGGCGTGGGCACGATTGCGGCGGGAGTGGTCAAAGGCGGGGTGGATAAGGTGCTCATCAGCGGGCATGACGGCGGCACGGGGGCGTCGCCGCTTTCCTCGATCAACTTCACCGGCGCTCCCTGGGAACTCGGCCTGGCGGAAACGCAACAAACGCTCATGCTGAACAATCTGCGCGGCCGTGTCCGTTTGCAGGTCGATGGCCAGCTGAAAACCGGACGGGACGTGGTGGTCGCGGCCTTGCTGGGCGCCGAGGAGTTCGGGTTTGCCACGGCGCCTTTGGTGGTGTGCGGCTGCGTGATGTTGCGGAAATGCAACGAGAATATCTGCCCGGCCGGGATTGCGACGCAGAACCCGGAATTGCGCAAGCGCTTTGCCGGCAAACCGGAGCATGTCCTCAATTTTTTCAGAATGGTTGCCGAAGAGGTTCGCGAATATATGGCCAGCCTGGGCTATCGCCGGCTGGACGATTTGATCGGCCACAGCGACCTGCTTGAAATCGATGCCGCCATCGAGTTTTGGAAAGCCCGGCGCCTTGACTTTGCGGCGGTCTTCCGACGGGCGCCGGGCAACAGCCCCTTGCGCTGTGTTGAAAAGCAGCCGGGCGACCTTGCGGCGGTCATGGATGTCGAAATGATGGCCATGGCCAAGCCGGCGCTGGAGCGGCGCATCCCGGTTGCGATCGACTTGCCCATCCGGAATGTCAACCGGACTGTAGGCGCGATGCTTTCCGGTGAAATTGTGCGCCGATACGGCGGCGTTGGCCTGCCGGACGACACCATTGTGTGCCGCTTCAAGGGTTCCGCGGGCCAAAGTTTCGGCGCGTTCGGCGCCCGGGGTTTGACCCTGCGGCTGGAAGGCGATGCCAACGACTATCTGGGCAAGGGCCTGGCCGGCGCCAGGATCGTTGTCGTCCCATCCCCGGAGGCAAGTTTCGATCCTTCCGCGAACACCATCTGCGGCAATGTCCTTTTATATGGGGCCACCTCCGGCGAAATCTACATTTACGGCTGTGTGGGCGAAAGGTTCGCAATCAGGAATAGCGGCGCTTATGCCGTGGTCGAAGGCGTGGGCGATCATGCCTGCGAGTACATGACCGGGGGCCGGATCGTTGTCCTGGGGCGGACGGGGAATAATTTTGCTGCGGGGATGAGCGGTGGAATTGCTTATGTTTACGATCCGGAAGGCAACTTTGACAGCCGCTGCAATCTTGAAATGGTCGATTTGGATATGATCACCGATTCCGCGGATGCCAATGAACTGCAAACGATGATTCAAAATCATTTCGAACATACCCGCAGCAGGAAAGCCGAGTTTATTCTGGCGCACTGGCAGGAATCCCTGCCCTTGTTCGTCAAGGTTTTTCCCATGGAATACCGCCGCGCGCTCGGCCGGATGAGCAAAGAGGACGAAGCCACCGAACGGGAGGGCGTGATCGATGGGTAAAACAGGTGGTTTTTTGCAGTATGGCCGCCAAGCTCCCGGCTATCGCCCCGTGGAAGAGCGGGTCAAGGATTTCAAGGCCGTGGAAATTCCTTTCGTGACGGACGCGGTGCATATCCAGGCTGCGCGTTGTCTGGAGTGTGGCACGCCTTTTTGCCACGGCTATGGTTGTCCGTTGGCGAATGTGATCCCGGAATTGAACGATCTTGTCTGGCAGGATCGTTGGGAAGAAGCGCTGGCGCTTCTGCTGACGACCAATCCCTTGCCTGAATTCACCGGACGGCTTTGTCCCGCCCTCTGCGAGGCGGCCTGCGTGCTTGCCATCCATGACGAAGCGGTGACTGTCCGGCAAATCGAGCTGGCGATCATCGAAAATGGCTTTGCCCGCGGTTATCTTAAGCCGCTGCCGCCGCCGGAAAGATTTGAAGAGCGGATAGCGGTAGTTGGCTCCGGGCCGGCGGGCCTGGCTGTGGCCGACATGCTCAATCGGGCTGGGTACCAGGTTGTCGTTTATGAGCGCGCCGCCAGGATCGGCGGCATTTTGCGCTATGGAATTCCGGACTTTAAACTGGAAAAATGGATTCTGGACCGGAGAATCCGGCTCATGGAAAAGCAAGGCGTCCGTTTCGAAACCGGGGTTATTGTCGGCAAGGATATCTCCAGTAAATATCTGCAAAGCCGCTATAATGCCATTTGCCTTTGCGGGGGCGCCGGGGAACCCCGGGATTTGAAGGTGCCCGGGCGCGACTTGGCGGGCATTCATTTTGCCATGGATTATCTGGCGGCGCAAAACGCAAAAAATGCGGGCGACCAATTGGCCGCTGCCGCGGACATCGATGCCAGGGGGAAAAAAGTTGTGATTATCGGCGGCGGCGACACGGGCGCCGACTGCCTTGGCACCGCAATCCGGCAAGGCGCCCAAAGCGTTGTCCAGCTGGAAATTTTGGGTGAGCCGCCGCCATCCAGACCGAAAGCCACGCCGTGGCCCATGTGGCCGGCCATCCGACGCGATGCCTCCAGCCACAAGGAAGGCGGCCTTAGGCGTTGGGGGATCAGCGCCACGGGCTTTACGGGAGCGGATGGCCGCGTCAGCCAGGTGACGTGCGTGGAGGTGGATTCCGTATGCCATGCGGATGGGCGCTGCGAATTTGTGCCGCGTCCGGGCACGCATTCCAAACTGGCAGCCGACCTGGTCCTGCTGGCCCTGGGTTATCTCGTTCCCGACCGGCGTTGTCTTGTGAGCGATCTGTTTCTGGAATCCGTACGGCAGCCAAAATTTGCGCCCGATGAGTATCAGTTGGCGAATGGCGCGGGCATATTTGTTGCGGGTGACATGCGTCGCGGACCATCGCTGGTCGTGCGCTCGATTGCGGATGGAATGGCCGCCGCTCGGGCAATCCACGGCTGGCTGCAAAAGGCCGGCGGCAAAAAGATTGCATCGCTTAATCCGCGTTAGTATGCTTAAATCCCATTTGGCAGGGACGCCTGGCTTGATCGTTTTTTGGGCGTTCAGCTTCCCGCGCCGCAATGATTCAAGGATGTTTAATGTTGCTTGGGCCTAATCCAAGCACCATGCCCGCAGTCGGCCGTCCGTGCGCGTGGCTATGCAATAGACCGTGGGCTATTATTTAGGCCGCCGTCCGGTGCTGCGACCAGGTTAACCGGAATAATGCCGTTGGTCGTTAAATGTTTGTTTCCAGGATGTTATATTAATTGCGGTCGTTCGTTTGTTGGCAGGTTGTATCGATTGGTACAAATCCTGCTTATACATACAAATGATTGGTGGCAAACACGTCAAACAGGAGTATGTCCTCATGAGCGAATCAGTTGAAAAATTTATGGAAGAAGTTGTGGCGCGCAATCCGGGCGAGCCTGAGTTTCATCAGGCGGTGCGCGAGGTGGCCGAATGTTTGATGCCGTTGGTGGCGAGCACGCCGGCCTACCGCCACGATCGGATCCTCGAGCGCCTGGTGGAGCCGGAACGGACCATTATCTTTCGGGTGCCGTGGGTGGATGACGGCGGCAAGATTCACGTTAATCGCGGGTTCCGGATCGAGATGAATTCGGCCCTGGGTCCCTACAAGGGCGGCCTGCGGTTTCATGCCTCGGTGACGCTCAGCATCCTTAAATTTCTGGCGTTCGAACAGTGTTTCAAGAATGCGCTGACCACGTTGCCGATGGGCGGGGGCAAAGGCGGCTCGGATTTCGATCCGAAGGGCAAGAGCGATATGGAAGTCATGCGGTTCTGCCAGTCATTCATGAGCGAGCTTTTCCGCCATATCGGGGCGAATACCGATGTGCCGGCCGGAGATATCGGGGTGGGTGGGCGCGAGATCGGCTATCTTTTTGGACAGTACAAGCGTTTGCGCAACGAGTTTACCGGGGTGCTCACCGGCAAGGGGGTCAGCTGGGGCGGTTCGTTGATGCGTCCGGAAGCGACGGGTTATGGGGCGGTCTATTTCGCCCAGGACATGCTGGCGACGCGCAAGCAAAGCTTCGAGGGCAAGCTGGCGGCGGTATCCGGTTCGGGCAATGTGGCGCAATACACGGTTGAAAAACTCAACCATCTGGGCGCCAAGGTGATCACCCTTTCGGATTCCAGCGGCGCCATCGTGGATGAGGCCGGGATCGGCGAGGAAAAGCTGGCCTGGGTTATGGAATTGAAGAATGCGCGCCGCGGCCGGATCGAGGAATATGCCAAGAAATATCCGGGATCGAAATATTTAAGCGGCCGGCGGCCGTGGTCGGTAAAGTGCGATTTGGCGTTTCCCTGCGCCACACAGAACGAAATCTCGGCCGAGGATGCCCGTACGCTGGTGAAGAACGGGTGCATCTGTGTCTGCGAAGGCGCCAACATGCCGACCGAGCCCGAAGGCGTGGACGTGTTTTTGAAGGCCAAAATTCTATACGGTCCCGGCAAGGCGGCCAACGCCGGCGGGGTGGCGACCTCGGGACTGGAAATGTCGCAGAACGCCATGCATCTGAGCTGGCCGAAAGAGGAAGTCGACAAGCGCCTGTGCGAGATCATGCGCGCCATCCACGCGTCGTGCGTGCAATACGGGCGTGAGGGCGATTTTGTTAACTACGTTAAGGGCGCCAATATCGCCGGCTTCCGCAAGATTGCCAATGCCATGCTTGCTCAGGGCGTGGTGTAGGGCGCGCCGCCTCGAGGCTTTGAAGCCCTTCTGGTCCGTGCCGATAATGTTGTAGTGATGCTTCCTGCGATGAGGAGGAATGCGCCATGACGTTGCGTGGTCAGGAAAAATCGCCGCGGGAGTCGTGCGGCCTGTTTGGCGTTTACGGGGTGCCGGATGCAGCGTGCCTGATCTATCAGGGTTTGTTTGCGCTTCAGCATCGCGGGCAGGAAGGCGCGGGGATTGTAACCAGCGATGGCCAGCGGGTTTTCTCGGCCAAAGGCATGGGGCTGGTCAACGATGTGTTTTCGGCCAAGTCCTGGGGCGATTTGCCGGGCCAGGTGGGCATCGGCCATGTGCGCTATTCCACAACCGGCTCGACCAGGATTCAGAATGTCCAGCCGCTGGTCGCGGAATGCAGCGACGGTATCTGGGCCATTGCCCACAACGGCAACCTGATCAATGCCGGAAGCCTGCGGCGGATGTACCGGGAAGCCGGCGCGATTTTCCAGACCAGCACGGATAGCGAAGTCCTGATTCATCTGCTTGCTGACCCCATGTATCGCTTGCGGCCAATGCGCGTGGCGCGCGCCTTGAACGAACTCCGCGGCGCCTTTGCTTTCCTGTTGATGACCCGGAATTGTTTGATGGCGGCGCGGGACCCGCTGGGATTCAAGCCGCTTTCGATCGGGAAGCTGGCCGCCGGGTATGTCTTTGCCAGCGAAACCTGCGCCCTGACCCAGGTGGGCGCGGAATACATCCGGGATGTCCAACCCGGGGAACTGGTGATCGTGGACAAAGATGGCCTGAAAAGTTCGCAGTTCGCTTCGGCGCCTGGTCAGTGCCAGGCACAGTGTATTTTCGAGCATGTGTATTTTGCCCGGCCGGACAGCCAGGTGTTCGGCGAGAGCGTCCATGGCATCCGCTGTCAGCTTGGCTTGCGGTTGGCCCGGGAACAGCCGGCCAAAGCGGATATTGTCGTCGCCGTGCCGGACAGCGGCAACGCCGCGGCCCTGGGTTACTCGCGCGGCAGCGGCATTCCTTTGGACTATGGGTTTATCCGGAACCATTACGTCGGCCGGACGTTCATCATGCCCAAGGAGCGACAGCGCTCCGAGGGCGCGGACATGAAACTGGCCGTGGTGCGGGACGTGGTGGCCGGCAAACGCGTCGTGGTGGTGGATGACTCCATTATCCGCGGCAACACGGCGCGCCGGCGGGTCGCCGCCTTGAAGGAGGCCGGCGCCCGTGAAATTCATTTGCGGATTGCCTGCCCGCCGGTGAAGCATCCTTGCTTTTTCGGAATTGACTTTCCCACGCAGACTGAATTGATCGCCGGGCAGCGCTCGATCGACGAAATTTGCCGTTTCCTTGGCGCGGATTCGCTGGGCTACTTGAGCCTGGAGGGTTTGCTGGCGCCTTTCCGTCTGCCGCGCGCCTATTGTACCGCCTGTTTTTCCGGCGCGTATCCGGTTGATGTGGGCGAGGTGCAGGGCAAGACGGAATTGGAAGAGGGCGCGCCGGTCGATGGTCTGCTGCCAAAATTCAGTTGCTGAGCGTGACGCGCGCGTCCGTTTTATTTAAATGATTCCTGTCGCCTGGAATCGGATGGCCTGCGGGAGGGTCAATGCAAGCTTTACATCATGTGACCAAACATATCTTTATCACCGGCGGGGTGGTGTCATCGCTCGGCAAGGGAATTACGGCGGCTTCATTGGGGCTCTTGCTGTCGCGCCGGGGCTACCGCGTCCGCATGCAAAAACTGGATCCCTATCTCAACGTGGATGCCGGCACAATGTCGCCATTTCAGCATGGCGAGGTGTATGTGACCGCCGATGGCGCGGAAACGGACCTGGATCTGGGCCATTATGAACGGATTGCCGGGGTCGCCTGCACGCGCGACAGCAATTATACCACCGGCCGCATTTACAGCGCGGTCATTGCCCGCGAACGGCAGGGCGGCTACCTTGGCAAAACCGTCCAGGTTGTGCCGCATATCACCGACGAGATCAAGGCGGCGATTGCCTCGCTTGACGGCGATGACGTCGATATTGCCATTACCGAAATCGGCGGCACGGTCGGCGATATCGAATCCCTTCCGTTCCTGGAGGCCATTCGCGAGTATCGCCAGGCCATCGGACGCCAGAATGGCTTGTTTATCCACCTGACGCTCGTGCCTTACATCCGGGCGGCCGGCGAAATGAAAACCAAGCCGTCCCAGCAATCGGTCGGCATCCTGCGGACCATCGGCATCATTCCCGATATCCTGGTGTGCCGCTGCGAGCAGCACTTGACGCGCGAGCACCGGGAAAAAATGGCCTTGTTCTGCAATGTGGATCTGAGCCTGGTCATCGAGGAAGTCGATGTGGCCCACTCGATATACGAAGTGCCGCTCGATTTGGCGCGGCAGAGCATGGATGTTTATATCCTGGAAATGTTGAATCTCCACGTGCGTCCGCTGGCGATGCAGGATTGGGAGACCATGCTGGCCGCGCAGTTGAGTCCGCAAGCCGGAACGGTGGAGATCGCCGTGGTCGGCAAATACGTGAGTTTGAAAGATGCCTATAAAAGCATCTATGAGGCCCTGATGCATGCCGGCATAGCCCATCATGCCGGCGTTCGTATCCGCCAGGTCGAGTCTGAGGATATCGAAAAACAGGGCTGCGAAGCGTTGCTTAAGGACGTTCAGGGGATCCTGGTTCCCGGCGGATTCGGCGATCGCGGCATCGAGGGCAAGATCGCGGCGGTGCAATATGCCCGCACACGCGGGGTTCCTTTCCTGGGTATCTGCCTCGGGATGCAATGCGCCGTGATCGAGTTCGCCCGCAATGTTTGCGGTCTGAACGGGGCCAACAGTACGGAATTCGAGCCGCAGACGGCGCATCCCGTCGTCGACCAGATGGAGGACCAGAAACGCCAGACGGCCAAGGGCGGCACCATGCGTCTGGGACTTTTTCCCTGCGTCCTGGCCGAGGCGACGAAAACCCGGGCGGCCTACGGCGTGGCCGCCGTTGCCGAACGCCACCGCCACCGTTACGAGTTCAACAACCGCTATCGCGCAAAGATGGAAGCGCAAGGCCTGGTCTTTGCGGGCATCAATCCGGCGTCACGCCTGGTCGAGGTTGTCGAACTGGCGGCGCACCCCTGGTTCGTCGCGTGCCAGTTTCACCCCGAGTTTCAGTCAACTCCCCTGCGGCCTCATCCTTTATTCCGCGATTTTATCAAGGCGGCCATGAGCCAGGGGGCGCAGTGAGGGAAATAGGATTCGCGCGCGATGCCTAAAAGAACCGACATCAAGAAGATCATGCTCATCGGCGCCGGACCGATCGTCATTGGCCAGGCCTGCGAGTTCGATTATTCCGGCGTGCAGGCGTGCAAGGCGCTCAAGGAGGAAGGCTACGAACTGGTCCTGGTCAACAGCAATCCGGCCACGATCATGACCGATCCCGAATTTGCCGACCGCACTTACCTGGAGCCGTTGACCGAGCCGATTCTGGAGGAAATCATCCGCCGTGAGCGGCCGGATGCGATCCTGCCGACGCTGGGGGGACAAACCGCGCTCAACCTGGCCATAGCCCTGCACGATCATGGTGTGCTGCGGCGCTACCAGGTGGAAATGATCGGCGCCCGGGCGGAAGTGATCCGCAAGGCGGAGGATCGCAATCTGTTTAAGGAGGCGATGACGAAAATCGGCATGGATGTGCCGCATGGCCAATCCGCGCATTCTCTGGAAGAGGCGCTGAAGATTCAGGCCGCCATGGACGTGTTCCCGCTGATCATTCGGCCCGGATTTACGTTGGGCGGTTCCGGCGGTGGGATTGCCCGGAATGAAACGGAGTTCCGGACCATTGTCAGCCGCGGCTTGGCGTACAGTCTCAATTCCGAGGTGTTGATCGAGGAATCGGTGATCGGCTGGAAGGAATTCGAACTGGAGGTCATGCGGGACCGGAAGGATAATTGCGTAATAATCTGTTCCATCGAGAATATCGATCCCATGGGTGTGCACACGGGCGATAGCGTCACCGTGGCTCCGGCCCAGACGCTGACCGACCGCGAATATCAGCGCATGCGGGATGCCACCCTGGCCGTGATCCGCGAAATTGGCGTGGAAACCGGCGGGGCGAATGTCCAGTGGGCGGTCAATCCGGCCAATGGCCGCATGGTGATTATCGAGATGAATCCGCGCGTTTCGCGATCCAGCGCGCTGGCCTCCAAAGCCACCGGATTTCCGATTGCCCGGATCGCGGCCAAGCTGGCGGTCGGTTACACGCTGGATGAATTGCGCAACGATATTACCCGCGAGACTCCGGCGTGTTTCGAACCCGCGATCGATTACGTGGTTACCAAGGTTCCGCGGTTTGCATTCGAAAAATTCCCCGCCGCCGATACGACTTTGGGAACGCAAATGAAATCGGTGGGCGAAACCATGAGCATCGGGCGGACATTCAAGGAGTCGTTTCAAAAAGCCTTGCGCTCGCTGGAGACCGGGCGGGCCGGTTTCGGCGCGGACGGCAAGGATGGTCCGCAGGAATGTCTGGCGGATGCCGAATTGGCCGCTGAACTGGTGCGGCCGAATGCGCAACGCCTGTTTGCCGTCCGGGCGGCTTTCAAGCGGGGCTGGTCGGTAGCGCGCATTGCGGAGCTGACCCAAATCGATCCCTGGTTCCTGGGCCATTTTGAGGAACTGGCCGCCTTTGAGGACGAAATCCGTTCGGCGCGCGACATCGCCGGTCTGAAACAAAACGCGGCCCTGTTTCGCCAGGCCAAGGCCTTTGGCTATGCGGACCGGCAGATCGCTTTTCTCCTGGGCGCCACGGAAGCCGAGGTGCGCCAGGCCCGTGAATCCATCGGCCTGACGCCGGTCTTCAATCTCGTTGACACCTGCGCGGCGGAGTTCAAGGCCTTAACGCCTTATTATTATTCGACCTATGGCACGCTGGACGAATGTCGCCCCGAAGGGCGCCGGAAAATCATGATCCTGGGAGGCGGTCCCAACCGGATCGGGCAGGGGATTGAATTCGATTATTGTTGTGTGCATGCCTCGTTCGCGCTGCGCCAGGCGGGTTTTGCCACCATCATGGTGAACAGCAACCCGGAGACGGTCAGCACGGATTACGACACGAGCGATCGTTTGTACTTCGAGCCGTTGACTTTGGAAGACGTGCTGCATATTTACCGCCGCGAGCAATGTTGGGGAGTTATTGTCCAGTTCGGCGGCCAAACGCCGCTCAACCTGGCCAAGTCCCTGGAACAGAACGGCGTCCGGATCATCGGGACATCTTCCGCCAGCATCGAGGCGGCGGAGGACCGCAAGCTGTTTCATGAACTGATTACCCGGCTGGGTATTCGCCAGCCGGATAGCGGGCTGGCGGTCAGCGTCGAGGAGGCCGCGCAGATTGCCGGCCGGATCGGTTTCCCGGTGCTCATGCGCCCTTCCTTCGTGCTCGGCGGACGCGCCATGGTCATTGTCTACAGCCAGGCGGCCTTGCGCAAATATATGGCCGAAGCCGTTGAGGTTTCCGAGGATCGCCCGGTCCTGATCGACGACTTTCTGGATAACGCCGTGGAGGTTGATGTGGACTGTGTTGCCGACGGCGACACGGTGGTTATCGGCGGGATTATGGAGCATGTTGAGCAGGCGGGCATCCATTCCGGCGACAGCGCCTGCATGATTCCGGCCCCCACGCTTTCCGAGCCGGCCAAGGCCGCGATCCGCAAGCACACCACCGAACTGGCCATGGCGTTGAAGGTCTGCGGATTAATGAATGTCCAGTACGCGGTCAAGGATGGCACGGTCTATGTGCTGGAGGTCAATCCGCGGGCCTCGCGCACAATTCCCTTTGTCAGCAAGGCCATCGGAGTGCCGTTGGCCAAGCTGGCGGCGCTGGTGATGGCTGGAAATAAACTTAAGGACCTGGGCTTTACCCGCGAGGTTCTGCCGCGGCATGCGTCGGTGAAAGAGGCGGTGTTCCCGTTTGTGCGCTTTCCCGGAATCGATACCGTTCTCAGTCCCGAGATGAAGTCGACGGGCGAAGTCATGGGGATCGATATGAATTTCGGCATGGCCTTTCTGAAAAGCCAGGTGGCGGCAGGCAATGTGCTTCCGGTTAACGGCAGCGTTTTTGTGAGCGTGCGGGATTCGGACAAGGAGGCCGTCCTGCCTTTGGCGCGGCGGTTGTGTGCCCTGGGGTTTGTCGTTTATGCCACGGAAGGCACCAGTACCGTTTTGCGCAATAACGGCATTCCCAGTCAGGCGATCTTTCGCATCTCCTCCGGCCGGCCCAATGTGTTGGATATGATCCTGGAAAAAAAGGTCGGCTGGATCGTGAGCACGCCCTCCAGCGGGGAAAGTCCCCGCGTCGATGAGGTCAAGATGCGGGCCGAGGCCGTGATCCGGGGAATTCCCATTACCACGACGCTCAATGGCTTGGAAGCGGCCGTTAAAGGCCTGGAAACGTTTCGGGAAACCCGGCGGATGGAGGTCTGCAGTATCCAGGAATATCACCGGCATGCCCCGCGCCTGAAACTGCCCGGGGTGGAGGAAGGCTCATGAATTCAAAATGGAATTGGCGGGCGCAAAGGGAACAGGCGGCGTTCCTGGCCCTGGCGGATGGATCCGTGTTCCATGGTTATTCTGTGGGCGCCTGCACCGATAAGCTGGGCGAGGTGGTCTTCAACACCGGCATGACCGGTTATCAGGAAATATTAAGCGATCCTTCGTACAGCGGCCAGCTGGTTACCATGACTTGCCCGGAAATAGGAAATACCGGAATCAATGCCGCGGATATGGAATCTGCCCGGCTGTTTGCCAATGGCTTCATCCTGCACGGGATGAATGCGCCCAGCAGCTGGCGCGCGGAGGGTTCGCTTGAAGAATGCCTGCGGCGCAATAACATCCCGGCAATTGCCGGCATCGATACGCGCGCGCTCACCGCCAAACTCCGGGATCAGGGAACGCTCAAAGGTTGTCTGGTGGTGTCCGCTAAAATTACCGGGCAGCAGGCCGTGCAGCGCGCGAAGGAGTGGGGCGGACTGGATGGGCAGGATTATGCGGCCAAAGTCAGCTGTCAACAGCCTTATCAGTGGGATGCGACGGGAAAAATATCGGCATCCTGGGGAATTGCCGATAGTTTGCCGCGCGCCGACTTGAATGTCGTGGCCTACGATTTCGGCATCAAATGGAATATTCTCAGGAGCATGCGGCGGAACGGTATGGCAGTTACGGTCGTGCCGGCGCGCACTTCCGCCGCCGAGGTGCTGGCGCTAAAGCCCCGGGGCGTTTTCCTTTCTAATGGTCCGGCCGATCCGGCGGCCGTGACTTACGCAATTGAGAATGCGCGCCAATTGATCGGCAAGGTTCCGCTGATGGGCATTTGTCTCGGGCACCAGATCCTGGGCCTGGCCTGCGGCGCCAAAACATATCGGCTCAAGTTCGGGCACCATGGCTGCAACCATCCGGTAAAAGATTTAAAGACATCCCGCGTTGAAATAACCTCGCAGAATCATAATTTTGCGATCGATCCGGACTCGATCGATCCGGCGGCGCTTGCCGTCACTCACCTCAACCTGAACGATCGGACGGTTGAAGGCTTTGAACATAAAAATGCGCCCCTGTTTGCGGTGCAGTATCATCCCGAAGCTTGTCCCGGACCGCACGATCCGTATTATCTCTTCCATCGGTTTCGGGATCTCATGCTCAGCGCCCGCTGAGAAGGATGGGTTTGGCGCGAAGACCCTGGTTGCAAACCGGAAGAAGTTCCTGTCGCGGTCCGGCGTTGCGGAAAGCTTGCGGTTCTTTTCTGAACATTCCAAGGCGCGCCAGCCGCAGGCTTTGGCCGGTTCAGGCCGTTTTCCTCCGGAATCCGATAAGGGCAACGCCGGCCAGAATGATGCCGACGCCCAGGGCGTTGGTCAATTGCATGCGTTCGCCGAGCAGGCACCAGGCAAGAACGATGGTAAAGGCCGGCGTCAGGTATTGCATCACGTTCAGCAGGGAAAGATCGATCAGGCGCAAGGCCTCGTACCAGGCAAAAAAGGCCAAGGCCGTGGGAAAGACGGCCAGATACAAAATCAGGCTCCAGGCGAACCAGCCGCGCGGCCAGACGCAGGACGTTGGCGCGGCCAGCCAGACCAGCGCCAGCTCCGCGGCGCCCAGGAGCATGACCCACATGGTGGCCGAGTATCCGCCCAGCCGCTGGGTCGTGCTTTTGCTGAAAACCGAGTAGATGGCCCAGCACAAGGCGGAAGCGAGCACCAGCAGGTCCCCGGCGTTTCGGTTCCAACTGCCCTGCAGGCCGTGGGACGTGATCACGCCGACAACCATCAGGGCGCCAACCATGCTCATCAGAATGCCGGCCAGGTTTATCCACGCGAACCGTTCGCCGATAAAAAGTCCCATGAACAAAATAAAAATGGGATTGAGTTGCATGATGAGCGAGCTGTTGATGGCCGTCGTGCGCTGCTGGCCGAAAAAGAGCAGAACGCTCATGCCGCCGATGCCGAAGAGCGCCAGGAGCGCCATGGAACCGAGGTCGCGGAAGCGCGGCCGCGTTAATGTTTTGCGGCGGAACAGCAAGCCGAAGGTCAAGAGCGTGATTGCGCCCAGCGCAAATCGAATAAGCGATAAAGTCAGCGGGTCCACCAGATTGTGCGCCATCAGGTGCCGCGCGCAAACGAACGTGGTGCTCCAAAGGAAGGCGCTGAGTAACGAATAAAACACACCGATTTTCATGCAGCCCTGGTTAGTGCAAGCGGTTCCGGATGTTAAAATCTTAATGGAATTGGTGTTGTTCTCGAACCAGGCATGCACTATAACCGACGCCGGTTGCAAAGCAAGGGCAATGAACCCGGAACAGGCGCACAAGAAAGCGCCGGACGGCAAACAGCCGACCTTGATCCTTTCCGGCGATTTTATGCGTTGCGGCTTCGTGCGCCTCTCGCAGTTTGCCGTTTTCCGTGTCATTCCGCCGCGTTTGGTTGCCTGCCGGTTCGGTTAATTCGATGCTTCGAAAAAGTTATCTCGGATTGGGAATTGACATGCGCGGAAAAACGTGCCATTAATCAACTTCATTTTTATTCGCGAATAGACTTGTTCGTCAGGCGCTGTTCAGGAGGCAGTATTCGTGGCTTATCTCATGGGCATGTCAGGCTCGGTCAAGGGGCAGAAGTTCGAGATCGTCAAGGATCGCATGACCATTGGCCGGAATCCGGTCAACGACGTGGTGCTTACGGATGAGGCCGTCTCGTCTCAGCATTGCTATGTGGCTAAGCGCGGAGCGGGCTATGTCATGCGCGATCTCAATTCCACCAACGGCACCATGCTGAATTTCGAGCGGATCAAGGATGAAGTCGAGCTCAAGCCCAAGCACGTGATCCAAATCGGCTCATGCGAATTCATGTTCGAAAGCGATGCGGGAGACAACGCCGGGACTTCCTCGACTTCGATGACCCAGGTGGTGGTGGATGGGGGTCGGCCGGTGATCAATCCGAACTTTTTCGAAAGCGTCTCGCCCTTCGGCACGCGCCGGAAAAACAACCGGAACCTGTGGCTGGTGGTGTTCGTGGTGATCGGCCTGGCCGCCCTGGCCAGTCTCACGATTTTCCTGGTCCAGATTGTCAAGTAACCCGCTGTCGCGCCTGCAATCATCAGCCCTCGGCCGATTTGGTTCGAATTCGGTTCGTAAAAGGCGGCGGTCTTCGAGATACTTCGCGATGATTCGCTCTCGTCATGCGCTCACGCTGATTGAACTGCTGGTTGCCATGGGTATTGCTGTCCTGTTGGCCGGCGTGGTATTTGCGGTTTATACCGGCACGCTCGGCACGCTCGATTCCCAAGCCCGCTGGCGTGCCAGAGCCTACCCGGCTGCGGCGGCGCTGGATGTGCTCTCGCTTGATTTGGCCAGCGCCGTGATTCCCTGGGGCATTACCAATTCGCCGTTTGTGCTGACTCCGGCCCGGGACGACTCCGAAGGGCTCAAACTTCATTTTTTTACGGCCATGCCGGCGAGCCTGGCGTTGAGCAACCAGCCGCAAACTCAAAATGTTTTTTTCTCCAAGCCCGATGTGCGCGTCTATGCCATCCGCGAAATGGATTATATTCTGTCGTCTTCCAATGCCGCGGCCACGAACGAAAGGTTGCGCGCTGCGGGCGGGTTGACCCGTGCCTGGCAGGCATTCCGCCTGGAAGATCCTGACGGCATTGTCTCCAATCGCGACGTCTGGCCGGGCATCCGCGAAATTAAGGTGGAAGTCTATGATGGAACCTGCTGGACCAATACCTGGGGCGACGGAACTAATTTGACCCTGCCCCAGGCGGCGCGCGTGATGCTCGCGGTGCAGGATGATCCTGCCGGCTGGCGCGCCTCCGAAGTGCTGATCCCGGCGGGCCAGCGCATTGCCGCGCCCAAAACCCGGAAGTAGACAACGGTCCAATGCCGACCTCTTCCGATTCCCGGCTGCGGCATTTCAGCTTCTGCGCTGGTATTTTCCGCCTTACATCTGAACGACGCGTTTGGTGCGGCGCGAGCGTTCGGCGGCAAAAACCATCCGGTGCGATTCGAGTGTTTCATCCGGGCCGGTGAGGAGCTTCTGCTGGTCGTTGCAATGCACGGCCTCGACGAACTGGGTCATCAGGCCGCCGTCGCCGCCGCCGTGCCCGCCAACGGCGCCCTTGACCACATCTGAAATGAAGGTTTCCGAATTATAGGTTTTCGAGGTGTTGGTCAGGAAATCGAAGACCTGGATCTGGGCGCCGTTCAAACACAATACGCCGCGCGTTCCGAAGATGCGCAAACTCGGTCCGATATCGCCATCCGGTGTAAAGGCGGTCATGGTGTGCACGGCCGTGGCACCGTTGGCAAATTCCATGTTGACCACCTGGTGATCCACCACGTCGTTATCGCAGGCGTAAACGCAACGACCGTAAGGGCCCTCGCGCAAGGCCTTGGTGATGGTCTTTACGTTCACCACGGGGGCCAGCACGTTGACTGGCCAGACAAGATTGCCCTGTTTAATCCTTGTCAAGTAGAAGCGCTTGGCGGAATAGGGGCATTGCGACTCGACGGCGCGCGGACAATCCAGGCAGCGTGCGGCTGCGCCCTTGGGCTTGTTTTCCTTGCGGAAATGTTTCAAGTTGCCGAAGGATGAGACCTGCACGCAGGGCGCATTCATGTAATAGCGGATCAGGTCGATGTAATGACAGCTCTTGGCCAGGAGCATGAAGGACGATTCTTTTTCATTGCGCCAGTTGCCGCGCACGAAGGAATGCGCCTGGTGCCAGTAGTGGACGCGCTCCAGGTCCTGCAGGGTGACGATCTCGCCGATCGCTCCGGTCGCGAGCAGGTGCTTGACGTTCTGGACCGCCTTGGTATAACGCAGCACGTGGCCGACGCCCAGGATGACCTTGTTGGCCTTGACGGTCGCGACAATGCGCCGGCACTCCGCCTCGGTGGGCGCCATCGGCTTTTCCAGGAGGATGTGGTACTTTTTGCGGGCGAAGGCCATGGCCGGAGCGGTGTGCATCGAATCCTGGGTGCAGATCAGCACGGCATCGGCAAAGCGGGGCAGGCGGGCGGCTTCCTGCCAGGACCGGAAGATGTGTTCCTTTGGAATCTTATGGGTGGCGGCCATCTGGTTGCGATAAAAATCGCGCGGCTCGGCCACGCCGACTACCGTGGCTTTATCCGGATGTTCCGTTGCATAATGGGCGTATCCGCACCCGCGGGCGCCCGCCCCGACGACCAGTAATTTAACCGTTGCCATGTTTCGATTCCCTCCTTAATTAGATTTCTTTTGCGCTGCGCCGGCCGGCGGCTGTTGCCGGTCAAGCGCCGCCTTCAGGCGCTCCAACTGTCTTTGCAGGTCCGGCTGATCGGCGGCCAGGGGCAGGGCCCGGTCGGCAAGGGCGCGGGCCGGCGCGAGCCGGCCGCTCTCGCCCAGGCTGCGCGCTGCGCGATAGTAGCGATCCGCGGCCAAGGGGCGGTTGCCGGAGTTTTCGTAGGCGTGCCCCGCCAGGTCAAGCGCTCCGACCATCTCGTCATACCGTCCGGCCTCCTGCCAGCAACTTGCGGCAAGATCATATTGAGGCGCGGCGGCTTGCGGGTTCATGTTCAGCAGCTGGATGCGGGCCCGGGCCAGCGCCGTTTCCGCCCGGATATCGGCCCCACAGGTCTTAAGTTGCTTCGGGTTGATGGCGGCCAGTTCGGATTCCGCGTTGTCGGCCTGGTTCTGGTCGCACAGCAACCCGGCCAGCAGGAGGCGCCACTGGATGCGGATGACATCGTTCGGCTCCCTGGATTTGGCCAGTTCTGCCCGGGCCAGGTTTTCGGCTTCCTGCAAGCGACCTTGGGCGCGGACTATTTTGGCCTCCAGCAAGGGGAGTTCCCGGCAGGAAACGCCGGCGCGCTGAAATTCAAGCCGGGCCTCATCCAGGCATGCCAGGGCCGCATCGTATTGGCGCGCCGCTGCCAGGCAGGCGGCCAGGTTGTAGGCATTGCGGGCAATGTCCGCGGGCATATCGATGACCCGAGCGCGCTGGAGCGCCTTTTGATAATAGACGGCCGCTTTGTCCGCCGAGCCGGAGGCATATGCGCCCCGCGCCACAGCCACGTTGCGTTCGATTTCCGGATCGGTACGGACGGCTTTTGGCGGGGTCGAACACCCGGCGCTGGCCAGGAACATGGCGGCCAGGAGCGTTATGACGGCGGATGACGGACGGCGGATGACGGACAGAACAAATGACGATTTCATTTGGATTCTCCTCCGGAAAGCGGTTCGGCGCCAGGCAGGATCAGGTCGGCCGGCGAAATTAATGGGCCATTTTCCGGGTTTGCGATGTATTTGCGGAACAACCAATGCCGTTGGAGTCCCTCGATCAAGACCTGCGACGACCGCATGGTGTCCTGGGCCTGGATCAAAAGGCCGGGGACATTTTCGTGCAACAGGATTTCGCTTTCATGCAGGGTCTTGCGGGTCTGCGTCGTGAGCGCTGGCAATTCGTCGAGCACGGCATTCACTTTGTCGAATGTCGGCCGCAGCTGGGCGCGGAGCTCTTCGATGACCAGCATGGCTTGCTTGGTGATATCCTTGTCCATTGTGCAGGCAATCATGCTGCCGTTGGGCATAATTGGAAAGTTGCGGTTGCCGATGGATATATCCACGTACGAATCGCCGACCACGATCAGCGTTTTCTTTACCAGGGCCACGGAGTTTGTGCGCACAAAGCCGTGGAAAGTGGACTTTAGTTCGAAAGTCGCCTCGATTGTGCCTTCCATGGTGGGTGCGATCCGGATGACGCTGCCGGCAACGGTGTCGCGGATCTTGACCTCGGCCCCCTTTTTGAGACCGTAGGAGCCCTCTTCGGCCTGAAATACCGCGTGCAGCCGGAACTTGGGCTCGAACAGGCCCTGGGCGCGGCCGGCCAGGAAAATGCCGGCGATCAGCACGGCGATGGCCAGCAGCACAAAAACTCCGGTGATTTCATTGACGAAGCGAAACTTGAATGTTTTGTCCATCATCGCTTATTCCTCCTAATGCGGGCTTTCGCCCACAACTCATCCCCAGGTTGCCGGTCAACTTCCGGTGCGCACGGTGGCGTTTACGGATATCATGGATTGGCCCTGCATGGTGTAGCGCGTGGCATCCCACAAGGTCGGGTGCTGCCAGACCTGGTCGTTGTCGGTTAGCCAGACCAAGGCGGCGCCGTGCGCCGCGGTTTCCTTTGCCGCGGCAATCAGGTGCGGCAGAAATTCCAAGGGCACGCCTTTCATGGGGCGTTCCAGCAGAACAAGTTTTGGGCGCCCCAGAAAAGCGCGAATCCATTCGCAGCGCCGCAGGTCGCCGCGCGGCAGTTGGGCAGGCCGTACAGCCGGCAACGTCTCCAGTTTGAATGACCGGGCCAGGGCCTCGGCTTCTTCAATGATTGCCGCCATCGGCCGCCGGGTGTGATGCCGCTGGGATAAAGTCACGTTTTCGTTCACGTTCAGGTTGCTGATCCAGCCGTGTTCATCAAAAACCCGGGCGATGCCGGCGCGCAGCGTCAGGCTTCGTTCGGGCGCTATTTTTGCCCAGGACTCGCCCAGGAAACTGACGATACCCTCGTCGGGCGCAAGCAGGCCTTCAGCCAGATCGGACAGCGGCAACTGCTCGTTGCCCGGCTCGGTCTTGACGAGCGCTAACTCGCCCGGGGTCAGCTGCAGGGTAATGCCTCGCAGCCCGGAATGCTCCAGGGGCGCCGGGTGCAGCGTCACGTCCGCGAGATTCAGGATGAAATTTCCCTTGTTCATAAGTCCGTCAAATATAAGTCAGGATGGAGACAATCGCTGAAATGACGAAGAGCGTTGCGATGGAGCGCACGACTGCCCGTGTGGCGGCCTGCGGCACCTCGGTGATGGAGTAATGCACGCTGAGTCCTTCCATGATGCAAATGCCCGCCGTGAACAGCCCGGGCGCCAGGGTCTTGGCGAGCAGGTTGCACACGTCGGCCGGGTGCAGTCCTTTCAGGACGGTATTCATGAACATCAGCGGGTCGCTTGTGCCAATGCCGAAGAGAATGCCGAAAGCGTAACCGCTGACAAAGGCGACGATCGTAAACCAGATGGTCAGGCAGAAAATGGAAAGGGCAAAAGCCAAAGCCCGGGGGATGGCCAGGTAGAGCAGGGTGTCAAGGCCCTGGGCCTCCAGCACCTTGATTTCGCCGAATACCTTCATGTTGGCCAGCTCGACGGCGATTGCCGTGCCGCTGCGCCCGATGACAATGAAGTTGACCACGAGGGGGGCGACTTCGCGCAGGATGACCGCAATCAGCACGGCCCCGAGCATGTCGGATTGACCGGCCTTGCCCAGCCAGACCTGGGCTTGCACGACGACCGAGATGCCGGTGAGAAGCGCCACCAGGGACACAAAGCGCAGGGCCTCGACGCCCGTGAACAGGATCTGACGCGCGAATACTGCGCGGGTTGTGCGCGGCCAGTGCCGTGGCCGGGCTGCCAGGCAAAGGATTGTGCCCACCACGGCAAAAAGATGCGCAGCCTCCCGCAGGCGCGCAATGGCGTTCTGACCGATCGTCCCGATGAATGTCATGGGCGTTACCCGTATGGCGGCAGGTGCAATTCCGTCCGAATATTGTTGATCATCGTCACCATGCTTCGGCCGTAGGCGACGTATATTTCGGCGGCGTCCAGGCTGCGCTGGGAGTCCGGGTCATGGAAGATTTTGCCGAGATGCGGCTCGATCGAAAAGCCGCCGTCATAGCCGCGCGTGAAAAGGTCCTTGACGATTCTGGGAATATCGCCGTGGCCTTCCCCCGGATAAGTGAAAACGGACTTTTTGGCGGCTTTGTCCCAGATGGCATCCTTGATGTGAATATAGGCCACATGCTCGCGGACATGGGAATAAAATTCCCAGGAGGACTGCTTGGGATAGGGCTCGGGTTTGCCGCGGTCGTCGCTGCCGACCGGGTTGCCGGTATCGTAGACCAGTTTCAGGCCCGGGACATTTTCGAGGAGCTTGAGCGTGAATTGCCAGCCCATCCCGCCATAATTCATGCAGTTCTCGTGCAGGGCCGTGAGCCCGGCGTCCGCAAACATTCGTTGGATTTCACGAACGCGCCGGAACCGCTCGGCCTCCATCTGGTCTGCGCCTTCGCGTACGGCAAAACTCATGATGCGCACCAGCTTGGTGCCCAGTTTCTGCATGCGCGGAATGGAGCGGCGCGTTTCAGCCAGCGAGCGATCGAAGGGCTCGTCGATTTTCTGGCTCCAGTTGCCGATTGCCGCGCCAAAACAATTGATGCGCACGCCGGCTTCGGCCAGTTTGCCGGCCAGGCGGTCGAAAGCCGCGTCGGAAATATCGTGGATCCAGCCGGCGGGGAAATCGTCGACCTGCACATTGCGCGACTCGATATCGCGCCAGCCAAGTTCCTTTGTCACTCGGATCTGAACATCCAGGGACGGACTGGCTTCATCCGCAAAACCGGTCATGTACATGGCGGGTGCTCCGCAAAAGTTGCTGTAAATTTCAGGCGTATCCTTAATAGCAAAGCGCTCCGCCAGCGTCAACGGCAATGATCGTATGAATGTGTTCGACAACGCCTTCGAAATAATGGAATATTCCGGCTGGTATTTCCTGTATTTATCGAAAGGATGACGATATGGATAATAAGATTTTCGGCGACAAGTTCTGGTACGGGGCATCCTGCGCCCCGTATGCCAAGTCGATGGACTGGCCCAGCGATCAATGGGACGCGGATTTGACCAATATGCGCAAAATGGGATTCAATGTTGCGCGCATTTTTGTGCCCTGGGACCGGATTGAACGCCGCGAAGGCGAACTGGATTTCAGCAAACAGGATCGTTTCATGGAGCTGGCGGCCAAGCACGAAATCGGTGTGATCTTGAACGTCGGCGGGGTGTTCGACAACCTTCAGGGAATTTATCCTCCCTGTTGGTTCGCTCGCAAATACCAGGTTTGCGTTCCGCAGGAAAAGCCGGGCGCGGCGGCGGTCAGATACGGGCCCAGGGCCCATGTTTGCCTGGATACGCCGCTTTATCGGGAAAAGGCTTTTGCGTTTGTTGCCCTTGCCGTGCGCCGCTATGCCGATCATCCCGCAACGGCGGGCTGGATGGTCTGGAATGAGCCGTGGCTCCGCCCCTGTTACTGCCCGGCCACCCTTGCCCGTTTCCGGGTTCACCTCAGGACAAAATATTGCGACAAGCTTGCCGAACTCAACCGGATCTGGGGCACTGAATTTCCGGTCAACTATGAATCTTGGGAAGAAGTTGAAGCCCCGGCGGGGGTCGGTTTCCTCGGTGGCGGCGTCAATGCCTGGCGCGACTGGCAGGAATTCACCGAAGCACGCATGACCGACGCCATGTTGCAGGTGTCGGCGGTCATCAAGGCCAACGATCCGCGCAAGCATCCTTCCAGCGCCAACATGGTCGGCTACGGACGCTTGAGCGAATCGTGCCGTTCCCTGGACGTGATGGGTTACTCTTTCTATACCGTTGCGCATGGCGAACATGCCACGCCATTCCAGAAAGCCATGCAGTGCGCTTTGTATCGCTGGTTTTCCCAGGAGGAAAAACGCCGCACTTTGGTTTTGGAAACGGAGGTCGGTCCGAATAACTTCATGATTACGCCGGAATTGCGCACCTTGAACAACTGGCTGGCAGTCGGCCACAATGCCAAGTCGATTGTCTGCTGGAATTATCGCAGCCGCTATTCCGATACCCAGGTGGGTAATTTCAATCTGATGGCCTGGGACGGCACGCCAACGCCCCGTTCCAAACTCCATGCCGGAATGGCGGCCACCTTCAACCGGCATGCCGCCTTGCTGAACGATTGCGTTCCGGAGCCGGAGGCGGCGGTCCTGATCTCCGATGCGCTCCGCCTTTGTGCGCAGGCCACCCATTGCGGCGATCCCGGGCATGGCGGGGATTATGCCACTTTTGTGGGGAGCCAGCGCGGCGCATTCAAGCTGCTGTGGGATATGAACATTACGTTCGACGGTGTGGCCGAATGCCATTTCGAAGATCTGGGCCGCTACAAGGTGATGCTCCTGCCGCTAATCGAAAACATGTCCGCGGATATCGCCGCCATCCTGCGCAAATATGTCGCCAATGGCGGCACGCTGATTGCGGAAAGCCCGTTTGCATTCAAGGATGAAAATAATTTTCTGCACGGCAAGGCGCCGATTTACGGGCTGGACGAAGTGTTCGGCGCGTTTACCCGGGACCGTGAAGGCAAGGAATCCGCATCTTCCGTCGTTTATCAGGACGGCAGCCAAGGCAGTGTCTTTTTCCTGTGGCATCCTTATGAACTGACGGGCGGCACGGCTGTGGCGGCCTATGCTGACGGGCGCGCGGCGGCCGTTGCCAACCGTTTCGGCAAAGGTCGGACGATTGTCGCCGGCACCGAGGTTTTCCGCCAGTACATGGAGAAACCGGATGCCGCCGCAACAAGCTTTCTGCGCCGCGCTGTCATGGCAAGCGGTGTCAAGCGCAATGCGGAAGTCCTGATCGGCGGCCAGGTAGCCGAAGCTTCTTCGATTGAAGTCTGCCGCCTGAGCGGCAAAAAAGGCGTCGTGTACATTGTGCTGAACCATAACGAGACGCCGGCGTCATTCCGCCTGAAAGTTCGCGAGAAATCCGGCGCCTGGATCAACCTGGACGATGGCGCCAATGTCGACTTGGGCGGGGAAATCACCCTGCCGGCGCAGAGCGTATTGCCGTTTGCGCGGATTAATTAAATCGCACTTCGATCGGAGGTTGCCTGACAAGCCCGGCTCGGAGCGGCGCGAGGCCTGTCGCGCTCCCGGTATTGACGCTAACCGCCTCCGGCGAGCGCAAGGCCATGGGTCACAGGCGAGTTGTTTCGGAAGCGCGCGCCGACTAATTCTGGCAAGGGGCCTTACTTGGCAGGGAGGCTTACGCCGGGAATTTGGCCCTCGACGACCTTGGAGAATCCGCTCATCTGCTCGATTTTGACTTCGATGCGGTCCAGGCGTTTATCGGCTTCCTCATAGCGCTTTTGGGCGTTCCCCAGGTGCTGGCCGATTATGCGGAAATCGTCGGTAAAATTATCCAGTTCCTTTTTCAAGCGGGCCAGGTTGTCCATGATTTCCCGCGCGCTTTCCTCCACACGCAGGCCGCGCAGGCCCAGGAGGATGGTCTGGAGATAGGCGAAAAACGAATTGGGCGAAACCAGGATGACCCTCCGCTTGAGCGCATACTGGAACAGCGCTTCCTCGTCGCTGCCTTCGTTGCGCACAATGATGGCATAATAGACGTTTTCGGCGGGAATATACATCATGGCAAAATCCAAGGTGCCTTCATCGGTGCGGATGTATTTCCTGGCGATGTCGTCGATGTGCTTCTTGACGTCGCGGCTAAATTGCCTGCCGGCCGCCGCGCGTTCGGTTTCGTCCTTGGCATTGACGCTGCGCGTGAAATTTTCCAGCGGGAATTTGGCGTCGATGGCCGCCATGCCCAGGTTGAGCTTGATGACGGCGTCCACGGTTTCGCCGCCCTTGAATTTGTGCTGCAAAGCGTAGCTCTGCTCGGGAAGCACCTGGGCCAGCAGTTCGTTCAACAGGTATTCCCCGAAGCCGCCCCGCAACTTGGGCGCCTGCAGGGTCTGTTGAAGTTCGGCAATGTTCCGGCCGACGTCGAAAATCCGCTTGGACGCCTCGTCCATCTGCCCGAGCTGCTCGCGGACGTCGCCGATGACTTTGGACGTATTGTCCAGCCGGTCCCCCAGCGTGCGATTGGCGTCGGTCAGCGACCGCGCCACCTGTTCTTGCAAAAGCCGTAATTCCTCGCGCAGATGTTTCTGCAGGCCATCCGCCTGCTGGGTTGTTTGGGCAAGCCCCGCCTGCATCTGGTTTTGCAGCAGCAGCAGCGCCTGCGTGGCGGTATCCCGGCGCATGAGCGCCTGACGGATCCACCAAGCCGCCAGGCCCATGATCGCAGCCATGGCTGCAATGACGATTAAGACTGGAATAACATAGTCCATTGCCGTAGAATCATATACTAAACACGCAATGAATCAAGTGTTCCCGGTATCTTGTTCCAGCGTGTGGCGGATTACATGGGAAAAACGGAAGGACTTGGCTGCGCGCGAAGAACTGCGCGCCAGGAGCGTTGGCTGACATGTCAGACGATCATACCATTCATGTGCTCGCGGACGTCGTGGCGAACAAGATCGCTGCCGGCGAGGTGGTCGAACGCCCGGCTTCGGTGCTCAAGGAGCTGATCGAAAATGCCCTGGATGCGGGAGCGACTCAGATCGATGTGAATATCGTTTGCGGCGGGCGCACGCTCGTGGGGGTGGACGACAATGGACGCGGCATGAACCGCGATGACGCGCTCCTGGCGGTGGAGCGCCATGCCACCAGCAAGATCCGGGACGTGGATGACCTGGAGCGGATTGCCACCCTGGGATTTCGCGGCGAAGCTTTGGCGGCGATTTCGTCGGTGGCGCGTTTCCGGCTCTGCACGCGGCGCGCCGCCGATCTGACGGGCACCGAACTGCTCATGGCCGCGGGCAAAATCCAGGAGGTGCGCGACGCGGGCTGCCCGCCGGGCACTTCCATTGAAGTCCGCCAATTGTTTTTCAATGTGCCCGCCCGGCGCAAGTTTTTGCGCTCGGAGCAGACGGAGTTGATGCACATCAAGCAGGTGTTCATGACCTATGGCCTGGCGCATCCTGCCGTCGGCATGAAGCTGACCGTGGATAGCCGGCTGGTTTTCAGCCTGGCCCCCGGCGCGACCTTCGATGATCGCCGGCGGGATTTGTTTCAATTTTTGACGGCGGCGGACCTGCGACCGGTGAATCACGTTGCCGGCGGCCTGCGCGTGACCGGCCATATTGGTCTGCCGGCGGTCAGCCGTGCGGATCGCGCCGAACAGTATATATTCATTAACGGGCGCCCAGCCGGCGCGCCGGTCGTTAGCGGCGCAATTCGGGAGGGCTTCCACACGCTGTTGCCCCGGGGCCGCTATCCGGTGGTTTTTTTGTTTTTGGAACTGGATCCGGCGCTGGTGGATGTCAATGTTCATCCGACCAAGCGCGAGGTGCGCTTTTACAACCCCGGAGCGGTTCGTGAAGCCGTAACGTCGGCCGTGCGCCAGGCCTTGGCGCCCGATGGCGGCGGCGCCTTTGTGCCGCAGCCTTTCCGGACAAGCACCAACTCGGCCGGCGGCCCGGCGGGCCGCAATGTGCCGTACGACCGGCATCAGCCGCTGAAAGGATTTGAGTCGGCAACAAGCGGTGCGCCGGCAACGCCCGGTGCGCCGGCAACTCCCGGAGCGCCGGGTACCTCTGGTTTTCCCGGATCGATTCCGGGCGGATTCCGCTTTCCTTATCCTGCGCGTCCTCTGCCGGTCCGCAATGCAGGCGGAATGCCGGTTGGAACGCCGGATGCTGCCCCTCCGCCCGGCGCACTCAACCGCTCTGCAACCCGGGGAGACGCCGCGGCGCCGCGCGATATATCGGAGATTTCCGCGCCCTGGACCTGGTGCCGGATTCTGGGACAGATCGGGGGGCTCTATGTGGTGATGGAGACGGAAGATGGTCTGGCGCTCATGGACCCGCATGCCGCCCATGAGCGCGTATTATACGAGCGCTTCATGGCACAGGTGACCACCGGCCGGATTGAAAGCCAGGGTTTGCTGGTGCCCGAGACTGTGGAATTGCCGCCCCGGGATGCCCTGCGGTTGCGCCGCCATCTTGACCTGCTGAAAAAAATGGGATTTGGTATTGCCGAGTTCGGTGGCGACACGTTTGTCGTGGATGCCCTGCCGCTGTGTTTTCAAAGCACGGCCTCGCGCGAACTGCTTGCGGATGTGGCGGCCATTTTGGAAGCAGCCGGAGAGCGGCGGAGCGCCGATCATCTTCTGGAGGAGCAGATTGCCCAGGCGGCCTGCAAGGCGGCAGTTAAGGCCCATTCGCTCCTCAAACAGGAGGAAATCGAGGAACTGGTGAGGCAATTGGCCAGAACCGAAATGCCGTATACCTGTCCGCACGGACGTCCGACCATCATCCATACTTCATTTCAGGAGTTGGCAAAAAAATTCGGCCGGGAATGAATTTCCGTGGGCGGGACTTAGTCTCCAGATGGCGTTTCAGCCCGTCAAAGGCCCGCTGGTAGCGTTCGCGGTCGCTGGCGTTCATGCCATCGGCCAGTGTTTTCTGGATGTCGCGGAACGGCGCCTCGACCATGCCGAAAAGATGGGCCACATCCTGAAGCAACTGCGCGCCGTCGCGCGCGAATGTGACGATTTCGCTTGCCTTGCCGTTACGGTGCAGGAACTGCCAGAGCGGGCTCTGGCGGTCCTTCAAAGCATGCTCGTTTTCCATGATCACGCGGACGGAGTAGAGATCGAACAGAACCATGCGGATGAAGAGCAGAAAAGGAGCTTCCAGCGGCGATGTCTGCGAGGCGTTGGCCGCCAGAGTGCCGTGCTCCACGGCAGATTGAAGGTAATACAACGCTGTATCGATCTGCTGGGCGCGTTGTTTGAAGGGGGCATCGGTCAGGCAGGCATGAAAAATTGTCGTGGCCTTTTCGAGAAAGGCATCCTGGCGCGCCAGGTGGACCGGGCGATTGGCGTCATAGCTTTTGTTTTGCATGGGTCCCTGAAACAACGTTAAACTGCGTGCTCAACACTTGCAGAATAATCTACTTAATGCCATACTATCGCCTCGGTTTCAAGCGAAATGTTGAAAAACAAACAACCACTGTGGTTGATTTCTCCAGGTTGCGGGCCGCGCCAAACTTAGTTCGCGTTATGGGCGGAAGCCTTAGCCAAAATAAAAGGTGATACCATGCTCGATATTAAAATTATTCGTGAACGTGAAGCCGAAGTGCGCGCGGCTTTGGCGCGGCGCGGCACGGCGACCAATCTGGAGGCTCTTGTGCAGGCCGATCGGCAGCGCCGGCGCCTGGTAACGGATGTCGAGTCTCTCAAGCGCCAGCGCAATACGGCGTCCGAGGAGATCGGAAAATTGAAAAAGGCCGGGCAGGATACGGCCGCCAAGCAGGCGGCCGTCAAGGCCATTGGCGAACAGATTGCCGCCCTGGATGACCAGGTTCAGCAGGTTGACCGCGAACTGAACCTGCTGTTATTGAAGATTCCCAACCTGCCGCATGTCAGCGTGCCGGATGGCGCCAGTTCGGCGGATAACAAGGTCGTGCGCATGCATGGCTCACCGAAGACTTTTGCCTTCAAGCCCAGGACGCACCTGGAACTGGGCGAAAGCCTGGGGCTTTTCGATTTCGAACGCGCGGCCCGCATGACCGGCGCCGGATTCCCGTTGTATGTCGGGATGGGCGCCCGGCTCGAGCGGGCGCTGATCCAGTTCATGCTCGACCTGCATGTCAAGGAGCACGGCTATACGGAAGTGTCCACTCCGTTTGTCTGCAATTCGGCGGCGATGACCGGCACGGGGCAGTTGCCGAAGATGGCCGAAGACATGTACTTCATCCCGTTGGACGATCTCTACCTGGTTCCCACGGCCGAGGTGCCGGTAACCAATATTTATCGCGAGGAGATCATCGACCGCCCGCTGCCGATATATTTGACGGCATATTCGCCCTGTTTCCGGCGGGAGGCCGGTTCGGCCGGACGTGAAACGCGCGGGCTCATCCGCGTGCACCAGTTCGACAAGGTCGAAATGGTTAAATTTGTGGAGCCGGAAACATCCTATCAGGAACTGGAAACGCTTGTGGCCAATGCGGAGGACGTGCTCCAACGCCTGGGGCTGACCTATCGCGTATTGGCGCTCTGTGCCGGTGATATCAGCTTTGCGGCAGCCAAGTGTTACGATATCGAGCTCTGGGCGCCCGGCCAGCAGGCGTGGCTCGAGGTTTCCTCCTGTAGTAATTTCGAGTCGTTCCAAGCGCGACGCGCCGGAATACGCTATCGCACTAAGAACAAAAAAGTGGACTATATTCACACCTTGAACGGATCCGGCGTGGCCTTGGCCCGGCTGGTGGTTGCCATCATGGAAAACGGCCAGCAGGCCGATGGCGCCATCGATTTGCCGGAAGCCATTGTCCCCTATATGGGCGGTATTCGCCGCCTGGAGCCCGGTCAATTTAATAAGCTATGAGTTCCGGTAACGCTGTCACCGATGCTCCTGCATTCCGTCATCCAAACCGTTCGGCGGCATAATCTGTTCGTGAGCGGACAGCACCTCCTGGTCGGGGTCTCGGGCGGCGCCGATTCGGTGGCCTTGCTTGCCGTCTTGCGGAAACTTGCCCCGGCGTGGAAGCTCCGCCTGACGGTGGCCCATCTCGATCATGGCATTCGGGGTCCGGCGGCAGCGGCGGATGCCGCCTTTGTGGCGGATTTGGCCCGCCGGTGGAATTTTAAGTTTGTCGTTGGCCGGGTAAATGTTCCCGCCCGCGCGCGGCGCCGGGGAATTTCGTTGGAAATGGCCGGCCGTTCGGCGCGGTATGCATTCTTTGCCAAGGTGGCGCGTGCGCTCCATTGCGATGCCGTGGCGACCGCCCATACGGCCGACGACCAGGCAGAAACGATTCTGCTGAATCTGGCCCGTGGCGCCGGCGCTGCGGGTTTGGCGGGTATTCCCTACATCGGGTGGCATCACGTGGAGATAAGCGACCCGGGCGGCGCCAAGGCGAGAGCGCAATCTTCAGGGCATGGCGATCTCAAGGTTGTGCGTCCGCTGCGTGATGTGCGCCGCGCAACCATTGAGCGATTCCTGGCGCAGAATCACCTGGCCTGGCGCGAAGATGCCACCAACGCGGATCCCGTTTTTCTGCGCAACCGCGTTCGAAACGAAGTGTTGCCGTTCCTCGAGAAGCGGCTCAATCCCGAAATCCGCCCGGCGCTGTTGCGGGTCAGCGAAATTCTGGCCGCGGAAAACGAATGGCTGCATGCGCTGGCCAAAGAAATTTTCGGGCAATGCCGCGAGGCTGTGAGCGAAGGGGCCTTGAATGCCAAACAACTATCCGGTTTTCCCGTGGCCGCCCGGAGGCGGGTATTGCGGCTCTGGCTGGAAGATTGTGGTCTGGGCGCGGAAGCGCCGAGTTTCGAGGCTATCGAACGCCTTGACAACCTGGTAACCGAGCGGCGCGGCGGGCGGGTGGCGCCATTGGCCGGCGGCTGGCTGGTTCGGCGGCAGGGCGACAAGCTGGCGTTAGCCACGGACAAACCTGCCGGTGTGGGAGGGGCGGCCTGCAAAAAATGCAGTCGCGCCCGTAAGGGCGTGAATTCTGTCGGCGTACACGGCATCGCCGCTACGGCTGCAAAAAAGGCGGTCCGGTCCATGGGGGCTGACTTGCGGGACGCATCCGTCCGGTCATTTGCCGTGCGTTTGATCGTGCCGGGCGAAACGCGATTGCCGGGACAGGCTGGAAGGCTCAGGGCATTCGTCGGGCCGGGGATCGTCAAACGCCGCGCGCTCGTCATTGGCGCCTTGCCGGCGCAGGCCTCGCTTTCGTTGCGCGCCTGGCGCCAGCGGCGGCTGGTGGCGCGCTCGTGGAAGCCCGGCGATCGCATGCGGCCGCTGGGGATGCAAGGGACTAAAAAACTGCAGGATATCTTCAGCGATGCCAAGGTTCCGCCGAATCTGCGCCATGCCATTCCGGTCATTGAATGCGGGGGTGAAATCGTCTGGATTCCCGGATTCCGAATTGCCCAGGGCTGGGCGGTCCATCCCAGCGACCCCGTCGCCCTGCAGTTGACTGTCAGGCCATGACCACAGGATGAATTCTCCTGCGGGTGGTATGGATTCTTCCGGTTGTCACGATGTTAGCAGATGTCGTGAAAATGCTCTGCTGAGGCCTGCCACAGCAGCTCCACTATAAATTCTCCCCATCCGCCGAAGGCCTTTAACTTGATATGGGCAATCGAAGTTGGGGTAGGGCGAGGCCAGGCGCAACGCGCGGCAAGCTTCGCCGTTTACCTCGCTCAAACGCGGCCGAACCGTTCGCCAAAGAGCGGCCGCCTTCGATTTTGCCGTTCAAGGCGGGGGTGACCGCGATACCGGATTTCAAAACAATATTTTGTTGTTGACGTATTGATAATTAATGATAAGTTATTCCATGTATTGATATATCAAGGGAGGGTTATGAGACATCCGGACGTGCGCATCGCCAAGTTGCTGGCCATCCTGCGAAAAAAAAGATTCCATAATATTAACGAGTTGAAGAAAAAAACCGGGACTTTGCACGCTACGCTGCACCGGGATTTGAACGCCCTCGAGAAGGCGGGCAAAATCCGTAAAACGTACGGCGGGGTCGAGACTATGCCGGATAAGGCGCCGGAGCGCGAATACGACAAACGCATCAGTCTGAATGCGGAGCTCAAAGCGGCGATTGCGCAGGCGGCCTTGAAGTTTTTAAGTCCGGGGGATCATGTTTTTCTGGATGCGTCCTCAACCTGCTACTATTTTGGCCTGGCCATCATGCGCAGCCGCATGGAAGGGATAACGATTGTAACCAATTCGCTGCATCTCTTGGCGGCATACCGGGAAAACGAATCGTTGGTCAAGCTTGTCTCCACGGGCGGCAGTGTTGACCGGGAATTCGGCGCTTTTTTCGGGAATTTTGCCACGGACTTTATCGCGCGGATCGGCGTTGCCAAGACTTTTATCTCCGCGGCCGGTTGCACTCTGGAGGGCGGCATCAGCACGACCAGCGATTTTATCCTGAGCGCATTGAAGGCGGCCATTGCCGCCGCCCCTCAACGCTATTGCCTGGTTGACAGCACCAAGTTCGGGCGGGAATATCTTTTCAAGGTGGCCAAACTGGATATGTTCGACGCCATTATTACCGATGGCGGAATTGAAGCGAAGGTTGCGCGGGAAATCAAGCGCGCGGGCTTGCCGCTGGTGATCGGCGAAACACCGTAAATCAAAATGAAAGCCGGAACAGTTAAAAACCATGACGTAACGGCCTTGGGGTTCTGCGCCATCGACCATCTATGCCTGATTCCAAAAACCCCCGACGACGACAAGGTGGAAATCAGCAAGCTTTTGATCGGCGGCGGCGGTCCGGCGGCGACGGCGGCGGTTGCGGCGGCGCGGCTGGGCGCCCGGACGGCATATCTTGGCGCCGTGGGTGATGATGCTGCCGGCAAACAGATATTGGAAGGTTTGCAAGCTGCAAATGTCGATGTTGCAGGGGTCTTGATCCGCCCGGGCGCAGTCTCGGCGGTCGGCTATTGCTGGGTTGAGCAGTTAACCGGGAAAAGGAACATCGCTTGGTCGAAGGGCAGTGTTCAAGGATTGCGCGCGCGCGAAGTGAACTCCGCCATCGTCTGTTCCGGGCGGGTATTGCTCCTGGACGGGCATCATCCCGAAGCCGCGATTCGCGCGGCGCAACTGGCCAAAAAACACGGCACGAAAGTGTTGCTTGACGGCGGGACCTTCCGTCCGCACATGAAAGCTTTGATGGCTTTAAGCGACGTGGTCATTGCCTCGGAGGTGTTTGCCAGGCAGATGACGGGACAGGACGATGTCAAAGCCGCGCTGATGAAGATTTACGGCTACGGTCCGCAATGGGCCGTTGTGACCCTGGGCGCGAAAGGAGCCATGGCTTACGACGGCCAGAAATTCCTGGCGCAAAAATCGTTCAAGGTCGACGTGGTCGACACCACCGGGGCGGGGGATGTGTACCATGGAGCTTTTGCGTATAAATATCTGTCGTCCAGCGACCTTGCGGAGATCATGCGGTTTTCGGCGGCCGTTGCCGCAATGAAATGCCGGCAACTCGGCGGACGCGGCGGCATTCCGGAAAAAGAGGAAGTCGCAAAGTTCATGCGCAAGGGGGCACAGGCGTAACCGCGCGCAATTTTACGGTCGCGGGCTATGTCCGCAACCCAAAAAATTAACCACGGATTACACGGGTATGAGGATCGAATCTCATCGCATTAAATCATTAGATCAGCGCCATCAGTGGCAAAATTCTTGTTTTTATAGCGGTTTCTGGTGGATAACTACTAAAGAAGGATGATCGCGACATGAATTATCTCAAGCAATATGAAAGCAAGCCGGGATTTACGAAAATCGTCAAAAAAAACGATATGGGCTTGAAAATCACGGAGTTCGGCCTGATTAAGCTGCGGAGCGGCGAGGAATACACGGCGGCTAACGGAGCGAACGAAACGGCCCTGATCGTATTGGGCGGCCGTTGCCAGGTGCAGGGCGCAGGGTTTCAGTTCGAGGAAGTCGGCGCGCGCAAGGATGTTTTTGCGGGTCTGCCGCATGCCGTTTATCTTCCGCCGCAAAGCAAATATACAATCAAGGCGCTTGCCGATCTCGAAATTGCATGGACGGAATCGCCCTCGCAGCTGGCGGCCAAGCCGCGGCATATCGAGCCGGGACAAGTTAAATCCGTGGCGATCGGCAAAAGTAATTATACCCGCGAAGCGCGCATGATCATTTATGAGGATTTCGAGTGCGGCCATTTTATCATTGGCGAAGCAATCGTGCCTCCCGGCAACTGGGCCAGTTACCCGCCGCATCGGCATGATTTCGACAATCTGCCGGAAGAAGTGGACATGGAGGAAATCTACTTTTTCCGGTTCAATCCGGAGCAGGGATTCGGGATCCAGAAGATCTATACCGATGACCGCAGCATCGACGAAACCTATACGATGCAGAACAACGATACGGTCGGGATACCGGCCGGCTATCATCCGGTGGTGTGCGCGCCCGGCTACACCATGTATTATCTTTGGATCATGACAGGCAACATCCGCCGGTTCCTTTCGTACAAGGATCCGGCCCATGCGTGGATTGCCGCCAAAGGTTGAGCGTGCATGTATGAGCGGCCAAGACACACTTTTAGGGATAGACCTTGGCACCGGCGGGTGCAAAATCACCTTGATTGACGCGCACGGCCATATTCTGGCCGGCGGTTTCGAGGAATATCCCACGCACCATCCCCACCCGGGTTGGGCGGAGCAGCGGCCGGAAGACTGGTATCATGCCGTCTGCCATATTCTGAAGAGCATGCGGGCCAAGGGCGGGTTCGATCCCGCCGGGATCAGGGGCATATCCGTGGATGGTTCCACGCATAATGCCGTGCTGCTCGGGGCCGGACTGGAAGTGCTCCGTCCGGTCATTATGTGGACCGACCAACGCAGCCAATGCGAGGCGGATGACCTTGAACGTGAAAACGGGCGCCTGATTTTCGAAACGGCATTGCAAAAGCCCGCCCCGACGTGGACTTTGCCCCAGATGCTTTGGCTGCAGCGGCACGAACCCGCAATATTTCCGAAAATAGCGCACATTTTATTCGTCAAGGATTACATCCGCTACAAGCTGACGGGTGAATTCGTCACTGATTATATCGAGGCTCAGGGGTCGCTATTCTACGACGTGCGCAATCGGCGCTGGTCCGAAAAATTATGCGCGTTGGCCGGCATCCCCTTCACGGCGCTGCCGCCGCTGGTCGAGCCTTCCGCCGTTGCCGGCCGGGTGACGGCGCAAGCTTCGGCGGACACCGGCGTGCCGGAAGGCATTCCGGTGATTGCCGGCGCATCGGATTCGGCGGTTGAGGATTATGCGGCCGGGGCCGTTGAACCGGGACAGTGCATCATCAAGCTGGCAACCGCCGGCAATGTGAATGTCATGACCGCCGTCGCCGTTCCTAATATCCGGACCTTGACCTATTCGCATATTGTGCCGGGATTGTGGTACACCGTGACGGCCACCAATGCCGCCGCCATTTGTCTGCGATGGTTCCGGGATGTTTTTGCCGGCGACTTGGCCGCGGGCCAGGGCGCAAATGTTTATGCCGCCATGGACCAGGCGGCCGCCAAATCCCCGCTGGGAGCGCGCGGTTTGTTTTTCCATCCGTATTTGCAGGGTGAACGATCGCCCTACTGGGATCCCGATTTGCGCGCAAGTTTTACGGGGGCGGCCATGCGCCATGTCCGGGGCGACTTTATCCGGGCGGTTATGGAGGGCGTGGCTTTTTCGCTGCTGGATTGCAAGCGGGTGATCGATGAAATGAAATTGCCCGTCACGCAATTGAGGCTGATCGGCGGAGGCGCCAAAAGCGATTTGTGGAGCCGGATTGTCTGCGATGTTTTCGGCAAAGAACTGGTCCGTCCGGCCGCCTGCGACGCTTCTTACGGCGCGGCCCTCCTGGCGGGGGTTGGCCTGGGCGTTTTTGACGGCGAAAAAGATGCCGTGGCCAAATGCGTCAAAATCAAGGATATCCTGATGCCCGACGAACAGAATCACGCAAAATACGCGAAATTATTCGATAAGTATCTGGGCATTCATGATGCCTTAAGCGCCGTCTATAAAAGCATGGCAACGGAGTAATCGAAAGAAATGAGGAAATGGTGATGCTCTCAAAAGACAATTACATGTACGCAATGATCCGCAGCGAGCTTGTTTGGGCCGTCGGGGAAGCAAACGTCAGTTCGGACGATTCGGAACGGCTGGGACATTCCATCGATTATTACTGGATACCGGAAATGTGGCATGATCGCGGCAAAACTCCGCCCGCGCCGGATTTTATTGTCCACCCCGGTTCCGCCGGTGAAGTGGCCGGGGTCCTGCAGATTGCCAACAAGTATAAAATTCCGGTGATTCCCTGGGGCGGCGGTTCCGGTTCGCAGGGTGGGGCCTTGCCGATCTACGGCGGCATTGCCCTCGACATGAAACGCATGAATCGAGTCCTGAACGTCGACGCCCAATCGCTGACCGTAACTGCCGAAACCGGGATCAATACCCAGCATCTTGAATGGGCGGTGCAGAAGGCCGGCTATTCTACGATGCATTTTCCGGCTTCGATTGCGTGTGCAACGCTGGGCGGTTTTCTCGCGCACCGGGGAACCGGCGTGCTTTCCACCAAGTACGGGAAGATCGAGGACATGACCATGTCGCTGGAAGTGGTAACGCCAACGGGCGAAATCATCAACACCCTGCCGGTGCCGCGCCACGCTTCGGGGCCCGATTTGACCCAGATGTTTCTGGGCAGCGAAGGGACGCTGGGTGTTATGACCAGGGCGACCTTGAAAATTCATCCGATCCCCGAGGCCCGCAAATTTCATGCCTTCCTGTTCAAAGACATGCATGCCGCTTTGACCGCCGGCGCCAAGATCATGACCAGCCGGCTGCGCCCCTGCGTGATCCGGGTTTATGACGAAGCGGAAACCGCCAAGCTGATCAAGCGCGTCCTGGGCATCGACAAAAAGGGGGCTTACCTGGTTTTTGGCTTCGACGGCCCCCAGAAAATGGTCGAGCTTGAAGTCCAGTTGGCCTGCGATATCTGCCGGCGCGAAAAGTCGGAGGATTTGGGCGCGGAAATGGGCCAAACCTGGTGGGATCATCGCTACAAATTCTTTTATCCGCCTTACATGTTCCAACTGCCCCAGGCGTTCGGCACGCTCGATACCGTGGCAACTTTTGCCAACATCGAAAATGTCTATTGGGCGATGAAAAACACCGTTGCCGCGAATTTCCCGCAGGCCACGTTCATCGGGCACTTTTCCCACTGGTATGAATGGGGCTGCATGCTCTATGCCCGTTTTATCATCGACGCTCCGCCGGAGGATCCGCCGGCGGCCGCCGCGCTGTATAACAAAGTCTGGGACATGGCCATCCGCGCGGCCATCAAGGAAGGCGGCGTGATCAACGAGCACCACGGCGTGGGCCTTAAACTCGGGCGCATGATGCAAGACCTTTATGGCCCGGCCTTTAAAGTACTGTCCGGGATTAAAATGTCGCTCGATCCGAACAACATCATGAATCCCGGTAAAATGGGTTTCGGGGGGATATAAACAATGAATATTCTTAAATATAAGGAAGTCATCAATGCCTGCCGGTTTTGTTTCATGTGCCGCCATCTGGACACGGTTGGCAACGTGACCTTCAAGGAAGCCGATACCCCGCGCGGCCGGGCGCTGATTTGCGACAAGATTCGCATGAACCGGGCGAACCTGGAGAATCAGGACTTTATCGATACGATTTATCGAAGCGCCTTGAGCGCCGCCTGCCGCCGCCATTGCGTCAGCAGTTACGATGAAGCCGGACTGGTGCTTGCCGCCCGGCGCGACATTGTCGAAGCCAATCTTGTTCCCGAGAAAATCAAGCAGCTGGCGAAAGAACTGGCCGAGGCTGCCTTCACGGTGGAAGGGCAAGGCAAAATTCTCTATTACGTCGATCCCTATAATGAAAATCCGGAAGCTTTTGTCAAGCTTGCCGGCAAATGCAAAATAATCGCGGGCGGCGATACGGGCAAGGCCCTGGAAGTGTTGGGTTTTGCCGCGGAAGCCAAAGCTGTTTTTGCCCGGTTTAATGCGGCGGTCAAGGCGTCCGGGTGCAAAATCGTTGTCACCTCATGTCCGGCCAGCTATGACATGCTGAAGAAAAATCTTAAAGGCATGACCGTCCAACATAGCTCGGAATACCTGCTGGCGTCCGGTTTTAAGTCGGCGTCCGCCGCCAAGGCCTATTACCTGGACAGCGATTTCCTGAAAAATTACAGCGATAACATGTCTGCCCCGCGGGATTTGCTGAAATCGCTGGGTTATGACCTGGTCCCGTTCGGAACCAATACCGAGGAATCGTATGCGGCCGGCGAAGGCGGGGTGGTTTTCGACAAAATCAATCCGGAACTGTGCGCGCGGCTTTGCCGGCGGATTTATGAGTTAGCCGGCGACCCCCGGAAAGATGTCCTGATCGCTGCCTCGCCATATACCCGGGCGGTTCTGCATAAATACCAGCCGAAATTGACCGTTCTGTCGCTGGAAGAAGCTGTTCTCAGGGCCATCGGAAAATAATCCGGCCGCGATACGGAAAGAAATATTGTTTTGGGCAATAGATGCCGGCCGGTGTCATGGGGACAAAAATTAGTCATTCATTGGCATCGTCGCACGGGCGTGACCGTTATGGCAAATCAAGCGTTAAACACAGCCAAACACAGGAGCAGGAACGCATGGCGTCGGTCGTTAAAAATAAGGATCCTATGAAAAAAATGACGGTCGGGTACATGGCCTTGTCGAAAGCCAGCTGGCAAACCCCGAAAATTGAAGCGTTGATGCGCACGACGTTGGCCAGTCTGAAAAAACTGCCGGTAGATATTGTCCATGGCAAAGGTTTGACGACCACCGAGTTCGAGGCGGCGGAACTCTGCGATGAGTTCAATCGCCATGGCGTGGATGCGATTGTCATCCATTTGGCCACTTTCCCGGTAGGGGCCATTATCCCGGCGGTGGCCCAGCGGATGTCGACGCCGATCCTCCTGTTTGCCAATCCGGAATTCCCGCAAATGGGCGGAGTTCTGGAGCAGAATTCTTTTTGCGGGGCCAACATGGCGGCGCATGTTTTGACAAAAATGGGCAGGAAATACGATTTTGCTTTTGGCCTGCCGCAGGATGCGGCCAAAGTTCTGGCGCAGCCGATCAACGTGTTGAGCTGCATCCGGCAACTGCGTGCAACCAGAATCGGCCTGGTTGGCGGTCGCGTGCCGGGATTTTACACCTCCAACTTTGACGAAATGAAGTTGCGGGCCGAGCTGGGCGTGAGCGTGGAGGTGCTCGATCTGCTTGAAATTGTGAATGCGGCGCAAAAGCTGCCCGCGGCCGATGCGGCCAGGGGGCTTGCCCTTGTTCGCAAAAGCGCCGCCGGCGCCTGCAAAGTTTCCGGCAAGGACCTGAAATTGGCCGGCAAACTTTTCCAGTCATTTAAAAAAGTGTCCGAAAAATACCGCCTTACGGCCTATGCCGTGCGCTGCTGGCCAGAATTTTCCGATATCTACGGGATTGCGCCCTGTGCGGTGATCGGGATGCTGAATGATGCCAGGCTGCCCACCAGCTGCGAAGGCGACATTCCCGGCGCCGTGACCATGCAGATCGAGAAAGAGCTAAGCGGCGGTTTGCTGCCGTTCTTTGTCGATTTGATCTCTTTTGACTACAAAGACAATACCGCCGTTGTCTGGCACTGCGGCGCCGCGCCGGTATCGCTCTGCCGCAATTTCAAAGATACGGCGCTGCGCCTGCATATGCGCGTCGATGGCGGCGATAAAAAAGGATTGACCAACGAGTTCCCGCTGAAACCCGGCCGGATTACGCTGGCTAAACTGGATGAAACCGGGACGGGCTATCGCATGCTGATTGCCTCCGGCACGGCGCTGGATACCGAACAAATCATTCGCGGCAATCCGCTGCGGGTGCGCTTCGACGGCAAGGTCGAGGCCTTGATCGGCACGATTATGAAAAAAGGATTTGAGCATCATTACTCCATGGTGCATGCCGATATTAAAAAAGAACTGGTCGCTTTCTGCGAATGGCTGAATATCGAAACCGTTGTCGTTGAATAAAAGGGAAAATCATGCCGCTGGTAACTTTGAACGAAATTCTTCCCGCGGCGCGCAAGGCGGGTCGCGGGGTTGTGGCTTTTAACGTCGCCAACCTGGAAACGGTGGCGGCGGTGGTTCGCGCGGCGGAAAGCGAAAGCGCGCCATTGATCGTCCAGGTTTATCAGCGTCTTTTCAACGGCGATCACGCCGCCCTGGTTGCCGCCATGACGCGCCGGCTTGCGGAAAGCGCGGCGATTCCGATTGCCCTGCATCTCGACCATGGTGTTTCCGTGGAGCAAATCAAGGTTGCCATCGAGATTGGGTATACTTCGGTGATGATTGACGGCTCAAAGCTGTCTTTTGCCGAGAATATCGAACTGACCGCCAAGGCTGCCGCCATTGCCCACCGGGCCGGAGTCACCATCGAGGCGGAAATCGGGCACGTCCCGTTTGGCGGCGGCAAAATCGAGCTTTCCACGGCGGCGGAGGCCGTCGAATTCGTAGCCAGGACAGGGGTCGATGCGCTGGCGGTCTCGATCGGCACGGCCCACGGTTTTTATAAAATCGAACCGGTGCTCGATATCGAGCGCTGCCGGGAGATCGGCCAAAGCGTGGCCATCCCGCTGGTGCTGCACGGGGGCACCGGGGTTCCCGATGCCCAGGTCAGGCAGGCGATTGCCTGCGGCGTGGCCAAGATCAATATCGCGACCGAATTCCAAGACCTGTTCTTGCGCGGCGTTGCCGCCGAGCTTGAAAAGAACGGCGGAAAATTTGTGCCGGTCGATCTTTGTTTTAAGCCGGTGGAGGCGCAACTGCAGGGATATGCCAGGAATAAGATAAGAGCCTTCGCCGGCGCTCAGTTACCGCGCGGAAATGGTTAAAAAGCTGTTGGAAATTAATCAAACAGGCAGCCGCAAGATGAAAATTACCGATATTAAAGTGTTTGTAGCCGATGCTTTTCGCACTAATTGGACTTTTATCAAAGTCGAAACCGATGCGGGTCTCTACGGCTACGGCGAAGCCTCTCTGGGCACCCAGGAAATGGCGCTCAGCGGCTGCGTCAATGACCTTAAACGATTAATTATCGGACGAAATCCGTTGGAAATCGAGAGGATGTGTTTTGAGGTATATCGCGATATTTACTGGAAAGGCGGCCCGGTATTGATGTCGGCAATCAGCGGCATCGAAATGGCGATGTGGGATATCACCGGCAAATATTTCAATGCCCCGGTCTATGCTTTGCTTGGCGGGAAAATGCGCGATAAAGTGAAAATTTATGCCAACGCCTGGTTTGTCGGCGCCAAAACGCCGGAGGAGTTTGCGGCTAAGGCCAGGGAAACGGTGGCACGTGGCATCAAAGCGATGAAATGGGATCCATTCGGTAAAGCGCACATGACGATATCCAATGAAGAAATGGAGCAGGCCGTAAAATCCGTTGCTGCCGTTCGGGATGCGGTCGGACCTTATGTCGATCTTTTGATCGAGTGTCACGGACGCTTTAATCCCTATACCGCAATACAAATCGCCCGCGAACTTGTTGCGTTTAAGCCGATGCTGATGGAGGAGCCATGTCCGCCGGATAATTTCGACGCCACGGCAAGCGTGCGCGAAAAATCGCCGATACCGATTTCCGGCGGAGAGCGCGTCTATACTAAGTTCGGGTTTCAGGATTATTTCCACAAAAAAGCGGTTGATATCGCCCAGCCGGATATTTTTCATGCGGGTGGAATCATGGAATCGAAAAAAATCGCGGCCATGGCGGAAGCCAATCATATCCCGGTATCGTTCCACAATCCAAGCGGACCGATATCCAATGCCGCCATATTGCAGCTGGCGGCATGCGTTCCTAATTTTCTAATTCATGAAATCATGCTGACCGATGGCTCTTTCCGGAAGAATTTCTCCAACGAGGAAGTTGTGTATGCCGACGGTCATATTATGATCCCCGATAAACCCGGACTCGGAATCGAGCTGAACGAGGAAGAAATCAAAAAGCATCCGTACAAGCCGCGCAACCTGCGGCATTACACCGGAGCGCTCACCGACATCCGGCCTAAGGATGATTGTTTTTATTATTTCAAAGGAATCTGACGATGGATGCACTTGCGCTGATCGAACAACAACGCTTCATTGCGCTGGCGCGCCATGTTGACGTCGAGGTAATGGAAGATGTCGTCAAGGCGCTTTATAAGGGTGGCATCCGCATCCTGGAAATCGCCTTTGATCCATGTGATCCCGATACGCTGGTCAAGACCTCCCAAACGATAAAAATATCGATTGCCGGCGGAATGCTGACCGGAGCTGGAACCGTGTTAACCGTTGCCGGAGTAGAAGCTGCCCACGCCGCCGGAGCTCGTTTTATCGTGTCGCCCAACACCAACGCGCCGATCGTCAAGCGCACAAAAGATCTGAACATGCTGTCGATTCCGGGCGCGTATACGCCCAGCGAGATAGTCAACGCGAGCGAGCTTGGCGCGGATATCGTGAAAATATTCCCGATCCTGCCGGACCAGCTTGACTACATAAAAGTGGTAACAACGCCGTTATCCCATATTAAATTCATGGTGACCGGGGGAATCAATCCGGGTAACGTGGCGGGCTTCTTGAACGCCGGCGCGGTTGCGGTATTGGCCGGCGCGTCAATTATTAAACCCGCGCTTGTATGCGCGAAAAACTGGGAAGAAATAAGCAGGCTTGCCAAAATGCATCTGGATGCTGCAAAAACGGGAGTACGGAACAACTGAGGACTTCGCGCGCTACCCGCCCTTTGCCCAAACGGAAAGGGTAGCAATGCAGGAAGGAAGAACGTTCATGCTAAAAGAAGAAAGCTTAAAGGGAAGAAACGTGCTGGTTACCGGGGCGTCCCAAGGGCTGGGCGCGGTCATCGCGCAAATATTTGCCGAAGAGGGCTGCCATGTTTATGTAAACTGCGCCCATGGCGTCGATAAGGCCAAGATCGTGATCGAGGGCATTCGCCGCGCCGGCGGTTTGGCCGAGCTGTTCCAATGCGACATCACGGATGAAAATGAAATTGCAACAAAGTTCAAAGAATTGGATCCCATCGATATCCTGATTAATAATGCCAGGCTCAATCCGTATCATCGGCAGCCGGAAGATACGGAAGCCGTTTGGTTTGCCAAGATGCTTGCCGTCAATCTGATTGGTCCGCACCTGACAATTCTGGCTGTGATCGATGGCATGAAGAAGCGGCGCTGGGGCCGTGTGGTCAATATCTCTTCAATACAGGAGCATGTTGCGGTGCCTCGCCGCATGATGCATTACGGGGCATCCAAGGCGGGGTTGAATGAACTGACGCGCTGTTTTGCCCTTGAGGCCGCACCGTATAACATCACCGTCAACACCGTTTCTCCCGGCATGATCGTGACGGAAAATTTAGTTAAAAACCTGACTCCGGCTGAAATCGAGGAGCGCAATCAGAAGATCCCCCTGCATCGTGGCGCGACGACCGGAGAAATTGCCCGCGCGGTGCTTTATACCGTCAAATCCAGCTATATGACCGGTGAAATCGTTAATGTAAACGGCGGTCTCTGGATGACTCCTTAAGGAGATACAATCGGTGCCTGTAAACAAGGTTGTTCCGAATCAATTTGAAATATTTGCCGATTGCCGTTGCCTGGTTGGCGAAGGTCCGCTTTGGAACGCAAAGGAACAGGCCCTTTATTGGGTCGATGTTGCCAACGGAGATGTTTATAGAAAACGGCTGGATGACCCCGTCGAGAAATATGAACGTTTCCGGCTGGATATCGGCAAAATCGGCGGGATGGCTTTTGCCCGTGATCATGGCGTATTGTTGTTTGCGGCGCAGGGCCGGGTTTGGCGCTGGCAACCTGGGAAAACGCCCGTCCTCAAGGCCGAACTTGCGGCCGCGGCGTCTACCCGTTTCAACGATGTTATTGCCGATCCGGCTGGCCGTGTATTTTGCGGCGTTGCGCCGGTTGAAAAAGGAGGGGCCGGTTCGCTTTGGCGGATGGAAACCGACGGACGTTTTTCCTGCCTGGAACCGGTGACCGCCGGCATGCCCAACGGGATGGGTTTTTCGCCCGATCGAAAGCATTTCTATTTTACCGTCACAAACGAAAGGGTCATTTACGGTTATGACTATCATCCGGATGCGGGGACGCTGGCCAACCGGACGGTGTTAATCAAAGTGCCTGAAGACGAAGGATTGCCCGACGGGCTGACGGTTGATGCCGAAGGCTGTCTCTGGTCAGCCCAGTGGAACGGCGCCCGCTTGGCGCGCTATTCCCCGGCCGGCGCAAAACTGCTGGAATTTCGCTTTCCCATCGTCAAAATAAGTTGCCTGACGTTTGGCGGGCCGGATTACTCCGATATTTTTATTACCACGGCCAATTATCCGTGGCATGAACCCGACTATGCACAAGACCGGGCCGGCGCGGTGTTCCGGTTGAAACAACCCGTGCGCGGCTTGTCGGAATATATTGCGGCAACAGTCGGTAGATAGCAGCAATCTCGGTGACAATATTTTTTTCAGTTGAATAAAAAAAATAGAGCCTCAATATATTCAAACGATCTGTGAATCGTGTTGGGAATTGATTCGCAACAAAACGGAGTAGGCATTTAAAAAGGAACAGCGCCATATGATCAACCTGGCAGTTATTGGGGCCGGCCGGATGGCCAACGCCCATGCGGAGACATTAAAAAATCGTCCAGACTGCCAATTTATTGGCGTATATGACATCGTTCCTGAAGCGGCAAGGACCTTTGCAAAAAAATATGGGGTTGAAAAAATCTATCCGGATAGTTCGCAACTAGCCGCCGATTCCGCCATTGACGCGGTGCTGGTGTGCAATTATTCCGACCAGCACTATCGGACAATGGTAGAGCTGCTCGAGGCCGGGAAGAAATATATTTTTTGCGAAAAGGCCCTGGTGCGGAACTTGGCCGATGGCGAAGATCTTTTGAAGCGGGCGGAGGCACAAAAGGCTTTGGTAATGGTGGGACATCAGCGCCGCTATCTACCCGCCTGTGCGCGTTTGAAGCAACTTATCGCGGCGGGAGAGCTCGGGGTCGTAAGAATGGCTAAGATTGCTCTTTGTCATTCAAGCTACGATCGCGATCGAACTTCATTTTTCGCCGATTTTGAGCGCAGCGGCGGGGTAATTCTCGATATGATGTCGCATTTTTTTGACCAGTTAAACTGGTATTTTGGCGAACCGCAAAGCGTCAGCGGACGCAGCCTGATGCTTGATCGCTCTTTGCCGCAGCCGATGGACTATGTTTCCGGCACAATTACCTATAAAAACGGCGTCATCTGCAATATCGATGGAAGCTGGCAGCGTTACGGGGTGCCCTATGGTCGAACTGAAGTGTACGGCGATAAAGCTTGCGCCATTTGCGAGGCGGGCGACAAGTTGCATGTCTACCGCAAAGGCGAACATACCGAGTTGTTCGTCGAACCGACGATGCCGCAAATGCTGGCGTTTATTGACATGATTGCCAAAGGCACGCCGCCGCGCACGACCTTGCGCGACGGGTTCAACTCGGTTCGAGTTGCGCTGGGACTGATCGAGGCCGCTCAACAAAACAAAACCATTTTGTTTTAACCATAAAATAAGGAACAGAGACGAATGGACAACCCAAAAATCAACGTCACGATCTGGCACGAATATGTTCATGAAAAAACCAACCCGGCGGTCAGGGCTCTGTATCCGGATGGCATCCATGGCGCCTTGGCCAAAAACCTGGCGGCGCAGGATTTGAATATCCGCACGGCCACGCTCGAAGAACCGGAGCATGGTTTGACGCAAGCCGTTCTCGATAATACGGACGTTCTGCTCTGGTGGGGGCATGCCGCTCACGAGAAGGTTGCCGATGAGATTGTCCGGAGAGTGCAAACGCGCGTCTGGGAAGGCATGGGAATCGTCGTTCTCCACTCCGGGCACATGTCGAAAATATTCCGCGCGCTCAACGGAACGAGCGGCAAGCTTCATTGGCGCGAGTCCGGTGACCGTGAGCGGCTGTGGGTGATCGATCCGTCCCACCCGATTGCCGCCGGATTGCCGGAACATTTCGAGCTGCCGTATGAAGAAATGTACGGCGAACCGTTTATGATTGCCGGGGATGCCAAAATCATTCTGATGTCGTGGTTCGAAGGCGGCGAAGTTTTTCGCAGCGGCTTCACCCTCCAGCGCGGCAACGGCAAACTCTTTTATTTCCGGCCCGGACATGAAACGTTCCCGACCTATTACGACCCGAACGTCATCAAGGTTATCGGTAACGCCATTCGTTGGGCGCGCCCGTTTGTTTCGGCGCCGTACCCCGCCATGCACCATCCGGAAGCATTGGAAAAAATCTCGCCCAAAGACTTCGTGTTCGGCAAGGCGGGCATTGTTCAATAACAGCAATGATCCGCAATTTCGATAGCAGGGAAGGCAAAGTTGCATGAAATGGATCGCAGTCGAAAATTACGAGGCCATGAGCGTTCTGGCGGCGGAGCGCATGTATGCCGTCATTTCCGCAAAAGCGCAGGCCGGCAAGCCGGTGAATATCGGGCTGGCCACCGGGAATACGATGATTGAGCTTTACAAGCTGCTGGCGGGCATGCTCAACAAAAATGGGACCAACCTCGCGGGGCTGACCACCTTCAATCTGGACGAATATGTCGGCGCGGACGGCCGCAATGTGGCCAGCTCGCATCCGCTAAGTTACGACGCGTATATGCGCGCCAGGCTTTTCGATAAATTGGACCCAGGGCTGGGACTGCGCCGGGAGCGGATCATGTTCCCCAATGCCACGGATGCCGCGGGGTATGACCAGGCCATTGCGGATGCCGGCGGCATCGATTTTCAGCTGCTCGGGATCGGCTTCAACGGGCACATCGCCTTTAACGAGCCGCTCGCGGAATCGGCGATAACCGCAGACGCGTTTTGCCTGCTCCCTTCACGGGTGGTGAATCTGGAAAAGCGCACACTGGAAACGAATGCAGCCCTGACGGCGGGCAATGATCTCGCGCTTGTTCCGGCCCGGGCGGCAACCATGGGTATGCGCCCGATCCTGCAGGCCCGCGAAATTATGCTCCTGGCCTGTTTTGCCGAGCAAACCGCGCCGCTGCGCAAAATTAAAGCCGGGCGGATTACCCCCGAAATCCCGGCTTCCTGCTTGTTGAAACATCCCGACTGCACCATCGTTTACACGGCGGATAAAATCGAAATATAATGGCCAGGCAAGGCGGCTCGGTGCGGCGCCTTGCCCTGCCGAAACCATCGAGTTAAAGGAAGGGCGAAGTCTCTGGCTGAGCCGCAAGAAATTTTCAACGGCTTTCAAAGATTGGGCATAATATGGCTTCGACATTGCTGATCGGATATGACGTGGAACGAATCCCCGGCCGGGTCCCTGGGGAAAAGTGGGTGGGCCTGAAAGTGCGGGAGGACTCCGTCTCTGTCTTCCTGAAAAAGATAGTGAGCGTTCACCGCGAATTCAAGGTGCCCGCCACGCTCTTCGTTGTCGGCCACTGCATCGAAGGTCATTTGCGGGAGTTGGAGTCCTGCCTGGCCTCGGGCCTGTTCGAACTGGCCCAGCATACCCAGGAGCATTATCCCCTGAAAACGGTCGTGGAGGAAACGGGCAGCCGGGTTTATTTGCGAGGCCTGGACTTTGGGCGCATTGAGGAGCAAATTGCCAGGCCGGCCGCGCTGTTAAAAAAACATTTCGGCGTTGAGTGCAAGGGGCTGACCGCTCCTTATACCTATTACCGCGGATTATCCGACCGGCCGGATATTCTTGAAATTATTGCCAGGCACGGCCTCGTCTACACGCGTTCGTATGGCCGCAACAGCCTGGATTATTTCCCGCTCGGCTGGGATATCCAACCCTTCTGGTATGACCGCCAGGGCTTTCCCGATCTGCTTGAGTTTCCTGTGCAAGGGTGGTTGGACGCGCAGTGGCGCCATGACCACGGCTGGGAAAAATTGGCCGATTACCACCAATATCTCAGGGAGCAGGTCGATGCCGTGGCCCGGCAGGATATCTGCTGGTCGCACCTGCAGCATGACTGGACCAGCACGCTTTTCGATGAAAACCTCGACTGGACCGCAAAATTTATCAGGTACGCCGCCGAACGAATCGAGACCAAGACATATTACGAATATTACCTGGACAGGAAAACAAGGAGAAAACAATGAAGAAGATCGGATTCATAGATTTGTTCATCGACGAATGGCATGCGAATAATTATCCGCAGTGGATCAAGGAATTCGGCAAAAACGAATTCGAGGTGGCCATGGCATGGGAGGAGAAACCGATGGAAGGCCGGCGTCCCCTGGCGGCCTGGTGCCGCGATTTCGGGGTGACCCCGGCTGGGTCCATTGCTGAAGTGGTTGCGCAATGCGATGTCATTTGTGTGCTGGCCCCGGCCAACCCCGAGGCGCACGCAAAGCTTGCCGAATTGCCGCTGCAAAGCGGCAAGCCCGTTTATGTTGACAAGCCTTTTGCGCCGGATGGCACAGTGGCCCGCGGGATGTTCGACTTGGCGGCCAAGCATCATACGCCTTTGTTCTCGTCGTCGGCCTTGCGCTTTGCCGCGGAGTTGAGCGCCGCAAAATCATCGCTGGCCGGGGAGCCGATCGACTTTGTCAGCGTCCGCGGCGGCGGACGGAGTTTCGAGGAATACGGTATCCATCAGCTGGAAATGATGGTAAGCCTGATGGGCTGCGGGGTAAAGAGGGTGATGGCCTGCGGTCACGGCGCCCGTTCGCGCCACGTGCTTGTCGAATATGCCGATGGCCGGCGCGGAACCCTCACCTGGATGCTGCCGCAAGGATTCGGATTGGCGATCGCCGGCGCCAAGCGGGAAATAGTCCTCGATAAACTCTCCGATTTCTTCCCGAATCTCATCAAGGCCATGCTCGAATTCTTTGCAACAGGGAAAGCTCCCGTACCGGCGGCGGAGACAATCGAGATTGCCGCGACATTAGCCGCCGCGATTTCCGCCTGCCAGACCCCGGATCGCTGGGTCAGCGTTGTCCGGTAATCGGCGCCGGGACGATTTAAGCGCCCCTAATCATTGGGAGGTCGATATGCGCGAACAATTGCTTTTCGATTTCAATTGGAAATTCCATGCCGGCGATGTGGCGACTGTGATGCCGACGAACAAGTCGCCGCTTTATCTGCATGCGAAAACGGAACGCGCCCTGTGGGGGCCGGCCGCCCGGAATTATGCCGAAAACAGCGAGACCTGTACCGAGCGCTGGGTGACGGTTGATCTGCCGCACGATTACATTATCTGTCAGACGCCTCAGGAGCAGGCCAACGATACCTTGGGCTATTTCGACTATCACAATGCCTGGTACCGCAACCGGTTTCGCCTGGATGGCGCCGACCGCGATAAACGCATTGTCCTGTTTTTCGAGGGGATTGCCGTGCATGCCACGGTGTATGTCAACGGCTGCCTGATGGCGCGCAATTTCTGCGGCTATACCTCCTTCGAGGTGGATATCACCGATATCGTTAAGTTCGAGGCGGACAATGTCGTTGCGGTGCACGTCGACGCCTCCGACCATGAGGGGTGGTGGTATGAGGGCGCCGGCATCTACCGCCATGTTTGGCTCGTTAAAACGGCGCGCATATCTGTCGACCTGTGGGGCGTATGGATCAATCCCCAAAAAACCGCAAGCGGTATTTGGGATGTTCCCGTGGAGACGACCCTGCGCAACGATGCGCTGGCCCCGGCATCCGCGCGGGTGCGTTCCGCAATCATCGATGCCAAAGGGAATGAAGTTGCCTCAGTGGAAGCCCCGGCGGATATTCCCGGCAAGGATAAATCCATTTTGCGTCAGATGCTGCGCGTTGAAAATCCGGCGCTGTGGGATCTTGATGCCCCGCATCTCTACACGCTGCGCACGACTGTCCTTGTCGAAGAGCAGGCGATCGACCGGGTGGATACGCGGTTTGGATTCCGTACCATCCGATTCAGCGCGGAGCAGGGCTTCTTTTTGAACGGGAGAAACGTAAAGATCAAGGGCGTGTGCTGCCATCAGGATTACGGCCTGACAGGCAAGGCGATGCCCGACCGCGTGCATCGCTACCGGCTGCGCCGGCTCAAGGCGATGGGCGCCAACGGCTACCGTGCGTCCCATTACCCGCCCGCGCAGGCCACAATGGATGCTCTGGACGAGTTGGGCTTCCTGGTGATGGATGAGACGCGCTGGTTCGAATCGAGTAAAGCGGGGCTCGAACAGCTGGAGATGCTGCTTAAACGCGACCGAAATCATCCCTGCGTCATTTTGTGGTCGGTGGGAAACGAAGAGCCCTGCCTTTCGACCGAGACGGGCAAGCGCATCATGGAGACCATGACGGCTTTCGTCAAACGCTATGACCGGTCGCGTCCGGTGACGACGGCAATCAGTTATGATCCGCTCAACAGCCCGGCGACCGGAATTTCCGAAGTGGTCGGTATCAATTATAATCTGGATCAGTATGACAAGATCCACGCCAAGCATCCGCAATTGCCCGTAATCGCCTCCGAATGCTGCGCGGTGGGGACGACCCGGGGATGGTATTTGGGCGATGACACTCTGCGCGGTTACTTTTCCGCTTACGACCATCCGGTGGGAATGTTCAATAACACGCGGGAGGCCACTTGGAAGCATATGACGGATCGCCCTTGGGTGGCCGGGGCGTATCAATGGGCTGGGATCGAGCATCGCGGTGAAACCGTGTGGCCGCGCCTGTGTTCGCAGTCCGGCGCGCTGGACCTGTTTCTTCAACCCAAGGATGCCTTTTATCAGAATCTGTCGCACTGGTCTGCTGCCCCGATGGTGCATATCCTGCCGCACTGGAATCATGCCGGTCGCGAAGGCGAGGAGATTGCGGTTTGGGTTTATACCAATTGCGAGGAAATTGAGCTGTTTTTTGATGGGAAGAGTCTCGGCGCGCAAAAACCCGCAAAATATGGCCACGGTGTATGGATGCTGAAATACCGCCCCGGAACGCTTATGGTGCAGGGGCGCAACGGCGGCAAAACAGTCGTTTCCGAGACCGTTGCCACTACCGGACCTTCCGTGGCGTTGAAACTGCGCTTGGAGGATGACGATGTGCGCGCCGACAACGAGGACCTGGCAATCGTTACCTGCTGGTGCGAGGACGGGCAGGGGCGCATGGTGCCGGATGCGGCGCCGCTGATTAGCTTCGATACGAATAGTTACGGCCGAATCGTGGGTACGGGTTCCGATGTCTGCGATCATGTTCCCGTGCCCAGCCCGGATAGGCGCATGCGCGCGGGACTGTGCGCCGTGGCCGTCAAGGCGGGCAGCGTGGCGGGAACGCTCCGGGTCTATGCCAGGGCGGCAGGTCTGCAGCCGGCGCGGCTGGATATCGAGCTTGTCGCGGCCGAACGCCGGCCTTGGGTCAAACCCACATGATCTGAAGCTCGGAAAACTGGGTTTTCCGGAACCAGACGGCCGGCTAGGCCGCGTTACCGCGACACCCCTGCGCATCTCCTGCCTCACCTGCAAAAAGAATATGGCATTTGTGTTTGGCGGGTTGCCAAAGCCATGCGCTTTTGATAGTGTCTGAAGCAACGGAGCCCGCTTCCTTCTCCGTGATTTGCCTTTGTGCTGCGCTATGGCAGGATCGAGGCTGTATTTGCCTGGGCGCTGAACTCCGTGCTTAGGCGAGCTTGGCAAAGCTGCGTAATCTGGTTTGCGGGATAAGTCGGTGTCTTTGGCGTTTTTTTAGCGTGGTGGTTTTCTAATGGACAATTCCAATCAACCGAATAAATCTCCTGTCCCGCCCAAGCCGGACGATGATCGCACCAAAAATGTGATGCGCAACATGGGATTATGGCTTTTGGTGCCGATCCTGTTCCTGCTGATCTTCAATTTTTTCCAGAGTGGCCACGAGACGGTGGAGGAAATCAAGCTCAATCCGGACTTCGTCAGCCTTGTGGAAAATAAAAAAATCCGCAAATGCGAGATTTTCACCGAACTTGCCGGGGCCCAATACATTCGCGGCGATTTGACCGATGTGGATCCGAAATTAGGCAAGCCCAAGAAATTTAAAGTGGGTATTGTCTTGACCGATGGGATTCAGGACTGGCTGATCGAAAAGGGCGTGCCCTTCGAGGTTAATCGCCAGAAAATCGATTTCTGGCAAATCCTGCAGGGGGCCTTGCCGTTTCTCCTGGTGTTGGGGCTCCTCTATTTTCTGGTAATGCGGCAGATCCGGTCGGTAGGCCATGGCGCCATGAGTTTCGGCAAGAGCCGCGCCCGCCTGCTGGCGCGAGATCACAACAAAATCACCTTCGCGGAAGTGGCGGGCGTGGAGGAAGCCAAGGAGGAAGTCGAGGAAATCGTCGAATTCCTCAAGGACCCCAAAAAATTTCAGACTTTGGGCGGCCATATGCCCAAGGGCGTCCTGCTGATGGGGCCTCCGGGAACCGGCAAAACGCTGCTGGCCAAGGCCATTGCCGGCGAAGCGGATGTGCCGTTCTTCAGCATTAGCGGGTCGGATTTCGTGGAGATGTTTGTCGGCGTCGGGGCCTCGCGTGTCCGGGACATGTTCGAACAGGGCAAGAAGAGCGCGCCTTGCATCATTTTTATCGATGAAATCGACGCGGTCGGCCGCAGCCGGTTCAGCGGGATTGGCGGCGGACATGACGAGCGCGAGCAGACATTGAATGCCCTGCTGGTCGAAATGGACGGGTTTGAAACCCAGGCGGGAGTGATCATCATTGCAGCTACCAATCGCCCCGATGTGCTGGATCCCGCGCTCCTGCGTCCCGGCCGGTTCGACCGCCAGATTGTCATCGACCTGCCGATCCTGGAAGGGCGCGAAGAAATTTTGAAAATCCACGCCAAAAAAATTGTGCTGAGCAAAGATGCGGATCTCAAGCGACTGGCGCGCGGCACTTCCGGCTGTTCCGGCGCGGATCTGGCCAACCTGATCAACGAGGCGGCGCTTCTGGCCTCGCGGCAAGGCAAAAAAGCCGTGGACATGAATGACCTCGAGGAGGCGCGCGACAAAGTCCGCTGGGGCCGCGAGCGTCGCAGTCGGGTGCTGGACGAGGAAACCAAGCGATTGACTGCCTACCATGAATCGGGCCATGCTCTGGTACTGCAGTTGGTGGCCAAGAGCGAGCCGCTGCACAAGCTCACCATCATTCCGCGCGGCACGGCCTATCTGGGTGCGACCATGCAGTTGCCGGAAAAAGATCGATATACCGAAAGCCTGGTAAAACTCAAAGGGACGCTCTGCGGCATGATGGGGGGGCGCGCCGCCGAGGAACTGGTCTTGGGCGATATTACCACCGGCGCCGGCAATGACCTGAAGCAAGCCACGCATCTGGCCCGGCTGATGGTCTGCAACTGGGGCATGAGTGCCGCCCTGGGGCCGCAAACTTTCGGCGCCCAGGAGGAACTGCTTTTCCTTGGCCGGGAAGTGGCCCGCAACCAGGATTTTAGCGAGGAAACGGCCCGGCGCATCGATGTCGAGGTTGCCAAGCTGTTGCATGACGCCTATCGCCAGGCAATGGATATCCTCCAGCAGAACCGCGACAAGCTCGATATGATTGCCAGGCTTTTGCTCGAGCGCGAAACGCTGGATGGCCGCGACGTCGATGAAATCGTCAAGCATGGACGCCTTTTGAGCGACGAGGAACATGCGGCGGCGGAAGCATTGTTGAAAGTGGAAGAGCCAAAACCGGAAGATACCAAGCCGGAAGAGACAAAGTCGGCAGGGACAGTAGGCGGGCAGACTTTGGCGGCCGCCGTGCCGGCCAATTAAAAGGCATGGCGCGGCGGCGGGTCGTGTTTGGCGGGGCATTGCCGAAAAACTGGCCGGGCAGCCTTCGTAACACGGTAATAATGTGCGGGCTGGGCTGCGAAACGGTAAGGTCTGTTGCGAGTGAAATCGACTCCTGCCGCCGGGATGGCTCCCGAACACCGGGCACTGAACGTTCACGCAGCCGGAACGGTGTGTATGGATATGCGCGCTGACACGGAATCTCCAGAAGCCGGCATGATTTGGCAATGCCGGAATCGGGTGTTTGCGCCGGACGAGCGGCCGCTGATCATGGGCATCCTGAACGTGACTCCGGATTCGTTTTCGGATGGCGGGCGCTATCACGATAAGAACCAGGCGGTGGCGCACGGTTTGCAGATGGTTCAGGAAGGCGCCGACATCATTGACGTGGGCGGGGAATCGACCCGGCCAGGCGCCATGCCGGTTTCACTGGAGGACGAGCTGGAGCGTGTCGTGCCGGTGATTGAAGCGCTCGACCGGCGCGAGGACATTGTGCTTTCCGTGGATACCATGAAGAGCGAGGTGGCCGAGCGCGCCCTGGCCGCCGGCGCGCATATCATCAACGATGTCTCCGCCCTGGAGTCCGATCCCCGCATGACCGATGTGGCCAGGGCCTACGGGGCGGGTGTCGTTTTGATGCATAAGCGCGGCGATCCGCGCACCATGCAGGCGCAGGCGCAATATGCCGACGTGGTCCTGGAGGTGCGCGACTATTTGATGGCGCGCGTGGATTATGCGGAACGAGCGGGACTGGCCCGGCGCACTCTGGCGATCGATCCCGGAATCGGCTTCGGTAAGCTGGCTGGGCATAATGTGTCCATTCTGGCCCGCCTGGGTGCGTTGCGGATGTGCGGCCGGCCGATTGTCGTGGGGCTTTCCCGCAAGGCGTTTATCGGGCAGATGACCGGGCGCGGAGTGGATGAGCGGGGCGCCGGCACTCTGGGCGCGCTGGCGTTTTGCCTGGGCGAAGGGGCGCAAATCCTGCGCGTGCATGATGTGCAAGCCACGCACGACGTGGTTCAGGTTGTGCGCGCGTTACTGAAGGAGAAATGTCGTGTGGAGTCGCGTTGAGTTTCCGGACATAAACGGCTGGATCGAAATTCTGTGCCTGGCGGTTATTTTTTATTACCTGTTCTTTTTTCTCAAGGGCACGCGCGGCGCACCGGTGCTGACCGGACTGGTGCTGCTCTTCATCGGCTTGATTGTTTTAACCCGCCTGATCCACCTGGATGCCTTGAACTGGCTGTTGGGGCGCTTTTCGGTTTATCTGGCGGTGGCGGTGCTGGTGATTTTTCAACCGGAAATCAGGCGGGCGCTGGCCGAATTGGGCAAGCAGCATCTGTTCGGCAACTCGTATAACAATGAGACCTTGGTGGATCATATTGTCCAGGCGACGGGTTACCTGGCGCTTCGCAAAATCGGAGCCCTGATTGCCATCGAGCGGGCCATCGGCACGCGCCAGGTCCAGGAAACCGGCATTAAGCTGGATAGTTCCGTGACGCCCGAACTGCTGGAAGGCATTTTTATGCCCCATGCGCCCCTCCATGATGGGGGCGTAATCATTGCGGAGAACCGGATCGTGGCGGCGCGTTGCATGTTTCCCTTGTCCGAACAGGATGAGTTTGGCAAGGAACTCGGCACGCGTCATCGGGCAGCGGTGGGGTTGAGCGACGAGACCGATGCCGTGGTAATCGTGGTTTCCGAGGAATCCGGCATGATTTCCATCAGCCACGATGGGCGCTTGATGCAAAACCTGGATGAAAATCATTTGCGCCATTTATTGACCGGCTTATTGTTGCACGCCGCCAAGGCAGATTCCATCGGGGCGCATCTCAAGCGCCAGGCGCAGCAGGTGTGGCGCTGGGGCCGGCGGCGGTTCGGGCGGGGTGCGGAGCGCGATTAGGGACAGCATGAAAGCATTTTTATTGCACAACCTGGGCATTAAGATCCTCGCGCTGCTGGCGGCGATCATTTCCTGGCTGGCGATTCAGGAAACCATCAGCTTCGAGGTTGTCCTGCCGGATATCCCTCTGGAGATCTACGTGGAGGATGGCTGGGCCGTGTTGAACCAGTCGGAGCATTCGGTTCGCGTGACTTTCAGGGGATCCCAGGATGACATTCGGCAGATGGATGCGAAACAGATCAAGGCGGTCGTGGATCTGCGCACGAATTCCATCGCCGGGTCCGGCGAAATCACCGTGCCGCTTTCCGCAATCAAAGTGCCGCGCAATGTTCGCCCGATCCTGGTGGAACCGGGCCGGGTAAAGGTGAGCCTTGATCGCGAACAGGAGAAAAAAGTGCCCGTGCAAAGTCGGGCGTCCGGCAAGCCATTTGCCGGCGAGGTCGAGGCGCTGATCTGCGATCCGGCTTTTGTGACCTTGCGAGGGCCGGCCCAGCAACTGCAGAAGACCGAATGGGTCTATACCGAATCCGTCGATGTGGAAGGGCGGGTCGAAGGTTTTACGAAGCGCTGTCGTGTGCTGATGCCCAGCGATACCTGGACGGCCGTTGTCGAGCCGCCGGAAGTCCTGGTCAAGGTGGTCATTTCCGAGCGGACCGAAACCCTGGAATGGGATAACGTGCCGGTTTCCATTTTCGTCAAGCCCCAGGCGTCGGAGCGGGTCGAGGTCATTCCTCCCCGGGTGCGCGTGGTGGTTACCGGCTCGCCGGAAACGCTGGAAGATCTGCAGTCCGTGATGCCGAAAGCTTTTGTGGAGTGCCAGGAACTGGATGGATCGTTAACCTATGATTTGCCCGTGCAGGTGTTTTTGCCGTTGGGGAAAGCCGTGTCGGCCTCCGTTGAACCGCATACTGTGCGGGTCGTGACGTCCGCTCCGCGATGACTGCGCCTGACGCGGAGCTGTTGGTTGCTGCCTTTGGCGGCCTAAGATGGAATGTTAAGGAAAATCGAAGTTGCCGCAGCCGCGCCGGCCACGGAGTCAGCGCCGCGGTTACATTAATAATTGTCCGGAAACATATATGCGCTTTGCTCAGCTTTGGAATCCGGCTTGAGTTTTTTTGAGCAGATGGGAGTCTGATACATGGCGGAATCGAGTCAAGAAAGGCGCGCGGGAATCCGCGAACTGGCGGGGATTGGGGTTTTGACGCTGAGCGCGTTGATGATTTTGGCGCTGGTATCCTATGACTTGGGAGATATTGCCGTTCTCCAGGCGCCGCCCAACGATCCGCCGCTTAATTTTATCGGTCCGGTCGGGGCCTGGTTCGGCTTTGTGGTTATCATGATGTTCGGCAACGGCGCCTGGCTGACGCCGCTGGGTTGTATCCTGATCGGACTGCTGCTCCTGTTCCGGCCGGACGAACGGATCGGGTGGCGCCTGCTGTGGGTTTTCATGTTTCTGCTGGCCCTGAGCGGTCTGCTGGCTTTGCACCCGTCAGGGTGGGGCCGGATGGATGCCCGGTTTAATATTACAGGTGTCACCGGCGGCGTCGTCGGCTGGTTGATTGCCGACCGTTGGTTGGCCGGGTGGCTTGGTCAGGCCGGAGCCACGATTCTGTTGATTGGATTACTGGTGATCGGATTGACGCTTTGCGTCGGCTTCCAGCGCATGACCGGGTTTGGCCGCATTCTGGCGGACCAGATCCGCGGGCTGCATGCAAGGATGATGGCTGGCATAAATGCCCGCCGCGACCGGCTCGAAATCATTGCCCGCGAGGAGCGTGACCTTGCCCGCCAGATTTCACTCAAGGAAAAGGCCATGCGCAAAGAACAACGGCAGGCCAGGGAATTGCCGGTTGATCAGGCGGTTCCCGCGGCCTCGCCGACGCCGCCTCCGGTAATTACCCCTCCGGAACCGGCGCCGCTGGAAGCAAAGAAACCGGCGCGGTCCGGCGCTCCCGAAAAAAGCGTCAGCCGGGAGGTCAACCTGCCCAAGCCCAACCTGCTGCAGAACGATCATTATGAATTGCCGCCGATCAGCCTTTTGCAGCCGATTCCTTTGTCCGGGGCGCGGGGCATTGAAAGCGATTTTCAGACAACCGCCAAGATTCTCAAGGAAACGCTGGCGGATTTTGGCGTCGAATGCGAGGTGGTCAATTACGAGCAAGGTCCGGTCGTTACCCAATATGAATTAAAGCCGGCGGCCGGAGTGCGCGTGGAGCGCATCGCCCAGCTCAGCAACAATCTGGCCTTAACCCTGAAAGCCACCAGCGTGCGGGTGCAGGCCCCGATTCCCGGTAAAGGCGTGGTCGGCATCGAAGTGCCGAATTCGAGCGCCACCAAGGTGTATTTGCGCGAAATCCTGGAGAGCAAGACGTGGAATACCATGCGCTGCGCCATCCCGCTGGTGATGGGCAAGGATGTGGCCGGCAACGACCTGGTGGCCGATCTGGCGTCCATGCCGCACCTGCTGATTGCCGGCGCCACGGGTTCCGGCAAGACGGTCTGCATGAATTCCATCCTGGCCGGCATCTTGATGTCGCGCACGCCTGACCAGCTCAAATTGATGCTGGTGGATCCGAAGCGCGTCGAATTCGCTCATTATGCCAGCCTGCCGCATCTGGTGGCGCCGGTCATTGTCGAGTCCAAGCGGGTGCCGCTCGGCCTGCACTGGGCGATCAATGAAATGGAAGCCCGTTACAAATTGTTTGCCAAGGTAGGTGTCCGCAATATTCAGGGATTCAACAGCCGGCCGGTAGAACAAAAATTGCCGGCGGCCGATCTTGTCGGCGAGGAGGATCCGGAAGACAGTGTGCCTGACCGAATTCCCTACATTGTGATCGTTATCGATGAACTCGCGGATCTGATGCTCGTGGCGCAGGCCGATGTGGAAAATGCCATTGCCCGCCTGGCCCAGATGTCGCGAGCCGTGGGCATCCACATGATCCTGGCCACCCAGCGGCCGTCGGTCAACGTGATTACGGGCACGATCAAGGCCAATTTCCCGGCGCGCATCTCGTTCCAGGTAGCCCAGAAAGTCGATAGCCGCACGATTCTGGACACGAGCGGGGCCGATAAACTGCTCGGACGCGGCGACATGCTCATCCTGCCGCCGGGTTCCAGCAAGCTAATCCGCGCGCAAGGCGCCATGACCACGGACGACGACATTAATGCCATCGTCGATTTCTGGCGCAAGCAGGGCGAGCCGCATTATGAAATGAAGCTAAAAGCCACGATCGAGAGTTCGTCCCCCGTGCCGGAAATCGAGGATGATGGCGTGGATGACGAGATGCTGCAGGCCGCCATTGCCATCATTCGTGAAACCCAGAGGGCGTCCGTTTCACTCCTGCAGCGCCGGCTCAAGATCGGTTACAACCGTGCCGGCCGGCTCATGGATCAGCTTGAAGACAAAGGCATTGTCGGTCCGGTCCACGGGTCCGACCCGCGCGAGATTTTGATTGACCTGGATGGCGAAATACCCGTCAATACACCCGAACAGGGAGGCGATGTATAATGGAATCGATTGGCGCAATTTTGAAGGCTGCGCGCGAACGCCGCCAGATTTCCGTGGCCGACGTGGTTGCCGCGACCAAGATGACGAGTTTTTATGTGGCGGCGATAGAATCCAATAATTTTAAAGCGCTGGTGGCGCCGGTTTACGCGCGGGGATTCATCAAGCTTTATGCCGAGTGCGTCGGTCTGGATCCCACACCGCTGCTGAAACAGTTCGATGCCGACAGCCGTACGGTCGCGCTTCCGTTTCCGCCGTCGCCTAAAGTTGCGCCCAGGAAAACCTCAGTGGCTTACACGGAACGGGGTTTGAAGGCCGAGCCGGCCAAGGCCGTTCCCGGGGCGACGCTGGCGTCAGCGGCGCCCTTGCAGGTTGGCGCATATGCGACGATTCCCGCAAGACCGCCTTTCCGGTTGGCATCTCTGCTGATGGAACGCTGGGCGGTGGTGAGCCGGATGTTTAGTACCCGCGTTCAATGGCCCCCGCTTAAGGTGCCGGGCATGTTTTCCCGGCATTTTCCGTTGCCGGCAATTGTCTGGCAGCGGATTGCCATTGGAGCCGGCGTTGTTTTGCTGATCTTCGCCGTGTGCATCGTCTGGGATTATTCGAATCGCGGGATGCCAATTCCGTCCGCGGCCTGCCGCTGGCTGGCGGATCCGCCAGCGCCCTACCTGGCTGTTGAGGCTCACACCCCGCCCCCCAGCCGCTAGTTAGCTGCCGGACGCGATCCCGTCGGTGCTGGAGAGTGGATCGGCGCAGGTGTTGTGAACGCCAAGTTTGGGCTACCAGTCAATCCCTTTCCGGCATTTGACCCCGGCATTGAACGGATGTTTGCGTGCCTGGATAACCGAGACGAGGTCGGCCTGCTTGATCAGGCGCGGATGGGCGCCTCTCCCGGTAAATACCAGTTCGACCGGCGCCGGCTTGTCCTTGATGAGCTGCAGGAGATCTTCCACCGAAATCAGGCCGCAGGTCACCGCGCAATTTGCTTCGTCGGCAATGATCAGGTCGTAAGCCTGGCTGAGCATTGCCTTCCGCAATGCAGCCAGACCGCGTTGAGCCGCGCCGGTTTCGGCGGCAGTCGGACGGCATTTGATGAAACGGCCGCAGCCGAATTGGCGGACCGTGATTTCGGGAAAACGACGCAAGGCCTTGATTTCGCTGAAATTGCCCTTTTTCAGGAATTGGCCGAGATAGATTTTCAATCCGGCGCCGGCCGCCCGCAGAGCCAATCCCAAGGCAGCCGTGGTTTTGCCTTTGCCGTTGCCGGTGTAGATATGGACGCAACCTTGCATTGGATGTCGTGGAATATGGGACCAATAGCGGTCGTTTATACGGCTGAGAGAATCTTTCCGGCGTATGCGACCAGTTAATGCCATCGATAATAAAGCGCGGCCGTATATTTGTCCATCCCCGGCCGGCAACCGGATTACAAGGCCTTAATCGGGTTGTTTCAGCTGAATTTGTTTTGCAAGGAGGAATATGCCGCAAAATCAGACCGGCACAGGCGCGGGGCTTTCCGGGAATCGCTGGGCCAGCTCCATAACCTTTGCAAACGGCAGCATGCCGTCGGTTGTGCTGGGATGCGTCATGCAGGCGGCGGCCGCCGCGGCGCCAAATTGCATGGCCTTCATATAGTCCCAGTCCTCATGGATCCCATACAGCATGCCGGCGCAAAATGCGTCGCCCGCGCCGGCGGTGCCCTTGATGAATCCGGGCGGCAGACGCAATGAGCCGCGCGAAAACCTGCGGCCTTCGCGCGTGCGCAGATAGGCGCCCTCCGGCATGTGGATCGCCACCACTTCCATCCGGCCCAAGGCGAAAAGCGCTTCCATGGATGCCGCGACCGCGGCGGCATCCAGCTGGCCCTGGGCATTGCGGACCTTGTGGCCGGTGGTGCGGCCTGCCTCGATCTCGTTCAAAATCAAGTAATCGGTGTGGCGCAGGGAAGGCGGCACGATTTTGCCGAAACGGTCGCTGTCTTCGCTGACCACGTCCACGCTGGTCTTGATGCCCTCGGCCTGTACCATGTGCAGGAGCCGGGCCGCCACGGTGCCGTATTCCTCGTCCGCCTGATCGAGGCTGTCGAGCAGCAGAAGGTAGCCCAGGTGGAAAATGCGGCAGGTCAATTGCTTGAGCGGCACGTGTTCGATGCTGAACTTGGCATTGGCGCCGCGGCGATAATAGAAAGAGCGATCGATGGTGCCGGCCTCTGACATTACGTCGGTGTAGGCCGTGGATTCGTGCGCCACCGTGATCAGGCCGGTCATGTCGATGCCCAGGTCGCAGCAGGTGCGCCGGACAAATTCTCCCGGACTGTCCTCGCCAATCAGCCCGATGCCGTAAAGCGGAAAAGGCGTGCCGATCCTGGCCAGATCCACGAGCGTGTTGAAAGCCGCTCCGCCCGTACCCCGTGTTTCCGAAAGAATATTGCCCAGCATGCCGCGGGCGGGAAGACGGTCAACGACCTTCACGTTATCCACAATCCAGTTGCCGGCGCCGGCAATGCCATTGCGTTTATGGGTAGAGTTCATGATGTCAGAAAAAAGGCTGGAGACTGTAGTCTGAGTTTAGTCCTTGTCTTGCAGTACGTCACCTTCCGGCGCCTATGGGCCTTCATCCTTCGGCAGTCTTCCTGCATTGGCGCCCCCTACGGGAATCGAACCCATCTTACCAGGATGAGAACCTGGCGTCCTGACCGATAGACGAAGGGGGCCAATGAAATGAACGATTAATGCTTCGGCATGACCGATAGGAATCCTGACTGATGGATCTTTCAATTTTTTTGCTTTCCAATAAATTCCGCGGTATGGTATGAAATCTTATGAGTAATTGTCGAGCAGAAATTCTAAAATACCATCAGGGAATCTTATGAGCAATTGTCGAGCAGAAATTTTAAAGTATCATCAGGGCGGCAAAGTTGGCACATTGTTGACGAAGGTTCTGGATGGTCCGGAAACCCTGAGTCTGGCCTATACGCCCGGGGTTGCCCTCCCGGTGCAGGAGATTGCGCAAACTCCGGATACGGTTTATGAGTGTACGGCCAAGGGCAATCTGGTCGCCGTGGTTAGCGACGGCACGGCCATTCTGGGCTTGGGCGATCTGGGGGCCACGGCCAGCATTCCGGTCATGGAAGGCAAGGCGGTGTTGTTTAAGGCGTTTGGCGATGTGGATGCCTGGCCGGTCCCGGTGGATTTCTGCCGCCAAGGCGGCGCGCGGACCGGCAAGACTGATCCCGAACGGGTGATTGATACCGTAGCGCGCCTGGCCTGCATGTATGGGGGCATTAACCTGGAGGATATCGCCGCGCCCGCCTGCTTCGAAATCGAAAGCCGCCTGGACGAAATGCTTGATATCCCGGTGTTTCATGACGACCAGTGGGGTACGGCGGTGATTACGCTGGCCGGTGTGATCAATTACAGCCGGCTGGCCGGCCGCCAAATGGCCGATCTGCGTATCGTGATCAACGGCGCCGGCGCCGCCGGCATCCGGATTGCCGATATGCTCAAGGGCGCTGGGGTTGTTTCTCTTGTCATGTGCGATTCCAAAGGGGCCATTCATGACGGGCGCAACGACTTGAATGCGATGAAACGCCGTTATGCCGTCAAAACTGCCGTCCGTACGCTGGAAGATGCGCTCCGCGGCGCGCACGTATTTATTGGCGTTTCGGCGGCCGACTGCCTGCAGCCCGCCTGGGTCCAGGGCATGGCGGCATACCCGGCAATTTTTGCCATGGCCAATCCGAATCCCGAGATCGGGCCCGACAAAGTGGCGGCGGTGTTCGGCC